>JAPLDR010000100.1 GCA_026391655.1 Bacteroidia bacterium | reverse complement strand
TTCTGCTCTTTTGTGAAGCAAAAGAAAAAAGCGGAGAATAAATTCTCCGCCACTAGATAGACTTCGGTTCAACGAATCGACTGAAGCCTTCTTTCTGCTTGGCAAAGATAAAAAAAGAAAATTTAGGAAATTAATTTGGGACAAATTTGGAAGTAATCACAGTATCTTAGTAGCTTTGAGTGTACCATCGTGCATCTTAACCTTATTAACCTTATTTACACGAAAATACAATAGAACGTATTAAAATAAGGTCAATAAGGTTATGGGTGAGGGCAGGTTAATGTGCTACTAAGGTAAAAAAACAAAAATAAGGTTAGGTTCAGTCCAGACTACTTTAGCCATTTTGAAAGCCTTTTTTTGGCTTCTTCTTCTGAATATACATTATTAGCAAGCGATTGCTCAAGCCCTCTTTCCACTTTGTCCATGAAAATCAGTTTGTCTATCAATTCATCCAAAGTAAAATTATCAGGAAACGTCGATATTGTCTTAATAACATTGTTTTTTGTCAACATTCTTCAACTGTTTTAAGTAACAAATGTAACTGTAAAACTCAAGATTTCAAAAACAGCTACTCAACCGCAATCAAATAGTGTTGTGTACGGAAGAAAAGGATATTTCCGGAAATAGCCGGAGTAGCCATACAAATATCTTTCAGGACATTTTTTGCGAGCAGTTTATACTCAGGACCAGCATTAACGACATAAACATTGCCTTCTTCCGAACTAAAATAGAGTTTTCCGTCAGATGCAATACCTGATGCACTAAATGCTTCACTTAAACTCGCTTTATACTTCACTTCACCGGTCAAGGCATCAAAACAGGTAAGCTGACCATTAACCTGAAGATTGTAAAGATATCCGCGGTAAATAAGCGGGGTTTGCATATATGCTCCTCCCCTTTTAATACTCCAGGCGATGTATTTGTTTTTGGTACTATCAGGGGCAAGCGTGATATCTCCTGTTGCATTTGGCCTGACTGCAAAAATCGGTGAGCATTTCCCATGTGCACTATTCAGATAGATAAGATCATTGGCAATTACAGGCGTAGGAGCCGGAGCATCACCTCCATTACTTAGTTTCCAGATTTCCTTCCCCGTTTCAAACGCATATCCGCAGATATGCGTGTAGCCATTTGCAATAACCTGAGTCTTTCCATCTTTCGAATAAATCGCCGGAGTGCACCATGTCGAAACCTCATCGCCACGTGAAGTTTTCCAGATTTCATTGCCGGTTGCCAAGTCTAATGCAGTAATATAAGGAGTTTTAGGGATATCGCATTGAATGATAATTTTATCCTTGAATATCACAGGCGAACTGGCATAACCCCACTCAACTCCTGGGTCAGTGTATGGACCGGGAGTAAGCAAACCCATATCTTTCTTCCATATCAGTTTCCCCTTAAAATCGTAGCAATAGAGACCTTCGGAACCAAAGTGTACGACCAGATATTTACCATTGGTAGCAGGTGTGCAATTGGCCTGTGAGGATTTGGTGTGTCGTCTCGATCTAGGTATCCCTTTATGGGCAATTCTTTCCCAAATTATCTTTCCGGTACGCTTATCCAGACAGTAAATCTTGAATTCATGTTCCACACTATCATTGGCTTGATCAATATCGCCATAAAGTCCTACTTTGAGCGATTCACTGCCCTTACTGTTTGAGGCAGTAGTGACAAACAGGTAATCATCCCAAATAACCGGGCACGAATGACCTAATCCCGGAATCGGAGTTTTCCATTTGATGTTTGTTGTGCTATCTACACTCCAGGTGGTTGGTGCTGAAACACTCTCGATAAATCCACAACCCCATGGACCGCGAAATCCCGGCCACTGGTGATTGTAATCAACTTGAGCCTGAAGGTTTTGATGGGACAAAAAGAACAGAGTGATAAGAAAGCTCAGATTTGTGAATATTTTTATCATATCAATATTTCCAAATGGGATTATTCCATAAAAGTTACGATACCTGTTTCAATATCATAAAACGCACCAATAATAGCTACTTTTTTATCGTGAACTAACTCATGAATAATTTCGCTTCTATTTAAGATATCACCGATTGTCATTAATACGTTACTTTTTGCTGTTTGATCAATTATATCAGGATCCTTAATGTCAGACTTAATTGCAGGCTTTATTTGGCCGACTAACTGCGTTAAATTACCAAGTTTAATATCTTCAACAGCTCCTGTTACCGCACCGCAATGATTATGCCCCATAACGACAATAAGTTTTGAGCCTGCATGTTCAACAGCATATTCCATGCTGCCAAGTACATTCACGTCTTCAATATTACCCGCCACACGAATAACAAAAATATTTCCAATTCCCTGGTCAAAAATTATTTCAGGTGGCACCCTCGAATCCATACATGACAGAATTACAGCATGAGGCTTTTGACCCGTCTTCGTCAGTTCGATCTGTTTTTTGTAGTCAGTGTTTATTAACCTGTTTTCAACAAATCGTTTGTTTCCATTCTTTAATTCCTTGATTACATCATCCGATGTTTTCAATATAAGTTGCTCACTTATACCCGCTTTATCATTCTTTCCCGATTTGCCGGAATCCTTGGTCTGCCTGCCACATGAAAAAGTCAGGCATAGAGCAGCAATCACGATTGCTTTTATTGTCAGGTTTTTCATATCAATCCTTTATATCTTACTCCTTTATCTAATTCAACTCATTTCACTTTTCTGTTTAAAAGATCGTATTTATCTCCATCGCGAAGGAAATAAAAAAGTTTAGTCTTTTCAGGCAGGTTTTTTAAATCGCTCCCTTCGCGTGACCAAAACGTACCATCATAAACAATTACATAGCTTTTGCCTATTACTTCAAATTGATTTCCCCGGACAACAATCGCAGTATTTTCGTCTATACCAATTCCCAATAAATGAGGGTGTTTCTTCAGAATATCAAACAAATCAAATTGTCGGTTGCGTGCCAAAACATGCTGGTCGATAGCTACATTTTTCAGAAAACCAAAACCTTCCTCATGATCGCCCATCATGATTTGATTATTTTTTGAATCTCCACGTGTGAGATAGCTGCCCTGGATGGTTGCACCGGCAGATGACCCGCCAATAACACCACCTTTTTCCAGGACCTTCCAGAACATCTTTTCAGTTAATGTATTTTTATAGGCATCAACAAGCCGCCACTGACGACCACCACCAAACCAGACTGCTTTAGCATTAATTAATGGCTTCACAAATGAATCGGAGTTAGCAATATTCCTGTCTGAAGTATGGAGTACTGTAACATTTCTTGCTCCAAGTTTTCTCATAGTGCCGGCACTACCAGAATTTTCATCATATTTTTCACTCCCCTCGGCTGTTGGAATAACGACAATCGGAGCATCATTACCGCCTGCCAGTTTTATAAAGCTTTTTATGATTGAATCATTCCCGCCACCTCCTCCCACAATAACCAGAATTCCGTTTGCCGGGCCAATACTGGTACTGTCATTTACAGAATTCTGCCCACGAAGGCTACTTAGGTTCGAAATAAAAAGTAACAATAAAAAATACAAACATTTCTTTTCCATAAAATCATTCTTAAAAAGTGTGTTTTATCTTTGTGTGGCCAACGTCCGCCATCTTATGGAGGGATATTGGCTTAATAGATTGATATACTGATTATGTAGGAGAAGTTGGGGAGAAAAAATCAGGCTCCGTTTTTGCGCATCAAATATGCTTCAACATAGTAATCAATTACAATTCCAAATCCAATACCAATTGAGTAGGCCACCAGATCACTCCACAAAAAACCAAATCCCAGGATTAAGCCACCTAATGTTGTATTTCTGATCGCATCGATCCAGGGAGCATGGTAGATCTGGCTCAATTCTATTAAGAAGCTAAATGTGAGACCCGTCAGGGCAACCTTTCGTATTGACCAGCTTCTGAATACTGTTCTGATCAAAAGGTAAACCATCAATGCCCAAAGTATATCACCCAAAACCAAATTTATCAGGTCTGGCAGGTGGTCGGATATTCTTCTTGATAAAAGACCTAAACAGATAACGATGGTTACCATTAGCAGATATAGTAGTCTGTTACGATTGCGATTCATTGAATAAACCAATTTTATATTTTAAAGTTTGAGTCTGCTCCGAAAAGTTTTTTTTGCCACAAAGGCCCTAAGACTCAAAGTTTCACTAAGTTTAAATTACAGATATTCATTGCTTTGTGCAACTTAGTATCTTTGTGCTTTAGTGGCATTCTTGCTTTTTTTGACTTTTCGGAATGGACTCAAACTTTTATTACCCAAGCCGTTATAAGGAGTTGCGACGAATAAAGTCATTGTTGACACTTATTCTATTTAAAATATGCTTTTTTGTGAAATATTCTAACGTAGTCTATGTCATGGAACCGGGGAAAGGTTGTTGTTGAATCAGGATTTCCCGGCCAACTCCCTCCGATCGCTGTGTTTAGGATAAGATAATGCGGTGTATGCGGAATTCCATCAGTGGAAACATGTAAAAGCTGACCGTCGATATACCAGCGCATAGAATCAGGTTCCCATTCCAATGCATAGATATGAAAGTCTTTCGTATAGTCAACTGCACCGCTCCATTTTCCAGAACTGGACCTCTTCTGACCATTAAATGTATAGTAATGGAGCGTTCCGTAGAGAATATTCGGTTCATGACCAAGAAATTCCATGATATCGATCTCGCTATACCATGGACGTTCTTCGGGTATAAATCCTTCTTTACCGTTGGCGACCGCATCCGCCATGATGGTCTCCATCTGCCAGTCACGATTCTGAGGATAAAGCCAATGTGCAGGCCAGAGACCTTTCCCTGCCGGCAGCTTTGCCCGGATTTCGAAACGGCCATACACCGGAGCAAATTTTCCTTTTGTATCAAGCCTTCCGCTGGTGTATTCCTGGGATCCGAATTTACGGACTCGGCTCCGTATTCGGAGCACACCGTTTTCAACGTATACTTCGCCAGGGACATAATACTGAAGTTCATTGTGCTTACTTTGTTCGCGCACCAGTACATTCCACTTGCTTGTATCGAGCTGGTTACCAGTGAATTCGTCGCTCCAGACCAGTTCCCAACTGTTTTTTGATTCAGATTGGCTTTGCGACAGAAGTCTTCCGGAGAGGAGCATCATCGCACATACTATAACGAGAATCAACTTTCTGTTCATCTTTGTCAGATTAAGTTAAAAATGCACATCATTATTTAATTTCAATCAGTGACTTTTAGTAGGATGCCTCTTTTGCAATTAACGCCAATGTTTTGCCTACTCGAAGGCAAGGATTCTACCGATGAATCCACCAGCTGGCAGACGCTTCATTTCATCCCGATAACTATCGGTATCCAGTCAACGAAGCATAGCCTGTCCCGGCCTGCCCCAGCTTGCCCCGATTTTTCGGGGACTTTTCGGGAAGAACCGGGAAAGCCCCTGCTTGCGGGTAGCTTGCTGTTGCATTCGTTGTTTATTCTATTCAATCTGTTCATCGTCTTTTCGTCCTAGTCCTTTTGCATTTAAAGGACTAATCACACTATTTCCAAGTTTTTTCTCTAAATCTCTTCTTGCATTACCAGCAACTTCCCCACCCTTTTGAGCAATTTTTTTACTCGCTGTAAATGTTTTGGGCTTTTTCTTTTTCGATAATTCTGTGGTCGATGTTTCTGCAAGCATATTTAGAACTAACTCCAAATTTGTCATGTTATCTCGAAGGTTTTCCTTCTTTAAATCCTTGATACTTTTATACTCTTTTGTCGTTAAACCTGCCCATGCTTTTGTAATTTCATCGGTTAATATCGCATATTCTTGTCCTTTTTTAATCCCATGTGACTCCCATTCATCAGTAAGCTCTTTACGTACCTCAATACTTTTGAGTCTTTGATTAATCCAATTAGTCGAATATCCTTTTTTTAGATATGTCTCCATTGCTCGATCAAAGGCAATTTCGGGATCTTCAGTTTCCTCAATTCGTTCATAACCAACCTTTGCTAACCACATCTTGAATGGTTCAGCTTTAGGTGACGGAATAGATTGTATTAATCGTAAAATATGCTCCGTGTCAGCAGCATCTGTTTCCCGCATTTTTCCATCAAAGGCTACCATTTTCAACTGTACGATTTTTTCGTACAGTTGACTTCCTTCTTTATTTAGCTTTATCTTTAAATCACTCCAATAACGACGTGGATTCTTGCTTTCGGTTAATATCTCAATTACATCTATTACAGAAAAATACCACTTTTCAGTACTGTCATCCCACAAAACCCTTATTTTTTTTGACTCAAATAGTCTTATTGTATTTTCTTTTTTCATATAATAATCAGTATATTACTCAAAGGTAATAAAATCGATTTATTCAACAAAAATCAATACGACAGTGGAGGTTTTTACAATGAATGCCAACCGTTCCGCAACTACACGGGCGGGAATTTCCCGATAAACTTCCTGCAAAGAGCTGCTTTTCATCCAGCACGTGCGGGATCCTGTCAACAAAGCTTGCCTGTCCCGATCCTTCGGGGAAACCCGGCGGGTAGCTTGCTGTTAGTTCCTAATGAATCAGTTAAATCATTTATTGCTTTTCGGGAGGATTATCAATAATTTCTTCATCTTTTAACCAGAAATGATGGCTTGGTTCCCGGTAAAAATACCTGATATCTTTTCCATCCAGCGTCATCGAAAAACCCTCGGTGCGGGCTTTCGTTACTCCAGGGCCGGTTACCCGGGCATCTTTTACAAAAGCAATAAAACGATTGCCCGAAGGATTAAACCCTTCCCTGAAAAAATATAGTGTTCCTCCAATTATAAAAGAAAAACCCATGATAAGTAGGTTTTTTCTTGCTTCCAACAGGTGAAAGACGTACCGGCTTAAAGTATTTTGCATCTGTAGCATTTAGCAAGTACTTTAAGCTGCTATATGTTGTATACATCTGTGGAATAGACTTTACACTAATCTGTCTACTAATGATTTCAGGATCGCTTTTAAGTGTTATTCCCATTGCCAGACTACCAATTATAATGAGGGTTATCCAGGGAAACGGGGCAGGCAGATGCAAACGAGTGGTAATAGGGATCAAATTATACCCGTTGACGAGTGTATGTGTCTTTTTTCGCCAGTTTTTTAATCTCAATTTTCCTCTTTGCAATAAATGCACTTAGTTCTCTTTCTTGTTTTTCAGTCAGAGGTTTACTTTGAATTACAAAATCAACTCCTTCCGGTTCTTTTATTAAGCCCATGATTTTAAGGTTTAAAATATTTATCAACCAATCCCTTTGCTGCTATTGGATCAATAACCATTAAATATACAAAAAAATCAAGAAATAATCTCATATATTGCAGTGTCCTCCGGTATTTCACTCAACATGTTAAACTATATGCAGGGCGGGATTAAGCGATAAATCCCTCACAAGCTGGGTTATTTTGTAAAGAATGTAAATGGTTGGATTAGTTCTACCTGCTTCTATTCTTCGCATCCGGAACCATACTCGCCATCGGTTAAAAACACCGGAAGCGACCGAGGAGTTGCAAGCAGGTGAACATCAAAAATTAAGTGTCAATAGAGTTGTGACTTGCCATTGTGGATACCCAAGAACGGTGTGGGGACAGGAAAATTGTCACAGTTATTGGTGAAATGGCAAAGGATCATCACAATTGCCGAGCGCAAAATGGGCTTCTTGCTGATGGAAAAGATGGACTCTGGCAAACAAGCCGAGGATGTAGCTAAAGCAACGGTAAGATTACTATTTGCCTTTAGGGATGAAGTTAACACGCTTGCATTCTATGACGATTCAGAGTTTACCCAGCATGAATTAAACGCCAAAAAACTGAGGGCTGACTTCTATATTGCATACCCATATTCTTTATTGGAGAGGGGGATTCTTAAACATAAGAACAAACTAATCAAGCAATACATAATAAAAGGAAGCAATTTCGATTTGTACGATAGAGAGTATATTAAAATGATACAGAACAAAGCAAATCTAAGACCAAGCAAAAAACAAAATCAATATATCATCCCAAATTTTTATTCATCTTTGAATGAATTTGTCGCATTTTTAACTTGAATATACGAATTATGACTTTCGGAAAGAATATTTTGTAGTTTCTCTCATAATTATTATAATTTATTATTACTTTTACGCATCAATACTTTTTCTATGAGATCCAATAATAATAAAAAAAGCGATTTTATTTATACCATTTTGAAAATATTATTATTTGTGGGTGTCATAATAACTATTTTTTTACTTTCGCTTTTTGTAGGAGAATTTGTAAAGCATCCTTTCCCAAATGAAATATCTAAATGGTATGAATTCGCGGGCTATGTTTCAGGCATCTTTGGTACTTTTTTGACTTTTGTCAATGTATTTGTGTTATATAAGTTCTCTAAAGTGGGAGAATTTTTTAACGAAATAAACTTAGTTACACAAATAAAATCTTCAACCTTCAATTCTTTTATTGAAATTTTAAGAAACGGAGTTGATCAACTCAATTATGAGTTAGCCCATACTAGAAATCATAATGAAATTACATTTATATTACAATCTTTAGAATTATATCTAGACAATTTCACTTTTGAAATTGAAGATCTAATTCATGAAAATGAAGAGAAGATCATAAAAGAGAAATGTGATGATTTGAAAGATAAGTTAACAACTTTAAGAATGGCATTTCAAAGTGATACAAGTAGTAATCTGAGACATATTAGCGAATTTTACACATCTCGTGCAATATTGATTCGGACACTGAGAGGTTATTTATTGAAATAGTAATAGACTGCTATGAAACTAAAGGATAAAATCCAGAAAGTGAGTGATGAGAAAAAAACAATTAATAGTATTGTTTTTTTCTGGAGTGATACTAAACTTCGAAATGATTATAGGAAATTAATAAACTATATAAAAGACAAGCTTAGTAACATAAGCATATATGATTTTGAAATCAAAGATTTAAAGGAAGATAATTTTAAAGAGCTCAATATTGTCGTAGCAACTATTGATGATTTAAATCTTTCAGATTCAAATAAAATTTTTTGGTCGGAGAAAATATTTATTGCATTTTCGAATAAATCAGAAAAAGGTGAAGTTCTTAAAAAAGATTTTGATAATGAGATAGTTCAATATCCTCTAAAACAATTATTTCCTATTCTTTTTGCTTATCTTGCAATTTTTGCAGAAAACTATTTAGCAAAAACAACATTAATTGAAATAGGAGACCTATCTGGATTTGATGTAGAATGTTTGATTTGTCAGAATTTTAAAGGCATATCATGTGAAAAATGTATACGAGATTTAGATATTAGTATTTTCAAACCTATTGTACCGTATTTGCCAGCTGAAAACTGTAAAATATTTATTGAGGGTTTCCGGATAACTAAACCATCTCTCCCTTTGATTTCAACTAAGTTAAAAGAAGATAATAAAAAAGCGTATGAAGCAATTCACGATTTATTTTTTTCAACATATAAGCATATACCTTCATCCATTCGGAAATATGAAATTGCATCTAATCAAAATATAAAAATATATATTGATATACTTTGCAAAATTATTGACCATCTTTCTATGGATGAGGTTGCATCAATAATTACCACTGATTCAACATTTTTAAAATCAGATGAATATACTTGGTTTAACGATAAAGAATTCATAAGAATATTGGCTCATACGAAAAGAGGTCTTTTAAATAATTCAAGTCTGAGAGTATCAAGAATTCTTGTTGTTGATTTTAATAGGTATTCATTAGAATACATTTCAAAAAGAATCATTCCGTTTTACATATTAAATTCTATTCTAAAAATTGATATATATGTATTTGATAAGTCGAGCTTGCTAAAAGAAATCAAAGACTGTGACCTGAATTTCTTTTTGAAAAGTCGGATTATTGAGATAAATAATAAAATGCGAATTGGTGAAAGTGAAATTCTAGGTATAATTGACACTAAATTTCCATTCATTAGAATTTTAGAAAGAGATTCTGGAGCTTTACATAAGGGATACATATCTTACATTGAAAATATATTAAATGAAAGAATCCTTTTAAAAGAACCATTAAATAATTTTCCTGTTTTTAAAGAATTAAAAACAAATGATTGTCAAATAATTATAGATGAAACTCTAGGAAATTGGTCAAACCCTAGATTGTTCCCCAAAACTTTTTCGCAAGAATTATTAGATATAAACAATGATAAAGTTCAACAAATCTCTAATTTTTTAAATGATTTCTATGTCGAATAATCCTTTTATAAGAGAAAAATCAGGGTTAGTTAAAGAATTATCCTGGTTTGATATAATGATAATGTCAATTGCGGCACCTGCTGCATCAGGTATATTATACTATTCTGTCAATATGCAAACTAAATATCCGGGAGGCAGTGTCGGAGTGGCATTTATAATTGGTATGATAGTTTTTTTACCTATAGTTTTTCTCATTTCTTTACTTGCTTCAGGTATGCCACGAGCAGGGAGCTTATATGTAGCGGTTAGTCGTGTTGTAAGTCCAACGATGGGATATATTGGTGCAATGTTATATGTTTTCGGTCAAGCCTTAGTCGCTGGAATATTGGGAAATATCATTATGAATATTCTGGGCAGTATTCTTATCATAGCCGGTAAAGCTTATGAGTTTTATGATCTAATTTATGTTGGCGAACTATTCTCTTCAAAAGCTGGCAATATAGTTGGTGGAATTATTTGGGTATTATTATTCTGGTTTGTTACACTTAAAGGGATGAAAACTTTTAAAAAAGTGATGAGAATTTTCTTTTATATTCCTCTTTTTACAAGTTTAATTGTTATTCTTTATTTCTTTTTTGCATCAAAGCAGAATGCAATTGAAATATTTAATAGCACTTGGGGTACTGGCTCCTTCCAAAATATTATAACTCTCGCAAGTGGTTTTGGATGGAAGCATACTTCATTTTCCTTTGGTTCAACTGTAGGGCTTTTTTTGATTGTGATATGGGCATATAATGGTATTGAAATGTCTTGTTATGCAGGAAGTGAAATTCAGAATCCCAATAAAAATTTATTAAAAGGATTTTTATTGGGGTGGTTGGGGGTTAGTTTAATTTATATTTTACTGGCATTTGCTGTTTTTATACCTTTTGGAGATTTTATTAGTGCTTTTGATTTTGTTACTTCTCAGGATCAAGCCAAGGTTTTATTACCAGATAACCTCATCAACGTAAAACCATCCATCCCATTTTACATTATTTCTATTTCAAGAATTCCTCTTTTGGGTTTATGTTTAGCCCTTATGATTGTCCTTTGGTTTGTAAATAGCATTCCACCAATTTTCTTATCTACTTCGCGAATCATTTTTGCCTTATCAATGGATCGTGCATTACCTCATTCTTTTTCGAAATATAATGAGTCAAATGGTGCACCAACTTGGGCAACTCATATAGTTGCTTTAATAGCTATTTTTGGTGTGATTTTTCAGACATATAACATAAGTTTGGTTATCGGTGCTACAATGTTTTGTACCTTTTTTATTTTCTGGCTTTACGGGTTGACTGGAATTCTTCTGCCATATAAAAAGCCGGAAATTTATAGACAATTGCCAGTAAAAGGATCCGTCTTTGGAATTCCCCTGATTACATTGTGTGGATTTTTTACTTTTTTCTTTGGTTGGTTTTTTATCTTTATTACTTTGAAAGAGGTTGTTCACAGTTATGTAATTATGGCTATTCTTTCTGGTATATTAACGATATTAGTAATTTTATATTGGTATCAGCAAAAAGTGAATTTCAAAAATGGTATTTCTACTGATAATATTTATTCGCAACTACCACCAGAATAAGTTAAAATGAAGATTTTTTTTGTCACAGATATTCATGGTTCAAGTCTGTTGTACCTTAAAGCACTAATAGTGGCTAAAGATTTGAATATAGATTTACTGATTATCTCAGGAGATTTATCTGGTAAAGAAGTAATCCCTGTAATTGAAGATAATGGGGAAAAGTATATTGTTAGTGGGGGTTCAAATTGTATTCAAAAGGAGAAAATTAAGAATTATCCAGAATTTCTAAGAGATTCAGAAGACTATGGAAAATATATTTTAGAATTAACTTTTAAGCAATATGTTGAGTGTTTAAATGATCAGCTCAAGGCAGATGGTTTAATTTTAGGAGCTGTAATTGAACGGTTAAAGAATTGGGTTAAAGAATATAATGATGAAGATCGAGATTACAAACTTTTATTGTGTCCCGGAAATGATGATTTGATTGAATTGGATAGTGCACTAAATGGGTTTAGAAGTAAGAATATTTTAATCGGCATAAATAATATAGTGAATTTTAAAGAATTTCAAATACTTAATTATTCATCTGTTCCATTTACTCCATGGGCAACACCAAGAGAAAAAACAGAAGAAGAAATTGAAATTGAAATTAAAAGGATAATTGGTGGTAACATCGAACGTATGGGGAACTGTATTTTTAACTTTCATTGTCCGCCGTACAATACTTTATTGGATAATGCCCCATTAATTGACAAACAGTATAAAATTGTATTCAAGGGAGGTGAAATAAAAAAAGTACATGTTGGAAGTAAAGCCATTCTTAAATTAATAAAAGATTCCCAACCTTTACTTTCATTGCACGGACATACTCATGAGTCTTGTGCTGAGACTTTCATCCAAAAAACTCTATGTGTTAATCCTGGTTCTGAATATGCGCAGGGTATTTTGAGAGGGTATTATTTTGATTTAAGCGAAAATTGTATCAATAAGTTTCATAGGTTAGAAAGATAAAATTGGAAACGAGCAATGTAAATATAATTGATCAAGCATTAGGCATTATTGAGCTTTTTGAAAATAATCAGATATTGGCAAGATTATATGGAGGTGTTGCAATATGGATTAATTGTCCATCTTCGCATAAATATTTGATTGAAAAAAACAGAAGAATAAAAGATGTTGATATTATTTGCAAATATTCTGAATTAAAAGCAATTAGAAATATTTTATTACACAATGATTATGTTGAAAATATCGAAACTCCTTTTCTTAAATATAAAAAACAGTATTTTATTAAAGAAGGTGTGTTGTTTGAATTTGTATTTGATGAGTTAAATTATTGTCATAGAATTGCTTTAAAAAATAGACTTATAAATAACTATCCTACGATAACTATACCAGATCTTTTTCTGTCCAAAATGCAGAATGTTAATCTACCGAATTCGTATTTTGACTTTCTTGATGTCCGTGCATTACTTTTTGAGTATAAATTCATAGAAGGTGAGTATTATGAGAGAGTATCGAAGGTGTTACTTAATGATTACGGTTTTTATAAAACATTTCTAATGAACATGGAATTTTTGGAAAAAGAATTACAAGGCGAGACGGAAATAGGCAATCATGTAATACTGCTTAAAAACAAGTTGTTAGATAGTAAGAAAAATATTTATTGGAAAATTCAAAAAATCTTCACAAATAAAAATGAATGGTATAATTTTGTAGAATAAAATAAATTCAATTATATGAAAGAACTTAAAGAATATAAAGGAATAAAAGGGAAAATTATTGCCCTACCAAGTGGATCGGATGCAACAAAAACGTTTACCGCTGGCGCGATAAGAAATAAAAAGTAAATTCTCTTATGAATTATTCTGATGGAGATTTAGTGGCTGCAAAATATTTGCTTAGACAAGAAATTGAAAGTATTGAAACAATGTTTCATGAAGAACGGCGTTTTTTATTTTCAAACCGAAAAACTGGTTTAATATATGAATTGCCTGAAACTGGATTCTGGATTGTAAATCAAATACTAAATGGGATCTCTCCAATTGATATAGCGGAGATCATAATTGAAGAATATGACGTGGATGTTAATGTAATCACAAATGATATAAAAGAGTTGTTAACCGAGCTTATTGAATTGCAATTTATAAAAGAAATAAATGATTGATATGATCAATGAATTTTGTTTAAAACTTTATCTGCCAAATAATGATTGTGATTTATTATTTATCAATTATACAGGTCAATTTATCGATTATCTTGCATTATCTGAGTTCTTAATAATTCAAAAAGTTACAGAAAATACAAAAACATATATTGTACAATCAAGAGACAACAAAAGAACTGCAATTTATTTCGATCCATTAATTCCCGAGACTTTTAATAATGGTTTTTCGGAGAAATTTTCTCTTTGCCTTAATTACTATTTAGATAAGGTCTTTAATCGCAATAGTAAATTACATCAATCCAACTTTTATTCTCACAATTTATTGAAAAGCGAAGTTGATCTTATAGATAAAAACTCAAAGATTTTAAATCTCGCTTGTGGTAATTGTTTTGAAGAAAATATCTTCGAATTACCATTTGAATTTTATTTTGCTGATATTGTTGATTATAGCAACTACTCCTCAGCATTTAAAATATCAAATGCAAATAGTTTAAATTTTGAAGATGAGTATTTTAATTTTATTTGGATGTTTTATTTGTTAGAACATGTGCCAAATCCATATAGTGTGATAGATGAAGCATTAAAAAAGACAAATAAAAATGGGGAATTGTGGATCACTATTCCTGTTTATAGTAAACCATTCAATAGGTTGAAGGATTTTTTTATTCCGATATTTCATCTTCAGGTTTTTACAAAAATTGATAACGGTTTTGGGTTTCCGATTTCGAAAATCATTGATTATTTAAGTTGTAAAGCAAAAATCATTAAGTTGGAATACTTCGATTTTGATGAAGATTCAGATAAAGAAACTACCCAGTTGTTATTACAATGCAAAAAGTTATGAATTTAAAGGAAAAAGAAATAGTTTTTTGGTCTGATTATATTGAATCTTCATATCATAAAAATGAAGTTTCTTTATACATTCCGAAATCATTAAGGGCAATTATTGAAGGCGAACAAATTTCGGGTAGAAATTATCAAAATGTTAAAATTGTTTTATTAGAAGATAAAATTACTATTGCCTTTAAAAATTGTAAAAATTTGACTTCGAATGGAACTGAATGTAATTCACATATTGGAGTTTTGCTTGGTTGTATCAAGTCTAATGAAATTAATATTTCATGTTGTCAAAAATTGAGTATATATGATGAATGCATTCTAACTTTTGATTTATGACAAAGCAAGAAAAAATAAAATTAATTTTCCCTCCACTATGGGATATTGATTTGCCATATTTGAGTCTTCCGCAATTATCTGCTTATCTCACCCAATATAACATTGAAAATAAAAGCTTTGATTTAAACCTTTTTTTCTGGAAAAAGATTTCCCAAAAGAAAAACCTCGAAGGATTTTATCATTGGTTAAAACTTATTATTACTGAATCAGAATTCAATAAAGATTCATGCATCGATATTAACAATTATATCAAAATTAAAAGTTACCTATCTCTGTCTTTAGAAGATTTTAACTATAAAGTATTAAACGAAGGCTTAATTGTCAACAAAAATATTCGTGAGTTAATTTTATTATTTTGGATTAATTTCAATAGCGAAATATTTAAAACTTCTCACAATTTTAAAAAAGACGAAATTCCACTTTATTTTTATCATGATCAATATTATTTCAATGCCTCTTTAAGTAGATATGCATTAAGAAGTGATGGCATTTTATCCCTTTTAGAAGATAACTTTAATAATCCCTATTATAAGTTCTACAAATCTTATTTCAGTGAAATATTCCAAGATGAATATAAATATTATGGAATTTCAGTTACTGGAATAAATCAAGTGATACCTTCTTTTACTTTAGCTAAAATTATCAAAGAAAATTTCAAGGATGTAAAAGTAATTATTGGAGGAGCATGGGTAACGCAGTTATCAACGAAAATTAGAAAGAATTCTTCACTGTTTAAGTATATTGATTATTTTGTAGTTGGTGAAGGTGAGAAAACTCTTTATAATATTATTACCAAGGATAACTCAGAAGTTAATAATACTTTGACATTGACAGATAATAAGGTTTCTGGGAATATTAAGCCAGATTATATTGATTTAAACGATCTCCCTGCACCTACATTCGTAGACTATGATTTAAACAGCTATGATGTCAAAAATACATTACCTTATCAAAGCTCCAGGGGATGTTCATGGGGCAAATGTACTTTTTGTAGTTATCCAATTTTAGACCCCAAGTATAGAATAAAGAAAAAAGAAGTCATATTTAATGATTTTGAAAAGTTAATTGATAAGTATAATACTGAATATATTTGTTTAGTTGATTCTGAATTAAATAAAGAAAGACTTACTTCAATTTCAAATATTGTATCAAATTTGAAAAAGAAAATATTTTGGAGAGGCTTTGCAAGATTTGACAAAAATTTGAACTTCGATATTTTGTTAGATGCTTCTATGAATGGTTGTGATGTTCTGATTTGGGGGATGGAGTCCGGATCAGATAAGATTTTGAAAAAAATAAGAAAAGGCACAACCATTACAATTATGAATGATGTTTTAAAAGATGCCTTTGCTGCTGGAATTCATAATAGAGTTTGTGTGATGTACGAAATACCTGAAGAAACTGAAGAGGATTTTCATCAAACAATTAATTTTTTAGAACGAAATTCGAAAATTATTGGAAGTCTTGCTTTTAGTCAATTTACTCTCGAGTATAATTGTACAATGTTCAGTAGTTTAAAGATTGAAGTGGAAAATGATCAAGAGTTATTTATAGGATACTATTTAGAAACATTTAGTAGCAACCATAGAGAACTTTTGGAAAAGATCTATTTGAAAATTGATCATTTACGATAAAAAGTGTCTATTCAGTTGTAATATTGGGTCATCGTACTATAAATCTTTCTCTTCCAAGGACTCTTCTTGAAATTTCGGTGATGCTGACCCCTTCAAAAATATTGATTCATTATCATTAAAAACTATATTTAAAAGATCACTACAATCAGATTTAATGCTACTATCGCATATTTTCGTCGTACTGCTGAGCGGGACGTCGCCCTACAGAAGGGAAGAGCCGTCCTGTTATGTTTTTTCCCGCCCTGTTAGCAAAAATAGTCTTCCTGTTGGTTGGGAAAGCCGCCCTGTTAAGTTTTTCCTCACCCTGTTAGTAGAAATCGTCGCCCTGTAGGTTGGGAAAGCCGCCCTGTTATAGATTTTGCCATGCAGATCAAGAATATGACCGTCCTGTTCAACCCGGACGACCAAAACCTTAACTCGTGTGACTATATCTTTAACTCGGATGATCAGAAACCCTACCCGGACGGGTAAACCTTTAACTCGGTTAGTTTTAAACTTCAGATACCAGCCACCCTCTCTTTGTAGGCTGCAAGGCATCCATCGAGCCTGTCGTGTGCTGTAGTATCACCGGGGACATTGTGAGAAGGGTGTATAAAAAGCTTTACTCCCCGCTCTGCCAGAATCTCGGCTGCCGTGGTTACGGTCATCCAGACTAAGGTAATAAACGCCATCGTAGACACAGGACCAATTTTGTCGATATGGTTTTTCAAATCGACACTTGCATCAACAAGCGGAGCGCACGAGTCAACCACAAGATCGGCAAGTTCGAAAAGGTTTTTCCCGCAAGAGTGACGACTCTTCTTGTCAACTGACCCGGCTGCAGAACCAAATACGATGACTTTCATGCCGATTTCCTTAGCTTTCAGGGCAATGTCGATATTAACATTATTTATACCTGTATGCGAAAAGATCCACATGGTATCTCTTTTGTCAAAATTATACGATTTCATGATGGCATCACCATACCCCTCTGCCCGCTCAAGAAAAAGGAACTGATGAACCCCCATCTCTCCGGTTATTCTCGTGAAGAATGTCAAGGGAAGTTCAACCATCGGATGGAAACCGACAAATCCACCGATTCGCGGATACATCTCCTCGACCGGGATTGTTGCGTGACCACATCCGAACGTGTGTACCCAGCGGCCAGCCTCAATACTATCCGCCATAATAGCGGCAGCTTTTTTGATGTTTTCCATCTGGCTATCCTCAATTTTTGACATCACATCTCTTGCATTTTTCAACCATTCAAGTGCTAACATAGTCTTAATTTTAAAATTGGATTTGATTTGTATTGGAACTATTTAAGTTTGAGTCTACTCCGAAAAGTCAAAAATAACAAAAATGCCACTAAGGCACTAAGACACCAAGTTGCACAAAGTGATGAATATCTGCAATATAAACTTAGTGAAACTTTGAGCCTTTGAGTCTTTGTGGCAAAAAAAGACTTTTCAGAGTAGGCTCAAGTTTCAATTTTTTTTTCTTTCCCCGGTGGTTTTAAAGTGATTAGCAGCGTATAACAATGTAATCATTAACAGGCATGTGATCACTAAAACAGGGAAAGCTTTGAGGTCAATCACTCCAACCAGCAAATTTATCAATGTGTTTCCGGTCAAGGCAATTACCAGGGCAAAACTGAAGGCCGTTCCTGAAATCTCCTTGTAACGCTCGCCAATCTCTCCCAAAATAATCGGGAAGGTCGACGCAAAACCAAATCCCATAAGGAGTGTTCCTGCAATGGCTGTTGAGCTGGTGTCGAAGAGGCTGATGAGAAGTATTCCAATAGCAGAAAGCAGCATGCTGATTGTTAAAATCGATATCTTTGAAATACTCCTCAAAAGAAAACTCAGGAGCAATCTTCCCGCACCGAGTCCGACTACTACAAAACTGAGCGCATAGAGTGAAATTTCTGATGAAAAGCCCCTGTACAATTCCATGTAACTTGCTATCCAGGTATTGCTTATACCCTCAAGACCACTTTGGAAAAAGAGAACAAAACTCAGGATAAGAATAGCGGGTTCTTTTGCCATCTTAACTATTTTTTTTACAGGAAACCCCTGTCTGAATTTTGCCTTTGGAAAGTCTGTAAAAAAGTAATAAATAACTGAAAGTGACATCAATACTCCGGCTCCTGCAACAATAGGAGGATAGGAGAATGTTTTCGAGAGCGATGCAAACAAAAGGGGAATAGTTATTGCACCCAAAGCATAAAAAACACCAAGAATACTAAGATTTGAGGCCCTCGAATGATCCGATGATGCATCAGAGACAAGCGCATTTGTGAGACCATTCAGCAGGCCGCCTCCGAGACCTATAATGAAAATTGAAAGACGAACCTCATTGATTTTTGTGCAAAAAGCAAGCATTTCAAGTCCGATAACTGCAATGATACTTGCTGCTATCATCAGAATCTTATAACCATACCGGTCTATTATGGGACCAAACAACACAGAGCCCAGCAGGATTCCAAAGGGAAGAAGTCCTGCAAGCGTGGAAGCCACAGCAGTATTAAGTGAAAACCGGGCAATAAGAGAGGGAAGCACGGCTCCCATTACAACAAAGGCGACACCGAAAAAAACCATTCCAATAAATCCTGCTGCCAAAACTTGTCTGTTTGTTCTGTTTTCCATGTTTAATGATCGGTTAAATTGTTTTGGCTATTCAGTATGGATATGGCACCGGCACCGTATAGTCCTGCCAGATTTGGAAGCTCAGATGCTGCAAACTTACACTGTTTTATAGCAATTGGTTGTGCCCATTTCTGTGCCTCCATGTATATTCTGTCCACTAACACTGCTGCCGGTCCAAAAATTCCGCCGCCAAAGACTACCATCTCAGGATTGAACAGGCTTACAAGGTTTGCCGAAGCCATTCCCCACATCTCTATAGCCTTATTGATAACCTGGGTTGCAACAGGATCTTTACTTTTAAGCGCATCAAATACATCATGAGCAGTTAGCTGATCAAAGGGAAATTGGGAAAGCTGCCCCTTATATTGAGGAAACGTTTTCAAAAGATTTTTTGCCTGAAGGGCAATACCTGTTCCCGAAGCATAGGTCTCAAAACAACCACATTGGTCATAGTCGTTTGAGTATGGTGGTTGAAGCGCCATCCAGCCGATTGCTCCAAAGATGTCGGAAGCGCCATGCAGAATCCTTCCGTCAATCAGGATACCTGCACCAATACCTGTTCCAACTGCAACAAATACAACATTTTTGTAACCCCTGGATACTCCCTGGTTTGTTTCACCGAGTATACTACATGTTCTGTCACTCTCAATACTAACCAGAGAATGTGGGAATCGCTTCTTTAACTCTTCCCTCAACGGAAAATTTTCCCATCCGGGGATATTTGGCGCCCAAACATTTCCCGTTTTTGAATAGGCAATACCGGGGACACAAATACCGATGCTTTTTTCATCATCTGCTTTAATGGAGCCCAGTTCAATCAATTTATCACATAGTGTAAAAATCAGCCCGGCAACAGCTTTACCTTCTCTTCCTTCCAGCAGAAGGGTTTCCTGTAAAAGGATCGTACAGGATTCTGAAAAAAGTGCCCCTGAAATTTTTGTACCGCCAAGGTCAAGTCCGATATAAACCATATTATTATGTGGTTAAATTTTAGTAATTGATTAGAATTAAGGATAATAAACGAGGCCACTAAGCCACAAAGTCACTAAGGTACACTAAGTTCTACAGAACGAATCGTTAATTCACATTATTAATATTTTTCGACGTTCGAATGTATAACCAGGCTATTTTTTGCCATCAACTACCGGGATTATTTAGTTATTCCACCAACAATCTTGTTATACACAATGTCGTTGGGTTCCCATAATTCTATTTTATTGTCTTCAACATCCATGATATGAATAAATTTTCCTTAATCAATCAGTGTCCAAACCAAGATGTGTCTTATACCACTCTTTCACCTTGTTGGGGTCTTTGCATTTAAAAAAGATTCCGCTTGTAGTTCTTTATTTTCTTTTTACTCAGCTTCGCCCGGTAAGTTACATTCCATTTACATCGGACATGCATTAATGACTATAAGAATTGTATTAAATAAAAGTAAAAGTAAAAAAAATCAATCATCCAAACAGATTGATTTCAAACCCGTCAAGATATTTTGGGAGGTCACTTTGGTTTAGTTATTTCTTTTCTCCTTTTTTAACTCCTTAATTTGCTGTGCTTCCGGTAAATAGTTCCCTTCTGAAACAACTTTTTCACCAGTTTTTAATTCTAAGGCTTTTCGTGCGTCACCGGCTATTTTCCCGCCTTGTTTAGCGACAACTTTATTTTGGATAAATCCTTTGGGGTTTTTAGTTTTTACAATAGCAGTTGTGGAAGCTTCACCCAACATCGAAAAAATCAACTCGAGGTCAGTCATATGATCACGCAGATTCTGGCTTTTCAAACCCTTTACTTTCTTATACTCAGAAGGTGTCAAACCAAAGGTGGCTTTTGAGATTTCTGCAGTCAAAATGGAATACTCAATATGTTCTTTTACTCCTCTGTTTTTCCATTCCTCAGTTAATTCCTCACGAATTGAAATACTACGCATCCGTTTTTCAATCCAATCATCAGGATAACCTTTAAGCTTGTATAGTTCACGTGTCCTCTGCGTTGCTAATTCCGGGTTTTCTATTTCATCAATCCTGTCGGAACCAACCTGAGCCAGCCATTGTTTAAAAGGTTCTGCTTTTGGAGATGGTATTGATTGAATTAATCGCAATAACCCTTGAGCATTCGCACAATTCATTTTTTGTTTACCTCCTGTCGTTTCCACATAAAGGGGGGTGACAATTTGTCCCCACCCTTGAGAAAGCTGATCGTCTCGCTTTCGCACCTTTTTTATGTAATCAGACGGATTAGTTGTGTCAGTCAAAACTTGAACGACATCAGTTATTACAAAATACCACTTTTGATCAAATTCGTTCCAAACTGACCGTATTTGCTTGCTTTCAAAGAGTTTTATATTGCCCATATTTTAGATTTTTTTTGAATACTAAAGATACGATTTTTCCTGATCATTTTTAAAAAAATAGCCATATTTCTCAGCACTTACAACTTAAATTCTAATAGTTACGTTTGATTGAGCCAGCCGCCCTCTTTCTTCCAATCCAGCCTTGTTCCTTATGCTTAAACTTTTGTTCAATTTCATTCAAAACTCTCAAGCAATAGCAAAAAGGCGAATAAAATATCGAATTGCATTAAATAATTGTTAATTGCTTACATTTTTATTTTGATATAAAAATTTTATTTGTAGTTTTACCCCGAAGATTAAAACTTTGAATTTGCCTGAACGATTCCGGCAGAACAAAATTTAAAGTTTAGATGTTATTTATTAGATTTGCATTTTAGTAATTATGAAGAATTTAATTTCACATAGCCTCCTACTCGTAGTCATTCTAATTCTCGTCTTTGCCGGGTGAGGAAGGTTGTGTATTGTATGATAAAACATATAAGAGCCTTTCTCAAAACAGAGAAAGGCTTTTTTTTAAATCAGACTTTAAAAAACAAATTATTACTGATGAAAAACGAACTGAGAAGCAATACAACAACAATAGGCCGCCGTATGGCAGGTGCACGTAGCCTTTGGAGGGCCAATGGAATGAAGGAAGAGCAGTTTGGCAAACCTCTAATTGCAGTGGTTAACTCTTTTACCCAATTTGTTCCGGGGCATGCTCACCTCCACGAAATCGGACAAATGGTAAAGAAACTGATTGAAAATGAGGGTTGTTTTGCTGCCGAATTCAATACTATTGCCATTGATGACGGAATTGCCATGGGGCACGACGGAATGCTGTATTCACTCCCTTCGAGAGACTTAATTGCCGACAGCGTTGAATACATGATCAATGCGCATAAAGCAGATGCAATGATCTGTATCTCGAATTGCGATAAGATTACTCCGGGAATGTTGATAGCTGCCATGCGATTAAATATCCCCTGCATCTTTGTTTCGGGTGGTCCGATGGAAGCCGGCATAGTAGCCGACAAAAAATATGATCTGGTGGATGCGATGGTGATGGGCGCCGATCCTTCTGTTGACGAAAACTTACTTTCAGAAGTTGAGCAAAAAGCCTGTCCCACATGTGGTTCCTGTTCAGGAATGTTTACGGCAAATTCAATGAATTGTCTGACAGAAGCTTTAGGTCTTTCACTTCCCGGTAACGGCACAGTAGTTGCAACCCATTTAAACCGCAAGAAACTGTTCGAAAAAGCAGCTAAACGGCTGGTTGAGATTACCTTGGATTACTATCAGAATGGAAATGAGCAGGTTTTGCCACGAAGTATTGCATCACGCGATGCTTTTATGAATTCGATGACGCTGGATATTGCGATGGGTGGATCAACAAATACCGTATTACATTTATTGGCTGTTGCCCACGAGGCAGAAGTCGATTTTACAATGCAGGATATTGATGCTCTTTCGCGAAAAGTTCCCTGTATTTGTAAAGTATCTCCCAGTTCGCATTATCATATTCAGGATGTTAACCGTGCCGGTGGAATCATGGCAATTCTGGGTGAACTTGAAAAGGGCGGTTTATTAAAAACTTCAGTATCCCGCGTAAGCGAAGGAACATTAGCAGGTGCTATCAATAAATGGGATATTCAAAGGTCGACATCTGACGATGAGGCAAAGAAATTATATATTTCAGCTCCCGGCAATATTGGCCGTAACCTGACATTGGGTTCTCAGGATAAATATTATGCAGAATTGGATACCGACCGGCAGAAAGGTTGTATCCGCGACATCGGACATGCCTATACCAAAGAAGGTGGCCTGGCTATTCTTTATGGAAATATTGCCCGTGATGGATGTATTGTTAAAACGGCGGGTGTAGATCCTTCGGTTTTCTGTTTCAATGGAGTTGCCCATGTTTTTGAATCACAGGACAATGCCTGCGATGGTATTTTGAAACGTGAGATCGCAGCCGGTGATGTGGTGATTATTCGCTACGAAGGACCCAAAGGTGGCCCCGGAATGCAGGAGATGCTTTATCCAACTTCCTATCTTAAAGCCTCGAAACTCGATAAAGTATGTGCCTTGCTTACTGACGGACGATTTTCGGGAGGAACTTCAGGTCTCTCAATTGGCCATGTATCGCCCGAAGCAGCTTCCGGTGGAGAAATAGCATTGGTTAAAAATGGCGATCGTATTGAAATCGATATCCCTCAACGCAGAATTGAACTGATGGTTTCTGATGAGGAATTGGTAATCAGAAGAAAAGCTCAGGAGGCTCGCGGGAAGATGGCCTGGCAACCCGAGAAAAGAAACCGGATAATCAGTAAAGCATTAAAAGCATATGCAAGCCTTGTTGCCTCGGCAGACAAAGGAGCGGTAAGAATTATTGAATAATTAAAAATCAATTAGTTATGACATCTATCTCAAACGACAATCCACTTGACCAGGAGCCGGTCGAAATAACGGGCTCCGAAGCGGTTATCCGATCTTTGATAGCCGAAGGTGTTGATACGATTTTTGGGTATCCCGGCGGTGCAATTATGCCGGTTTACGACGCATTGTACGATTACCGCCATATTCTCAAACATGTGCTTACGCGCCATGAGCAGGGAGCCGTTCACGCCGCTCAGGGATATGCCAGGGTATCTGGTAAAGTGGGAGTTTGCATCGCAACCTCCGGCCCTGGTGCAACAAATCTGATCACGGGAATTGCCGACGCCCTTATTGATTCAACACCGCTCGTATGCATTACCGGACAGGTTGTTTCAGGGTTATTGGGTACCGATGCATTCCAGGAATCTGATGTAATTGGCATTACGATGCCTGTAACCAAATGGAATTACCAGATTACCTGCGCAGAAGAGATTCCTGAAGCAATTTCAAGGGCTTTCTATATTGCATTAAGTGGCCGTCCGGGACCAGTAGTTTTAGACATTACCAAAGATGCCCAGTTTGCAAAATTGAAATACTCTTATTCCAAATGCATCAAGATTCGTTCGTATGTCCCCGAATATCCTGCTGATAAATTATTGATCAAGAAAGCTTCTGATTTGATTAACAATGCGAATAAACCTTTTTTACTTTATGGTCAGGGAGTTATGTTATCGGGCGGGGAAAACGAACTTATCCACTTTATTGAAAAAACAGGAATTCCGGCTGCCGGGACATTGCTTGGTTTATCGGCAATCCCGACCGACCATCCTTTGAACATGGGAATGCTGGGAATGCATGGGAACTATGGTCCGAATATCAAAACCAACGAGTGTGATGTCTTAATCGCAGTTGGTATGCGTTTCGATGATCGGGTGACTGGCAGCATCAATACTTATGCGAAACAAGCCAGGATTATCCATATAGAGATCGATCCGGCAGAAGTTGATAAAAATGTCAAAACTGACGTGGCGCTGATTGGTGACGCAAAGCATACGCTGAGACTGCTTTCTCGATTAGCAATCGAAAAGAAGCACCCGGAATGGGTAGCAGAGTTTAGGGCTGCTGAAGATATTGAGAAAACGAAGGTTATAAATAATGACCTTTCCCCTCAGAAACCAGGTCTGACAATGGCTGAAGTAATTCGAATGGTTTCAAATATCACAGATAATAAAGCTGTTATAATAACTGATGTAGGACAAAACCAGATGGCAGCAGCCCGCTATTCAAAATTCGTCGGTTCACGCAGCTGGGTTACTTCCGGTGGGTTAGGTACAATGGGGTTTGGTTTACCCGCAGCTGTCGGGGCAAAATTCGGAGTTCCCGACCGCGAAGTAGTGGTCTTTACGGGTGATGGCGGAATGCAAATGACGATTCAGGAATTGGGCACAATTGCCCAGGAAAAACTGGCCGTTAAAATTGTGATTCTGAATAACCATTTCCTGGGTATGGTAAGGCAGTGGCAGGAGCTTTTCTTCGAAAAACGTTACTCATTTACTGAAATTCTGAGTCCCGATTTTGTGAAAGTTGCCGATGCCTACGGTATTCCGGGTTGTGCAGTGCATAACCGTAGCGAGCTTCAAAATGCCATGAGGAAGATGATTGACCACCAAGGCCCTTATCTGCTTGAAGTGATGATCGAGAAAGAAGATAATATCTTTCCGATGGTTCCGGCAGGAAAATCGGTTTCGCAAATCATTCTTAGTGCAGACGAAATGAATTAAATTTTCAAATCACAAGAAAATTAAAATCAACAAGATGAAACAGGAATACATCATTACAGCATACAGCGAAAACCATATAGGTTTGCTGAATCGGATCACGATCATATTCACACGGCGCAAAGTAAATATCGAAAGTCTGACGGTTTCCGAATCTGCCTTGATGGGGATCAGTAAGTTTACCATTGTTGTCAATGAAGAAAAAGAAAAAGTGGTGAATATTGTTAAGCAGATCGACAAGCAGATTGAGGTGCTGAAGGCATTTTATTATACCAATGAGGAGATGATTTTTCAGGAGATCGCACTTTACAAAGTTCCCACAACTGCCTTGATGGAGAGCGATCAGATTGAAAAACTGATCAGGAAGCATAACGCGCGGATTCTGGAAATTACACGCGAATATATTGTCATCGAAAAGACGGGACACAAAGAGGAGACTCAGGAACTTTTCGAAGGTTTGAACTCATTCGGTGTTTTACAGTTTATACGGTCGGGAAGAGTAGCCATTACGCGCTCACCAATCGAAAGGCTATCTGAATTTCTGAATGAGCGCGATGCTCTTTTAGAAAAATTGGAAGAGAAGAAAAAAAAATAATCGTAAAAAATTTTAAATAAGACTATACTTATGGATAATCGCGTATATATTTTCGATACAACGCTGCGTGATGGCGAGCAGGTTCCAGGTTGCCAGTTGAACACAATCGAAAAGATCGAAGTTGCAAAAATTCTTGAACAACTGGGTGTTGATGTAATCGAAGCAGGATTTCCCATCTCCAGTCCCGGCGACTTCAAGTCAGTTGTTGAAATCTCAAAAGCGTTAACCTGGCCGATCATCTGCGCGCTTACCCGTGCAGTTGAAAAGGATATAGATGTTGCTGCCGAATCGCTGAAATACGCGAAACGTGGCCGTATTCATACAGGAATAGGAACCTCTCCCTATCATATTCAGTATAAACTGAATTCCAATCCCGAGGAAATTCTTGCCAGAGCAGTAGCCGCTGTGAAGTATGCCAAAAAATACGTTGAGGATGTTGAGTTTTATGCCGAAGATGCCGGTCGATCAGATAATGTTTACCTCGCCAGGGTAATCGAAGCTGTTATCAAGGCAGGGGCAACCGTTGTAAATATTCCGGATACAACAGGTTACTGTCTGCCAGGTGAATTTGGCGAGAAAATCAAATTCCTGATGGAGAATGTTTCGAACATCGACAAGGCAATTATTTCGACACATTGTCACAACGATTTGGGAATGGCAACTGCCAACTCAATCGCCGGCGTGCTGAATGGGGCGCGTCAGGTTGAGGTAACAATTAACGGAATTGGCGAGAGGGCCGGAAACACGGCACTTGAAGAGGTTGTGATGATCCTTCGTTCGCATAAAGAGCTCAATCTTTACACGAATATTAATTCGAAAAATATCTACAAGACCAGCCGGCTCGTTTCAAGTCTGATGAACATGCCGGTTCAGCCTAACAAGGCAATCGTTGGCCGGAATGCCTTCTCACATTCGAGCGGGATTCATCAGGATGGCGTTTTGAAAAATCGTGAAAACTACGAAATCATCGATCCCGTCGAGGTTGGAATCAGCGAATCATCGATTGTTTTGACAGCCCGAAGCGGACGTGCAGCACTGAAACACAGGCTTGAACTGCTTGGCATTAAACTCGAAAAAGAAAAACTCGACGAAGTTTACGAGGAGTTCTTACTATTGGCCGATAAGAAAAAAGATATTAAGGAGGATGATCTGTTGATGCTTGTAGGTGAGCGTGTTATGAGCGAGCGTCGCATTAAACTCGACTTTTTGCAGGTGGTAACAGGAAAGAACCTTGTTCCAATGGCAACTATCAGGCTTGATATTGCCGGTGAGAAATTCTCGGCTACCGAGTCGGGGAATGGCCCGGTTGATGCGGCCATCAAAGCGGTGAAAAGCATTATTCACCGTAAAGTAACGCTTCAGGAGTTTTTGATTCAGGCCATCAATAAAGGGAGTGACGACATTGGAAAGGTTCATATGCAGGTTGAATACGATGAGAACATTTACAATGGTTTTGGCGCCAACACAGACATCATTACTGCATCCGTAGAAGCATTTATTGATGCAATTAATAAGATCGGAAACGCAGAGATTGCCGCTGCAAAATGAACAATCGCCAATTTTGAATTGTATTAATTGAGTAATTTTTAATAATCATGATTTTGGAACCAAAAACACTTTTTGATAAAATATGGGACGCCCATGTGGTTAAACAGGTAAAAGACGGCCCCGATGTATTGTATATCGACAGGCATTTTATTCATGAAGTCACGAGTCCTGTAGCTTTTTTAGGTTTGGAGAAACGGGGAATGAAAGTATTCCGACCACAAAATACAATTGCTACACCCGACCATAATGTCCCCACTATTGATCAGCATCTTCCTATCAAAGAGGAACTTTCGCGTGTTCAGGTGGAGACACTAAAACAGAACTGCGCAAAAAATGGTATTGAGTTGTATAGCCTCGATCATAAATATCATGGAATTGTCCATATCATCGGTCCGGAGTTGGGAATTACCCAGCCGGGAATGACCATTGTGTGCGGTGACAGCCATACTTCGACACATGGCGCTTTTGGCAGCATCGCTTTCGGAATCGGAACCAGCGAAGTTGAGATGGTTTTTGCGAGTCAGTGTATCCTTCAGCCAAAACCTAAAAAAATGAGGATTAACGTCGAAGGAAAACTTCATAAGGATGTCACGGCAAAAGATATTGCACTTTACGTTATTTCCAAAATATCCACTTCGGGTGGTACCGGACATTTTATCGAATTTGCCGGTTCAGCTATCCGCAGCCTGACGATGGAAGGTCGTATGACACTGTGTAATATGAGTATTGAATGTGGTGCGCGTGGCGGCATGATAGCTCCTGATGAAGCGACTTTTGAATACATCAAAGGACGCGAATTTGCCCCGAAAGGTGAAGAATGGAATAAAAAACTGGCGCTTTGGAAACAATTAAAATCTGACGATAATGCCGTTTTTGATGCAGAATATCAGTTTGACGCATCGGATATCGAACCAATGATCACCTATGGCACAAATCCAGGAATGGGAGTTGGCGTCAGCGGAAATATCCCGACAGGCGAAAATCTGACAGGCTCCGACCGTATTACTTTTGATAAGTCATTGGAATATATGGGTTTCAAACCCGGAGAGAAAATCAAAGGAAAAAAAGTCGATTACGTATTCATCGGAAGTTGTACTAATGGACGTATCGAAGATTTCAGACTCTTCGCCAACTTTGTGAAAGGAAAAAAGAAAGCCGATTCTGTGATTGCATGGATAGTTCCCGGTTCAAAAAAGGTGGAGCAACAAATCAGGGAAGAGGGATTGGCCGAAATTTTCGAGGCTGCAGGTTTTGCATTGCGTCAGCCCGGTTGTTCCGCGTGTCTGGCCATGAATGATGACAAAATCCCCGAAGGGAAATATTCAGTTTCAACATCGAACCGCAACTTCGAAGGTCGTCAGGGACCTGGTGCACGTACGATGCTTGCCAGTCCGTTAATGGCTGCTGCTGCTGCAATTACAGGCGTTGTTTCCGATCCGAGAGAAATATAATCAATTACGAATTATAAATGACGAACCGTAAATCGTAATTCATAATACAATGTTCTTTAGTTTAGGTTTTTTTGTTTTTATGCTTTGTGAAACGTTGTGCTTTTGTGTCTTAGTGGCTATTTTTCTTGACACAAAGTCTCTAAGTCACAAAGGTACTCTAAGAAATTTGCTAAATAAACCACATTGGTTCATAATTCGTTATTCGTAATTTAATTAAAAACGATTTTCAAAAATATTAGAAATGTCTATAGAAAAATTTCGGAGACTGGTCAGTACAGTTGTTCCGCTTCCTATCGAGAACGTTGACACCGACCAGATTATCCCTGCGCGATTCCTCAAAGCTGTGGAAAGAAAAGGATTTGGAGATAATCTTTTCAGAGATTGGCGATACAAAAAGGATGGTACGCCAAATCCTGATTTTGTGTTGAATAATCCCCGGTATTCAGGCAGGATTTTGGTGGCCGGAAAGAATTTTGGCAGTGGCTCGAGTCGCGAACATGCTGCCTGGGCTGTTTATGATGCCGGATTCAGGGTTGTTGTTTCAAGTTTCTTTGCCGATATATTCAAAAGCAATGTATTGAACAACGGGCTGTTACCGGTTCAGGTGCCTGATGCTTTCCTTTCGGAGATTTTCCAGATTGTTGAAACCGATCCGACTGCCCAATTTGAAGTTGATCTTGAGAGTCAAACTATCACAATTCTAAAGGCAGGGATAAGTGTGAATTTCGACATTAATCCTTACAAAAAGGAGTGCCTGTTGAATGGCTACGACGATATTGACTTTCTGATAAGTCTGAAAAAGGAGATCATTGCATTTGAACAGGTTTAATTACACAGGTTCGATTGTGAACACTAATAAAGAGCATATGGTTTATATCATGGATACTACCCTGAGAGATGGTGAACAGACCTCAGGAGTTTCCTTTTCCGAACTGGAAAAGCTGAACATCGCCAAGATTCTATTGGAGGAACTTCGGATTGATTTTATTGAAGTGGCCTCTGCGCGTGTTTCAGACGGAGAGTTCAGGGGAGCCAGAAAAGTGCTCGATTGGGCCAGTCAGGCCGGTTATCTCGAACAGGTTGAGATTCTCGGTTTCGTTGATGGAAAAACCTCTCTGGAATGGATCTCCCGAGTCGGTGGAAAGGTGATGAATCTTTTAGCGAAAGGATCGCTCCGGCATGTCACTCAACAATTGAAGAAATCGCCCGAGGAGCATCTCGCCGGAATTAAAAGTTCACTTCATCTGGCCGGGAAGATGGGAATCAGGGTGAATATTTACCTCGAAGATTGGTCGAATGGCATGAGAAATTCACCTGAGTATGTCGATTTTATGCTCGAAGGTCTCAGATCTGAAAAGTTAGGACGCATGATGTTGCCCGATACACTGGGAATATTAAATCCAACAGAAACATTTGAGTTCTGTTCGTCGATGATCCGCAAATTTCCCGATCTGCGATTCGATTTCCATGCCCACAACGATTACGACCTTGCAATTGCCAATGTTGATGCCGCTATTCGTGCCGGAATCACTACCGTTCATACAACAGTAAATGGTCTGGGTGAGCGGGCAGGAAATGCTCCTCTTTCAAGTGTAATCGCTTTGCTGAATGACCAGCTTAAACTTCCGAACTCAGTTAATGAGCGTAAGCTAAGTCTCGCCAGCCGGATTGTCGAAAACTTTTCGGGGATTCGTGTTTCCGGCAATAAACCAATCATCGGGGAGAACGTCTTTACACAATGTAGCGGAATTCATGCCGACGGTGACAATAAAGACCAGCTCTATTTTAACGATTTACTTCCCGAACGGTTTGGCAGAATACGAAAATATGCGCTTGGCAAAACTTCAGGGAAGGCGAATATCGCCAAAAACCTCGAGGATATGGGAATACGCCTTGATCCGGAAGATTTGAAAAGGGTAACTGATAAAGTAATCGAACTGGCTGATCAGAAAGAATCGGTAACATCTGACGATCTTCCTTATATTCTTTCAGATGTTTTGAAAAGTGAAGCAGTGAACGAGAAAATCAGATTGCGCAATTATGCAATTTCTCATGCACTGGGACTCCGGCCAATGGCGACTGTGGCTATTGAAGTAGATGGCGAACTTTTCGAGGAAGCCTCTTCGGGCGATGGGCAGTATGATGCTTTTATGAATGCTTTACGAAAGATCTATCAAAAACAGAACAAGCAATTTCCTTCACTGGTCGATTATATTGTCACAATTCCACCCGGAGGAAAAACCGACGCATTGGTAGAAACCTTGATTACCTGGAAGATGGGGCGCGAATTTAAAACCCGAGGACTCGATCCGGACCAGACTGCTGCCGCCATCAAAGCAACAATGAAAATGCTGAATATTGTTGAAAACGATAATCAGATGTTCTAGCAGCTGGCAATTAGCCTTTACAAATTGCACACAAAACGAACGATTAGTAGTCAATTCAAATATCTCAAAAATAATGAATCTTAACATTGCAGTATTGCCCGGCGACGGAATCGGACCTGAAATAATTGAACAGGCGCTCCGCGTCACCAAAGTAGTGTGTCAGAAATTCGGTCACAAGCTGTTTACGCGTACGGCATTGGTTGGTGCAGCCGCCATTGATCAGGTTGGTAATCCTTATCCCGACGAAACGCACAACCTTTGTATGAATTCCGATGCTGTCCTGTTTGGTGCAATCGGTCACCCTCGTTTCGATAACGACCCATCTGCCAAAGTTCGTCCGGAACAAGGTCTGCTGGCCATGCGCAAAAAACTCGGTTTATACGCCAATATTCGCCCTGTAACTATCTTTGAATCGTTGCTTGACAAATCACCGTTAAAAAGAGATCGTGTTGAAGGTGTTGATTTTGTAGCAATCCGTGAACTGACTGGCGGTATCTATTTCGGACAACCACAAGGTCGTTCCGAAGATGGAAATACAGCTTTTGACTCATCGGTTTATACGCGAATGGAAGTTGAGCGTATCCTCGAACTGGCTTTCCGGTTTGCCATGAAACGCCGTAAAAAACTGACCATAGTTGATAAAGCTAACGTGCTGGCAACCTCAAGATTATGGCGTCAGATTGCCAAAGAAACGGAGCCACAATTTCCCGAAGTTGAAGTTGAATATATGTTTGTTGACAATGCCGCCATGCAGATTATTCAGTGGCCCAAAAAGTTTGATGTGATGGTCACGGAAAATATGTTCGGCGATATCCTGACCGATGAAGCCAGTGTGATCACAGGATCAATGGGACTTCTGCCTTCTGCATCAATCGGCATCCACACTTCGGTTTTTGAACCAATACACGGATCATATCCGCAGGCCGCTGGTAAAAATATCGCCAATCCATGCGCTACAATTCTTTCAGCTGCTATGATGTTCGAATATGCATTTTCTTTGATGGAAGAGGGAGCATTAATCCGCAAAGCGGTTGAGGCTTCAATTGTTGCAGGTGCTGTTACAGAAGAACTTTGCGAAGATAAATCAAAAGCATTTAGCACTTCTGAAGTTGGGGACTGGATTGTTGATTATCTCAGCAAATAATTGATATTCAATACAAGTGTAGAGACATGGCATTGCCTTGTCTCTATAAAATCAATGTCTCTCAGTTTTCTCTTCCCTAATTTTTGGATTCCTGTGAGTACAAATGACAGCTAATACTTCTACAAATCCCTTTTTTTCGTTAATATAGAAATGCACCATGTATGGGAATTTCTTTACTAACATACAGCGGATTTCATTGTAGCGAATAGCAAAAGAATGTGGGTCCCAAGCAATTTTATTGATTTGTTTAATGGTGGTATCCTGAAATCTTTTCCCGAGCATTTCCTGTTTTTGGTTATATCAATCAGTAATGTCCTGAATATCCGCAAGGGCCTTAGGATCAATTTTAATCCTAAATTTTTTCATTATGTTCTTAAGCTTTTCTTAGCTTCGTCCCAATCCAAAAGTCTTTCGGGATTATTTTTTATTTCTTCAAAGCGCTCCATAACTAATCTCTGATGATCTTGGGGTATATCATAGATTTCCTTTTCTTTTATTGAAGCATATTCAAGCAGGCTTTTAATGGCGCTTATCAGATTTACATCGTTTACCTTCTTAAATTGCTCGATGATAATTGCTTTCTCTGCTTGTATATTCATAGTAATTGATTTAAAAAGCTAAAATTAATTGCAAAATATAAGTTTCAAACAAAAATAAGCATAAAATGAGTATTTCGAAAGCCATTTTAGTTTGTACTTTCGTACGCAATCCGAAATTCATTCTTCTTTATGAAGCCACCTGCCGAACAAATCCCAGTTTATAGTCTGCAGAAGTACCCGCACCGGCACGATTTTTTCGAAGTGTTGTATCTGCAGAAAGGTTCAGGCTATCATGTGATTGATGGCAACAAATATGAGATTAAACCACCGTGTGTATTCTTCATGTCTCCCGGGCAGGCACACAAACTCGAACTTTCGCAAGACATTGAAGGTTATATCTTTATTTTCACAGCTGATTTTTACCTGCTCAACCGAAGCAATCAAAATAGTCTGATTGAATTCCCGTTCTTTTATACGATTCACCAGGATAATCCGCCGTTGTTGCTTCATAACGAGGGTGACATTCGCTTCCTTGGAACTTTGTTCAGACAGGGTATCACTGAAATTGATCAAACCGGTGATCATACCCTTGAAATGCTCCGTTCTATTCTCGACCTGATCCTGACCACCTGTGCCGCGCGCTATCCCGTGAATGATAACTTACTGAATAAAGGTAAAGGACAAATCCTTGTAAAGAAGTTCTTCCACCTGATTGAAGAAAACAATCAGAATAACTTATCACTGAGCGACTATGCCGGTTTAATAGGTGTTACCGCCAATCATCTGACTCAAACGGTTAAAGTACTGACGGGCAAAACATCCCTCCAAATCATCAAATCCAAACAATTGCTCGAAATAAAACGGTTACTTGTTCATACCAGTTTGAATGTTTCCGAAATTGCCAATCAGCTAAATTTTGAAGATCAATCGTATTTTTCGAAATTCTTTAAACGCGAAACCGGCTTAACGCCGCTTCAGTATCGCAACGAGGCACTGATGTCGCCTGCAAAATTACCAATAGAGCTTAAGTCGTAACTCGCTGTTGTTTAATATATATTTTTGTTTTTAAAGTTTCGTGAAAACAATAAACCATGAAAATCACCTAAAATAATTGGTTTTCTACAGTTTTCTTTGCTGAATATTCATTTGCTTTGTATTGTCGAATTAACCGTAAAGTTTCGGAATCATCTGCAACTGGCAGCTGGCAACTTGCGGCTGGCAAACGACAGCCAGAAACCAGTAGCAAGCTGCCAGAAGCTTAATATTGAAACGTTCAACAATAATTATTAATCACTATAAAATCATTAAAATGGCAAATTATTTCAGTTCACTTCCTTTAAGACTCAAAATTGAAGAGCTTGGAAAATGTGATTTCATGGATCAGTCAGAATTCGCTGATGGTGTAAAAAAACTAAAAGGCAAAAAAATTGTCGTTCTTGGATGTGGTGCACAAGGTCTTGCACAGGGACTTAACCTGCGCGACAGTGGTTTGGATGTTTCGTATGCCTTACGTAAAATTGAAATCGACGAGAAGCATATTTCGTATCAGAACCTCATGGAAAACAAGTTTAAATTTGGCACTTTCGAGGAAATGGTTCCTAAAGCCGACCTTGTTTTGAACCTGACTCCCGATAAATACCATACTCCGGTTGTGAATCAGGCGGTTCCGTTAATGAAAAAAGGCGCTTGTCTTTCGTATTCACATGGATTTAATATTGTTGAGGAAGGAATACAAATTCGCAAGGATATTACTGTGATTATGGTGGCACCAAAATCGCCGGCATCGGAAGTCCGTGCTGAGTTTTTACGCGGATTTGGTGTACCCACCCTGATTGCTGTGCACCGCGAAAACGATCCAAACGGTGATGGTTTTGAAATAGCAAAAGCCTACTGTGCCGGTACCGGTGGTCACAAGGCAGGAGTTCTGAAATCGTCGTTTGTTGCCGAAGTAAAATCGGATCTTATGGGCGAGCAAACCATTCTTTGTGGCGTATTGCAGTCTGCTTCTATCCTGATGTTCAATAAAATGGTTGAAAAAGGGATTGATCCCGGATATGCCTCAAAATTTATTCAGTACGGTTGGGAAGTGACTACCGAAGCTTTGAAATTGGGTGGAATTACGCATATGATGGATCGTCTGTCAAATCCTGCAAAAATTGCAGCCTTTAAATTGGCTGAAGAACTTAAAACCATCATGCGTCCGCTGTACGAACATCATATGGATAACATCATGTCTGGTACCTTCTCGGCAACGATGATGGAAGACTGGAAAGCCGGTGATAAAAACCTGCTTGCCTGGAGGGCTGAAACAGGCGAAACTGCTTTCGAAAAAACTCCCGCAGGTTCCATGAAAATTACTGAGCAGGAATATTTTGACAATGGTACCTTAATGATTGCATTTATAAAAGCAGGTGTAGAGCTGGCATTCGAAGTAATGACCGAAGATGGCATCAAAGCGGAGTCGGCTTACTACGAATCGTTACACGAAACCCCGCTGATTGCCAATACGATCGCCCGCAAAAAATTGTTCGAAATGAACCGTGTAATTTCCGACACTGCCGAATATGGCTGCTATTTGTTCGATCATGCCTGTAAACCGTTATTAGCCGGTTTTATGTCAAAAATCGATACAAACGTGATCGGCAAAAACTTCAATGCCGGAATTGATAATCATGTCGATAACAAGGAACTGATTCGGGTTAATGAAGCAATCCGTTACCACGAAGTTGAGATCGTTGGTGAAGAATTGCGCGATGCAATGGACGCCATGAAAGCGATTATCTAAGCAATAAACTATTGATAAAATAAAATAGCCCTGTCCGTCAACCGATGGATGGGGCTTTTTTTAGTTTTTCTTTTAAATTATTAAACGAGCGAGAACTGTTCAGAATTTGAACAAGTCACCCGCTCATTTCTATTCTTTCACCCTCGCCACAACTCTTACTATCGAACTATCAGCCTTAATTTTTAGCGGGAATGCAAAGACTTCGAAGTAAGTTGCGTGTAATAACTGACCAAGATTGGTGAGGTTTTCGAGAATCAGAATATTGTTTTTGAAGAGGATATCATGGATTGGATAAGGTTCATGATCGGGCGAAACCCAGTCAAGTCCGATTATTTTCACGCGCTGATCTGCTAAAAAAAGTGCTAATTCTTCGGTAATATCGGGATAATCGGTGAAATATTGTGGCGTGCCAAAAATGGTATCTGATCCGGAATAAAATAAGACGATATCACCAGATTGAATCATCGTCCGGAACGACTCCCTAAACTCAATCTTTTGCTCTCCTCTGACATCAATCAATACTCCTTTCCCTGCAAACATTTCAAGCGGCAACTCAGCCATCATTTTGGTATCCGATGTCATATGCATTGGTCCGTCGATATGTGTCCCTACATGCATGCCTGTTGAAAGTCTGAAATTATTAAATCCGTCGCGCTCAAGGGTTCTGATCTGTTCAAGCTGAACAGGATCATCACCTGGAAAAACCGGGATATTGGGTTGGATGGTATGGGTGAGGTCGATGAGTTTCATTACGGATGAAGATTAAAGGTATATAAAAAAAGCAACTGGCGACAGGAAATTGGCTTCTGGCTTGTCATCAAACGGAAGCAGATAATAGTTCTAAAAATAAATTCCTTGCAAAACACAGCCAGTTGCCAACTGCAAGTAGCCAGCGGCGGGGAAATTAAAACTGGTTAAGCGACAAAGATTAAATCCTCACCATCGCCGATTCCTTAACCCACCCTTTATTCCCGTCGGGCAGACTGACATTAACCCACTCACCAAGTTCGTCAATTAATTGTACAGTAACTCCTTCGTGGACAATGAATAATTCAGTACCTGTTTCACTGGGGGAAGCTTTTACCCGAACACTTCGGTCGGTAATCACGGCAGAATTGTGGTTGATTAACTTCGATTTCAAATGTGATCCAAATGTAAAGGTAACTGCTGATAAAGAAATTGCAGCAATTGAAAACCAGAAGGCAAACCGTTTTATATGGAAAGATCTGGATAAAAGGAATAGTCCAAACAAAAAGAGAAACGCGAAAAAAGTGATGATACTGAAGGTTCCCCAGAAACCAATTGACTGGGAGCTTATAAATTGTTTCACCCAACGAAGGAATCCCGGTTCAGGTAAAGGAACAATGTTGTCAATGATCTGTGTACGTGCAAGATCAAGATTATAACGGATATCATCGTCGTTGGGCGCCAGTTTTTTGGCCCGCTCGTAATTCAAAATAGCATAAGTGGCTTTCCCCGATTTATAAAAGGCATTCCCAAGATTGTAATACAATTCCGATGATTCGAATCCCTGTCCGATTACATATTGGTATTTCCGGATGGCATCCTGATATTTTGCCGTATTGTAAAGTTGATTTGCAGCATATAGCGAATCTTTAACCGCATTTGATTGTCCCTTGGATATCAAACAAGTGGTAACAATCAGTAACAGTAAACTATATTTTTTAATTGAGTTTTTCATAATTCGTAATTCATAATTCATAATTGGCTTTCGCCGATCTTCGATTCTCAATTGATCTCCTTTTCCATTTGACTCATTACATCACAGGCTTCATTGTAGATCTCATGCATTTTCCTGTTGCCTCCACCGGGAGCAAACCTTTCAAATTCGCAGGTATCCAAAATCTGTATAAAACGCGTGACCACACCTTCCGATGCTTTATGATTCACCAATTCTGCGGCAGCACGATCTTTATTCAGCTCAGCAACAGGAATAGTCATTTTGTCGCTCAGATAACCCCAGAAAGCACGTGTAACTGCTTCGTAGAACTTCTCTGTAGCTCCGCTGGTTAAATGTCCGTTTGCCTCTTTCAATCGCCGAAGGGCAACCTTGCTCGCCTTTTTGTTTTTCATCCTGGCAACGTTTGCATTTTCACGGATGCGTTTCTGATAGAAAAGGTACAGCGCCAGCAAACCGGAAATTCCTATCAGGTAGATCAGGTAAAAACTGAAGCTTCCAAAGAAAACATCTCCTTTTGGGTATAATTCGATTTTGTTTTTTATGAACCGGATATCCTTCCCAAGAAATTTTACATCTTCTTGTGAAACAGCGCTTCTCACGTTTGCCGATTGTGTCCCGTCACCTTTTGCGACATGAATTTTGAACTCCTGCGACGATTTAGTCACGTATTTCCCAACACCCGCATCGAAATAGACGAAATTAACCGGTGGAATTGTGTAATCCCCTGCGAATCGTGGAAGAAACAGATATTCAAACGAAATATTTCCGTTAAGACCTTCGGAAGTAGCAGTATAGTTACTCTGTGTTTTCGGATCATAGATCTCAAAATCGGCAGGCAACTTCAATTTTGGGGCGTTGATCAGTTTAATATTCCCGTTCCCGGTTACATCAATGCGCAGCGTAATGGCATCGTTCTCTTTGACACTCGTTGAAGTAATTGACGACCTAAGATCAAATCGTCCTACGGCTCCCGAGAAGTCTGCAGGTCCTGCCGGAAGCGGATTGACAGTAACTATTACCGGATCGCTCGTAACAGTAGCGCGAACATTGGCAAAATTGTCGAAAAAGTCATCGAAAAAGCTTTTTGGCTGTTTCACTCGTTGTTGGACAACGCAATCAATTTTTACTTTCCCGATAGTAATAACTCCGGTTTGCTGAGGAAACAGCAATGTTTTCTTTAAAGTACCAACATTATAAATCTCTCCATTATAAGTTTCACGCTGAAGCGAGATCTGCTGTGGTAGCTCGACATCCTGCGACCAGAACCCTTCGAAATTGGGGAGCGCTATATCCTCAAATCCGTTAAGATTAACTTTTGAATAGATTTTTATGGTCGCCATTGCATGATCACCTTTGTAAAGACTATGGCGATCGACAATCAGCTTAACGAAAAGGTCAGATTTTGGAACCGATCCGGGGGTCAAAGTCGGCGCATCAACACCTCCACCTGAAGGTTTTGCCGATCCTTTAACCACTTCGATCGTAATTGTATTCGATGTGTAGATTGTACCGTTCACATTGATCGATGCAGCACTGATCGGGAAACGCCCCTCTTTCTTTGCCCTCAACACATACAGATAAGAAAAAGATACTGATTGGGAACTTACTCCATTGATGATCTGATAGGAACTATTCTGCGACGTTGATGGTCCCATCAGGACATCAAAATCGGTGAGCTCAGGTAGTTTTAAGCTTTGACCTCTGGCATTCAATGTGAAAGCAAGTCTAAACTGTTCGCCAAGTTCCACTATTTTAGGTGCTTCCATCGTAAAGCTAACCTGTTGGGCAAACCCGGTCAAACTTAATAGCAAAACACAAACTAAAAGATAGAGTAGCTTTATCCTCATAGTCTCTTTCAATATTTCATTTATTAATCAAAATCATTCAAAAATAGTCATTCTTACCAGTTTTTCTCCACTTTCGTTCTTTCAGTTCTCACCGCCTGCGCTTTCTTTACTTTTTCCTGTGTCTGCTTTTCGTCATTCTCAAGAGCTTGCAACATCTGTTCTGCACTTTGCTTCGATATTTTATTCTGCGGCGGCGGCTGTTGCTGCTGATCCTTATTTTGCTGATCCTTATTTTGATCCTGCTTGTCTTTATCCTTTTTCTGATCTTTTGTTCTTCTTTTGTTCCTGGTCTTTCTTTTTCATCTTCATCGCGTAGGCAAGGTTGTATTTTGTTGCGGGATCATTAGGAGTGATTCGCAACGCTTTTTTATAAGCATCAATACTTGGATCAAACTTTTTCTGAGCAAGTAATGAGTTACCAAGGTTGTGATAGACCATCGATTTCTCTGTCGGACCGGTTGCTTTATCAATCAGTTTTTCGAATTCAGAGGCGGCCTGATCTGGTTTGTTTTGCTTATAAATAGCGTCAGCCAGATTGACCTGCCAATGAAAATCATCGGGCTTTATCTGTAAAGCACGACGATAGGCAACTTCGGCCTTTCCAAAACTTATGGTGTCCAGTTTAGTTGTATCTTTAAGTCCGTCACTATAATAGCCGTTTCCTTCGCGGACAAACTTCCGTTCTTTTTGCGCAAAAGCCGTGGGTGCGATGATAAATGCCAATAGTATCAGTAATAATTTCTTCATAACAATACTCATTTTTGATTGCCAAATAACCTGAAGTTACGAAGCCATTTGTTTTTCCGTTCGAGGATCATAAAATCGATCAGAATCATTGCCAGAGCTAGGGTAAGAAATAGTGGAAACTGGTCGTTGTATTCGGAATATTCGCGCGAATCCAACTCTGTCTTCTCCATTTTTTCGATTTCGTTGAAAAGGTTATTCAACCCGACTTCGGCATTATTGGCCCTGATATAAGTTCCTCCTCCTGCTGCGGCAATTTGGGTTAACATACTTTCATCCAGTTTTGTCACAACAATATTGCCGCTCTTATCTTTCAGAAAATCACGGCTGCCTTCAGTTCCCATAGGGATAGGAGCTCCTTGTGGTAGTCCCATCCCGATCGTATGAACAACAATTTTTTTCCCGAGTGCTGATTTGGCAGCCCCGACAGCGTCATCTTCGTGATTTTCTCCATCAGTAATAACGATAACTGCCTTACTTCCAATAAAATTAGGAGAGAAGGATTTCGTTGCCATATCAATCGCAGCACCAATTGCTGTCCCTTGTACGGGAACAATACTCGTATTAATGGCATCGAGAAACAATTTAGCCGAGACATAATCAGTGGTGATCGGAAGCTGGACAAAAGCCTGACCGGCAAAAACGATCAGACCAAGCTTATCGTCGCGAAGACGTTCGGTCAATTTGGCAATTGCCCTTTTTGCCCGTTCGAGCCGGTTTGGTTTAATATCTTCGGCCATCATACTGTTCGAAACATCGAGCGCAATAATCAACTCAACACCTTTGCGTTTCGAAATTAAAAGCTTCGAACCGAACTGTGGCTGTGCAAGCGCAGTAATGATAAAACCCAGGGCAAACATCCATAAGATGAATTTGATGATGGGTCTTGCGGTCGATACGCTGGGCATTAATTGTGAAATCAATGCATGGTCACCAAACAGCCGCAACGACCGATGCCTGTTTATTCTCGCCAGGATAAAAAATACCGTGAATACCGGGATGACCAGCAGAAAATAGAAATATTCGGGATGTGCAAATCTAAACGATTCCATAACTCAATTTTTTTCTGATTTCTTTTACGGAATATGCCTGAATACCACAAATTGCAGAATCATAGCAAATAGCGCAAGAACAAGAGCCCAAATAGCATAGCGGCGAAACTCTTCATTCTTTTTGCTGAACTCCTTGTTTTCAATTTTTGATCTTTCCAACCGATCAATCTCTTTATAAATTTCGATCAAAGTTCTGTTGTTGGTGGCACGGAAATATTTACCATCGGTGATATTGGCAATCTCCTGCAACGTTTTTTCGTCAATCTTCACTTCTATATCGCGAAGCTGGATTCCAAATGGAGTTTGCACAGGATATGGAGCAGTCCCTACCGTTCCAATACCAATTGTATAAACTCTTACTCCAAAAGTCTTTGCAATTTCAGCGGCTGTGATAGGGGCAATTTCCCCGCGGTTATTCTCGCCATCAGTCAGTAGAATAACAACTTTGCTTTTCGCTTCACTATCTTTTAACCGCGAAACTGCATTGGCCAATCCCAGCCCGATTGCTGTTCCGTCTTCGAGCAACCCAGGCTGCAAATTCTGAAAAAGATTGATCAAAACAGCCCGATCAGTTGTTAGGGGACATTGTGTAAAACTTTCGGCAGAGAAAACTACCAATCCAATCCGGTCATACATACGACCTGAAATAAATTCTGTTGCAACTGATTTTGCAGCTCCGAGTCTATCTGGTTGGAAATCCCGCGCAAGCATCGAACTCGACATATCGAGCGCAATCATAATATCAATCCCTTCAATCGTTTGGTTTTGCCAGCTGTCCGAAGATTGTGGCCGGGCAAGGCAAGCAATAATAAGTGAAAGTACGGCAAGCTGTAAAATAAAAGCAGCATGTCGTAAAGCGTGTTTCCACGTTAGTGGCACAGTTTTTAACGATTCAAGCGTGCTGATCTGAATACTTGCCTTCGACTTTTTCTGGCGAAGAAAATACCAAACAATCATTGGGATCAATCCCAGCAAAAGATAAAACAGTTCGGGTTTGGCAAATGTGATTGTACTCATAGCTGACTTTCCTCCTTATTATCACTCAAACCAACAACTACATCTTCCTTCCCTTTTGTTTCAGCAGGCTTGGGTAATTCAGTAACCGTTTCAACGGTTGTTTCTTTTACAAAAAGATAAGCGTTTGAAAGTACATGGTGATTCTCGTCGGGAAGAGGAGTTAACTTTGCAAATTTCACAAAATCAGCCAACTCCAAAATTTCTTTCAATTCGGCAAATGTTTTTTTGTCGATCAGCGATTCATTTTGTTTGAAACTGGTCAGAATTTCAAATGTGGTCTGTTCCATAGCTGCAATCGTAAACCGATCTTCGATATAAACCCTGACGATATCAGTAAGGCGGGTATAATAATCCTTCACCTTCTCGTGTTGCCATAACTCTTCTTTTTTCAGTTTATCCAACTCCTGTAAAGCAAGTACATGTGGTGGTAACTTGGGTTTCGGCGGTCGCACGAATAAAGGTTTGTTCCTTTTAATACGGCTAATAGCGTAAATCACCAAAAATACAATTGCGCCAATCAATATAATACCAAGCAACCATGGGGCGATCTCTTTAAGCGTAACAGGTGCTGAAAATGGTTTTTTAATATCGGCTGGTCCCTTTTTCAGATCGACGGGAGGAAATTTCACAAAGAGTGTTAAGTCGTTACTCCTTAGCGAATCTACACTTAAAGCCCTTTTTACATTAAATTTGAATGGCGGAATATAATGAGCTCCGCTGTCGAAACAAGTTACAAGATAAGTTTGCTTCAATTGAATTCGGGTTCCATCCAGCTTTGAGGTATCGATCTTTGATTTTTGCAGAATTTCGATTTTTTGAATCGAATCAGGTAACTGAGGAAATTCAATTTTTGTTGCGGCTGGTTGCTCGACAACAATCAACAGCTTAATCTGATCACCCAGCCAGATAGAGTCGTGTTCAAGGGCAGTTCTCAGCTTTATGCCCTGTCCGTTCACAAATAAGAGGGACAGAAAAAAAACAGAAAACGAGAATATATATTTTAATTGATGCGATCTATTCATAATTTGTGCTCCCTTTTCTTAAAAAGCGCAACGAGCGATTTCACGTAATCTTCGCGTGTGCTGATATTGACATAGTCTAAACCGGTCTTTTTCAGCAAGCTATCCAATTGTTTATTTTTTTCGCTCCAATAACGGTTGTAGGTTTCCCTTACACGAACGTTTGACGAATCAACCCAAAGATATTCGCCAGTTTCGGCATCTTTGAGTTTAATCATACCAACGGACGGAAGCCATGACTCACGTTCGTCATAAATACGAAGCCCTACAATATCATGTTTGTTAATGGCGATTGATAAGGCCTGCTCCATTGGTGGAAATTTGTCCATAAAGTCGGAGATCACAAAAGCTGTGACCCTTCGTTTCATCGCATTTGTGAGATAGCGTAAGGCAACAGCGATATCTGTCTTCCTTGAAACCGGTTCAAATTCAATCAGTTCCCTTATAATTCGCAAAGTATGAGTGCGTCCCTTTTTAGGTGGAATAAATTTTTCGATTTGGTCGGAAAAGAAGATAACGCCAATTTTATCGTTGTTTGAGATAGCCGAAAATGAAAGTATTGCTGCAATCTCGACGATCACATTCTTTTTCATCCGTTCGACAGTACCAAAATCGCGTGAGCCGCTCACGTCGACAAGCAACATGACCGTCAGCTCTCTTTCTTCTTCAAATATCTTGATAAACGGGTGACCATACCGGGCAGTTACGTTCCAGTCGATGTTTCGGATATCGTCACCGAACTGGTATTCACGCACTTCACTGAAGGCCATACCTCGCCCTTTAAACGCGCTGTGGTATTCTCCTGCAAAGATATTCCGGGAAAGTCCTTTCGTTTTTATCTCAATTTTTCGAACTTTTTTTAATAGTTCCGATGCTTCCACTTTTCTGTTTTATTGAATTATTGATTAATAACAATTCTGACAGTTGATCTTTAAATGACCGGTACTAGCCTTCCACTAAGGAACTTCAATTGTATTCAATATTTCGCTGATAATCTCTTCAGTGGAAAGATTGTTGGCTTCAGCTTCGTAACTTAAACCGATACGGTGGCGCAATACGTCATGGCATACGGCCCTGATATCTTCAGGGATCACATAACCGCGTCGTTTGATGAAGGCGAATGCTTTAGCGGCCTGGGCAAGACTGATGGATGCACGCGGTGAGGCGCCATATGTGATCATTTCCTCGAATTTGGCTAACCCATGCGCTTTCGGTTCACGAGTAGCAAATACGATATCTATAATATATTTCTGAATCTTCTCATCCATATAAACTTCTTTCACAATATCCCTTGCCCTGACAATATCTCCAGGTTTTAACACAGTTTTTGCTTTTGGGAACTCTTTAAGAAGATTCATCTGAATGATTAATTTCTCTTCTTCCTTTTTAGGATAGTTTAAAACTACCTTCAACATAAAACGGTCGACCTGCGCTTCGGGCAAACGGTAGGTTCCCTCTTGTTCGATCGGGTTCTGAGTAGCCATCACAAGAAATGGATTTTCGAGCGGATATGTATGAGCTCCGATGGTTACCTGCCGTTCCTGCATCGCCTCAAGCAAAGCCGATTGTACCTTTGCCGGTGCACGGTTTATCTCGTCGGCCAATACAAAGTTGGTGAAAATGGGTCCTTTGCGAACCACAAACTCCTCATTCTTCTGACTATAGATCATTGTCCCGATTAAGTCGGCAGGCAGAAGGTCGGGGGTAAACTGAATCCGGGCAAATTTGGCATCAATGGTTTTTGCAAGTGTATTGATCGCCAATGTTTTTGCCAATCCGGGCACACCTTCAAGCAGTATGTGTCCATCGGATAACAATCCGATCAACAAGCTTTCGACAAGATGTTTCTGCCCGACAATTACCTTGTTCATTTCCATGGATATAAGATCCACAAATGAGCTTTCGCGTTGAATTCGTTCGTTAAGTTCTCTAATGTCCAATGTTTGATTCATAATCCAATAGATAATTAATTATTGTGCTTTAAAAACGGTTACGAAAATAGTGTTTTGAATTGTTTCATTAGTCATGATTTAATTAAAAAATGTTAAGCATTCATTAAAGAATGTAGAGACGCGATATATCGTGTCCGAAATTCTGGAATTAGGATAATGATTCACAGCATAAATGCACAATCATTTTGGTTGTCGTCACTATCCAGCAGCATAAATGCACAACCTTTTTGGATATCGACACTCTCAAGCAGCACAAATGCACAACCTTTTTGGTTATCGACACTGCTTTACAGCATAAATCCCGGCTTTACCGACTATCGTCACAGCTTTACAGGATAGATGCACAACCTTTTTGGCTATCGGCAGTGCCTGGAAGCATTTCAGCTAATTGAAATTGCACAAATTCTTTCTGTATTTACCTTGGCTTTGCGGCGCAAATAACCTGCGATCTCCGTTTTACATTCTGGTTGCGCCTCCTGTTATTTAGGTATTATTTTTCTACAAATATTTCGCTCCTCCGGAGCTTTTGATTGCGGTAAAAAATGGTTGATGATTTCCGATTGATGTATTTGTGTGAACACAAGTTCTCATTTTAATACAAAATGTAATTTCTTTTGCGATCCCTGCCCCAGCGGGGCAGAATATTTGTAGCCCGGGGTAAATGACCGCAGGGAATGCAACCCCGGGTAAATCAATGCCAGATAAAACCGGCGCAACCACAAAGGGAAATTGAAATAAAAACCTTCTATGCGCCGGAAGATCGAATGTTGTTTTATAGTCACAAAGGACGGACAATTCAGAATTAGTAGGGTTATATTTTTTTTCCTACTACTAATTTTCCCTCTTTGTTGCGAATTACGTTAAAATATTTTAATGCTAATCTTTTTTCTGACTCTGAAACATTTTCTAATCCCGGAATAAATTGAGTAATATTTTTTCGTAAACTCATTATTAACCAGCATATAGATATATGTTTTTGTAATTCTACCTCAACATTCGCATTTAAATTTAAAGCCCATGATGTTTGAGTATCATCTTTTACTAATCCTATTTCACATTTACCAATATTTCCATCGAATAACATAAACTGTCTTGAATGAAGAATACATATTATGCATAATAAAAGCTGTGATGCATTGTCTTTTAAAAACTTATGGTAGTTGAATTTTAAATTCAAGGATATGTTTATTTGCTTAAAACAATACTCAAATTGAGAGATAATCTTATCTTCTGACAATATCATTTTTGACTGAATAAATGAAAACACTAAATTGAAAATTTGAGTTATAATAGGTATGTTTTTGAATTCTTTCAATTGATGGTATCCATTTACTCCAATATATGTTTCGTTTAAAATTTTTAAACAATCTTTTCTTTTTAGATTTAAACTTGACAGAAGATTTTTTTCTGGATAATTTTTTATTCCTCCCAATATTAAAGCTTTAAAAATATGGGATTTAATTTTTAAAAGATTTATTTTAAGATTTTCATCCTCTATTGATGGATTATATTCAAATTTCTCACTATTAACTAATTGATATTTCAGTATTGCATAATTTGTATCTATTTCTTCTTGAAAAATGCCTGTACTCCTCGCTTCTGGATGCGCTATGAATGATGCTAATTCCCATACAATACCTTGTCCCTTAAAAAATGCACGTAGAATTAACAATAGTTTTTCAATATCATCCTCATTATAAGTATCCTTTTCAAATTTTGATAAGATTATAATCAAATCATTCTTTGTCCTTTCAGATAGATTCATTTTTTTAAATCAAATTTATTGATAATAATCCATTTGCAAATAAAAATCATAATTTATTTTTCGGGATGGTTGATTATTTGGTGTTGTGGGTAAATTATTCCACCCTTTCCGGGTTATGGTTGCTCTGATGCGATCTTTCTATAATCATTTCATCCCTTCGGGATTTGGTTGTTGTTTCACAATCCATTCTTCCCAAATAATCTGCAAAAATCATCTTCCCATTAGATTAAAGTCCTACTTTTGCATAATCAATGAAGTTGAAGCATTTTTTTGATATTCATTTCATTGAAATTGAGGATCAATGGAGACGTTTAAAGCATTTAAATTTTAACATATGAAGCCAAAAATAGCCGCACAGTCAGGCACTTTCGAATCGAGTGATGTTATTTTTCTGATTGAACCGCTTCCTGACAATTCCGGCAGGAAGCTTGAGATCTCTTCCACCGTCATGCAGCAGTTTGGTGTCAGTTTCAATCGAATTGTCGAGGATATGCTCGATCAATACGACATGACTGATATTCATTTGATTGCAAAAGACAAGGGCGCTCTCGAACCAACAATTAAAGCCCGTCTCGAAACGGCAATCAAACGCTCACTCGACCAACAGGAGGGCACACTCAAATAACCTGAATCGTTATGATAAAAAATTTCAAAAAAAGGAGAACAATGCTCTATATTCCGGGGAATAATCCGGCAATGATACAGCAGGGTGGAATTTACGGAGCCGACAGTATCCTGCTCGATCTTGAAGATGCCGTCGCTCTGAACCAAAAGGATGCTGCCCGGGCTTTGGTCAGAAATATGATCAAAGTGGTCAACTTTTACGATTCCGAAGTTTGTGTGAGGATTAATCACCTGAGCACCCCATTCGGCCTGGCCGATCTTGAAGAGATTGTTCCGCTCCAACCTTCTGCGATCCGGTATCCTAAAACAGAATCAGCAGAAGAGGTAGCTGAATTATTAAAGATTATTGAGAGGATTGAAGACCGTCATGGACTTCCACACAATAAAATGACGCTTCATGCAATGATCGAAACGGCAATGGGGGTTCAGAATGTGTTTAGTATTGCCAGTAAATTCAGTCGTGTAGATGCCATAACCATTGGAGGACAGGATCTGACTGCTGATATGAATATTATTTATACCCCTGATGGTGCAGGAATTGATTTTGCGCGTAAACGGATCGTAATGGCTGCCAAGGCAAGTCATATCGATGTGATTGATACTGTTTTCCCCGATGTGAACGACGAAGAAGGCTTACGCAAAGAGACCGAATATGCCAAAAAGATCGGATTTACCGGGAAAGCGGTCATTAATCCGAGGCAGATTGATATTATCCACAAGGTGTTTACTCCAACTGAGGAGGAAATAAGAAAAGCGTATCACATTGTTAAAGAGTTCAGAACCAATAGTGCGGCAGGTATCGGCGTCTTTGCCATTGACGGAAAGATGGTTGATGCTCCGGTTGTTGCGAGAGCGGAATATATTCTAAGATTGGCTAATGTAACGGTAGGATGAAAGGCTTCTGGCAATTAGCGGCTGGCAACTGGCAGATTGATGAAGCAGATGATTATATTTTACCACCATACCGCTAGCTGCAAGTTGCCAACTGCCAGTAGCGTAAATTTATAGCACTACAATTCGAATAAGAAAAATATAAAAATATCTTAGCAATGCTAAACAGTTTAGGCAGGGAGATTCCTGAATTTATTGAGGGAATCGGGAAATTGGAACCTTTTCAGGGGGCGCTCACAAAGTTGCGCAAAGGTTGGATGGATGAGCCAACCATTCCTGCTCCAAATAAGGCGTATTTGCCTCACCAGAGTAAACTTTGTAAAACGCTCGAAGAAGCCATTATACGAAGTAATCCGCACAACGGGATGACCGTTTCGTTTCATCACCATCTTAGAAATGGGGATATTCTTCTGGTTCAAACGCTTACGATCCTGCACAATATGGGCATCCATGAAATTACGCTTGCCTCATCGTCATTGAATGAATGTCATGATCCAATCCTCCCCTATTTGAAAGACGGAACGATTACTAAAATCTTTTCATCAGGAATCCGGAACCAATTGGGACGTGCCATTGCTTTGGGAGTTCTCGACACTCCCGTTGTGATTCACTCACACGGAGGAAGGGTTCGCAGCATCCATACCGGGAAGATTCAGATCGATCTTGCAGTAATTCCTGCTTCAGCTGCCGATTGCGAAGGAAATGCAACAGGTTCCACTGGGAAATCGGCTTTCGGTTCGATCGGATACGCGGTTATTGATGCGCGATATGCCAAACAGGTGATAGTTGTAACGGACAATCTGGTTAATTATCCCTGCATCCCACTCTCAATCTCTCAAAATTTCATTGATCATGTTGTACTTGTCGATTCGATTGGAGATGCCTCAAAAATTGCCACAGGAACAACGCGTATCACTAAATCGCCCATGGATCTCCGGATTGCCAAACTCGCAGCCGATGTGATAGAACACTCCGGTTTTTTTGTGCCGGGTTTTGCCTTCCAGGTTGGAGCAGGAGGCGCTTCATTAGCGGTCGCTAAATTCATCCGCGAAAAGATGAAAGTCCAGGGGATAAAAGGAAGTTTTATGCTGGGTGGCATTACCTCCTATTGTGTCGATATGCTCAATGACGGACTATTCGAAACTATTTTTGATGTGCAATCTTTTGATGCAGTAGTGAGTAATTCATTACTGAATAACAGAAGGCACATTGAGATTCCGGCTGCATTGTATGCCAATCCATTCAATTGTGGTTGTATAACAAATAAGCTCGATGTCGTTGTGCTTGGAGCTCTCGAGATTGATGTCGATTTTAATGTGAATGTGATCACAGGTTCCGAAGGTTATATTCGTGGTGCATCGGGAGGACATTCAGATACCGCTTCAGGTGCAAAACTGACGGTTGTGGTTTGTCCTTCATTCCGTGGCCGGATTCCGATTATAAAAAAACGGGTGCATACGATTGTCACGCCTGGGGAAACAGTTCATGTACTTGTTACGGAACGTGGAATTTGTGTTAACCCGGCTTTTAAAGAGTTGGAAGAGAATCTAAGGAGAGCCGGACTCAATGTTAAAGATATTCGCGATCTCGAAATAGAGGTGGATACGATAACAGGAATCCCCGAGCCACTTGAATATACCGATAAAATCGTTGGAATTGTCGAATACCGCGACGGCACCATCATCGATGTGATTCATCAGATTAAAGAGAAGTAAATAAAGGCAGACAGTAGAGACGCGATTAATCGCATCTCTACAGACAGATAAAAGGCTATAATTTATTTAATAAGAAAAAAAATCGAACCTCTCCAATCCATATTAGATGCCCGTGATCAGCGGACCTTTTTGAAAAAGCAGATTGCGCAGAAAGGATTGGCCAGTCTGAGTTTAAGTCTGAATGTTCCTGGCTTTCCCAAAAGTAATCACACGGTAAATGTTTTTTTCAGGTGTTGTTTGCAGGAGTTGAAGTACAATCTAAAAGCTCATCTTGTCGATATTGATGACAATGAGTCGATTGAGGTATGTGACGAGGCCGGAGATTTTTACCTCGTCCCGTGTTCAACAGCGATTTTAACCTTGCTGGAAATTAAACAGGTATGTGAAGACTTCGAGCAAAACCATCCGCTTGGACGATTTATTGATGTCGATCTGAATGATCAACAGGGCAATACCGTCTCTTCCGGAAAATCAAAGTTGTGCTTTTTCTGTCTTGAAAGACCCGCAATTGAATGTCGTCGCGAAAATGCCCACGAACCCGAAGAGTTAAGATCCTTTATGTTTCCGAAAATGGCTGACTATTGTCGTCGACAGCATGATGAATCTGTTATTGCAAAACTCTCTTCCCTCGCACTTAAGGCACTTCTTCACGAAATTTCGCTCACACCGAAACCCGGTCTTGTCGATAAATTCAGCAACGGAAGTCACGCTGATATGAATTATCAGACTTTTATTAATTCCACTGCAGCAATTTCTCCATGGTTTGTCGGGTTGGTGCGCGAGGGTTTCACCTTTCGCGACAGCGACATGACAAAAGCTTTGCCAATTATCCGCAACATCGGATTACGCATGGAATCAGCAATGTACGAGGCAACACAAAATATTAATACCCAAAAAGGAATCATCTTCTTAATGGGACTTTCACTGTTTGCCTGTGGAAACCTGTTTAGTCAAAGCGATCATTTCAAAACTGAAGTATTCCGGACCATCATTCGGGATATTTGCAAGGATCTTATTAAGAAAGAACTTGTTGCAGGTTCAGAATCAGCGAAAAGTCATGGTGAGAAAATCTTCCTGAAATATGGATTTAGTGGTGCACGTGGCGAGGCCGAAAGCGGATTCAGAACTGTTTTTGAGTTTGGTTTGCCACAGCTTACCGGATTTGCTGAACTCAATGATGAAGTGATCATCAAAAGTTTTTTAGCAATTGCAGCCCATAACAACGATACGAATATCCTTTACCGGAGTAATCCGGATGTATTGAACGCTTTAAAGAAGCTATGCAAAAAAGCACTCGGGGATTTCAACGATCAAAATTATTCAGCGGTGATCGATTTTTGTAAAAATGAAAATATTTCGCCTGGTGGCTCTGCTGATTTGCTGGCAGTGACTATTTTTGTGTGGTTGGTGATGCGACAATTTGACGATTCGACAATTTGACAATTATAGGTTTTGAGTTTCATTGGTTGTCTCTTTCACATTAGATTGTTGGAATTTTTTTTGGATCATCAGATTATTTTCATTGAATTTAATCGCCGAATTGTCATATTGTCGAATTGACTAATTCTTCTTTATTATTGATTAACAAATTAATAAGAAATAAATGACCTTTGAAGATACCGATTTTCGGCAAGAGACCCTCGATCTCGATAACCCTTTCGACGTTAAGTTGGTGAAGGATTTTCTTCTTGGACTTGGGTTCATATTTGATCCGTCAGAGGTCGAATGCTCGATGATTGTGTATAATTTGAAAGGGGAGATAGTTGGAACAGGTTCGCACCTGGGGAGAATTTTAAAGTATGTGGTCGTCGCCCCAAAATTCCGCGATACCACTGCTTTTGCTTTGATTGTCACCTATATGACAGAAAAGCTTTTAAAGATCTACAAGCATACTTTTGTTTTTACGCGACCCGAGAATTCAGTCCGTTTCTGCGGCCTTGGATATACGTTAATTGCTACAGCCGAGCCTCTTTTTGCCGTGCTTGAGTTTGGCTTTGAATCTATAATTAACTATCAGGATTACCTCAAAACGTTGGTTGTTCCCGTAAAGACCTCTGATGTTGCGGCTATTGTGGTGAATTGTAATCCATTTACGAACGGACATAAATTTCTGATCGAAAAGGCAGCTGCTGAGAATGAAGTGGTATATCTGTGTGTTGTAGAGGAGGATCTTTCTGCATTCCCGTTTTCAACACGATGGGAACTGATCCGTAAAGGGATCGGACATCTGAAAAATGTAGTGATGGTTCGAGGGGGGATGTACATTGTGTCAGGAACGATTTTCCCTGCTTATTTTCTGAAGAATGAAACAGTTAGTGATGTGATGCAAAAACAGGCCGAACTTGATGTCCAAATTTTTGCAAACTATGTCGTTCCGATTCTCGGGATTAAAAAGCGATATGTCGGAACAGAGATTTTTTGCAAAACTACTGAGGCTTATAACCTGGCCATGAAAAGGATTCTGCCTTCATTTGGAGTTGAAGTTATAGAAGTTACGAGAAAAGCCAATGGCTTGGGAGCAGATAATTCGCCGGATTATATCAGCGCTTCGAAGGTCAGGGAGGCTATAAAATCGGATAAATTATCCGAGGTACTCGATTTTCTGCCCGACTCAACACGTGATTTTCTTTTCTCGGATGCATCGCTTGATATCCGGTTGAAAATAAAGGAAGGGAAAGGAAGACATTAGCAAATTGGCTACTGGCAGCTAGCATCCGGCAACTAGCAAGTAAAGCTAGTCGCCAGATACCAGTTGCCGGCAGCAGTAACTTTGGAAAGCGTTAATTAATAATAGGGCAATGCAACGATATTTTATTCAACTCTCGTACGACGGCACCAACTATCATGGATGGCAGATACAGCCCAACGGTATTTCGGTGCAGGAAACAATCGAGAAAGTTTTATCGGTAGTAGCTCGCGAGGCCGTTTCTGTAACCGGGGCCGGCCGTACTGATGCGGGGGTTCATGCTTCTTTTTATGTCGCTCATTTCGACACTGAAAATCTGAATCTTGACAATGATAAAATCATTTATAACCTGAATTGTCTTCTACCTGCTGATGTTGCAATTCAATGTATTTACAAAGTGAATTCGGAAGCTCATGCACGTTTCGATGCGTTGAGCCGCACCTATAAGTATTACCTGATTAAATCTAAAGATCCCTTTTCGAGGCAATATGCTGAAAAAGAGGCGAGAATACCTGATCTGGGAAAGATGAATAAAGCTGCCTGTAAATTATTTAATTATGAGGATTTTACAAGTTTTAGTCGTCTGGGTACTGATGTGAAGACGAATAATTGTAAGGTTGATCTGGCTGACTGGATTGATGAGGGAAACAGGTTCGTTTTCACCATCAGGGCCGATCGTTTTTTACGTAACATGGTTCGGGCGATTGTCGGTACTTTACTGGAGGTTGGATTTGGAAAACTTACAGTTGATGATTTCTGCAAAGTCATCGAGGCAAAAGATCGGTGTGCCGCCGGGGCGAGTGTTCCTGCCAAAGGACTTTTTTTAGTGGATATCGGTTATCCCGAAGAACTTTCGAAGGGATTGATAAAACCCCAAAAAGCAGAGAATTAACTTTTCGGATATTAATCTTTTAAAGCATTAATTTTTGTTATTCCTGATTCCAGATTTTCCAGGAGGCAAGTGCCTGAAGTTGTAGCATTTCCAATCCATTTTTTATAGTAGCCCTCCGTTGTTTTCCCTGTTTTAAGAACTCTGTGACCTCGGGATTATAAACCAAATCAAACAACAAATGTTTTGGGGTGATCAATTCAAAAGGGATGGCCGGACATCCCTCAATATTTGGATATGTTCCTATAGGTGTGGTATTTACAACTATTTTATAATTATCCATCACATCTTCGTCCAGATCGTTGTACGATAGCTCACCTTTCTCTTCCGGATTGCGTGAAACTACAATTGTGTCAATTTTGAGGTTTTCCAGCGCCTTGACCACCGCTTTGGAAGCTCCTCCTGTTCCAAGAACCAAAGCTTTATGGTGATATTTCTGGAGTAATGGTTTGATTGACTCCTGGAATCCATAAATATCAGTATTATATCCATGAAGTGAAACATGATGACCAGACCGGTGAATGCAGATGGTATTTACCGCCTGAATTTGGGCTGCAACTTCGTCGGTGGAATCTAAAAATTTGATTACCTGTTCTTTGTAGGGGATAGTCACATTGAGCCCCACAAGATCAGGGTGAGAGCCAATTATGTGCGGCAACTGCGAGATATTTTCAAGTTCAAAATTAAGGTATTCAGCATCAATCCCTTCATCCAAAAATTTTTCAGTGAAAAATTTTCTCGAAAAGGAGTGAGAAAGCGGAAGACCGATCAATCCGAATTTGCGTTTCATCTCTATAATTACCAAAGGTTATTATTCCTGGCAAACTGGCCAATAAGTTTTTTTATCCAACGTTTTGATTGCAGACCGGGGAAATCGAGGAAAAAGTCGGGGTGAATCGAAAAGTTTAGCATAAGTGCCTTTCTCAAATAAATTCTGGCTAGTTGTGTATCTCCGTTTTCTGTTAGATATCCCGAAAGTTTATAGAGCATCGGAGCATTCTCTGCCACTGATATTTCTGCCTCGAACATTGTCTCAATCGCAAGACCTATCTGGTTGTAATTATAATAGAAATCAGCAAAAGTGATCCAGAAATCGGCGTTTGTATTTTCTATTTCAATCGATTTTTTGAAGGCAATTAACGCTTCTTCGTAATGATCGAGTGCCGCATTTACCTTTCCAAATGCGTTCCAGAAATCGGCACAACTATCGTCAAGTTTAATCGCTTTTTTAAAAAACACCAAACTTTCTGCTAGGTTTTCTTCAACCATCAACACAATTCCTGCACCATACCAGCCATCGGCATTTTTCGAATCGAGCTTTATTGCCAGTTTATAGTAGTGGTACGATTTTGAATATTCTTCGAGCTGAAAATAGCACTCAGCAATATAAACGTAAGCGTCTGAGGAATTTTTATCAAATCGCAGATAATCAAGATAACAACTTAATGCTTCGCTATACTTTTCGGCAGTCGAAAGGGTATTGGCTTTATTGAAGAGGGCTGAAGTATAATTTTCGTCGATTGCCAATGCAAAATCGTAGGCTTCAATGGCTTTGTCGTATTCTTCGCGCCGTGTATAAATGATTCCCAGATTGTACCATGCTGATTCGGCAAATGGGTCAATATCAAGATATTCATTATAGAACTTAATGCTCTTTTCGTCGTTGCCCAATTTGTCGTAGCTAAAGGCCAGATCGTATAGTACATTGTCGTTTATCGGATTCTCATCATAGGCTTTCTCAAGGAAGAATACGGCTCTGGGATAGTCGCCATTCTGGACATAACCGACACCAATATTATAGAGCAATTCATCCCGATCGTCAAAGGAATATTTATCGGCTTTTCGGTAATAATCGTATGCTTTGTTCTCGTCGCCCTGAATGCTGTAACAGTTTCCCAGCATCAGCAATATTTCAGGATTTGTATTTTCAATTTCAGCAAGCATTTTGAGCAGCTCAAGTGCTTTTTCGACTTTAAGTTGCCCGAGCAGCACCTGTGCTTTCTTTATCTTTACTATCAGTGAATGTGGATGTTGCGAAACGGCAATTTCACATGCCTGCAATGCGTTGGTAAATTGATTTTTATCAATATAATGGTCGACAATGTACTCGAAGTCGGACACATCAAAGAATCCCATCTGCTCCTCAGACAGCATTTTCTTATAACGTTTCACCACTCCGGCAAACTCCTTACTTTCGGAATTCTCTCTTGCCCCTTCCCACATTGCCATACGACTGTAGTTAATTATTTTGCAAAGATAACAATTTGAGTTATAAAGGTTGATGCTCGCTGCGTAAAAGATCGTTTACCATTTTTACGGGATTAAACGTAATGACCGGAACCTCAACAAAAAGTGTAATCCAATCAGCCATTGCCCCATTCCATAAACCAGGTAGTTCCTGCGCTTTCAAGGGTTTTCCATCTTTTGATTTTAAGGAAATAAATCCTGTTTCAGGATCTCTGTATTTAAGCAGGTCAAATTTTTCACCTTTAAAATTACGTACACCACAAACAAGATCCACGGGATTAAAATGGGTTGAACGATGCGCAATCCCATTTTGTTCCGGATCATTACTGTCAATCTGACTGCTTTCTACAACCTGTAGAGAGACTGTTCCATCGGCGTTTTTCGCCCAGAAAGGACCGCCTCCCGGCTCACCTTCATTCTTCACCATTCCGCAAACCCTGATCGGGCGGTTTAGTTTTCTGAAAAGATAATGAACCAACGACGATTTGTCAGCATAATACTGATCTTCATAGGGTTCTGTACAAAGTTCTTTTTCGGTAAATTCAACCATCTCAGCAATTTGCTTATCAGAGATATGATCGGAACTTTTTTCGAGTAAATTTAAATAGCTGAATATTCTTTCCTGGTATTCGGATAAAAGCAGTGCCAACGCCATTTTATACCTTACTGTTTCGTTTTTTAATCTATCAGGGACAACATTATCGATATTTTTAACGAAAAGGATATCTGCATCAATCTCATTCAGGTTATCCAGCAATGCGCCATGACCTGCCGGTCTGAAAAACAACCTGTCGTCGGCAAGTCTGAAAGGATTATTCTCAGGATCAACAGCAATTGTATCTGTTGAAGGCTTTTGTACTGAAAAGTTGATATCGTATTTCACACCGAATTTAGGCTCAAAAAGCTGAGCTGCCTGAGTTGTTTTTTTCTCAAAAAAACTGAGATGTTCGGGCGATACGGTAAAATGTAGCTTTACATTTCCCTGACTATCTGCTCCATATAATGCACCTTCGATCATATGCTCTTCAACCGGAGTCCGGGAATCATTGTTATAAAGATGAAAATCTAAAAGTCCTTTTGGTAGAAACCTATAGTTCAAGCCCTTATCCGACAACACATAATTGACAATTTCACAGTATTTTAAATCGCCACCAGGGGTTTTAATATCAACAAGAGCATCAACGAGTTTGTTGTAAAACGCGAAATCGGTGATTCGGTCGAAAAACTGCTTTACACTTTTATACTTAGATTCACCCAGCAATTCAATGGCCTTTTCACTAGTATCGGCGGCTTCGGCAAACGCAAACAGCGATTGGAACATCCTGCTCGCTGCACCGGATGCAGGAACAAACTTGACGGGCTTCAAACCTCTGTGCACTTTTTGGGTAAACTGTTTTACGGCCGCTGATACTCTCTCTTCGTCCAATCGGATGATTCCGTCACCGATAGTGGCAGGTCTGAGAACCTTTAAATATGGGAATCCCTTCTTAAAATGGGCAATTTGCTTTTCGATCTCCGGAAGGCTACTACCCCTATTTTCTATTTGTTGAATATCTTTATTTGTAAACATCTTTTTTTGCGTTTCTTAATGTGATAAAGATATGAAAATGTTGAAAAAATCAATACCTTGTTTAAGTTTTATAATCAACCATTTATCAACAAAAAAATAACCGGTCTGCAGCCACGTGAACCGGGAAGAATAAAACTAATTTTGCGAATCAAAATTGATTCAATGTCGGGAACATTTAAATATCCATGGAGCCACAATAAGCGATACAACGATTTTTCGACACACTTCAGGTCGAAGTTCGAAGGTCGTGTCCAGAAAATTTCGGTTAATGCCGGCTTTTCTTGTCCTAACCGTGATGGCACCCGGGGCTTTGGTGGTTGCACCTATTGCAATAATAAAACTTTTCAGCCTTCATACTGCGATTTGAATAATATCCTGAAAATTCAGCTTGAAGAGGGTATCGCTTTTTTCTCGCGGAAGTATACAACGATGCGCTATTTGGCCTATTTCCAGTCATACACAAATACTTACGCGCCAATTCCCGTCCTTCGGGAACTTTATATTGAAGCACTGCAATACCCCGGAGTGATTGGCCTTGTTATCGCCACCCGCCCCGACTGCCTAAGTGATGAGGTGCTCGATCTGCTCGAAGAACTTTCTCAAAAGTGTTACCTTATGGTTGAACTGGGGATTGAAACCATCGAAAATCGGACGTTGGAAAGGATCAATCGTGGACATACCTGGGAAGAATCGCTAAGGGCGCTCAGAGAGACTGCCCGCCGGTCAATCCACAATTGTGCTCATCTGATTCTCGGCTTACCAGGGGAAAATTACCCCGATTTTATCGAACAGGCACACGTTATCTCAACACTGCCGGTCGAAATCATTAAACTTCATCAGCTTCAGATCCATACAGGAACAGCAATGGCACATGAATTTGCCAAATTTCCTGACCGTTTTCACCCTTTTACTGTTGAGGAGTATGCGGAACTGGTGGTTGATTATCTTGAAAACCTGAATCCCACCATAATTGTCGAACGTTTTGTCAGTTCTGCTCCTGATGCTATGGTTATTGCACCACGGTGGGGGATAAAAAACTACGAATTTGTAGCCAAAGTCGAAAAACGGCTTCTGGAGCGGGATACGTGGCAAGGAAAGAAAATGAGGGAGTTAAGAGTGAAAGAATAAAAAATACTATATCTTTGTTATTACCCAAGTTCTTTAAATTAAGGATGAATCAAGCACGCTTGAAAATAAAAATAAAGATCCAAAGTTTAGTCCATGATTAATAATTTGAAATTATGTATAGATCAATTGCTGCTCTACTAATTCTGATGCTCATCGTTTGCCAAGCTGCAACCGCAAAAAAAAAACGCACTAAAAGTAAAGATTCAACCACTCCTTTTGAGGTCGGCTTATCCTTAGGCGGATCATCTTTTATCACTTCCTTCAATCCCGATGCCAAAGGTTCGGATAGGTTTGTCAACTATTGGCAAAACAAAATCAACCCGGGCGTTGGCCTTACAGTTACACGAAATGTTTATCCTTGGTTAGGAATAGGTTTGAATTATCTTTTTACCAGCTTTACTGGCACATGGAACGATAAGTCACTCACCATGCCCGTTCCCCTAAATGGTGATAATCAACTTTCCTATAAAAGCATGATCAATCAGTTTGATCTATTGTTAAATTTTAATATCAACAAATTAGTAGCTCCGGGTAAAGCAAGAGACAAATGGAATATCTATATCAGAACAGGTCCGGGCTATACCATGATCAAAGACAACATTGTGTTCTTTACCGGTCAGTTAAGTAAAAATACCATACGCTTCTCCTATACATTTGATCCGGGAGTCTCGTTTCGCCTCAGCGACAATATAAAGTTAAAAGCAGGTATAGCATTGAGAATCGTTTTTACCGATAATCTCGACGGGGTGCACCTCTTCTCAACAGATCCAGGATGGAAGTACAGTTATCATATCTCCGAGATTTATCATTACACCTATCTAAGTATCAATTACAATCTGGGAGGAAAGATTTCCTCGAAACCCAAAATCCATTCGTATAGGCTTTTAAACCGCCCCTTTTTGTAATGCTACCTTTGTAGCATAAATTATCAAAATAAGTGTGTAAATCTTTTGCCACTCTACTAAGTTTGATTATCATTTTTTGTCATGCTGCAAATGCCAAAAAATTCAACAGTCATAGTAAATATAAAACCCGTCTCTTCGAGATTGGATTGTCTTTAGGTGGTACCTCCTTTATCACATCGTTCAATCCCGATTCCAAAGATCCGGGTAGGTTTGTCAACTACTGGCACAACAAAATCAACCACTTAATTGCCATAAAATCAAGATTTTATATTAATACAAAAAGTTATCAAATGATGACTTTTTGTATTCTATGCTGCTAAATCAATAAACAAAATATCCTTGGAACGAATCAACCGTGGACATACCTGGGAGAAATCGGTGCGTGCCATCAAAGAGACCTCGCGTCGCCGATTCACAATTGTGCCCACCAAATTCTCGGATTACCCGGGGAGAATTACGATAATTTTATCGATCAGGCGAAGATGATATCATCGTTACCTGTCGAAATCATTAAACTTTTTCAACTTCAGATACATACAGGGACAGCAATGGCAAAAGAATATGCCCGATTTCCTGAACGATATCACCCGTTTGCCATTGAAGAATATGTCGGACTGATAGTCGATTACCACGAAAATCTGAATCCGAATATAATTGTCGAAAGGTTTGTTAGTTCTGCACCTGATTCAATGGTCATTGCCCCACGATGGGGAATAAAAAACTACGAGTTTGTTGCCAAAGTTGAAAAGCGGCTTCTGGAGAGGGATACCTGGCAGGGGAAGATATGAGAAGAAAAATTAGAAATTGCGGCTCGCAACTGGCTTCTGGTAGCTGGCTCTTCAAAAGATGAAAGTTGCAGCATCAAACTAACAAAACTCAATCTTATAACTAATTACAAACTGATAGCAATTTTTGGCAAGTCGCCAGTTGCTAACTGCCAGTAGCGTAATTTTAAACTATTTCAAATAAAGGTTCGAGTCTCCATAGCTCAGAAAGCGGTATTTTTCCCTGAGTGCGTGCTCATAAATCCTTTTCCAGTCATTGCCCAGAAAAGCTGCAATCAACAGTAAAAGAGTACTTTGCGGCTGATGAAAGTTAGTTATCATGCCACTGATTACCTTGAAATTATAACCCGGTAGAATGATTATTTGAGTCGAACTTTTCAATTCGGAAAGGTGATGATCTCTCATCCAGTCTGATAAAGCTTCTAATGATTCGCGGCGTGAATAGTTAATCCCGGGTTTGTCATAAGGTTCCCATTGATTTACACCGAGATGCAAGGGACTTATTTTAGGATTAACAATCAATTTACATCCAATAAAATAGAGACTTTCCAAGGTTCGTACCGAGGTAGTTCCCACTGCGACTATTTTTCCTTCGAAAGCTGCCAGATGATCAATAAAATCGCTCGAAACGATAAAATGCTCCGTATGCATTTCGTGACCTCCGATTGTTCGGGATTTCACAGGTTGAAAAGTTCCGGCTCCTACATGAAGGGTAACCTCTTCGCACCTAATGTTATTCATTTTAAATTCTTCAAAAACCGATTCCGTAAAATGGAGTCCGGCAGTCGGAGCGGCAACTGAGCCTTTTATTTTAGAATAAACTGTTTGATAGCTTGTTAAATCGATATCTTCTGATTCACGGTTGAGGTAAGGTGGAATAGGAATGTTGCCCGATATATCAAGAAGATCGGCAAAAGTAAAAAGCGGATTATCCCAGCTAAACTGTATTTTGTATGCATTATTGCTCAGCTCTTTAATTTTCTCTGCCTGAAAATTTACCTGTTTTCCGTCGATCCTAAGGGTCTGAACCAGCACCTCATCTTTCCATTTTTTCAGATTCCCGATGATACACTTCCAAATGCAACTTTCTGTTTGCGAGAACGATTGGGTATATTCCACCGGGTCTAACGGTTCGAGGCAGAAAATTTCGATTTTTGCTCCTGTTAGTTTTCTGAAAAATAATCTCGCCCTGATAACGCGGGTGTTGTTGAATACCAGCATCGATTCCAAAGGAAGATAATCGGGAAGGTGGTAAAACTGTTCATCGGTAATTTCACCGTTATTCCAGATGAGTAACCGCGAATGATCGCGATCGGGAAGTGCATAGGTGGCAATATGCTCAACGGGAAGTGTATAGTTATAATCCTGAATAGAAATATTTTGAATTTGATCCATTAAATTGTTTTAATTAAAACCGATAGCAAATGCCCGCATATCCACCTATCCTTTTCTGGAATCTGTTACCATAATCGCCTGCAATTCCAGCATTTACCTGAAATGGTAATTTGTTTCCCCTGTAATTTAACTCTCCAAGAAACGAAAATTCGTCGAGTGGAGTAGGATAAGAACTACCTGACGGGCCAAATATTTTAGACCACGGAAATGAATCGTTGTAAGTTCCGAAATTGCGTGATATTGTGAGCATTGTTTTCCAGTAAATACCTGATCCTAACGCACCTTTAATTCCGAGGTGATGCATCCACATTCTTGTACTTTCAAATCCGTCAGCTATGCCGTCTGCTCCAATGCGTGGCACAAAGAGCGGTGTTCCCATCATCCGGTTGTAATAGGTAAAAGAGCGGTAAATATAATGATCAAAATAATTATCTCTCCCCCTGCCTGTTACTCGTCCAGGATTATCGGGCGTTGGCGCGGGAAG
>JAPLDR010000148.1 GCA_026391655.1 Bacteroidia bacterium | reverse complement strand
GGGTCGGAACTTTGCCGCCAGCTTCCTTCAGATTCCACCTCGCAATGGACACCCTTGCTCTTGGCTAATGGTTGGCTATACTACATACCCCCATAACGGACTTGCACCGTCAAGTTATTCGCCATGCACGGCGCACAAGGGGAAAGAGGCGATTCGTAAACAATACGCTTCTTTTCCGCGTAAAGCTAAGCTGGATTGGGCACCCGATTTTGCAGATGTTTCTGCTTCGGGTGATTTGGGTTATACCTATGGAAAATATACGCTAACCTCAACTGACAGTATTGGAAACATTACCCAAAGCGGAGGCATTTTTCACACGGTCTGGAAACGGCAACCCGATGGTCAGTGGCGGTTTGTCTGGGATTGAAAAGTTTGTAAAGTGCTGTTTGCTACAATTTTGCCATATATTTGTAATTGTCTGATTCGACCCTTATAAAAATAAATTGTATTTAGGCAATTTATTTTAGTGTTTTTTTAAAACTTTTTTTATTTAGAACCGTTATAAATAAACAAAAGTATTTATTAAAACATTTAAAATTTAAGGCAATGAAAAAAATACACTATTTACAGATTTTCATTTTGTTGTTTGCAACAACTTTTACGATCTCTTGTTCAAAACAGTCTTATCAAACATTTTCAGGCATCGCTACTCCTGATCGACCCGATCAACCAGTGACTGAAATAGGTTCAATAATTGATTTAGGTACTGTCAATGCGGACACCAGGGTTATGCAGACGGATCTCAGTCCGCAGAGTTTCACGTTTCTGTCGGTTAATGGTGATTCAACGACAACTACAGCACAAATAACTATTGCTTTTAATGTAGGCGAGGATTATCAAATTCCACCAGGCAAGTATCTTTATTCAAATTCGGAAACCAAAGTACCTTTTACTTTTGATACTGCGAATTTTATCGGAGCAATGGACAATGATGGAAATGCAATTACTCCCGGAACAATAGTTGACGGATCAATTATTGTTTCTCAGGTTGATGGTAACTATGTATTTAAATTCCAGGGGCAACTTGAATCAGGAGTTAAATTTACCGGAAATGTCAGTGGACCAATGTCCTATAGTGATTCTATGTAAACGAAATAAAAGTTACTACTTCATTCGGTTCTATAACATTGCAGATGTATAAAAGGGAGACGGGCGGCATGGTAATTGAGTGAAAATTATCCAAAGGTTAAAGGAGAAAGGTTAAAGTACAAAGATCTTAGTCTTGAGCACTTTAACCTTTTGTCCGATATAATGCGAAATATTAGAGTTTCTTAAAAAAGTAGACGCGTCCTTCAGAATCAACCCTTACCATAATTGTACTGTTCCCCTTTGTTAACTCTGCAAAATAATTGTCTTCATCATCAAACTGGATACCTCTAAGCAACATATCAGTCTGATTCGCTTCATTATCGTCAAAAAAGATAACCGGCCCGATTTTATAATTTTTATACTTGTCTTTGATTACCTTCTGAACATTCGATGGGGCATCGGATAAAGTTATGTTTGAGGTTGTCCCAACCAATTTAGATTCAAAATCATAGTAAGCAGTCATTTTCTGACCGTTTTTTGTGAACGTAGCTTCGTCGAAGTTTTGAGATCTTTGCCAAATTACATTAGGTAAAGCGCCAAAATCTGCATTAAAACTGTTCTTTGAAGCAACACTCACTTCGCTGCCTTCAAGAATTCTTAGTGCTTTCCTTTCAGCTTTTGCTTCTTTTTTTTCTTCTTTTTTTACCTCTTTTTTTGATTCCTGGGCTTGTAAATTAGATACAGAGACAACGAACAGGAACGCCATTGACAAAATTGCTAACTTTTTCATAATTGTGAATTTTTAAAATTATTCCGGATCAAATGTAATATCCCGAATATGAAGGAATCATGAAGATAAAACACCGGATGGAAATTTAGTTATATTCCTTCGTTTTAGGTCAATTAAAAAAGCACCCTGTTATGGTGCCTTCCCAATAATACTATCAGATCTGAAAATTCCTGATTTACTGATGATTACTTCATTTTTTTAAACCACATAAATGTACCCACATTATAATACGAATTCTTTATAGATGGATTAGCAGCCAACTCTTTTTCGGTATATGGAAATTGAGGAACCAGTACGTCATCACCCTCTTTCCAGTTGGCTGGAATCATGTAACGATCTTTTCCCGTACCGGAAGCTGTTTGAAGCGCAATAACAGTTCTTTTAATCTCTTCCATATTCCTACCGATATTCATAGGATAGAAATAGATTGCTTCGATCTTGTTTTGCGGATTGATAATAAAGACACCTCGTACATCTTTAGTCGTGCTGGCGGGAAGATGAAGCATCCCGTATGCTCTTGAAACGACCATCCGGTTATCGTCGATCAGCGGAAACTTAATCTTAACGGGCGCATTGTTTTTGTATGAGAGGCTTTCCAGGTCTTTTTTCCACAAAAGGTGCCTTTCCAGTGTGTCGGTTGAAACGATCACCAGTTTTACATTGAGTTTATCAAACTCATTTTGCATATTAGCCAATGTTAAAATTTCAGTAGAACAAACAGGTGTAAAATCACGGGGGTGACTAAAAATAATTTTCCAGCTTCGCCCGTAATCTCCGGGGAAATTCAGAAGACCATTGGTCGTTTGGGCTGTAAATGAAGGAGCTACATCCCCGATCATCGGGATATTGCCAACAACTTTATCCTGAGACCATAAATTGCCAGAGCTTAGCAATAGCAATGCAAAAAAAACTAATCGGATTTTCATATTAATGAACTTTTAAATTTGTATAGATCAAACGTAATATCCCGATTATGAAGGAATCATGAAGATTTACCCAATAGAAAAAAGATTAACTTTCATTAACAAAAATTTATCTTTATAAATAAAAATTTGAGTATAACTTCAACAAGTCAGACAAGAAAAAACTATCTCATTTATTTATTTGAGAAGTCATATTTTCTCATTATGTGATACTTAGTAGGGGTATCTAAAGAAATCACATACCTCTTCATCGCAAAGTAATTTTTGGAGGATAGGATCTTTCAATACATCAGTGTAATCCATTTCTTTCCCATCCACTCTAATTTTCCGATAGATCAGCCTTATACCATGACTGTAATCAACCCACCAGTTTATATGACCAGTGTACAACGGCTGTATGGGTTTACCGTTCGACCGATGCCAGCCGTAAATGGCTTCATGATCGGGTTTTGCATCCCTGATCCTTGCTGAAATCACGACATCTTTTTTAATGCCTGCAATCAAACCTTTTCGTCCTTTTCGAAGTCCTTCAATGATTAAATGATGCTGCCACATGGTTACACTGCTGTCCCTGAAAGCATACATGGGCACAGGTTCCAGTTTTACAACTGCCTGTTTATAAATCAGATCAACCATTTTTCGCGTAGGCAGGAAGCAATCGAAACGATCAGCAATTTTTTGCGCGGCCATGGGGGTTAACGGAATCCTTGCCCAATCGGCATCTGTGCCAATTGAAAGATAATCGGGCGATGCATAAAATACAGCATGGTGAACATTACCCAAACTGTCTCTGATTTCAGATTTAACAGCGACAAATTTATACAGAAACGAAGGGATATTTCCTGCAAGTATTTCCTGCACTGCCAATGAATCCCTTTGCTTCCATTTCGAGGCAGAAACAGCTTTATAGAAGTCAGTTCCCGTGGTTCCTGGTGTTGAAATAACTGGAACTTTCAGATAATAAGTTCTGGTGCTGCTGCAGGCAGTAACACAGATCGTAAAACATATTACTATTAAATATTTCATCATCAGGTATTAATGATTCAGGATCGACAATTTTTTCTATTCGGGAAATTGCAAATGTAAGGTTATAAGATGAATTTTTGAAGGAAGACTTTTAGCTTGCGAAGCATAGACTGCCAGCTGCAAGTAGCCAATTGCCAGTTGCAAATAACCTTCCTTAATCACCAATTAATTTATCATACGCTCTTTCACCGAAATAGGTAAAGTATTTCTTCCGGTCGAACCTTGTAGCCGAAAGCAGCGACAGAATAAACCCGTTTCTTTCGACCTGTACCGTATGGTAGATCAGCCCGCCCGGATTTTCCTTGAAGATCATTTTTATTCTACCATTCAGCGCTTTATGGGTTATCATGGCCGTATCAGCAACAGTTGTAAAAGGATAGGTTGCTGAAAAATTTCTTTGCATGAGTCTGCTTCTGTACCAGGTACCACCAGTCGGACTTACCACAGGTTTACCATTGTAGATGACCACACTATCATTATAGGCAAGCACCACAAGTTTATGGGTGTCGTTTTGATTGAGCCAGCTGATCAGTTTATTTTTATGCAGCGCTTCATCATATCCGTAATCACTGTCAAGAAAAGCGATTCGTTCAATGTTGTTAGGAATTTCTTCAACCGCATCGAGGAATCCGAATATAAAACTGCCTCCCCCGCTGTGCCCGTTTAAGACCAGTTTAGGCGAATAAGCCTTAAAGAGATTTGCAGTGCTGTCGATTATATTTTTAATCAAAGGAAGTGCGTTGGTGGTTGTCCGTTTCCAGGTTGGCCAGCTTTTTTGTTCCGCCATTAAATAAGCGATGATATAGGTATTTTTCTTGTCAAGATTTCTGATGTACCTTGTTTGCGCGGCGATATGCTGGATATTGAAATGCCAGTCGTCACCTGCTGTGATTTTCTTTCCTTTTGTCCATTCAATGCTGTTACCATTTGGCAAGGCGAAAAAGATGACGTAGGTTTTTCCTTTCCGATTAAATTGCATTGGTGCATTGATCGTTATGCGTACATTTTCCCACCGGTCGTTTATCGTGGTTTCCTGTTCGTTAAATATTCCTGTGGCTTTAAATCCGGGCAGCAATTGGGCTTCCAAAAGCAATGAAGCGCCTGTTAATAAGAAAATTAAGCAGATAATTTTTAAAAACAAATACTTGAATGAATTCATTTTCTGATGATATTTGATTTTGTTTTGATCGTTAACTATGAAATTATCGTTGGTTGTTCGCTTACAATTTCGCCGGTCATTACATCAACGAAAATTAAATAGTAAACCGGCCCCGGAATATTTATTTGCCACGTAACCCTGAGCTCAATTTTATCATCCGTGATCACGGGAAATACAACTAACCTCGTGGTACTTGCCGCTAAGCTTGCGGCTGAAACTGTTGCACTATAAGGGGTCCCGGCAATCGTGGAGTGCCAGACGATATGATTCAAAAGCGACGATTTCGCCTTCTCCCGATCAATATTGAATCTCCCCGGAATATAAACTTCGGGATACCAATTGCCTGTACAATAATGGATTTCACGGTTTTTAATATGAAAAATAATCCGGGAGTACATCACTTCAATCGTATCGATGCGCTGATTGGCGGTTTTGAAATACCAGTAAGTGGCTCCGTCATAATAACCCGAATCTGTATTTATACTTGAAAATTTTAAATCAGCCGCATTATTAACGCCTGTAGCAGCACTGTTGGCTGAAGCAAAATTACTTACCATGGCAATAGCCTCCGGTTGTGTCAGCAATTGTGCAACAGGCGGCGACGGAACTGAATTGTTGATCTCTTCAAGATCACAAAAACCAAACTGATTTAAGGATGACACCACATACCTGTTCTTTTGAGCAAATGAAGTTTTGAGTTGAATGAGCGTACCGGAACTAAGTTTATTGATTATCGTTGGGTAATTAGCATCCAGGTAATTGGTAAGATTACCCTTTTCGCAGCTAAAGAGAGTGCCTGCAAGGAAGAGGAATATCAAAAATTGCTTTTTCATAAGATTTGGAGTTATTTCTGCATTAAAAAACCCGTTGTATTTAATATTGATGTTTTTTACTGCAACCTAAAAGCCCGGAAATAATTACCAGACAGACTAATAATGCTTTAAAAGTCATTTTACTCTTGTATAAATTTAAATTTAATCACTCTTTACTTTTTGCCAAATAATCTAATTCTACGACCTTACCAACCATACAATAACTCCCCAAATCTGTTCTTTCGTGGTATTTGAGGATGACTTTTAAATTTTCTGTCAATTCAATTTCAAAATCAGCCAGGTTAACAGGCTCTATCTTAGTGTTATCCGATAACTGAATAATCCAGCCACAACCATCCAATCCGGTCAGATTTTTCAATATTCCGGTTTGCAAATTATCTTGTTTGATCACTTTCTCACACGAGAATAATAAAAGTGAAAGGGCGATCACCCCAATTAAAGCAAACACTTTCAATCCGCAGAATTTAGTTGTATTCAACATTTTTTCGTAGCAAGGTATATACTAAAGATGCAATTGTAAGGAAAAAGGTTGCAGATTTGTCGCACTTTTCCATCGCAAGTTACTAAATACAGAACAAACTTGCCCTGATTTTTTTATTTTCCAAACCTTTGGCATACTTCGACTATTCTCAGTAGCCGGACTCAGGGTATCACCTTGTGGTATAAATTAATTCATTTATTTGTTTCCATTTTTTCGTTCTTCCAATCTTAGTCGTGTCATACGTTCACGGAAACCGCCCTCTTTTATAAATGCTTCTCCAAGGGCTTTTATTTGTCGGCGCAACAAGTAGGTAGTTTGGTTTATGAGGCTTATAGCCATGTTTGCAATAGTATCGGGCGGGCGGGTCTGGGCAAGTTGCATGTAAAAGGCGGTATCGTTATGTTCTTTTCCTAGTTTACGCATGGCTGTCACTTCCTTTGAGTTGGGCTCCCACATCCGATGGTTGCGTGTCCGAAGATAGTCCTCATAATCCAGCAAAAGTTCTTCAAGACTTGCTTTTGCTACGTTCATCAGTTTTATTTCAGTTTCTTTTGAGGTTGATGAAGCAGCGCTACCTTCGGCAATATTTTGTTTTCCCGAACGGGCAGCCTGCACCATTTGGTCAATAGTCCGATCCCCTCTTTGCAAATATTTTTTGCAAAAGTAGAAAGT
>JAPLDR010000068.1 GCA_026391655.1 Bacteroidia bacterium | reverse complement strand
AGGGAGACGCCAATGTAAAAATCACAAAATATGCGGAAGCGATAGCCAGTTTTAAGGAAGCGTTAAATGTCCGCCCAGCTGATCCGATCGCTTTGGCACGCATTGCCGATGCAGAAAAACAACTTGCCCTGGCCGGAGAAAAGGTAAAGAAGGATGCCGAATTTAACAGGCTAATTGCCGAGGGAGATGCCAATGTAAAAATCACAAAATATGCGGAAGCGATAGCCAGTTTTAAGGAAGCGTTAAATGTCCGCCCAACTGATCCGATCGCTTTGGCGCGCATTGCTGATGCAGAAAAGCAACTTGCCCTGGCCGGAGAAAAGGTAAAGAAGGATGCTGAATTTAACCGGTTGATAGCCGAGGGAGATGCCAGGATGCTGAATTTAACCGGTTGATAGCCGAGGGAGATGCCAACGTCAAAATCACAAAATTCACTGAAGCAATAGCCAGTTTTAAGGAAGCGTTAAATGTCCGCCCCGGTGATCCGATCGCTTTGGCGCGCATTGCCGATGCAGAAAAACAACTTGCCCTGGCCGGAGAAAAGGTAAAGAAGGATGCTGAATTTAACCGGTTGATAGCCGAGGGAGATGCCAACGTCAAAATCACAAAATTCACTGAAGCAATAGCCAGTTTTAAGGAAGCGTTAAATGTCCGCCCCGGTGATCCGATCGCTTTGGCACGCATTGCCGATGCAGAGAAACAAATTCTTGCTTTAAAGCAGCAAAAATATAAAGAAGCGATTGATAAAGCAGATCAGCTTTTTGCTTCCAAAAGTTATCAGGGATCGAAGCAACTTTACCAACAGGCATTGGTGGTTGATCCTACAGCTACTTATCCAGTTGAGAAAATTCGCGAAATAGATAAACTTGTTGATGCTCAGTTACAGGCAGACGCCCTTATGCGTGAAAAGGAAAACGCCAAGACAAAATTGTACAACGAGGCAATTTATCGGGGTGTGACTTTTTTTACAGCCAAACAATATCCTGATGCGATTTCTGCCTATAGGGAAGCTCAAAAAATCAAACCATCCGAAATCCTTCCTCCCCAAAAAATAAAAGAGATTCAATCAATTATCGATGCTTTAGCTGCAAAAACACTGGACGATCAAAAATCAGTTGCCGAGAGTAAACTAAGCAGTAGTGAAAAATCATATTTGGAGAAGATAAAAGTTGCCGACGAAAACTATAAGAATTCGCAATGGACAGTTGCAAGATTCTATTATATCGAAGCATTGAAGTTCAAGCAAGGTGATAACTATTCACTCGAGCGGATGGATGCCTGTGATAAGATGACTGATTCTGGCATCACTGCAGAAAAGATGCAGGAATACCAGAATAAAATAACTAAGGCTGACGATGAAATGAAAGTACAGAATTATAGTACTGCAAGATTCTATTTCCGAAGTGCTTCAGATATCCTGAAATGGGAAACATACCCTCAACAAAAACTTAAGGAGATTGACAGAATAGTAGCTGAGAAATTAAATGAATCGGATCAGCGACTTTTTACTGAAAATCTTAACAAGGCAGATGAAGCATTTAATCGTAAGGAATATCCGGTTGCCCGTTTCTATTATAATAAGGCGAGCGAAATAATTCAGAGTGATTATGTCATTTCGCGTTTAAAAGAGATTGAATCTATTGTCAATGGATCTGAATCCAAAAATATTAATGCAGCTTATGATGATTTTATCAAAAAAGATGATGAAGCGGTTAAACAGAAAAATAGTTCAATTGCACGCTTTTATTTTCAGAAAGCTACTGCTTTGAAGCCTAATGAAAATTATCCGAAGGAAGAGCTTAAGAAAATAGATTTGGGATTGGTTAACCCTTAAATTGGGAACAGTCTGTTCTTTTCAGACATTTTTATAATGTACATATAACTAAATTATTATGAATCAGATAACTGTACATCTTGCTGAGGGATTTGAAGAGATTGAGGCAGTCACTATTATCGATGTTTTACGTCGTGCAGGACTGAATGTGGTTACTGTTTCAATTACCGGAAATAGGATAGTGAAAGGATCTCATAATATTGAGATGAATGCTGACCTTCTGTTTGATGAAGTTGATTATACAAAGGGCGGGATGATTATCCTTCCGGGAGGAATGCCCGGTTCAAAAAATTTGAATGAGCATGTAGGACTAAAATCTCAGATTATTGAATATCAAAAGAATGGAAAATATCTTGCGGCCATTTGTGCTGCGCCTATTGTATTTGGAAACCTTGGAATTTTAAAAGGAAAGAGAGCAGTTTGTTATCCTGGGTATGAGGCACATCTGATTGGCGCAAAAGTATTGAATGTTCCATATATTGTTGATGATTTGATTATTACTGGGCGTGGAGTTGGCACTGCTCTTAAGTTTTCTCTTGAGATAGTCCGGATTCTGGTAGGAGAGGAGCGCGCCATACTATAAAATGGCGCCGAAAGAATTTAAAAAAGTAATTGCGGATTTAGGTATGAAGGTTACAAGTGCCCATGTTGTACAAGGTTTTACCAAAGACGAAAAAGAGCTTGGCGTGAGTGGAAAGATGGATTTCAAACCAATATTCGATGCTGCAAATGCTAAAGGGTTGAAAGAGTATTATGTCGAGGTTGAGCAATATATTAACAACGATCCTTTTGCAAGTGTGAAACAAAGTTTCGATTATCTTACAAAAGCCGAATATGTAAAGTAGTTTCAAACGCTTAAAAACGGTAATAAAGGCATGTTGTTATACAAGATGCCTTTTTTTTTACCTGAAGTTCAAAAAAATATACTTTTGAAATCAATAGAACCTTATCTTCCAAAATAAAAAGACAATTCTGTGTGGTTAATAATCCAGCAGTTCCTTGGTATTTACTGATCAATCTCGCGAAATGTGAAGTCTGAACAGAAAGCAGGTAATTAATGATTCAATATTTCTTCCCGAAAACATGAATGACTAAGTAAAGATTTTTACCCTTCGTTGATATGACTGCGATGAGTTGGATTCCAGCTTTCTGAAGGGAAATGATTTTGATTTTATTACTGAATAATTCAATTAAAAATATATTTTTTTAGTCTTTAATGTAAAGTTTTATAGCTAATTGTAGTTTTTTTTAAATATATTTGAAACTTTCGAAAAAATTATTACATTGCGCCAAACTAATTAATAAACTTATGAAACGCATTTTAGTGTACATTAGTAATGCTGACTTAAAAAAGAAAATTCTCTCTATCTCTTCAAAACTAGAGAGTTATAATTTCATTTTTCTTTCTGACATCGATGATTTTATTGGTGAGTTTAAGATTATTCAACCCGATATTTTGATTGTCGGGGATCAAGAATTTAAAAAACTTGCTATTAATACGGCCTGCCACGTGCTGATAAATTCCATCAGTAAGTTAATTTTGGCAAGAAATGATTCAAAAGAGACGTTAATCACTTCGGGTTTAAATCCGGTTATACTTCAACCAGATTTTGATATTACTGATTTTAAGCAACTGACAACTCCTATTAGTGAGTTCAATAATCAGTTTTCTGAGGAGAAACAACCGAAGATCGAATTACGTGATGAAAAACACTATCTGCAAATTTTGATGGACAATATTCCGGATACTATCTATTTTAAAGATTTATCATCGAAGTTTATCAGAGTCAATCAGGCACACGCTAATATAATGGGACTTCAATCTCCGGATGAAGTGATTGGTAAAACTGATTTTGATTTCTTCCCCGAAGAGCAAGCCCGTCTTTACTTTCAAGATGAGCTTGATATTATGAAAAGCGGAGAACCATTAATCAACCAAATTGAGAAGGTAAATCGTGCCGACGGAAGTACTATTTGGGTTTCCACCACCAAAATTCCGATTAAAGATGATGATGGGGCTATAGTTGGATTGGTAGGTGTTTCGCGTGATGTAACCAAATTCAAAATGAAACTTCAGCAGGAGAAAAGTCTTCTGAACGGGTTATTGAATAACATTCCGGATCTCATCTATTTTAAAGATCTGGATTCAAGGTTTATCAGGATCAATAAAGCTCATGCAAAAACTATAGGGGTACAAAATCCCAAAGATGCTATAGGAAAAAAAGATGCAGATTTCTTTGATGAAACCCATTCAAAGGATGCTTATAACGCTGAGCAGGAGATGATGCGAACTGGAGAACCAATACTCAACAAATTAGAGCATATCAAAACTACAGATGGATACCGGTACGTGACAACAACTAAAATTCCGCTGAAAGATGATCAGGGAGTGATAATCGGAATGGTGGGTGTTACACGTGATGTAACCAAATCACATAGTCTCGAAATGAATCTTCAGCAGGAGACCAATTTGCTAAACGCCCTTTTGGATAGTGTGCCCGATTCGGTTTATTTTAAAGATACGAAGTCGAAATTTATTCGTGTAAGTAAATCGTGGTTAAAAAAACATAACATACCTGATGGAGAGGGAATTATCGGAAAATCTGATGCAGATTTTATGGTTGCCGAATTCGCAAAGGAAACCTATAATGAAGAGCAGATTATGATGGAAACAGGTAAGCCATTAATTGATAAGCTACAAACCAAGATAGATGTAAATGGTAAGAAACGCTATGACATTGCTAATAAGGTTCCAATTTTCGATCATGATAATAAGGTGGTGGGAATGTTTGGGATATCTCGCGATATCACAGAGCTTAAAAATGCAGAATTAAAATTGTTTAAGGAGAAGGAGCTACTTCAGTCGTTGATGGATAATACACTAGATACGATCTACTTTAAAGATACTTTGTCCAGGTTTACCAAAATCAATCTGGCGCAGGCTAAATGTCTGGGAGCCCAATCTCCGGAGGATGCAATCGGGAAAACTGATTTTGACTATGCCCCTAAAGAGCAAGCAAGTCTTTCTTTTCAGGATGAAGTTGATATTATGAAAACCGGGAAACCATTAATCAACCGGATCGAAAAGGTTAAACGCGCTGACGGAAGTATTACCTGGGTTTCTACAACAAAAATTCCGATTAAGGATCAATCGGGTAAAATTTCCGGCATGGTGGGTGTATCACGCGATGTAACTGAATCGCATATTCTCGAAATGAAACTTCAGCAGGAGACTTATCTGCTTAACGCGCTATTGGATAATGTACCCGATTCGGTTTATTTTAAAGATAAAAAATCGCAATTTGTCCGCGTAAGTAAATCATGGCTAAATAAACATAATTTAGCTGAGGCAGAGGAGGCTATTGGAAAAACGGATGCCGATTTTTCCAGTTCCGAGTTTGCAAAAGAAACCTTGGATGAAGAGCAGCTTTTGATGGAAACTGGCGAACCACTGATTAATAAAATCGAAAGCATTATAGATGTTAGCGGGAAGTTACACCATAAACTAGTAAATAAGATTCCCTTTTCCGATGTGAAAAATAAAGTAGTTGGGATGGTAGGGATATCGCGTGATATCACTGAGTTTAAAAATGCAGAATTAAAATTGAACAAAGAGAAGGAGCTACTCCAGTCGCTGATGGATAATATACCTGACACAATCTATTTTAAAGATGCATTATCGAGGTTTACCAGAATCAATAAGGCACAGGCTGTATGTCTGGGAATACAATCTCCGGATGATGCGATCGGAAAAACTGATTTCGATTATTCCCCGAAGGAGCAAGCAAGTCTTTCGTTTCAGGATGAACTTGATATTATGAAAAGTGGAAAGCCTTTAATCAACCGGGTTGAAAGTGTACAACGTTCCGACGGAAGTGTTATCTGGGTTTCTACAACCAAAATTCCGGTTAAAGATCAATTTGGTAAAATTTCCGGCACTGTTGGGATGTCGCGTGATATAACAGTCCTTGAGGAAGCGCGGAGTAGTCTTGTTTATGCCAAAGAGAAATCGGATGAAGCAAACAGGGCAAAGAGCCTTTTTCTTGCGAACATGAGTCATGAAATACGTACTCCAATGAATGGGGTTATTGGAATGTCCGATGTTCTAAACCAGACTACACTTACAGATGAGCAGCGCGAATATCTTAGTATTATTACTAAATCGGGAAATAGTTTACTAAGTATAATTAACAACATCCTCGATTTTTCTAAAATAGAATCGGGTAGCCTTGAACTTGAGAAAGCTCCGATCAATATCCGGCAGGTCATTGAAAATGTTGCTGATGTATTGATAACTACAGC
>JAPLDR010000124.1 GCA_026391655.1 Bacteroidia bacterium | reverse complement strand
TTTAATTCCGTACTTTGTTTTAGCATAAGTCTTTGAGTTTTATTGTTTAATCCGAAAATCAAAAATAATACTCTTCGGGCTTATGCTAGTTTAGCCAGAGATCAAATTACAAACATAGGGACTCGTTTGCAACGAGGGGTTAGTTGTCAGTCGTTTATAACGATAAATACATCATGTCATCAGATATGATTGTAATAGAAATATAAAGAGGAGTTGCAAACTCAAAACAACGTCCCCCTCGTTTCAAACGAGGGGGAGCCGGGTTTATAACGATAAATACATCATGTCATCAGGTATGATTGTAACAGAAATATAAAGAGGAGTTGCAAACTCAAAACAACGTACCCCTCGTTTCAAACGAGGGGGAGCCGGGGTTGCCGGTACGATTTAGTTATCAAGGTTGCTCATTGTCAGAGACGGAAACAAAGGTTTTGATCGGGCATAATACATGTAGGTAAAAAGTTAGTCAATATTCGCTTTAACTTTATTAAAAATTTAAACAATGGAAGTAAATTGGTTGGTTTTAGGCATTATCGCATTTTGTGCGGTTATTTTAGTTGTTTATCTTATCAGGAGAAATTTAAAGGATAAAAACGAAGTGGCGGAATCTTTTAATGAAGAGGTTAAAACTGAAAGAGATTTTGAATTAGATAATGATGATGAGTTGTAATTTTCGTCTTATTTCCCGAAATTATTACACCCTTTAAAGATTAAACCTTCAAAATCTACCTGTTGGTTATGTAATATGATTATTTTTGATGTAAATAACAATATGACAGACTTAAAATTTGATAAAACGTGCATCCCATATCCAAGGAAAGGACTCTACTGGTTTATAAATTTGTTCTACCTCGGATTGCTTATTGTAACTTCAGTTTACTTATGTAAATATAGTATTGTGATTTCCTTAATCTACATTTCCTTCTATGTGATTTCAGTCATCCTACATGGATATATGTGTGCATTTAGCTCATGTCCTTATTCAGGTACATTCTGTCCAGGTATTTTCGCATTGTTTCCAGCAGGGAAAATAGCTTTAATTTTTAAACGATTGAAAACAAAACGTTCAGTTAGGTTGATTAAATTATTCTTTTATACAATTCTTGGAGCCCTTATCCTGACTTTGATTCTGCCACTTTATTGGATAAGTAAATTAGGGATAATATTTAGCTTTGGCTACTTTATTTTGGTGATAGGATACTTTATAACATTTATCTTGACAATTTGTCCAAAATGTGCCGGAAGATTATATTGTCCATCAGCAAAATTATCCAACTTGATTAGTAAAAAGATTTTGAATAAAGACATTATGGTATTTGACTGATTATGAGAATAAAGCACTCCATATACCAAAACGTTAGTCAGAATATTAATGGCTATCCACAAAAAGTTTGCAGAATATATAAAGTCCTTTTGATGATCTGTTTTAAATAATATAGCTATTTTTGATGTAACTATGATTACCAAACGGTAGGACAGCCGGAATAATTCAATGGGTTACATTACATTTGGTCATGATTGAAACGATTAGACAGCATTAAAAAAAAAGAGCTGAAGCATGAAAATCTTTAAATGGATCAAAACAGGACTATTAGGAGTTCTTATTCTTGCAGTATCACTACTAACTGTTGGATTTATATTTGAGCAAATTTCACGCTCAAATGCAGAAAAGTTAATTCCGCACGGCGAATTCGCGGATGTTGGGGGACATAAGCTTCACTATTATAAAAAGGGGAAAGACAGTCCTACTGTTGTATTTGAATCAGCATTTGATCCTGTTGGACACTTAGAATGGTATAATTTACAACAAGACATATCCAAATTTGCCACTACAGTTTCATATGATCGGGCTGGATTGTTGTTGAGTGAAAGAAAAAAAAAACAAAAAACGGGTAAAGCGATGGCGGAAGAATTACATGTTTTACTTGAAAAATCCGGTGTTTCAAAACCCTATATTCTCGTCGGACACTCATTAGGATGTACCATCCTAAGAAGTTTTGTTTCAAACTATCCGCAAGACGTTGCAGGCGTGATTTTCATTGAGAGTCAATGTCCGAATGAAGAGGATTATATGTCTAAAGAATTGTATACATTAGTGAACCAGGGTTTACCAGGTGGCTTTCTCAAATTCGCAAATGCTGTAGGTCTTGCGCGTCTGATGTTTAAAGATATCTTTCCTGATAAAGAAGAGTATGCTTATCTAAGGACACTCATGCCTGCATTACTCCATAAAAGTGCCTATGGAATTCTTGAGGAACAAGATCAAATGCCATTCCTTTATAAGGAAGCAAGCAAAATTACTTCTTTCGGAGATATTCCTCTTTATGTTCTCACTGCAACTGATTCAGATAGGTTTGACAACATGATTAGTGATAAAAAATTAAAAAAAGAATTACTTGATGTTTCTGCTAAGATGCAAAAAGACCTGTTAAAACTTTCCACAAATAGTGAACAGATTTTAGTTACTAATAGTAGCCATTATATTAATGAAGACCAACCAAAAATTATCATAACCGCAGTTAAAAATATGATCTCGAAAACCAGGCTATCAAACTGAGCTGGTGCGGAGTGTGTCCTAAAGTAAATTAACGAATTCAGCAATGAAGAGCGTTCATTTACGTGCTGTATAAAAGATGAAGGGATTTCCGAAAGGAGATGACCTTTCGAAATATATTAAATGGATAGCAATATGAATAATGTAGAATTGATGAATTTATACTGGACAACTGCAGGAGTATTTCCAGGTCAGGGTGAAATAAGTCGGTTTGATTTCAAGGATAGGGTACAAGCTTCTGCTAAAGCTGGTTTTAAAGGTATTGGAATCTGGCATACCGACCTGGAGCATATTCTTCAGCACAGAACGCTTCAGGAAATGAAAAGGATTCTTGATGACAACGACATAAAACATGTCGAGCTTGAGTTTATAACCGATTGGTTTCTTGATGGCGCAAGGAAGGCAGAATCAGATAGCCGCAGGAAAAGACTGTTTGAAGCCTCTGAAATCCTTCATGCAAAGCATGTCAAAGTAGGCGACTTTTACAACTCCACTTGTCCTATGCCCCATATTATTGAGTCATTTGCAGCATTATGTGCGGAAGCGGAGAAATACGGGGCGACAATCGGTTTTGAAATCATGGGTTGCGCTATGATCGACAATATCAAAGACGCGGTAACCATGGTCGAAACAGCAGGAGGGAATAACGGCGGTTTAATCATCGATATTTATCAGGTAGCCAATCTTGGAATGACTTATGAGGCAATAAGCAGCATTCCCTTGAAGTATTTGACCAATGTCGAACTTAACGATGGAACTCTACCGGGTAGCCAACATCATGATCCTTCCAATAGAAACTTCTGTGGAGAAGGGGAATATGACATCAAAGGTTTTATCAATTGCGTGATTAATATGGGTTACACAGGTCCCTGGGGAATAGAAGTCATTTCAGAAAAACTGTCATTGTTACCATTGGAAGAGATGAGTATAAAAGCATTCAACACTTCTATGGCTGAATTTGACTAACTTTTTTACATAGCTTTGTGTCTTAGAGTCTTTGTGGCAAAAAAAGGATCTTCGGAATAAATAATAGATTAAACCTTCAAAATCCACCAGTTGGTTAACTAATATGATTATTTTTGATGTAACTAAAACATAACAACATAGAACAGTTTTGAATTAACAAAATCAATAAAAATTACTACCGATAAAATCTAAAAACACAGCATATGGAATCGAACAGACGCAATTTTTTGAGGCAGTCGTTTGCCTCAGCTACAGGCCTGGCAGCTGCAACAATGTTACCAGCTGACCTATTTGGGCAGGGCCATTACAGTACGAACCGCGTGGAAGAGATTGTATTACAACCGGAGAAACGTTCAGCCCCCAAAGAATCGATCCGGTTTTCCGTCATTGGAATCAATCACAATCATATTTTAGGTATGGTTGATTCGCTGACCAAGGGGGGAGGACAAATGGTTGCGGTTTATTCCAGGGAACCTGAATTGTTGTCCGATTTTACCAAACGATACCCCAACGTTAAAGTTGCAAAAAGCGAAGCAGAAATTCTTGAAGACAATACCATTCAGTTGGTGGCCAGTGCTGCCATTCCTGTCGACAGGGCGCCAATTGGCATACGCGTAATGAAATCAGGCAAGGATTATATGACCGACAAGCCCGGCATACTCACTTTCGACCAATTTAAAGAGGTGAAAAAAGTCCAGAAAGAAACGAAACGTATTTATTCAATCGTGTACAGTGAACGCCTAAGTAATCCGGCGTCTGTAAAGGCAGCAGAACTGGTTTTGTCCGGTGCTATAGGCAAAGTGGTTCAGACAATCGGAATTGGGCCTCACAGAATACGACCTAACACGCGTCCCGACTGGTTTTGGGAACCTGAAAAGGCTGGCGGAATCTTATGTGACATTGGCTCACATCAGTGCGACCAGTTTCTCTTTTACACGAGCTCCAAACAGGCCGAGGTTAGTTTATCGCAGGTTGGAAATTTCAACAATCCTAAATATCCGAAATATTTCGATTTTGGTGATATGAGCGTGCGCAGTCCCCACGCTACGGGCTACATTCGTATCGACTGGTTCACGCCTGAAGGTCTTGCCACCTGGGGAGATGGCCGAACATTTATTTTAGGCACCGAAGGTTATATTGAAATGCGAAAGTATATTGATATTGCTGGTCGGAATGGTGGTAATCATTTGTTTTTGGTCAACCAGAAGGAAACAAAGTATTACGATTGCTCCCAGGTGTATATGCCCTATGGCGAACAGCTGGTAAGCGATGTTGTCAACCGTACGGAAACAGCCATGGCACAGGATCATTGTTTTCTTGCTACGGAATTGGCTTTGACCGCTCAAAAAATAGCTTATAAGCTAAATGTCTGATTAATATTTACTATTAAAAAAAAGCTTAAGTAAAAATTCAGGTTTGTACAGATGGGAAAAGTTATTTGTTTGACCGTACTTGTATTTGTGCTTAGCGGTTTGTGTTTTGGACAAGGTGTATCGGCAACTGACGATTGCAATAATGATATTACCGATCACCGGGGAACAATGATTCCATGGAAAAAGGGAGCCTGGAAAACGGGAAAGTACCGCAATGTGTTTCTGGATGCGGGGTATAAACAGTCTGATATTGATGCAAAGCTGGCCAGGGCTTATTACGACGTCTTTGAAGGTCCGGGAAAAGTGTATTTTGAGGTGGGCGATTCGATGGGATATGTTTCTGATGTAAAGAATCATGATGCCCGTACAGAAGGACTTTCCTACGGGATGATGGTGGCTGTACAGCTAAATAAAAAGGATCTCTTTGACCGTTTGTGGCGCTGGACCAAAAAATACATGCAACATCAGGGAGGAGCCAGTGATGCTTATTTTGCATGGAGTGTAGAACCAAAATCAGGAAAGCATAATTCGGAAGGATCGGCCTCCGACGGAGAATTGTATTTTGTGACGGATTTGTTATTTGCTTCCAATCGCTGGGGAAATAGTACCGGAATTAATTATTACGCCGAAGCCCGTAGAATCCTCGATGCGATGTGGAGCAAAGACGGAACCGGGGACGTAAAGAATGTGATCAACGTTGAACACAAACAGATTTGCTTTGTACCGACCAATCGGGGATATGGCTGGACCGATCCATCATACCATTTGCCTGCATTCTATGAAGTGTGGGCGGAATATAGCAAAGACGGTCACGAACAGTTTTACAGAGATTGTGCCGATACTGCGCGTGTTTTTCTTCACAGGGCTTGCCATCCTGTAACTGGCTTAACTACCGATTACACCGGGTTTAGCGGAGCTTCAAAAGCAATGAGGCAAATGGGAGATGCTTTCCGTTATGATTCGTGGAGGGTTCCCATGAACATCGCCATGGATTATTCATGGTTTGGGAAAGATAAAAAATGGCAGCAGGATTACGGCAAACGTTTTCAAAACTTTCTGTTTTGCAGGGGAATCGATACTTTTGAAGATCAGTTTAATGTAGATGGAACGCTTCCAACCTGGATACTTCCGGCCGGAGGATATCAGAAATTGCGTCATTCTCTTGGCCTGGTGTCTACATCCGCAGTCGCTTCTTTGATGGGAACCCAGGCTAAAAGCTGGAAATTTGTCGATGCAGTATGGAATGCCAAACTGGAACCTTATGCCGACGGATACTTTGACCCTTATTTTGACGGTTTGTTGTATCTATTCAGTGTGATGCACTTAAGCGGAAAATACCGGATTATTACTCCTGAGATGAATAAATAATGATTTTATGCCAATTGACATTCAATTGAATTGAAAAAAACAACACTTTTTAGTTTACTTTAATTTTAAAGGAGGTTACTATGAAACAAATCATCGATTTATTTTTCAGGATCGCCCTTTTTGCGATTGTCTTGCTTATCTTTTGGGTGGTGTTAAATGCATCGCTTTCAAATGTTATGAATCTATCTATCATTATGGGAGGGGTATTGTTGACATACCCCCTTGTTTGGCTCGGCAGGAAAATACTTGACCGACGCCAAACAATAGGCCACGCCGTTTGGACAACGACGTTTGTCCATTTTGGTCTGGGTTTTACATTTGGTGTTCCTATCGTTAGGGCAGTATCAACTTATAAAGAATGGTTTGGCTGGGTACTCCCAATACCATCTGAAATTGGCTTGGTTCTGGTCATTATTACTGGAGCGGCTTCTTTGCTGACAGTGATAAACCTTGCTTTAAAAGGATTCGGTGCGCCCTTTTTCATTGTGCTCAGTCGGAAATTGGCAGCAGATTGGATGTATGCCTGGACGCGCAATCCCATGGTACTGGCAGGTCTATCTTTTTTCCTGTCATTGGGAATCTGGTTTCAGTCAGCGCTATTTATACTCTGGGTACTCATCTTGTTTGCACCGGCATTGCTTTTTTTCGTGAAAGTGTATGAAGAACGAGAACTTGAGTTTCGCTTTGGGGCATCCTATCAGGAATACAGATCTAAGACGCCAATGTTGTTTCCAGGAAAACCGAGAAATTGAAAGGAAAGAATTAAAACTTAAGTTTAACAAGCGATTGATAAAGAGCGCACTGTGCATTACAAGCGGTCATAGCCAATAAGGGTTTTGGGAGGTTTTTGGGCGGTATCACCCGCATCAATTTCTGGTATATCTTGATAGTTGATTAGTCCNNTGATTAGTCCCGCAATCCCTTACTGGCTATACCGCCAAACGTAACTTTTACCTACCTTGCCGGCACGATTTACTTATCAAAGGTTTCTTTTTATCAGATTTTAGGAAGAGTAAGAGGTTAGTTCATTTTTTGGAACGATATAGCGTATAATTTCTGTTTTTATTGTATAACTTTAACCATTGCTTAAAGTTTAATATGAAAATTAATTTTGCTTTTAATTTGGTTTTGGCACTATTGATGTTTACTGCAATCAAGGCACAAGCTGAAATTCAAGACTCTACAGCGGCTGATTCTATAAGAAACATGGGAATACCTGTCGAAAAGGTGTATTTGCATTTAGACAGGCCTTATTACTCTGCTGGTGATAATATATGGTTTAAGGCTTATTTGGTTGACGGCTTAACCAATAAATTGTCTGATAACAGCAATAACCTTTACGTTGAACTGATTTCTCCGGAATCGAAGCTTATTAAACGGTTGAATATTAGAATAGATAAGGGAATAGGTACCGGTGATTTCAACTTAATTGATTCTAAAGCCTCAGGGAATTACCTGATTCGGGCATATACAAACTGGATGCGCAACTTTGGTGAAAATTTCTTTTACGAAAGAGAAATTGCAATTAAAAATCAAATCAGCACAAAAGTATTCAATCAACCAAAACAGGAAGAAAGCAATGAAATGGTTGATGTACAATTCTTCCCGGAAGGTGGACCATTAATTGAAAATGTTAATACCATAATAGGTTTTAAAGCTATAAATGCCTCCGGCTATGGATGTAATGTAAAAGGTAAGGTGATTTCATCAGTTGGAGACAGTGTGACAAGTTTCTCCGGCACACATCTTGGGATGGGGAGTTTTACCTTTATTTCAAAGAAAGGACTAAACTATTTTGCAGCAGGTTATACCGGAGATGGAATCCCTTTTAAAGTAAAACTTCCAGACGCCATAAAAACCGGATATTCCTTGAAGGTATCCGATGTTGATGACGAATTTTTCAAGGTTACCATTAACACTAACCAGGAAACGCTTGATCAGTTTCCTCTTCAGGAATTGGTCATTGTTGGAACCTCCCATAATTCGCTATGTGTAACTGCACAATTTAAAGTGAAGAATATTGCTATTCCGGTTAATATACTTAAGAGCGAATTTCCTGATGGAATAGCCAGGATGACCCTGATGGATAAAACCGGTAAGATATACTGTGAGAGGATCTTTAATATTCGCACAAAAGAAAATTATAAAATAAGTGTAGTCCCTGACAGCAAAGTTTATGCTCCACGACAAAAGGTAACTTTGCATATCACTGTAAAAGATACTTCCAACAATTCTGTTCCGGCATACCTTTCGGTTTCGGTTGTGGATGGTAATCAGGTAAAAGATCTTGAAAATAAATCATGTATAAGTTCCTATTTGTTACTTGAATCCGAGATTAGGGGTAATATTGAGCAGCCATATTATTATTTTGATCCAACTGTTACGGATCGGTACAACGCTCTTGATAATCTATTGCTTACTCAAGGCTGGCGCAATTATACCTGGGACTATCTTTCCGATACAACCCTTACATTTGGTTATCCAGTCGAAAAAGGATTAAACGTATCAGGAAGGCTCAGGCTCATACTGGCCGATAAACCAATTGTTAATGCCAGCATATCGATGTGTCTGGGAAATACGAAATATACATCTCTTTTTAAAGTTACGACAACAGATAGCAAAGGCAAATACAATTTTGAGGGATTGAACTTCACCGGCCGGCAAAATATCATGTTATGTGCTACCAATAAACTTGGTATGAATAATGGGTTGCTCTCACTTGATTCTATTTATCCGGTTCCTGCTGCAGTCAACTATAACCTGGCCTATAAACCAGAAATGAAAGTTAAGGATTTTCCTGAGTTGAACGGGCTTTCCAACAATATGGAGGAAACATCACCGAAATATATCAGTCAGAATAAGTATCATTTGACCGATACAATACCTTTGCATGAAATATCAATTATAGGCGAGAAGCCTAAAAATGAAGACGGGCATCTTCGGATGTATGGAGAACCTGATTTTTCATTAACAGTTACAGATAAGATGTATGGTTATCAAGATGTTGCGCAGGTGCTTATGGGGCGTGTGGCAGGATTATATATTACAGGAGATCCTATTATTGGTTATGGGATTTCCTTTAGGAGGTCAGGTTATTCCACGAAATCCGGAGGCCAGACACCCTTATTGCAAATTGATGGCAGGGAGGCATCATTAAATGAAGTTTTATCATTACCCGTGTTAGCTGTGGATAAAATTGAAGTTCTTAAAGATGGTGGAAAACTCGCCTTATATGGTTTTCGTGGTAGTTTTGGAGTGATCAGTATTTTTACAAAACGAGGAGATTATGGTTCGAAAAGTTCTGGTTTATATTCTATAAACCAACCTGTTTATGGATATTACCGGTCACGGACTTTTTACTCCCCAAAATATGACGTTCAAAAGCCTGAAAATGAAAAACCTGACCTGAGAACCACTATCCATTGGGAACCAAATATAGTAACCGACACCAATGGTAATGCAACCGTTTCATTTTATAATGCAGATAATAAAGCTAATGTAATAGTTGATGTCCAGGGTATTGCTGAATCAGGAATCCCATTGACAGGAAAGACAAGTTACACGGTAAAATAAGTTCCGGCTTTTGGATTTTGAATAGATTTAATCTGAATCTTTATCAAATTTTTCGCATAACACCTATGAAATGAGCATGATTCCACAATCACAAATCGAACTGATAATAAACTTCATGCGAATTCCATCTGGCCATTAAAAACAAATTATTAACAGATGAAAAATATAATTCTTATAATTGTTCTAATAGGATACTTCTCAACAGCCCATTGTCAAACTTTTAAGGGGACTGTTTATGATCGGTCGACAGACAGTCCATTAAATTCTGCAATTGTCTATATCAGCGGTACATCTGTTGGAACCTATACTGATACAACGGGCAGTTTTGAGTTAGATATATCCAAATACAGTTCCATGCCAATAACAATAAGCCTGCTTGGCTATAACTCAGTTACATTATCTGAACATAGCAGCAATAAAAGGTATCAAATTTATCTGACTCCCAAGATAAATGAACTAAAAGAGGTTACCATTACAGCATATGGAAATGAGAATACAGATGAAAGCAGGGATGAAAACAGAGTGGCATATCTTAAAATATTTAAGCATGAATTTTTGGGCGAAACTCAAAATGGAATGAATTGTGAAATTCTGAATAAGAATGACATTTTTTTTTCTTATAATCCTGAAAGCAGTGCATTAGAAGCATATTCCTTAAAACCAATTCTTATTCATAATAAAGCCCTTGGTTATTCTATTACCTATTACCTCGACAAATTCATTTATATACATAGAACTACGGAATGGGGTTTACGGGCAAAATTTCATGAACAATTCGAATCAATGACTTTGAAGGGAAATTATCTGTTTAAGGATGACTTATTAACATTAAGTGAATCCGAAAAAAGGAAAGTAGAAGCAAGAAGAAGAAGTGCATATCTTGGCTCAAGGATGCATTTTTTCAGGTTACTTTACACAGGAAACCTCATACAAAAAGGAAAGCATAATATTGTGCTTTCGGATAATACTCCTGTTTCCATGCCATTTTCAATTAGTTCAAATACGACTGTTAGTTCTAACTCACTTGTGATTAAAAAGGATAGCCTTTCTGGTTATCTTAAAAATAAAGGAGAATTATCCGTTAAATACCGAATGAGGCCTACCACAATAAATATAAAAGTGGATTCTGTTTACTTTGAAAAAGATGGATATTTTGATCCGGTTGGTGTTGAGTTTTCAGGAGAAATGCCTAAACAACGAATAGGTGATCTTTTGCCGTTCGAATACTTAATCAATCAATAAACGCACTCCAACATTCATTTCAATATTGATTCCTTAAATGAAATAGCCATGATAGGAAAATCACCAACCGAAATGAATATATTCATCATGGCTATTCCATGTGGCCTTTAAAAAAAACAAATTATATACACATGAAACTGAGAATAAAGAAAACTTAGAGATTTTCCGGGATTTTATTTGCCGTCAGCAGATAAAGTTTTACGAAGCTGAATTAGAAAAATTTAAGAAGAGTAAATCCGGATTTTCATTACTTTTCCAGGATTAAGGCCACTCCGAAAAGTCATAAAAGCAAAAATGCCACCAAGGCACCAGGACACCATCCGTCAGCTGACGGACACAAAGTATTATATATCTGTAATATATTCTTTGTGAAACCTTTATGTCTTAGAGTATTTGTGGCAAAAAAACTTTTCGGAATAGTCTAAAAATTAGACTATCATTATCTACCTGTTAGTTTCAACATTAATTCCCGATTTTTTCAGAATCAGAAACCGCAGAATTCCCCTGATATAACCAAAACCATAGCTCACATGCAACACAAAATAGAGAATTGGCATAATCAATGACTCACTGAAACTGTCGCCCTCTTTAACTGCAAATGAAACAGACAAAACAAGGTACAAACCCAGTACGGCAAGGAGAACTTCATAAAATGGTAACTGAAATGTCAGGAAAACAAGGGCTGCTACAAGTAATAATACAAACAGTAGCGGGAAAAACTGACGCACGGTAGCTGAACTCCCCAATTTCTTATTGACGAGTGGTTTAAACAATCCATATTGGTAAAACATTTGCGAGAGCTTCGATACTTTATCCCTCGCAAAATAATCAATGATAACTGTTGGAATAAGAAATATTTTTCCCCCGTTTTTAATGATTCTGCCATTGAATTCATCATCCTGATTTCGGATCAGCTCTTCATCAAAAAGACCGATCCGGTCGAATACTTCACGCCGGAAGCAACCAAATGGTACCGTGTCGACTTCCATGATCTTTTTTGCTCCAATCCTGAAATAGGAGTTTCCCATTCCAAATATTGAGCTCATCGCCTTCGCGATACTTACGGGGATTAACCCTTTTCCGCCCGGAAGCGTACGACAAATACCCCCAACATTATCCGCTTTCAATTCAATCAAATGCTTCGATAAAACCGAAAAGTAGTTTGGCGGATAGGTCGTATGCGCATCGATCCGGAAGATGATATCGTTTTTAGCTGCGCGAATAGCAATATTTAAAGAAACAGGGGTGATTTTCCGTGGATTATCGAGCAGTTTGATAAACGGATATTTCACAATATACTCTTTGATGATTTGCCGGGTTTTGTCAGAACTTAAACCATCAACGAGAATGATTTCTGATTCATTCCACGTAAAATCCTGTTTCATGAGTGATTCGATACAACCACCAATGTATTTTTCTTCGTTATAAACTGGGCATATTATTGAGATCTTCATTTTAATTTGTGTTTTTAAGCATTACTTCCCTGATACGGTAATAGTTATTTCCAAGTGCCGACCGAATCAGGGCAAGTCCCCGCCATTTGGCAAACTGGTAAAACTGACTCACCGAATTGTTATTCATTAATTGCAGAACAGCTTCAATTGTTGTCCCTTTTTTTATCGTGAATCGTCCGATAATATATTGGTTATCAGAATTGTGGTCGATTTTTTTTGTCGGCATGGAATTAAAAATCAATTCGACACCATTCTTTTTCAATGCAATTCTCGATTGTTCTGAATAGAATCCTCCGGGTATAGAAGCCACTTTGACTTTCGCCGAAATAATTTTGTTTAGCGTTTCAACTGATTTGGTCCATTCTGATTCTATCTCAGCATAAGGCAATTCCGCGATATTTTTCGGATGCGTATGTGAATGAGTGCCAATAAAATGACCGCGATTGTGTAGATCGGCAATTTGTTTGTCGTTCATAAATCCCCGGGTTCCGATTAATACGGTAGTGACGAAGAAATAGCCTTTAAAGCCATATTTTTCAAGAATAGGAGCGATAATTGAGTGGAATGACTCACCACCGTCGTCAAATGTGAGCGCCACCTCATTTTTATTCATCTTTCCCGATTCACAAAACTTAGCGATTGCACGGATGTGGAGTTCAAATTCACGACTGGTTAATTTATATGGAATTGCACCTGTGTTCTGAAATCCACTTTCTTTTATATCATGATGGTAAACATCGTGATACATTAGTGAGATTTTTATATTCATGGTTAAGTTTTTAAATTAATTGTACGAAACGGCATAAATGGTTCTGAAAATCTCATTTTTTGCGTAGTTAAAATCGTACTTTTTCGATTCTGATATACAGTTTTGTTTCATGCTCTGGAGTAATCCCCGATTATGGGCGCAGAACCTGATCTTATCGACGAACTGATCGAATTTGTCGTATTTATAAAGAAATCCATTGACAGGTTCTTTAATAATTTCGGAATTAAAATGCCAGTCGCTGGCAAGGACGGGAACTCCTGCATTCATCGCATCAATGAGCACACCGGGAAAGCCCTCTCCGTGATAATAAGTTGGGAATGCAAAAAGATCATATTTTCTGATCGTTTTCACAACATCTGACGGAGCAAGTATTCCCAGGTAATTACATGCTTCGCTATTTCCGATCTGTTTTGTAAACTCATCCTTGTCTTCAGGATCGAGTGGTCCGTAAAAATCACATACGATATCTAATTTTTTATTAAGAACATCAACTGCTTTGATTAGCTCGTAGATCCCTTTTTCTTTCAGAATTCTCGAAACAAATACTACTTTAAAGGTGAGATTTTCGCCCATTGGTGGTTCCAGAGAAAGGTCAATCAACGGTTTAAAGTTGTTTAATATGGTAACATTTGTGAATTTTTGGGATTCAAGGTCTTTTTTCATCAATTGAGTTTCGACCATAATCTTGTCGATATTTCGTAGTAACCGACTAACAATCGGGCTTTTCCGGGTAACGATCGGAAGCCAGCCTCCGATTACGATGTAGATTACTTTTGTATTCTTCAATAAAGAGATGAGATAGAGTAACGGGAAAATAAGTTTCAGACCATTCTCGCCCGGAAGCATCACAATACTTTCGGCTTTAACAGCTTTTTTCACGATGGTGAAATATGAAGAAACAAATGAGGATTTTATTTTTTGAGTATCAAACCATGAAACTTCAGTTTCGGGAATGCTCTCAAAAACATTACGGACTAATCTCGTTTTAATGGTTTGTCCATCATTTTGCTCAGGGTCAAATCCAAAGTATCCACATATAAAAACACGCATAAATAGACTTATTTTAATTAGTTCAACGAAATCTTTGAATGAAGGTTTCGCTTTGAGAAGATGAGTTTTCTAAATTTTGTTTGTTCCCAACGGATTGTTTAAGTGATCTAATTTGACAATAGCAATTGTTTTCCGGTATCAAGCTGGCTAAACCGTTGTGAAACCTTATTATCCGGGCAACTTTAATAGAAATGGAATGCTAAAAGATTGTATAACCTTATTGATTTACTGACAGATTGAAGTTAAGTAAACCTTGGTTTTTGTGAGTGAAGCGAAACAAAAAAAACCTTATCTTTGAAAAATCTCTTATAATGGGAGGAACAGCGTTTATGATTTCAGGTATAGGTTCTATGATAATGAATGATGGTAAATGGGATTTAGGTGGTTTCATAATTGGTTTGGTCCACCAACATTCTCATTAAAATAATTAAATAATTTGCAATTTATGTAATATTAATCATAAATCAACTTCGCATGAAAAGGTATATTTGTTTTTCCTTTTGTTTAATAATAATTGATTTAGTATTATATTACTACGGTTGTTTAAGTAAATACAACTATTTTACTGCGAGTTGGGATATAAGAAAAGGTAATTATAGATCGATTTTAATGGATCCCCCCTATGACTATTATATTGATGAAAAGAAAATAGCTTCAAAATATGATATTGAAATTATTTATTTAAAATCAAGTATTCTCATTAATTGGCAAACAAAAGGAGTATTCATTTATAATAAATACATGAAGAAGGCAATTAATAAAAAACTAGGTGCAGAAAGGTATAGTAAGTATTTGTTTGAGTTAGATTCTGTTGCAAAAGAAGGTGATATTCGTATAAGACTCAAAAGCCCTACTCTTCGGGATACGCACTAAAGTTTGTACGTGCTAATGTGGATATGCCATCCGCGTTTTCAGGTTTGGGATCTGTGATCCTGTGATTCAATGTTTTCTCTGTTTTTACATCCATCGTAACCATGCTTGGCCGTAATGTAGAGACGGACGGCCGTCCGTCTCTACAACATGATCGTGTCACCCAAACATAATTATGCACCCAAACATGATTGTATGAAACGTCTACATAGCCTTTTATTTTTTCTCAATCAGCTTAAGGTATTTTGATAAAAATCCGGCTGCCGAAAAGTTTGAAATTGCCAGATCTCGGCTGCATTGTGCCATGGCAATCTTCGTTTCAGGAGAGAGTTCGCTGTATTTTATAATGGTCTGCTTCATTTCATCAATCGATTCAGGATTAAATAAAAAACCATTAAATCCGTCAGAAACAATGTTTGGATTATCACAAACATTACTTGCCAGGATTGGTTTTCCGCAGGCCATCGCTTCGCAGATCACATTGGGAAACCCTTCGTATATCGATGGAAGACAAAAAACATCACAGTTTTGATACACGCTTCTGACATCTTTCACGGGTTGATGAAAGATAAATTGGTTTTCAAGCTTATTTGTTTTTATAAGTTCAATACATTCAAGGTAATAAGGTGAAAATTCGGTCGACATTCCGTCGTTCATGTTGCCGTTTCCATACCAATCGACCTGAATTTTTACACCGGATTCTACAACTGCATTTATGGCTTGAATAAATTTTAACACATTTTTCTGGGGAGCAATCCTACCTACCATTAAGATTTTCGATGGCACACCGGAATTATCAATCTCTGCCGGTTTAAAAAAACCGGTATCCACAAAATTGGTGATTGTTTCGATTTTAGGTGCCAGATGAGGATAATGCGATTTGATAAACCTCGCCTGCGAATAGGAATTGGGCACAATATTATCGGCAAATCTGAAAAGAAAGAATTTTACCTTTTCCCTTAATGTAAGTTTCTGAGTAGTATTTCGCTCTGAAACAATTAGTTTGTAGTGGCAACCAAAGAACCTGGCTAAAATAGCGAGGATATTCGGTGTGTCGAGGTACGAAATCACCAATCCGGGACGATATTTTCTAAAAAACTTCAGAACAAAAAATAGCCTTAGAAGCTTATTTTCTGAATTTTGGATGCATTCGTAACCAATATCATTCTGTTTCAGAAAATCTTCATAAAATGGAACATTAAAGTAGGTGGCTACAGTCACCTGATGTTCATTAGATTTTAACAGACGGGCAAGCCCCACCATTTGACGCTGGGCTCCGCCTGCTGTCATCGAATCAATAAACAAGAGCGTTTTCATTCTCTATATCAGGTTCGTTAGTGGATTAACTACATCAAGTTTAGATATATACATCCCGTAAGAACTCATCACGGCCATCAAAGGCCAAAAATCGCGTGAGTCATACATTACAGCCGCTGTATTGAAGAACAGGAAAAGGAGAATGTGCATTAAGCAGAAAAATGCTGTACTGAAATGCCTTGATCCTAATGTGAGATTTCTCAATGTGTTAAATTTTCGGATTAAGAAAAACAGGCTCCCAAAATAGAGCACAAATCCGATGATTCCGGATGCTACCAATGTTTCGGTGATGGTTGAATGGGAGTATTTCCCCAAAAGGTTCATATCCTTGAAATTCTCGTGACCGACCCCAGCCAAAAAGGTTTTTCCACTGTCGAGCCATGTGTCTATTGCCGCATTAATCAAATAAATCCGGTGAGCCGTTGAGTGTGTGTCGCCATTAACCATAGTTTGCATCCGGTCGAAAAATGGCGAATTATAAACATAGTAGAGTGTTAATGAGATCAATGCCAGTGCTAAAATCGAGGCAAGCAATAATTTCCAGAATGAATGTTTGTTCTTCTGAATAAAAAGCCAGCCTGTGAACAAAGCAAAGAGAACAACTCCGATCAAACCTTTTTTTGAACCTGAAAAGACGATTATCCAAAGTGCAACAGCAACTGTTAAAATAGTAATCACTTTTATAACGGTTTTAGTTTGGGTAGAGAATAGTAAGATGATTCCTGACCATAAAATAGATAGCGCGTACATAGCAGCTACATTCGAATTGGTTAATGTTCCGGCGAACCGGTCGTCGCCTGTCACTTTGGTGGCTTTTTGAAGATTACCAATCAGATCCTGGTTAAAATAATAAACAAGTACGATTGAGAAGTTAAAGATCGTTATCGCCATTAGGAAGTCTTTCTCATTTTTTATCAATTGACTAACCGCAAGCACTATAAACCCGATTTTGATTAGTGTTAATAAAGATTCTCCATAGGTCCAGTCTCCCGCCAAAATGAAGGCAATGACTGTCCACAGGACAAAATATCCGTATAATTTTATATCTGCACTTAGATTGAATTTGCCTGTTTTCGTGATATCGAAAATTGCCAGCATGACTACAAGAGCTGCAATAACCTGCGGGATAAAAGTCAGGTTCATTGTTTCGGAATATGAAAATGCCGGAACGCTGAAAAGATAGGCACCTACAAGATAACTTCCTAATGAGGCTTTTTTGTTTAATATTGGGTTCATAATTACAATAAAGAGTGAATAAAATCTTCAATCATGAATTTCTCTTCAACAAATTACAGATTGCTGTTTGCCACGTAATTGTTCCAGAAAGTTAACCATCATGATGTGTTCAATTTTAAAACATCCTTCGTGCCAACTAAGCTGTCTGTCCCAGTATCCTGGACAATTGAGGTAAGTTTTCTGAACGGAAGCATAGCTAATTTCAACCAGCATAATCTGATCTCCATGTGAAATAAAATCGAAGGCAATGCTTTGCGTGTTAAGTTTTTGAGAAAGATCAAATGCCAGTTTAACGCAGTCAGTATTTATTTTTTCTTTTTCAAATTCAATTAATCCACTTCCTGATGCTCTAAAATCATTACTCCTGACTAATCTTTTTAATCCGAATGCAGCGTTTCCCATGACATAAACCCGGATATCGAATTGGTTATCAGGAATAAAATCCTGGAAATAAATGTAACCTTTATTTTTTCCCAGAAATCGTTCAAGTTCGGTAGGAACAAAAATCCGCCCTATCGATTTACAAACTCCAATTACAGAGGCGAAGGTTCTGTCCCGTTTAACCCTCCACAATCTTTCTTTAAGCAGGTCGGCACGGTCGAGAAGAACAAACCCGCTGCCAAATGCTCTTTTTACGAGCTTCTTACCGTCTGATTTTGTTTTTACAAGTTTGACATTTTCGGATCCGGCTCCGCCGCGGAGTTTAAAGACTTTAGGAAAAGTTGTTGTTTCACACCATTTCAATGCCTCTTTTTTGTCATAAAAAATATAGGAAGGGATAAGTGGCGCTTTAATCGCTTCAAGCAGGTATTTCTGACCGACTTTGTCATCGAAATGCCATGATGTCTTGCTGTCGGGAAATACCTTTTTCCCTGATAGTTCGAGCGAATTAGTGATCTGTCGGGCACATAAAAAACCTTTATAATCGTTCTGATTATAGTGCCACATTAAGCCGTCGCAATCATCCAATTGTTGGATAATATCAGATTGATAACAATTTACCAGTTTATAGAATATATTATTTGCCTTGCAATATTCAATCCATTGATCCGAATAACTTCCCAATCGATGATGGATGGCTATTTTCATAGTGATTTATTTTTTAATTTGTTTTTCTCTTTGATTGAATTGACCATATCTTCGACATTAAACCATTCGGAGTAAAATTTTCCTTCGTGCCAGTCGAGATTATCATTCCAGTATCCCGGGCATTTTCGATATACTTCGTGAAGAAATGCATAGCTGATTTCGACAAGAAGCGGTTTTTCATTTAGGAATATAAAATCGTAAGCTACGCTTTGAGCTTTAATTCTACTGGTATATTCAAATGCAAGCTTTAAACATTCCGGATTAATTTGCTCCGCGTCGAAAACAATTGATCCACTTCCTGATGCTCTAAAATCGTTATCTCTCACCATCCGTTTAATTCCGAAGGCGCGTTTGCCGATTACAATAATCCTGATATCGAAAGAATTTTCCGGAATAAATTCCTGAAAATAGATATATCCCCGCTCCTTATTCAGTTGTTTTTCAAGTTCTGTCGGGATAAAAAGTCTGGCCAATCCTTTCCCTATGCTGAAAAATGCCTTTAAACTCTTATCCCGTTTAAGATGCCATAGCCTTTCGGTCAATAAGCCAATGCGGCTTACCGACGAAAATCCGTTTGAAAAAGCCTTGTTAATGAAATGTATAGCCTGGCTTTTGGTTCGGATTAAATGTACATTAGAAGAACCTGCACCTCCGCGTAGTTTAAAAACTTTAGGAAAATCAGTCTTTTCTGCCCAGCGCGAGGCTGTCGTCCGATCGTAGAAAACATTGGTATCCGGTATTTCTGCCTGAATGGCTTCAAGAAGATATTTTTGACCAACTTTATCATCATAATGCCAGCAGGTGTTGCTGTCAGGAAATACGGTTAATCCTTTAAGTTCAAGTGCATATATCAACTGACGGGCAAATTGTGCTGCTTTAAAGTCTGTTTGAGGCCAGTGCCACATCAACCCGTCGCAGTCTTCGACCTGACTGATAATATCGGAGTCGTAACAGTTGACCAATTTGTATTTAATGTTGTGAATATCACAGTATTCGATCCATTTGTCAGAAAAACTTCCTTCCCTGTTGTGTATGGCAATCATTATATTATTTTAGATTTGATAAAAGAGCGCACTTTCCTTGAATGAATTAATAAAATCTTCGATCATAAAACTCTCTTCGAATGATCGTTCGTTGTGCCAAACGAGATTGCTGTCCCAATAGCCCGGGCATTCGCGATATCCTTCAATTGCTGAGGCATAACTTATTTCGGTGATTAAAGGTTGATTATTGCTGAAAACAAAATCAAATGCAACACTTTGCAGTTTAAGTTTGTACGCAACGTCAAATGAAATCTTTACACATTTAAGATCAATTTGTGCCGGATCGAAAATTAAATTATGGCTTCCGGATGCTCTGAAATCGTTTGCTCTTACAAGCCTTTTTACACCGAAAGCCCGGTTTCCGATTACATAGACACGGATATCAAAAGTATTATCCGGGATGAAATCCTGGAAATAAACATACCCAATATCATTTCCGACAGTTTTTTCAAGTCTGGTAGGAACGAAAACCCGTCCAATTCCCTTAATTAAACTTATCATGGATTTGAAATCCGGTTTTTTTCCGAAATCTAATACCCGGTCATGAAGAAGCGAATGCCGGTCAACTGCCGGAAAACCATTCTTAAATGCTTTTATTACAAACCTTTTCGCTTCTGCCCGATTTTTTGCCAGTTTTACATTCATCGAACTGGCTCCTCCTGTAAGTTTAAAAACTTTTGGGAAACTGGCTTTTTCGCACCATTTCAAAGCATCACTTTTATCATAAAAAATTGTCGTTGGTACGAATGGAATATCGTTTGCTTCCAAAAGGTATTTTTGACCGACTTTATCATCGTAGTGCCAGCAGGTGTTACTGTTTGGAAATACTTTGATCCCTTTTGATTCCAGCGCGTAAGTAAGCTGCCGCGCAAAAAGAATCGCTTTGTAATCCCACTGAGGCCAGTGCCACATCAGTCCGTTACAATCTTCAAGCTGGTCAATGATATCACTATCGAAACAGTCAACAATTTTAAAATTGATACCGTTGGTCCCGCAATACTTAATCCATTCAACTGAATAGCTTTCCGGCCGGTGATGTATGGCTATTTTTAGCATAATTGTATTTATTTGGCAGATTGACAGTGAGCGATTTGATAAAAGTTTCAATCATATAACGTTCTTCAATGAACTCCGCATAATGCCATTTCAGATCTTTATCCCAGTAGCCCGGATTGCTATGATCGACAACCGAGGCATAACTTATTTCGACGATTAGTGGTTTATTGTTGTGGGAAACAAAATCGAAAGCCACACTTTGAGTTTTGAGCCTGGCAGCAACCTCGAAAGCCATTTTCACACAGTCTATATCAATTTCATCAGGATTGAAGGTAAATGATCCGCTACCTGAGGCCCTGAAATCATTTTCGCGAACCATTCTTTTTAATCCGGTCGCGCAGTCTCCGATCACCATAATCCTTGTATCATAACGATTGTCAGGGATAAAGTCCTGAAAATAGACATAGCCTTTTTGGTTGGGTGAAAACTTCTCGAGTTCTGTAGGGATGAAAAGACGTACTATTCCTTTAAATAAACCGATGATCGATTTCAAATCTTTGTCTCTTTTTATTTTCCAAATACGATCCTCGAAAAGCGAATAACGATCGACTACGGGAAACCCTTTCCCAAATGCTTTTCTTATCAATCTTTTTGCGTCGCTTTTACGTCGCGCCAACTTAACATTCATTGAACTGGCACCTTTCCGAAGTTTAAAAACTTTTGGGAAATCTGTTTTATCGCACCATGAAAGTGCATCTTTTTTATCGTAAAAAGTATAGGTGGGAACCCTCGGAATATTCATTGCTTCGAACAAATACTTTTGACCAACTTTGTCGTCATAATGCCAGCAAGTTCTACTGTCAGGGAATACCTTTTTGCCGCTTAACTCAAGCGAATAAGTCAGTTGCCGTGCAAAATGAGCTGCCTTGAAATCCCAGTGAGGCCAATGCCACATTAATCCGTCGCAATCTTTCAACTGCTTAACAATGTCTGAATCCAGGCAATTTACAAGTTTGAAATCAATATTTTGTTTTTTACAGTAGTCAATCCATTCGTCTGAATAACTTCCCGGCCGGTTGTGAATCGCAATTTTCATTAATTGTAATTTGTGTTTTAATTTGATTTCGTACTTAATTCAATTCTTCTTGCAAAATAGAAAACAACACAGGCAAACAACATCCTGCTAAACAGTATTGTAAATGCTGCGCCCCAATGTTTAAAAAAGAAGATCAGCGGAAAAGCAACTGAAAGACCAATGAATGAGACCACCATTGAGATTCTCATCAATAACTTATCCTGACGGTTGACGAGCAGGTAATTGGTTCCATAGTTATCGTTAATTGCAAAGAACAGGACACTTAACCCGATTATCCGAATGAGCCACACCGATTGTTTAAATTCTTCGGTAAAAAGGTATTTCACAATCCATGGAGCGGAAATGATGAAAAAAACCGCCAGCAATAGTCCGCTGAAGAAAAATATTTTTCCAACAGCTTTCGATTGACCTTTTTGAACATTCAGATAGGGAAAAAATGCCTGCGTTAAAATTCTTACTGCTGATGTCCCAATTGCTTCTACAATTCGTTGAGCCGCTCCATAATAGGCCAGCTGAGCCGGAGTGCCAAATATTCCGAGAAGAAATGCTGAAGTATTGTTGTATAAGGTTGGAAATAAGCTATTTAAAAACAGTGGTGTGCTCTCTTTAATTGTTTTTACAATTTCTGATGTTTTCTGCCTGATAAAACTTAGTTTCATTTGAACGAGTATGATCCACCATGCCCCGATCATGGCAATCAGTCCGCCTATGGCGCCAATAAGCGGAACCAGAATATAATCGCCTGGTGATTTGATAAATATAAAAATGGCTATTGTAAAAATCAATCTTGAAGAAAGGTTGAGGATGGTTATAAACCTCATTTTTTCGATGCCCTGAAAGAACCAGTCGGGAAAAAAACTCGTAAATAAAACAACCAAAAAGCTGAAGTAAAAGATTGAATAGCTTTCGTTATATCTATTAAAAAACGGGATAGTTGCTGAAAGAATTATAAGGGAAACAATAGTAAACAAAAGCTTGCTGTACAATATTTTAGAAATTATTGCAGAGAGTGCTTTGGGATTATTTCTGTTGAGTGCGACATCTCTTGTTCCCGTCAGTTTGAAGCCATAATCAATAATCGTGGCGAAATAGTTACAAACCGAGTACGCAAAAACATAAATGCCATATTTATCAACACCCAGTGTTTTTACAAGATATGGAAGAGTAATAAGCGGAAGTATCATGTTGGCCAATTGCAGAAAACTGAGTGAAAGTATGCTCTCGACCAGACTTTTATATTTTTTTTGTAACGCAGATATCCGTGTGAAAAACTGCATTGAAACAGATTGAGAATTTTGAATTAAATTATGCAAATTGCAGTAAATCAATTGATAAAATTAAAAAGCTTCGCTATTGTCAGTTACATTTCTGATCTTAGCCGAGCGTTTTCAAATTTGGTTAAGGAACTTTGGTTCAAATAAATTGAACAGGGATTCCTTATTTAATGATTAACCTGATTGAAAACAAACTTAATTACGGTAATACGTTTCAGATAGTTTCAAAATTTTTGGTGAAATGCATAGTATTTCAAAACATTAGTATTGATTTAACTTGTTTTTGGACTTTAGCCCAAATTGATTACTTTTCGGATCAGACGAAAAGTTATAACTTTCATGAGGTGGAGTATCGTCTAAATACACAGATAATCAAATTAATAATTTAAATGTTGCCATGAACTATTTGTCGCATATCTATCTCTCGGGAGGATCGGAAGAGATTAAACTGGGGAATTTCATTGGTGACTTTGTGAAAGGGCAGCAGTTTATGAAGTATCCCCCAAATGTGGCAAAAGGAATTATACTTCACCGGCATATTGATTCATTTACCGATTCACATAATATAGTAAATGAATGCATTGTGAAGTTAAGGCCGGGATTTGGAAAATATTCAGGAATAGTAATTGATATTTTCTTTGATCATTTTTTGGCGGTGAACTGGCATCATTACTCGGTTGAAAAACTTCCATCATTTACGAAGAGATTTCATGCCGTACTTTTATCAAACTTTTTTCAACTTCCATCTCAGGTAAAAATGTTCCTGCCTTTTCTGATTCAGAATAAACGACTTCAGTCATATGCCTCCTTTCAAGGTATTGAAAAGACGCTCAGGATTATGGTTCAGCGTACTTCCTTACCTTCAGAGACTGAATTTGCGATGAAAATTCTTGAGGATGAATATCAGTTTTTCAATAAGGCGTTTAATCAGTTTTTTCCCGAAATCATCAGTTTTGTTGAAACAAAAGGTGACTATAAAATTGAAAGACCCTTTTTTGCGAGGGAGTGAAGGAGAGAGGGATTGAAAATGAGAAAAATAAGTCACAAGCAAGTTGCCAGCCGCTAATCGCCAGTTGCCTCAATCATATAAAACGTAATTCGTGTTTTTACCTTAGGTTCTCTGTCCTGCTGGCATCGAGGCGAAGGAAGATGAACAAAAGAATTGTAAAAGCCCAAAGCGACGATCCTCCGTAGCTGAAGAAGGGCAGAGGAATCCCTATTACGGGGGCAAGACCAATGGTCATGGAGACATTAATAGCAATGTGAAAGAAGAGGATACAGGCTACCCCATACCCATAAACCCGGCTGAACTGCGATCGTTGTCGTTCGGCAAGCGTGATGAGCCGGATCAACATCAATAAAAACATCCCAACGACAACTGTAGAACCAACAAACCCCCACTCTTCGCCTACTGTGCAAAAAATAAAGTCGGTACTCTGTTCGGGTACGAAATTGTACTTGGTTTGCGTTCCCTGAAGAAATCCTTTTCCGGTAATTCCCCCTGAACCTATTGCAATTTTTGATTGATTGACATTATAACCTGCTCCAAGTTTGTCAGTTTTGATGCCTAACACTTCATCGATGCGATTGCGCTGATGTGTGATCAGTACATTTTTATAGAAGTAGTTGACTGACATTGAGATTCCTATGGCAAAAATAAAAAACAGGAAAATTCTCCAGACTTGACGGATGTGGTTAATAATTCCATAACCAATAAAAAGAAATGCAATTATCGCTGTTGTTATAAGTAATAGTTGAAATGGTGTGCCTCCAAGACCTAATATTGTGTCAATAAGCCAAATCAAACCAAATGTTCCCGCAATGCCAAAAAATCCGATAAGCGCTTCTTTAATGTTTTGACGCAGAACGCCATAGGCAGCAACTGAGATGGTAAGAAGAAATAATAACAATTGAAACTCACTTAGAATGAGAGAAAGTATAAAAAGCGCACCCGCAGCAAATCCCCAGAAAAGCACCATTCCGTTTAACCCTTCTCTGTAAAACACAAAGACAAATACTGCAAATACCAGTGCTGACCCTGTGTCGTTTTGCATGATGATAAGTATGGAAGGGATTCCAATTAAAGCGCCAAGTATTAAATATGAGCGCAACTTTTGTATTTTAAAATCGAACTGACTGATGCACTTAGCAATGGCAAGATTGGTCGCAAATTTTCCCAGTTCAGCAGGTTGTAATGCAACATTCCCAATTTCGAACCAGGCACGGGCACCGTTTACTTCTTTCCCCAAAAAAAGTACAGCAACGAGAAGCAGAATGGTTATAAGGTAAATATGGTAAGCAAAAGCCGCAAAGAATTTACTATCAACAGTAAGAACCAATATAGCAAGAATAACTCCGGCAATGATCCAGATTAACTGCTTCCCATATCTTTGTCCCATATCGAAAATGCTTTGATGTTCATCACTATAAACGGCCGCATAAATATTTGCCCATCCAAGCAATACGAGTACGAGATAGAGAAAGACTGTTATCCAGTCGAGATTAAGCCATATGTTATTGTGCGTTTTCAATCGCCTGTATCTACTTTCATGGTGGATATTAAATCTGAATTAAACATTGCATCTTCGAAATGTTGTCTTTTAGGAGCGATCTTGCCTCTCAGGTATTTTTCTATGATCAGACTCGCTATTGGTGAAGCGTAGCGTGCTCCCCATACTCCGTTTTCGATATATACTGCAATGGCTATTTTGGGATTGATCATTGGTCCAAACGCCACAAAAGCCGAGTGAGCTTCTCCGTGTGGATTCTGAATTGTACCGGTTTTCCCACAAATAATCACACTGTCGATTTTCGCTGTACTGCGAGCGGTTCCAGTCTCAACAACTTGTTCCATTCCCTGAACAATCATTTCGTAATTTTCGAGTCCGCCATCTACTTTATGTTTGTCGAAATGTAAAACTCTTTGGGTGCCATCATAATCCTGAATACTTCGAACAAGATGTGGAGTAATATAGTAGCCCCGGTTGGCAATTAGCGATACCATGTTTGAGAGCTGAAGCGGCGTTAATAGCAATTCTCCTTGCCCAATAGATAATGATCTTATTGTTAGTGCATTCCATCTTCCAGAACCGAAATATTTGTCATAATAAGATATTGTCGGAATATTTCCTGAAGTCTCGGAAAAGATATCTCCTCCGATTTTTTTCCCAATTCCCATATCGAGCAAATAATTACGGAATGCTTCCAACCCTTCAGCCGGGGTTGGATAATGGTTGATTTCTGTTCTGAATGCCTGCCAGAAGAAGGCATTGCACGACTCACGAATCGCTGAAATTAAACCCAATGGTGTTTCATGGTTATGTGTACATTTGATAGGTGAGGAGCCTTTCCCCTGACAGGAAAAACGGACAGTTTGCAAAACACCTTCTTCAAGACCAATCAACGCATTAGCGATTTTAAAGGTTGAACCGGGAGGATACGAAGAGTTTACAGCTCTGTTTACCATGGGTTTATAAGGGTCGATTAACAGTTTTGCATAATTTTTTGAGCGCTCGCGTCCTATAAATAATCCCGGATCGAAGGTAGGTGAACTGGCTAAAACAAGTATCTCACCGGTTTCGGGTTCAATTGCTACAATACTTCCAACTTTACCGGATAACAATCGCTCGCCATAGCTTTGCAGATCGGCATTCAGTGTGGATGTCAGGTTTTTGCCAATTACTGCAGCAGTGTCGAGACGTCCCTGTTCAAACGATCCCTTTGGCATATTATGAACATCTACCATCATATAGGAGATTCCTTTTACACCCCGAAGTTCTGCTTCGTATGTTTTTTCAATCCCGCTTTGTCCGGTATAGTCGCCACTTTCGTAATACTTGTTGGCATCTATATCTTTTTGATTTACTTCACCAATGAAACCCATCACATGAGCGGCCATTTTGGAGGGGAATTGCCGTAATGTTCGTGCCTGAATAAAAAATCCCGGATATTTAAAGAGTTGTTCCTGAAGGACAGCGTAGGTCTGAGATGAAAGCTGTTTGATAATTGGGGATGGTTTATACATTGAATAACTCCTTGCAGTTTTGATCTCTTTGGCAAGTTCCTCTTTCTCGACACCAACAATCCGGCAAAATGCCAGTGTATCAAAAGCTTTCATTTCGCGTGGCGTGATAAGAACATCATATGCCGCCTGATTAAAAACCATCAGTTTTCCGTTTCTGTCGTAAATTAATCCCCTGGCCGGAAAATTGACAACACGACGTAATACATTATTTTCTGCCGAAATTTTATACGAGGGATCCAGCACTTGTATGGTGAACAAGCGAATAATGATAATCACGGCTGTAAGCGAAAACAGGCCTATAATCAGATATTTCCGTTTACTATAAATGTCCACTTTTCATTAAGTTATCCGGTTATCTCCGGAAAATTATAAACTGGCTCAGCACAATTAATACAACAGATAATACTGAACTAAAAATAACTCTTAACAATGTGATATGAAAACTTTCGAATGTAAAGGCTTCAATAAAAAAAAGAAAGAGGTGATGTATTATTACAAGAAAAGTGGCATAACCGGCAAACCAATTGAGCCCCATGTTCTCGACCCGCGGTGCTGAAACCGATTCAAGCGTTTCACGTGAGGAAATCAGTTGAAGAACTCCGGGTCGTATAAAACCTGTTAACAGACAGGCTGAAGCATGGACTCCCGGTGTATTTGTAAAGATATCGACCGTTAATCCCAGCGCAAAAGAGAGAAACAATAGTAAAGCACGCGGGGTGTAAAATGGCAGCAAAATGATGAATAAAATATAGAAAAATGGGGAAATCATCCTTAAAATCAGAATATTGTTGAAAATAAGCACCTGTAATAAAACAGACACTACAAAGACGAGCGAATATTTGAGCAGGTTAATTACCATATTTATTTAGCGATTCCAATTGTTTGATCTCATTAAGCTGTTTGTTCTCAACTAATCCGACGATAACGAGATTTTTAAAATCGGCAGCAAGCATTACCTCAATCCTGTAAAAATTGCTCCCGGTGCCGATTGAAAAATCGGAGATGGTACCAATAACCAATCCTTCAGGAAAGCTGGATGAATATCCTGTCGTAACCACCGTATCACCATTTTGCACCGGTACATGGTATGGTACTTCGTTCAGCTGGACCCTTCTGTAATCTTTTCCGTCCCATGAGAGCGATCCGAAGTAATCGTTCCTTTTAATTTTGGCACTTATTTTCCATCGACTGTTCAGTAATGAAATCACCGTGCTGAAATTTTCTGAAACATTGAAGACCAAACCTACCACCTGTCCATTAGCGATAACTCCCATATTGGCCTTAACTCCGTCGTGGCGTCCTTTGTTTAGTGTAATAAAATTGTGCTGCTGATTGATCGAATTATTGATTATGCGGGCAGTTGTAAACCGGTAGACAGCTTTCAACGAAGAATCTTTTGCTATTCTTGGAAGATAAATGGAATCAGAGGACTTATATGTTCCGTGATTTGTTTTCAACAGATGCTCCTGCAATGCAGCTCTCAGGACAGCGTTCTCCTCAGCCATTTTTATATTTACCTGCCTAAACTCGAAAATCTGAAAGAAGGAGGAAAAACCTTCGAATAAAGTGCCTGTGAAGAAGTTACTCGAATCTAAAAAAGTGGCTCTCTGATAATTGTTGTAGGTCACGACCATCGATAACGACAGCGTTTCCAAAAGTACAAACAGCAATAAAACATGATATCGGTAAATGAGCCTGAATAAGTTCTTCATAAGCAAATTAGGAAGGGATAATACCCTTCCTGTTCCGCAGTTTTATCGAAGTAAAAATGAGAATTTATCAACGTTTTTTAAAGCAACACCAGTGCCTCGTGCAACAGCGCGCAACGGATCTTCGGCAATATGGAAAGGAATGTTGATTTTATCAAACAACCGCTTATCCAAACCGCGAAGCAATGCACCGCCACCCGCCAGCCAGATTCCTCTGGTGACGATATCCGCGTAAAGTTCCGGCGGAGTCTGTTCGAGTGCACTAAGAATTGCGGTTTCAATTTTGGAAATTGATTTGTCGAGACAATGGGCGATTTCCTGGTAAGAAACCGGAATCTCAATTGGTAAAGCCGTCATTTGATTCGGGCCACGAACGATATAATCTCCGGGCGGTTCATCAAGCTCTGAAAGCGCTGCTCCAACATTAATCTTGATGTCTTCGGCTGTTCGCTCTCCGATTTTAATATTATGCTGATGACGCATGTACTCCATAATATCGGCAGTAAGATCATCACCTGCAATCCGAATCGATTTATTGGTGACAATACCACCTAACGAAATAACAGCAATTTCGGTAGTTCCGCCACCAATATCAACAACCATATTGCCTTCAGGCGCTTCCACATCAAGACCGATTCCTATTGCTGCGGCCATTGGCTCGTAAATCATGTAAACGTCACGTCCGCCTGCATGCTCCGATGAGTCGCGTACGGCCCTGATTTCAACTTCTGTTGAACCTGACGGGATGCAAATCACCATCTTAAGCGCAGGTGAGAAGAATCTCTTCTTTGGATTGATCATCTTGATCATCCCGCGAATCATCTGTTCGGCAGCGTTAAAGTCGGCAATAACTCCATCCTGTAACGGACGAATTGTTTTTAGGTTGGCATGTGTTTTGGCCACCTGCTTCTCGGTTTTCATATCGATGGTGACTACCGATGGCTCATCAACAACAACTTTTCCGTTGTAAATGATAATGGTATTGGCAGTGCCAAGGTCGATGGCTATTTCCTGAGTCAGAAATGTAAATAAACCCATATCAATATCTTTATGTATTTTTTATATACTTTGATCAATGTTTAAAATGTCTGAAGCCCGTAACAACCATCGACATTTGATGGTTATCGCGGAATTCGATTGAAAGCTTGTCCCTGATCGATCCGCCGGGTTGTATTACCGAATTAATCCCTTCATTATTAGCAATTTCAACACAATCAGGGAAAGGGAAGAACGCATCCGAAGCCATCACTGCTCCATTCAAATCGAACCCAAAAGATTTCGCTTTTTCTATAGCTTGCTTTAAGGCATCAACACGTGATGTTTGTCCGACTCCACTGGATAATAATTGCTTTCCCTTAACGAGTACAATAGTATTCGATTTTGATTGTTTAACCAAACGATTGGCAAATAATAAATCATTAATTATTTTGGAATCGGGGGCGATTTTTGTTACCGGCTGAAGATCTTCAGCTGTTTCTTTCTTCAAATCGCGATTTTGCAGAAGAGTTCCATTCAGGACACTCCGGTATTGAAGTGTTGGCAGTTCGACATTTTTTCTGATCAGAATAATCAGATTTTTCTTCGATTTCAAAACGTCCAATGCATCAGCATTATAGGCAGGGAAAAGATTTTTCCAACTTCTTCGGCTGTGGCTTTATCGATTGTTCCGTTCGTGACAAAGATACCTCCGTAAGCTGATACCGGGTCTCCGGCTAATGCAGCCAGATAGGAATCGAAAACTGTGTCGCGTGAGGCACATCCGCAGGCATTATTGTGTTTTAGGATTGCAAAAGTAGTATCGGTAAATTCATCAATCAAATTGACTGCAGCATCAATATCGAGAAGGTTGTTATAGGAAATTTCTTTCCCGTACAACTGATCAAACATGATATCAAAATTTCCGAAGAAAACACCTTGTTGGTGAGGATTTTCGCCATAACGCATTTGTTTCGACGATTTGAAACTTTGTCTGAACTGAGCCGGCCATTCTCCGGCAAAGTAGTTGTAAATAGCTGAATCGTAGTGCGAAGATGTTGCGAATGCCTCTATAGCAAATTTTCTGCGATCATTTAAAGTAGTAAATCCGTTTCCGGATTCAAGCAATTCAAGTAATGAACTGTACTGCCCCTGATTGGAGATAATGACGACATCATTGAAATTTTTGGCAGCACCTCTGATTAAAGAGATTCCACCGATATCAATTTTTTCGATGATCTCTGCGTCTGAAGCTCCCGAAGCAACTGTTGCTTCAAAAGGATAAAGGTCAACAATAACCAGATCAATTTCGGGGATGTTGTATTGGGCAAGTTGGGCAACGTCGCCTTCGTTTTCGCGCCGGGCCAGAATCCCGCCGAAAACTTTAGGATGTAACGTTTTCACCCTGCCACCCAATATTGATGGATAGGTAGTCAGCTCTTCCACAGCTGTTACAGCCACATTCAAACCTTCTATAAAATCTTTTGTTCCACCTGTTGAATAAAATTTAACGCCAAGATTATCAAGTTTAGTAATAAGTTCGTCCAGTCCATCTTTGTGGTAAACAGATATTAAGGCCGATTTTATTTTTTTAATTTCGCTCATTATGAAATTCTTAATAATTTTGTGCAAAGCTAATAAAAACCTGCAAGTTTTTGGAGACTTTCTTTTATGGTTTTGTCACATTTTTATTAAATTTCAAAAACAATTTAATGATAGGTTATATTTTGAAGATTTCAATATCGAACCAAATAATTTCTACTTTTAGAAGGTAATAACTCAATGCCATGTTAATTATTCGTCTTATTGTCGAGAGTTTCAGATTTGCTTATAATTCATTAGTAGTAAATCAGTTAAGAACTTTTCTTTCGTTGCTTGGAATCACAATCGGGATTTTTTGCATCATTTCCGTTTTCACAATCATCGATTCACTCGAAAGGACGATCCGTGACAGCATGTCGAAACTTGGCAGTAATGTGATTTATATTCAGAAATTTCCATGGACACCGCCACCCGGTGAGACGGAATATCCCTGGTGGAAATACATAAACAGGCCGGTTCCTTCACTCTCCGAAACACAGGAAATATTGCGCCGTTCCAGTCTTTCGCAATATGCTGTTTTTACTTATGGTTTTAACCGAACCATTAAAAGTGGGGGGAATAACGCTGAAAACGTGACTATTTTAGGAGCATCCAATGGCTTAATTGAAACCTGGAGTTTGAAGATAGCGAATGGCAGACCATTTACAGAAGACGAGATTAACGCGGGTTCAAATTTTGCAATGCTTGGGTCAACCATTGCAGATCAGCTATTTCCTGGAATGTCACCTGTGGGTAAATCAATTAAAATACAGGGATTTACTATTTTTATTGTCGGAGTGTTTGAGAAGATGGGTGACGATATTTTTGGCACCAGTATGGATAAGCGGGTGTTGTTGCCGGTAAAGGTGATTGCCCGAATGGTCGATCCCAAAATGGATATGGGACAAAGTATCATTGTCAAGGGTAAAGCTGATGTTCCTGCAAGCCGTCTGACCGAAGAACTTGAAGGGATTATGCGATCTATCAGACGGATTAAACCTTCAGCCGAAAATGATTTTGCATTGAATGAGGTGAGTCTGATATCAGGTCAGCTCGATAGCCTTTTTAAGGTTTTCAATATTGCAGGATGGATTATCGGAGGATTTGCAATACTTGTAGGTGGTTTTGGAATCGCGAATATCATGTTCGTGTCGGTTAAAGAACGAACCAAGATAATAGGACTGCAAAAAGCGCTCGGTGCGAAAAGCAGATTTATTCTGCTTGAATTTCTTTTTGAAGCAAGCGTCTTATCATTGATTGGAGGAGCCATCGGATTGCTGATTATCTACACATTGACGTTTGTCGTCAGTAAGACGCTGGATTTTAATCTTGTACTTACTTTAGGGAACATCGTTACAGGATTGGTGATCAGCATTGTGATTGGTTTGATCGCGGGCGTGGTTCCTGCCCGCGCAGCTGCGCGACTTGATCCTGTAACTGCGATGAATACGGTATAATAGGAAATGCAATAAATTGATAAATAATACGAAAAGTGCATCCCAAATATTTGGGACAAACACGGAATAAAACTATACCTGCAAGTTTCTCCGATGGATATTGACAGGCTATCTAACCATGAAAATAATCTTTTAACCGATGAAACGACAGCTCTTCCTGATTTGTTTATTTTGGCTGGTTAATTCAATCCAGCTTTTCTCTCAATCAATCAGTTTTCTTAGCGGTAAAGTTATCAATTCTGTTACCCTGGAACCTTTGTCATTTGCGACTATTGCGCTTAAAGAAAATAGATTAGGTGTGTTTTCTAATGATGATGGAGACTTTAAAATTGCCGGTAATCCAAAATTTCAGTCTGATAGTTTAATTATAACATTCATTGGTTTTAGGCGATACACTATACCTTTTAAAAATTTAAGTGAAGATAAAGTCAACAAAATTTACCTGACTCCGATTAGCTTCAAACTAAGTGAGGTAAAAGTTGTGGCTTCACGAAAAATGATCAATTCAGAAACTATTATCAGGAGAGCAATAAGAAATATAAAGAAGAATTATCCTGTCAAACCGTTCAACTATGTTTCGTATTACCGGGATTACCAGAAAAAAGATAAGAGTTACATCAACCTGAATGAAGCTATTGTTCAGACACTTGATACAGGATTTAATAAACTTTCCAAATCGAATAAATTCAGGTTGCTGGATTTCAGACAAAATATGGATTTCCAAAGACTGGATGTTTCTCCGTTCTACGATAAATTTGCTACCCCGGATTTTGATAATCCGAATAAATTTATTCAAAATGCCTGGTTACCTGATCAGGGTGGAAATGAGCTTTTAATTCTTATGATTCACGATCCTATCCGGAACTCCCAATCCGAAACCTTCTCATTTGTAAATATTTTCTCAAAAGATTTTATTTCAAATCATAACTTTTCAAAAATTGCTTCAGTTTACGATAATAATTTATTGCTCTACAAAATTGGTTTTATCGCAAAACCATACCTGACCGGAGGCTTTTTAAATGTTTCAGGAAATATTTTTATTCAACCAGAAAACTATTCTATACACAAAATTGAGTATTCAGGTTCATATTTGTTAAAAGGAAATGTAAAAAAGAAAATGTTTGATGTTGATATTGAATATGGTCGTGAAAATTCTGCAAATTCTTTAATGAGGCTCAAGTACATTTCTTTTAATAACATATTTAATGTGGTTGACCAGGCTGATACTACCTTTTTTAGAGTTGAAAAGTCATATGTAGAAAAAGGTGATATTTCAAACTCGACTTTGATAATTGAATTCAATCATACCCCCAATGTTGAATCTGCCAGTAATAAGGATTTCTATGAAATATTATTTAATGGTAAATACGCACAAATTACTAAGATTACGGTTAAAGGGAAAAACGCAATTATCAAAATTAAACCTGGAAAAACTGATATTCGAATCAGCCCAAAAATCGAAGTTGCTGTCAGAAACATTAAAGATATTAATGGAAAAATTCTGAATAAGAAGAAAAATTTAGAATTTTATCAATACAGGGAATTATTTGTTCAGGAATATAATAAACCGTTACCATTCAAAGAGAGTTGCTATCTGCAAAACGTGCCTCTTTTACAAAACTGCATTTCGAAATATACGGGCGATCAAAAATATTGGATGAATACGCCAATCAATACGGATACATTAAAAATGTCACAAAGTGGATATTTTGGTGATCCTAATCTTCTGGTATCTTGCACAGAAATGACCAATGAAAGAGCTACCGATATGCTTCCTGTTGATTTGCTGCCTGAACCGGCAGCTAAGCCTAAGTCAGTTCCGGATTTGACTGATTCGCCTGTTGAAAAATATTTGGCCGCCCAGCAACATTCCATAGGCAAAGATCAATTATTCGTTCAACTTGATCGGAACATCTACAAACCTGGAGATACCATTTATTTCAAGGCCTATATAAGGGACAGGTTTACAGGCATTTTTGAGACAAAAAGTGTTTCGATGTATGCACTTCTTTTCAACGAAAATAAAGCAATAACTGACAGCTCCCGGTTTAAAATAAGTAATTCCACCTCTTCGGGGTGGATGGCAATCCCTGCAAAGGCGGAATTTGGTAAATACCACTTTGTCGCGTTCACAAGTGCTATGCAAAATTACGATCCTGCCGATGCGTTTCAGCTTGATCTTTATGTAAAAAAACGGAATAGTAATCCGGATAAGATTTCAATAACCTTTAATAAAGAGAAATACTTTCCCGGCGATACGCTGGAAGCAACCATAAAAATTACCGATCCGATAGGGAGTCCGGTCAATCAGCAAAAATTCTCCGGCAGTTTTTCAACCGGCCAATATGTCAAAGAATCAAATGAAACGCAAACAAACAAAAATGGTGAATCATTGATCAGATTTATACTGCCCGACACTATTACTTCTCAACCGAGGTTTAAAGTTACAACCAAACAGAACACCGGTAAAGAATCACTCACAAAGGATGTTACGATTCCTTATGAGGACCCGTATTTCGAATTGAAGTTTTTACCTGAAGGCGGAACTTTTATTGAAGGACTCGAACAAAGAATCGGATTTAATGCCATAAATTTTAAAGGCGAACCTGTGTTTATTGAAGGGTTATTAAAAAACAGTTCCGGATCAGTGCTTGACACTATCAAATCCGAAATTTATGGTCCGGGGTCCTTTTTATGTACGTCTCAACCCGGATTATATGTAGAGCTAATCAAAGGAGGCGGATCAGAAAAGAAATGGCCATTACCTGTTCCCGTGGCTAAAGGGATATCGCTTTGTGTAACGCCCATCGACAACCGTTCATTTGCAGTTGAAATTCAGTCAAATAATTACAACGGTGAACTGGTAATGGTTTCCGGTACAATGAACATGACCCAGGTCTTTTCGCGGGAAATCATACTAAGCAAAAAGCAACGCATTGTGATCGATACTGATCAACTGCCTGCAGGAGTTGCCAATATTACGCTGTTTGACAAAGAACTAAGGCCGATAGCAGAACGATTGTTTTATGTAAACAGTGATAAACGCCTCAGGTTTAATATCAAAGCGGATAAAGTTTATGAGCTTGGAAAGGAAACGGAGCTTGCCATTTCGGTAACTGATGGCCAGGGAAATCCGGCAGAAGGATTCTTCTCGGTTGCTGTTACAGATGCTGTTAAAGGGATTGATCCCGGATTGTTTACCCCTGGAATTGAATATGCTTTCAACTATCATCCTCATTTTCAGCGTAACCTGCCTCCAAAGGTATTGAACAAAGGACTTGAGAATATGACTGATACAGAACGCGATCTGCTTTTAATGGTTTATGGCTGGAGCAAATTTAACTGGGACTTTGCACCAAAACAGGGAGAGGAAAAACAGCTTGCCAATTACGATTTGCTGAACATGCGAATCCTATATGCCTTGAAGAGCCGCAGGGCTGACAGGAGCCTGGATCTTGTATCGCTTGAAGGACCATCGATCAGGCATCTTACAACCAATAACTTAGGAGAGATCTCTTTGCCGTTGGATTCCCTTCCTGATATCACACGATCCGTAACTTTAATGCCGGATGTAAAAAACAAAGACAGGGCCATAGGATCTATGCTAAGTATTCCATACAATGAACAATACTTCAAAAGCAACAAAATCTTTATTCCGCAGCCTAAAATCCTATCTGATGAATACAACATCTCTCTCCCTTATCAACAATACATTCCGCTGGGAGAAAAAACGATTGAGCTTCCGGAGATTCCGATAATAGGACATCAACAGGAGAAGAAAGTATATCATGATAAATATGAAGAGCAATACCAATATGCCAATGTAAAAAGCCTGGACTATGAAGATATATGGGCATCTTCTTCATTGGAGTCTGCAATACGCAGATTGGTTAATCCGCTCAGCATTAAGGTTGATCCGTTCAGCAATACTATTAAATCCATAGTCCTTCGCCCTTCAAAATCATTTTTAGGTGGCGCAGTTCCAGCACTCATTGTTCTTGATGGGACACCATTATACTCAGGCGACCTGGGAATGGTTAGCTCGATTCCTACAAATGAAATAACCTCTCTTACAATACTTTCCAATACGAGAGGATATACCATATATGGAGAAGCTGCTCAGGGAGGAGTAATTTTTGTGAATACAAGAAGTAGTGATCCAAACCTGGCGAAGCTTCGTACGAAATGGGTTTCACAAAACGCAAAAGACAAAATGCTCGTGCCCATTGATATCTATCGTAAAACGATTGAATATTACAATCCGACCAAATTGGATCTTGATACTGATCCAACCCTTCAAGGTCGTGCTACTATTTTATGGGAATCGGAAGTTTATTTCGATGGAAAAGAGCCTGTTAAAATCAAATATACCAATCTAAATCACAATGGTCCGGTCGTAATTATCATTAATGGAGTGTCTGTCAATAATTTAGTCGGGACAGGAAGTGCAAGTTACCTGGTTCAGTAAATCAGTTGTTTAGTAATTTCTCAATGCTGTTGGTTAAATCAATAAATTCAGCTACCGAAAGTTGCTCCGGTCGTCGGGTTAATAACATGGCATCCAATTCTTCGATGCGTGAGGAGAAGCTTTTTATACTGTTCCTTAGCATTTTACGTCGCTGGTTAAAGGCCTGTTTTACAACTTTGCGGAAAAGTGTTTCATTGCAACCTAAATCGGTTCTTCCATTGGCGGTAAGGCGGATTACTGCCGACTGTACTTTGGGTGGCGGATCGAAAACATACTCTGGAACATCGATAAGATATTCAATATTATACCATGCCTGAAGAAAAACACTGAGAATTCCGTAAACTTTAGATCCCGGACCCGAGCAGATACGTTTAGCGACCTCTTTTTGGAGCATGCACACTACTTCAGGAATTAATTCTTTATTTTCAAGGACCTTGAAAAATATCTGTGAAGAAATATTGTAAGGTAAATTACCAATCAAGGCGAAAGGCTGATCCGATATTTGAGATTCCAGATCGAGTTGCAGAAAGTCTCCTTCAATAATCCGATCCTTGAGTTGCGGAAAGTGTTTGTGAAGGTATTCGACCGATTCATGGTCAATTTCGATCACGAAAGTCTCATAATTCTTATTTTCGAGCAGAAAATTTGTCAAAACACCCATGCCTGGACCGATCTCAAGAATCCTGCTCAGGTTCGTTGCCTTCAAGCTATCAACGATATCCCGCGCAATATTTTTGTCGGTGAGGAAATGCTGACCTAAATTTTTCTTTGCCCTTACTTGCATGTAATGTTTTGATTGAAATGATTAAGAAAACTGGGAAGTATCAAGAAAATCAACAGCTTCCAGTAATTATAGGCAAAAGTACAAATTAAAAACTCATTCTTAAATATTCAATCTGAAAAAGTATAATTGTGAAAAAGTAGTATTTTTGAACGAATTAAAGCTAATCGGGATGGAAACGTTAATTGTTACAGTAAACTCTATGTGTGGGTAATTAAATTTAGCAATGACAAATAATCAAAACCTTATTTGTCGTAGTTACCTTAGTAGAAATGGAACGTGGAAGAAGAATTAACCTTATTACCTTATTGATTTACAGATAGATTATTAAGATTGAACTCAGAGGGTCTATTTACTACTAAGGTTAATGAACTGAAAATAACGTTCTAATTTAAAGGATAATATAGTTTTAGTTTAAATTGTATCCACGAGAGGCGTTAAAGCTGATATATGTTACGCTCACCTTAAAAAATCAACGTGTCACTATTAAATACCGAATTATTTATTGCCCGCCGGATTTTTTTTGCCAAAGGAACTTCCAGAAAGTTCTCTGAATCAATTATTTCATTCGCCGTTTTCGGAATTGCATTCGGTCTGTTTGTCATGATACTTTCAGTAGCCATTGTTACCGGTTTTAAAAAAGAGGTGAGGAATAAAGTAATTGGGTTTGGCTCTCATATTCAATTAGTTAATTTTGATTCTAATTCCTCATACGAAACTGTACCCGTTTCCAAAGATCAAAAGTGGTTACAGGAAGTCAGAAATTTACCAGGGGTAAAAAGCGTTCAGCGTTTTGCTACAAAGCCGGGAATTGTTAAAACTGACGACGAGATTCATGGAATAGTTTTAAAAGGTGTAGGCTCCGATTTTGATTGGTCATTTTTTAAAGAAAATCTTGTTGAAGGATCACTTTTTTCTGTTTCTGATAGCGGAAAAACCGATGATGTTTTGATATCTAAACAGATAGCCTTACTGCTTAAACTTAAAGTGGGTGATCCGCTCTATACCTACTTTTTAAATGAAGAGACCAAAACTCAGAAAATGCGAAAGTTTAAGATCTGCGGCATTTACAGTACCAGTCTCGAAGAGTTCGACAGGTTATTTGTACTGGCAGATATTTCGCATGTGCGGAAGTTAAATGACTGGAAATTTGATCAGATTAGCGGTTTTGAAATTACAGTTAATGATTTTAATGATCTTGAATTGATTTCTCGCAAGATCCAGCGTATTACCTTGCACTACTCCAGTGATGAGGATTCGGTTCTTAGGCCCGTAACTATAACTTCCAAATACCCTCAGATATTCGATTGGCTTAATCTGCTTGATATGAATGTTTGGATCATCCTTGGTCTTATTATTCTTGTGGCCGGATTTAATATGGTATCAGGACTCTTAATTCTGATTCTCGAACGTACCACCATGATCGGAGTATTGAAAGCAGTCGGTACCGCTAATTGGAGTATCCGGAAAATATTTATTTATATCTCATCATTTCTTATTCTCAAAGGAATGTTCTGGGGCAATTTAGCAGGAATCGCTTTCTGTCTGATTCAAGCCAGATTTGGAATATTCAAGCTGGACCCAGGCTCCTATTATTTGGATACAGTACCGGTCAATTTGAAAATTACCCATCTTCTAATGCTTAATGTTGGGACAATAATAATTACGTTGTTGATGTTGCTTGTGCCGTCGTGGTATATTTCAAGGATTGAACCGGACAAAGCCATCAGATTCGATTAACGCAAATTTTTTGTTAAAAATTACAATTTCATTAAAAATAGTTCAATAATTAGTATCATTGCAACAAAAAGCTGATAAAACTCATATAAATGAAACGAATTCCGAAGAATTGGGTTGAATTCCCCAAAATAATCGGAAGTCGTTAAAAAACAAATTATTAAATATGAAATGAGCATGATTACGAGAACACCAATCGGAATGAATATAAACTTCATGCGAATTCCATACGACCATTAAGAATAAAATTATATACGTATGAAACTTCTTTTTCCGGAAAACTATAAACCGAAACTCGACCTAAAACAAACTGAAAAGGCGATTAAATTTGTAAAGGATTTTTTTCAGGATAGCCTTTCTGCCGAATTACGCCTGCGCCGTGTGACGGCTCCTCTATTTGTATTAAAAGGAACAGGAATCAACGATGACCTTAATGGTGTAGAACGTGCAGTAACTTTTGCTGTTAAAGATATGAACGACGCAAAGGCGGAAGTCGTACAATCGCTGGCAAAATGGAAACGGTTGATGTTGGCACAATACGGAATTCCTGTCGGATACGGAATCTATACCGATATGAATGCCATCCGGGCCGACGAAGAGCTGACCAATATTCACTCTTTGTATGTCGATCAGTGGGATTGGGAAAAAGTGCTTACTGCCAAACAGCGTAATCTTGAGTATCTGAAAAAGGTGGTTAACCAGATCTATTCGGTTCTGCTTCGTACCGAATTTATGGTTTACGAAAACTACCCGGCTATCAAACCATTACTTCCTGAAGAGATCTATTTTATTCATTCTGAGGAGTTGGTACAGCGTTTTCCTAAGCTTACACCAAAAGAGCGCGAACACGAAATTACGAAAGAACATGGAGCCGTATTTATTATTGGTATCGGCGGTATCCTTTCAGATGGTGAAAAACATGATGGACGTGCTCCCGATTATGATGACTGGACGTCTGTAAACTCGGCCGGTTATAAAGGGCTTAATGGTGATATTCTTATCTGGAATCCTGTTTTGCAACAATCGCTCGAGATTTCTTCAATGGGTATCCGCGTTGACAAGGAAGTACTTTTACGACAACTTGCCATCACCGGTTTGAATGAAAGGAAGGAACTGTTATTTCATAAAAAGCTATTAAAAGATGAATTGCCATTATCGATTGGTGGCGGAATCGGACAATCACGTCTTTGTATGTTTTTATTGCGCAAGGCTCATATTGGTGAGGTACAGGCAAGTCTGTGGCCAGAAGAGATGATCAGACAGTGCGCAGAACGCAATATTTTTATGGTATAATAATCATTTAAACTTAAAATCCCCATGTCGCATCTGCGTATGGGGATTTTTTTTACTTTTGCACGACAATTTAGCTGGCCCAATAGCTCAATTGGATAGAGCAACAGCCTTCTAAGCTGTAGGTTTCTGGTTCGATCCCAGATTGGGTCACGTATTCATAGATTCTTAAATACAAAAGCACTTAAATTCAAGAATTTAGGTGCTTTTAGTTTTTGACAGAAATTCACAGGAAATCAAATTAAAAGAACTTTATTGAGGCCTATTCAAAGGTTTTGCAAAAAGGTCTTTCCGATTTGTGTAACGCTCTGTAATTTAAATTTTAATTGATTCAATTTTGCTTAATTTGGTGCTTTTAATTGATCGCTAAAGAGTGTTTGCTTAGCGTTGAATCGAAACTGTATTTTAAAAAATCTCAAATGTTGAAAGGAAAATTTATGAATATATTAGTTGCCCCAAATAGCATGAAAGGAAGTTTGCCGGCATTTCAGTTTGCCGGTGTGGTTGAGAAGGCATTTAATGATGCCGCTCCAAAGTTTTTCAAAATCAGAAAGTTACCTGTAGCCGACGGGGGAGATGATACTGTTAATGTGTTGATGAATGCGCTTGGCTTAGCGGCTCTGGAGGTTGCTGTATCAGATCCCCTCGGCAGAATCGTGCAGGCCACATATGGGTATGCCAAAGGTACTGCTGTGATTGAAATGGCCGGTGCTTCGGGAATGAAGTTGCTGAATTTTCACGAATTAAATCCCATGAAAACATCGAGTTACGGAACCGGACAATTGATAATTGATGCAATTCAGAAAGGGGCAAATAAGATCTATATCGGTATTGGTGGCAGCGCGACGGTTGATGGCGGAATGGGAATGCTGGAAGCGTTGGGCATTCAATTTCTGGATAGTTCGCTGAAACCTGTGAATGGGAATGGGGAAAATCTGGGTAAAATAAACCGGATAAATACATCACAAAGCCTCATTACAAATGACATAGAAATAATCGTAATAAGTGATGTAGACAATCTGTTGCTTGGCCCCAAAGGCGCTGCCCGCATATTTGGCCCGCAAAAGGGAGCAACACCACAAATGGTTGAATCGCTTGAAAGCAATCTGTCACATTATGCCGGTATAATCAAAAAAAGCACGGGTATAGATGTGACCAAACTCAAAGGTGGAGGAGCTGCCGGAGGAATTTCTGTCGCTTTTTCGGCCTTTCTGAATGCCCAAATTGTGGCAGGTGCCGACTATATCCTAGATTTGCTTTCGATTGACGAATCTATTCAGTGGGCTGACCTGGTAATTACCGGAGAAGGCATGATTGACAGTCAAACCCTGATGAGCAAAGCCCCTTATGCCGTGGCAATGCGGGCAAAAAAATTCGGGAAACCGGTTATTGGACTTGCCGGCAGTGCATCGTTGCCAAAAAACAAATTGTTCGATGGTTTGTTCTCAATAATAAATAAACCGATGAGCCTTGAGGAGGCAATTGAAAATGTTGCTGAATTAACGTACCAGTCATCGTATGAATTGGCTTTGTTAATTTCAAAATTACAATCAAAACACGAGTTATGAACGCTAATTATCAAAACAAACAATCACGACGTCTTTTTATAAAGATGTCTGCTTTATCCACGATGGGTCTGGCCTTTGCACCATATCTTTCGAGTGCTGAAATACAGAAACCACTGGGTCCGTTAATGAAACGTACTTTCGGTTGCATTGGATTTAATGTGACCACACTTGGTTTGGGTGGACAGGCTTCACTTCAGTGGACACCCGAAAATACTGATCCTGTTGCTATCATAGTAAAGGCTTATAAGCTTGGCATTAACTATTTTGATACATCCAACTTATATGGAACCAGCCAGATGTTTTACGGAAAGGCCTTCCGTCAGATTGGTCTTGTCCCGGAAACTCCGAATTATGACGAGTCAAAACGAAAGAAAATCTTCCTGACATCAAAAACCCATCTTCGTTTTGGGAAAGGCGGCGACGATCATCCTGAGGTTATTGGCAATTCAAACGGGCCAAAGGGAACTAAATCACTGGATGATGTCCGGCGTTCGTTGACTCAGATTTTTGGTGATGGCAACGGCAGCTATCCGGCAGGTGCTTATTTGGATATGGTTCTTGTTCATGCATTGAGTAAAATGGGCGAGGTAGATGCACTATATGAGGGTTATAACACTCCGGATCCCAATGTACAAACAATCGGAACACTTGCTGCACTTCGGGATGTACGTGACGGAACAAATCGTACCGGACTTAATCCGAAGAATGAAAAGCTGATCCGGCATATTGGCTTCTCGGGACATAACGATCCGTCAGTAATGATTGAAATGATCCAACGTGATACCGAAGATCTTCTCGAAGCGGTACTTCTTCCGTGTAATGCCAACGATAAGCTCTATTATAATATGCAGTACAACGTCATACCGGTGGCGGCTGCAAAAAATATGGGTATCATCGCGATGAAAGTCTTTTCGGATGGTGCAATGTATACGAATAAGTCGGAATGGGCCAATGGAAAACCATCACACGTAGTACTCGATGTCAGCGGTGAAGGTGTGCCTGCCAATCAATTGATTCGCTATTCGCTGACCATCCCCGGCGTTCATACAGCAATTGTTGGTACTGGTAAAATTAGTGATAATCCAGATCAGTGTCAGCTTACTTATAATTTGCGTTCTGCACAGGTAAAGCCAAATGGAATGAGCGTGGACGAGCGCACTAAAATTGAGATGGTCGCGTCAAAGATTAAGGATGGGAAGACAAACTTTTTTCAAAAAACATTTCAGGATTTGTCTGCTCCACGAGATGCAAAGGTCGTTGATAGCGGAAACAAGGCTTTGATAACATGGAATACCGCTTATGCAGGAAATGCGGCAATTGATCGCTACGAAATATGGCGTGACGGAGTTAAAATTGCAGATATTCCTTTCAAACCTCAAACAGCCAAAAAGCCTTATCAGTATGAAGACAAGACCGGAGTTCACAAGGCTAAACAGTATATAGTAAAAGTAGTGGATAAAAAAAACAAAGTTGCTGAAACAGAGCCTATATTGGCGTAAAATTTTAAAGTCCCTTATGATAAGGCAAAGCCGGAGAAAATGCATTTTTATCAGAAACCAGAGTAAAACAACCTTGGAATAAGAATACTAAGCACATTAAAACAAAAGCCAATGCGTAGAAATTATTTGATTTCCCTGCTACTGTTCGTTGTTGTCACCATCAGTCACGGGCAGAACATTGTTCCATTCAACCAGGAAAGCATAGCCTATATGGGCAGGATTGAGACGGTTGAAAACCAGTGTGTGAAAATTTATTGGCCCGGTACATCTGCCACAATCAATTTTGAGGGAACTGATGCAAAGGCAATCCTGAAAAACGGGATTGGAACCACTTATTTCTATTCCATCATTGATGGCGATGCCGAACATGCTAAAAAGATAAAGCCTGACACCCTCAAGACAAGGTATCTGCTGGCATCAGGTTTACCTAAAGGAAGGCATTCGATACAACTTTTCAAGCTAACCGATAATACGACGGTTACTTCATTCTACGGATTTGAACTGAATGACGGAGCCCGGGTTTTGAAACCTGATCACCCCGGAAAAAAGAAAATTGAATTTTATGGCAATTCCATTACAGCCGGTCACGGAGTAGATGTTCCCGATGGACAAAATGATTCTGGTGCTCCCGAATTCTTTAATAATTATCTGACCTATGCCGGTCGTACAGCCCGCCATTACAATGCTCAGTATTCATGTATTTCCCGAAGTGGTATTGGGGTGATGGTAAGTTGGTTTCCGATTGTTATGCCCGAAATGTACGACCGTTTGAACCCATCGGATCCCGACAGCAAGTGGAATTTTTCGAAGTTTACTCCGGATCTTGTTGTAATCAACTTGTTCCAAAACGATAGCTGGCTGATCAGTCTTCCTGCACATGAGCAGTTTAAAGCCCGTTTTGGAACAACACGGCCGGATGAGAATAAAATTATCAAATCTTACCAGGATTTAGTACTGAAAATCAGGGGCATGTATCCAAAAGCCTCCATCATATGCGTACTCGGTAGTATGGATGCCACACAAAAGGGTTCACCATGGCCCGGTTATATCGATAAGGCAGTGAAAGGTATGGCCGATCCCAAAATATTCACCCATTGATGGCCGATGATCTGATTGATTATATTGACAAAAATATCAAATGGTAAACTTTCAGATGATCCGGAGCATTGACCCTCAGAAGTACATTTAAATTATTTCCCCTTTTGTAAGACCGAATATCATAAAAAAAGTATTTTTAGCCCCGATTTGTCAACTACTAAACTTTCAACATGTACAAAAACCTGTTAACCATTTTTTTGTTATGCCTGTTCGTTGTTTCCATTGAGTCGTTAGATGCTCAAAATGGAATTTCTTTCGAAAAATACCATAACAACAACGAAGTTCAGCAAATATTAAAGAACCTTCAGCAAAACCATCCTGCTCAGATTCAACTGCATGCCATTGCGACAAGTCCGGGAGGAGAAGCTATAACGGTGATCGAAATCGGGAAGAATTCCGAATTAGATCCGGCCGTTTTTGTCGGAGCTAATTTCGAAGGTAATTATCCTCTGGCAACTGAAGGTGCGCTTGGACTGGTTAAAATGCTGCTCGACTCTTCCAAATATACATCTGGCTTGAAGTGGTATATTTTGCCTTTACCCAATCCTGATGCATCAAAAGGTTATTTCTCCGGTCTAAAATACGACAGAACGGTCAACGATTTTCCGATTAACAACGATGTGGATGAATCATTGAATGAAGATGGTTTCGAAGATTTGAATGGCGATGGATTGATCACTCAAATGCGGGTTAAAGATTTAACAGGAACCTACATTGCTTCCAAAATTGACCCGCGGATCATGGTTCCGGCTGATGTCAAAAAGAATGAACGCGGAGAATATAAATTATACACGGAAGGCATTGATAACGACGGAGATGGTGAATACAATGAAGATGGTGAAGGTGGTATAAATGTTGGAATTGCTTTTCCACACCTTTTCCCAAAAAACAAAAAGGAAGCAGGATTATGGCCGGGCCAGACTCCTGAAGTTTACGGAATCATGAAATTTATCTATGACCGGCCAAACATAGCCATGGTTTATACGCTGGGAAGTTCAAATTTCTGTTTGTTACCGCCAAAAGGAGGAAGAAAGGGTGAAGCCAATCCCGAGAGCATAAAAATTCCAAACCGATTTGCAACCATGCTGGGTGCCGATCCTTCACGATCGTATACGATGAATGAAGTGATTGAATTATTGAAACTTGTTCTTCCGGCAAATGTAGAGGCTACTCCATCCTTGGTTTCCGGTTATCTCGGATTGGGAGCTGCGGTAAATCCCATGGAAGACGACCTGAAGTTCTACACCAGGCTTTCAGAGGATTATAAGAATTACCTGAAAAATAAGAGTTTCAGTATAGAAACGCTGGACCCTTCTGCTGACAAAGACGGTTCATTTGAACTTTGGGCCTATTATCAGCTTGGAGTGCCTTCATTCAGCATGAATTTATTTTCAGTTCCGAAAGTTAAGGAGGAGAAGAAAACCGAAAAAGGCGCTGAATTGCCTGAAAAAGTTGAAAAAAAGAACCCGGATGAATTAAGCGTGAAAGATAAATCACTTCTGGCTTATTCTGAAAAAGAATTTGGAGGGAAAGGATTTGTACCATGGCAAAAATACAGTCATCCTACTTTGGGAGAAGTTGAAATCGGAGGATTTGTTCCGTACCTCGAATCGACACCAAAACCTGAAAAGATCGATTCACTGCTTAAGATTCAATTGCCATGGCTACTCCAACTCAGCAAAAAATTGCCCGATATTTCTTTTGCTGACGAAAAAGTTACGGATATGGGTGGCGGCGTATTTAAACTTGAACTTTACGTCGGGAACAAAGGATACCTGCCTTATCCCACTTCAATAGGTGAACGAAACAAACAACCGGCTCCCGTAGTCGTTGTGCTCGATGGTGATATTGATCTGCTCGAAGGTTTAAAACGTACACCTTTGGGAAGCATTGGCGGAAACCAGGTGAAAAAGCTGACCTGGCTGGTTAAAATGGATAAAAAACCAACAATTTCGGTGAAACTGGAATCAACGGTGTTTGGTTCTGAAGTTAAACAAATAAAAATCGGAGGATAATCATGAGACGATATATATTGTTATTCCAGCTAATTTTAATCTTTACGACGGTCTTTTCGGCCGACAAGGGGAAAATTGAAGTGCCTTTGCGTTTCGACAGGTATTACAATTATGAAGAAGTAGTTGAAGCATTGAAAGTGTTGAACAAAGCTTTTCCTGAACTGACCAAACTCGATGTGGTCGGTAAGAGTGAAGAGGGACGTGAGATTTATGCGCTGACGATCAATAACCCAAAAACGGGCGAACCGCTTTCTAAACCTGGAGTTTATGTTGACGGGAATATTCATGGGAACGAAATTCAGGCAGGTGAGGTCTGTTTGTATTATGCCAATATGTTACTGACCAAATATGGCGAAAACGATAAAATCACGAAAGTAGTCGACAAGAATGCTCACTACATCATCCCTGTGGTAAATGTTGATGGCCGATACCATTTTTTTACCGATGCAAATACGCCAAGCTCGAACAGAAGTATCCGTGTTCCCAGGGATGATGATGGTGACGGTCTTGTTGATGAAGATGGTTATGACGATCTGGATGGTGACGGTAACATTTGCCAAATGAGGATCAAGGATCCGTTTGGAGCCTATAAAGTTGATCCGGAAGACAAGCGGATAATGGTACGTATCAAACCGGGCGAACAGGGCGAATACACATTGCTGGGTTTTGAAGGCATTGATAATGATGGCGATGGAAAACTGAACGAAGATGGCGAAGGGTACCTTGATGCTAACCGCAACTGGGGTTACAACTGGATGCCTTCTTATGTACAGAGCGGAGCCGGCAACTTTCCGCTTTCAGGAATTGGTCTGAAGGCCATCAACGATTATATCACTGCACGTCCGAATATCATCATCGGATTTGCTTTTCACAATAATGGAGGAATGTGGCTTCGGGTCCCATCTGAGAAATCAATCTATGTTGATCCTTCAGATATTGCAGCTTATGATGTGATCGGCAAGGAAGCACTAAAAATTACTCCCGGATATGTTTATCAGGCGTCGTACGACCTCTATGTCACTTACGGTGATTTCGATTCTCATTTGTTCTACATAAACGGAGCTTTTTCATTCACGGGCGAATTGTTTCAGCGTGAATCGGAAACCTACCGCGAGGATGTGAAAAAGTCGCAGCAACCTGGAAATGAAGCTGATTTGCCGAGAGAACTGTTAAAATTCAATGACAAGGTCGCACAAGGTGAATTATACAAGGAGTGGAAGAAATTTATTCACCCAACCTATGGCGAAATCGAAATTGGCGGATGGGTAAAAATGAGCTCCAGGCTTCCTCACCCCTTTATGTTGCCCGAATTGGTTCATCGTAATGCTTCGGTTGTTCTCCTCGCTGCAGATAATACCCCTGAAATAACGATGGAAGTATTTGATGTCAAAAAGATAGGGAAGGAGCTGCACCAGGTGAGGGTACGATTGCAGAATAAAAAAGGATTGCCTACCATGTCAGCTAACTCAGTTAAAACAAAACTATACCCCCAGGATATGTTAAAAGTTTCGGGTGGAAAAGTTGTTGCCGGCGGGAAAATTAATGATGCAAGGATTAATAAAGTCACTTACAAGGAGAAAAAACCCGAAATTCAATTTCTTGCCATTCCCAGCTACGGAGTTGCTGAATATCAGTTTTTGATTGAGGGAAAAGGCGAAATAATTTTTAACTACAGTTCACTTAAAGCAAAATGCGCGACAGCCTCGGTTAAACTTTAAGTTAGTTTGAATCAGTGAAGGCTTCTCTTAAGATAAAACCGTCACTAATCCTGTAAATCATAATCCAGACAGCGGCTGCGTTTTTGAGATATACGGTTGTGTTGCAGAGACGTATCCCGTATTTACGGGATGCGTCTCTACGTGGAACCGACCTTGCATTCACTCGTTTAGATCAATGTAATCAAACAATTGAGTGTCCGAGGTCTCGTTTGAATAATTGTTGCCAAACAATTGAGTGTCCGAGGTCTCGGTTGTATAATTGTTGCCAAACAATTGAGTATCCGAGGTCTCGGTTGTATAATTGTTGCTAAACAATTGAGTATCCAAGGTCTCGTTTGAATAATTGTTGCCAAACAATTGAACGCCCAAGGTCTCGTTTATATAATTGTTGCCAAACAATTGAACGCCCAAGGTCTCGTTTGGATAATTGTTGCCAAACAATTGTGCGTCCGAGGTCTTGTTTATATAGTTATACGGAAATTGTACTTTTGGTGACTTTTCGGAGGATTTGTAAACCCATCTCACCTGATTACCCCAATCCCATAATCCTGTAAATCTGCCTAATCCTACAAATCCTAATTCAGACATTTTTTCTTATCGTTGCAAACGGGTATCTGGGCTCCCTCCCTATTGGGGAGGGCAGGGGTGGGGCTCACAAAACCCAACCATTTGGCCGGGCTTTATTGTTGTCATGAATTTTTTACGGATTTTTTTATTGACTTTGTTTCACTATTTTTGTTGAAGAAAGAGATTGATAATTTTCAGTTCAGTAAATTTGAAGATTGGCAACCGAATATTAAAGAATTGGATACAACTAAAAGCGTAAAATTATGAGTTTGCACCTTCAATATATAACCGATCAAAAAGGCAATAAAAATGCCGTTCTTTTGTCTTTAAATGAATGGGAAAAGATACAACGGGACTTAGATGAATATAAAAGGCTAAAAGACAAAAGAACCTTTTTTGAAGGGCTTACAAATGCCTTTCATGAGGTAAAACTGATCACCGAGGGAAAGAAAAAGCCGAACTCTTTTGACGACCTGCTCAATGAGCTATAAAGTAATACCTACCGATAATTTCAATAAGGAAGTTAAACAACTTGCCAAAAAGTACCATTCCCTAAAAGACGACCTTATAAAGCTAAGGGCTGAACTACTCGAAAACCCAACGCTTGGAACTGCTTTAGGCCGTAATGTATTTAAAATTCGCATGGCTATAACCAGCAAGGGCAAAGGCAAAAGCGGCGGGGCTCGTGTTATTTCTTATGTGTATGTGCTAAACGAACAAATATTCCTGATTGATATTTACGATAAATCTGAAAGAAATACCATTTCCGATAACGATATTAAAGCGTACATTAAAAACCTACCTATTTAAACCACGTTTAACCTGATTCACCTGATTACCACGATCCCATAATCCTGCAAATCCACGAAGAGTATCTTGGCTCTCTCCCCTTTGGGCAGGGCAGTGGTGGGGCTTTTGTTCCCATAATCTTGTAAATCATAATCCAGACAGCCGTAGCATTTTTGAGATATACGGTCACCATGTAGAGACGCATCCCGTAAACACGGGATGCGTCTCTACATGGTGACCCCATAATCCCGTAAATCTGCCTAATCCTGAAAATCCTAATTCAGACATCTTTCAGACATTGTCCCATACAAGAAAACCCAACCATATGGCCGGGCTGGTTGTCTTAATTATTATAACCTCCTGCCAGTTTACTTGTTACAAACACAAAAGAAGTATCCGGTTCTTATCGTTACAAACGACTGATAAAAATGTCTGAATTAGGATTAACCCGATTTCCCTGATTACAACGATTTCTTAATCCTGCAAATCATTCAATCCTGAAAATCCTAATTCAGACATTTTACCCCAAAATCCCGTAAATCTGCCTAATCCTACAAATCCTAATTCAGACATTTTTCAGACATTGTCCCATACAACAAAACCCAACCATTTGGCCGGGCTTGTTGTCTTAATTGTTATAAACTACTGACAATTTACTTGTTACAAACACAAAAGTAGTATTCGGTTCTTATCGTTGCAAACGGCTGGCAGCTTAGGATCATCTCCTTTCAAAAATCCCTTCATCTTTTATACAGCTTGTAAATGAATTCTCTTCATTGCTGAATTCGTTCATTTACATTAGGACGCACTAAACATCAGCGAATGCTAACGCATATCATAACGATCAGAGTCTGTTAATGGGATGCATGTTGATCTTCGCTCATTTACAAAATACTTCGATTTCTCTGAACCTTTGCCTAATATATAAACAAATGGTGGTAGTCCTACCGTTATTGTCTCAACTGTGATATTATCAATGTTTACGCTATTAATAATTATTGGTTTTTTAAGTTTCATCACAATTTGAAAGGAAGAAAGTATATTCTTAATTTCATTGGTATAATCTTTCTTGTTTGATACATACAAAGTGGACGAAAATGCAGAAGACGTTTGAAGAAAAAAATATACGCTATCTTTCGGATTAATTGTGATGTAAGAATCTTCCTTGCCAAGTGAAATAGTTTCAAATTCCGAGGTATAAATTCTATCAGAGTAACAATATTTTAAACAAAAGATAGAGATATCTCTATCGAAAGAAATTGAATTACTCGTTTTGTTATTTATATAACCACACAACCGAATACCAGGTCCCAGACATTCAAGATCTTCTATAATTACATCTGTATCTGCCTTTTGAGTTAAGCAATAAAGTTCAGAACAATTAAAGTTAACAGACAACTGGCCACTACAGAAATTATAATTCGCAATAAAAACTAATAAGAAGAATATGTGTCTTTTCATCATAGATTATTTTAATGGTCGTTGAATAGGTTTGAGCGAAACAGGCAAAAACAAATAACGTCTGATAATAGCAGCTTTCAAAATATCTTGTTTGTAAATGCTTGTTGAATTTTGGAAGTTAACCCCAGAAATCTGTTTTTGATAGGCTCTTTCTTCTCTCCTCTGCACTCCCATTTTATCATATCCGTGATAACCAACCGCTTTGAAGTCTGAATAATGTTTATCTTCATGATCAAAACCGCTTTTAATTTGGTTAAAATTATCGCAAAATTTTGTGTCTTTATACCCTTTAATATCAATTTGTATTGCGGGACTTCTTCCATTGGGAGGTCCTTCAAACATCGCGAGATTCCCTTTACCTTCATACACCGGCTTTAGATCTAAACCTGTAGGATTGTAATGGTCAAAGACCTTTAAAGTAGCAGATTCACTTAAATTAGCCTTGGAAAAATCAATAGATGATGCATTTCCAACGTCATGATAAATTGACTCTTGACTATTTTTATCAACATTTTTGTTCTGATCCCAAGTTTCTTGAGTCATTATTTTTACGTTATCTGTTTTTGCCTCATCTGGACCTAGATATTCTCCATTTTCATTAAAATAATGATCAACAAGCATCCCATCAGGGTCAATAAATCTTATTGGATTGTTTTCGCAATAATTGTATGGACTCCAACGTCTGCTTTTCTCCGCCATCGGATCTTGTGTATGCCACCTCCCGATCACCGGGTCATACATCCTTGCCCCATAATCATACCAATCAAGTGCCGTGCCGCCTAAGACATCGTCCTGGAGTTCTTTGCCATTGTAGAGGTATTTGTTTGGTAGTGCGTTTTCGGCGCCAACAAAGTTTTGCTGTGCCATCACAAGGCCAAAAGGGTCGTAATCGGTTACCTGCAAAACTTCGAGGCCGCCGCTGCTGTGCCCGCCAAAGGTTACCCGCACATTACCGAGATGGTCGGTCAGATTGTACTCAAACATGTAAAGAACGTTGCCGTTAACTGTTACAGGGGTCAACCTGCCGGCCGATGTAAAGATACACTTTAAGTCATTATCTTCGTAAATAAACGGCCCCGAATAATGGACTGTTTTTGCATTGCTGGTTGATAAAAAGTCTGAACCACGATTAACCCGATTCCCCTGATTACCACAATTCCATAATCCTGAAAATCATTTAATCCTGCAAATCCTGGTTCAGACATTGTTTACTGCACAAAAAATCCCCCTTGTGTTCCCCCTTTTTCCAAAGGGGGAGGCATTCAATAAAACTGATATTCTAAAGATATTTTTGCTAAAATGTTTGTCTTTGGAACAACAAATTTCACTGGACGAACTCCCCCTTTCGTAAAAGGGGGGCAGGGGGGATTTTCAACTGAAGACACGATTAACCCGTTTCCCCTGATTACCGCGATTCCATAATCCTGTAAATCCTTTAATCCTGAAAATCCTAATTCATACATTGTCCCATACAACAAAACCCAACCATTTGGCCGGGCTTGTTGTCTTAATTATTATAAACTACTGACAATTTACTTGTTACAAACACAAAAGAAGTATCCAGTTCTTATCGTTACAAACGACTGACAGCTTACTCCTCCCCGAAAAAACAGGGTTCCGAAACGTCGGAATTGCAAACGAGGAGTACCCAGGTTTTTCTTTTTAAAATATTAACTATTCTTTCCTTTCATTCTTTCAATTTATAATCCTCATTGCTCTTGTCCCAAATAACAACGCCAGTTGAAACCGGACTTGTATTAATGGGTTTGATTATTCCCTCTTTAGTTATTTGATAGGTAGTTGTCCAAAATTCACAGTGTAAATCATAATGATACTGGTCTATCTTAGGCTCGGTGACTTTGATCTCCCTTACAGTAATACCCTCTTTTGTTATTTTTAGACTGCTGATCCATCGAATGTTATCTTTGGTCAATGACAGGTGGGAAAGAATTTCTCCCTTCTCATTGTAAGTGATAAGAAGTGTCTCCCCTAAATCAAAATCCCATTCGGTTTGGCCTTCATATTGCAATTTAGAAATAAGTACCGTAATAAAATCACTACTAAAATCAATCTTAACACCGTAGTCGTACCTAAAGTAACCACCATTCTGACTGCAGAATCCATTTGTACAGACATATTTCTCAACTAATTTCTCAGATATAGACTTGGTTGTCTTCATCCGAAAAAGAGAATCATATGCTTGACAAAAGACCGCAGTTGAAGACTGTCTGTCATTAATCATCAAGGGCAATTTACTTTGACCAAAATTGTTTAAGTAGGTTTTAAATTCTGAATCTTGTGCTTTGCAATTGTTCAGAAAAATGCAACAAAGCAATATGTAGATAAATATTTTCATTACCTGCTCCCCCTTACTGTTGTTACTGTATAAGGAATATTCTTATTAGTTCCTCTAAGATAATACCCTACTAGCTTATTATTACTTATTTGTAGAGAATTGGTTGGAGAAGTTCCAAACTGGGAATTACGAGGATCAAAGAAGTTATAAGTTTTTGATGTAACCTGTCCATTATTCAAAGTTTCAGTTTTACTTGATACAACAACAAAATGGTCTGTCATGCCATCAAATTTATCTTCAAGGCAATTATCAACCTGAACAGGTTTGTAATCAACACCAACTTCAATTGGATTACCATTTTCTAATGCTTTATCAACAGCTTTAATACCCTTTGAAGCATTACTATTGGCTGTAGTCGCTACACCATTATTATCAGCATTGACTACATTAATTCTTTCACCTTTAGAATTTACTCTTTCTTTTGCTAACATATTATCAGAGGCATCTTTACAATTACCTTTTCCTTGTGCAATAAAATTGCTTTTATCAATGCCGGTAAAGGTCATTGAAGTTGCTTCATTTTGAGTATATCCAACAGAAACACCCTGTCCAATATTCTGGGTATGTGTTGCCCCTAAATTTTTGTAACCTTCAACTGCAGCACTACCTTTTTGCCACATTGTATTGCCATCTTTGTTCTGATACCAATCTCGACCATCCGGATCAATCATAGCAATTGGATTATTGGCAGCATAATGATATGTAGACCAGGAGTAATAATTTTCAGCGTGTGGGTCATTCGTAGTAAACCTCCCAATCATCGGGTCATACATCCTTGCCCCATAATCATACCAATCTAGTGCCGTGCCACCTAAGACATCATCCTGGAGTTCTTTGCCGTTGTAAAGGTATTTGTTTTGCAGGGAGTTTTCGGCGGCAACAAAGTTTTGCTGTGCCATCACGAGGCCAAACGGGTCGTAATCGGTTACCTGCAAAACTTCGGGCCCGCCGCTGCTATGCCCGCCAAAAGTTACCCGCACATTGCCAAGATGGTCGGTCAGATTGTACTCAAACATGTAAAGAACGTTGCCGTTAACAGTAACAGGAGTCAACCTGCCGGCCGATGTAAAGATAAACTTTAAGTCATTATCTTCGTAAATAAACGGCCCCGAATAATGGACTGTTTTTGCATTGCTGGTTGATAAAAAGTCTGAACCACGATTACCCCGATTCACCTGATTATCACGATCCCATAATTCTGTAAATCAGGATAATTCTGCAAATTCTGGTTCAGACATTCACCTGATCTTGTCGTCGCCACCAAAGGTTACTGTTTTGGGCAGGTTCAAATAATTGTAGGCAACCACTCAATTTTCAAATCACCGCACTATTTTTGCGTATTCCGTTCCAGTTCTCTTAAAGTATCCATCCTTTTCTTTTGCAGAAAGCTGTGAATATCGCCAAGATGTTCTTTGACCTGCTTGTTGCCGAATTCAAAAACTTTGGTAACCAATCCCGAAAGGAAATCGCGGTCATGCGACACCAATATCAATGTTCCGTCGAAATCGAGCAGCGCGGAGTTATCTTCTTCGTCAATCTCAACTAAAGTTAACTTTTCGAGCATTTTAACACGTGACTGTACCTGGTTGGTTTTGGAGTAGGTTCCTTTAAACCGGTCGATAAAATCCTGGTTGTCGGCAATCATCCGGCGTTGTTCCTCAAACTGCTTCAATTGCTGCTCACGACGTTCCTGTCGCAAAGTAAGGTATTGCGAATAATTGACCTTGTAATCATAGATGCGACCCATGGTCACTTCGATGGTCCGTGTGGTGATGTTGTCGACAAATGCCCTGTCGTGCGAGATAAGAATAACCGCTTTGGCACTGTTGATCAGAAAATCTTCGAGCCATTGGATCGATTCAATATCCATATGGTTTGTGGGCTCATCAAGCAGGATCAGGTCAGGTTTTTTGAGCAGAATTTTTGCGAGTTCAATCCTCATACGCCAGCCGCCACTGAATTCACTTGTTGAACGTGTGAAATCTTCTCGTTTAAAGCCGAGTCCGATAAGGATTTTCTCCACTTCTGCGTCATAGTTGATTTCTTCAATCGCGTAAAACTTTTCACTTAATGCCGAAACCTGCTCAATCAAAGTATAGTAACTATCCGATTCATAATCGGTACGTGTTGACATTTCGAGGTTAAGTGCCTCAATTTCAACCTCCATTTCTTTGATTTCAGCAAAAGCCTGCGCTGCCTCTTCAAAGACAGTCCGGTTATCTTCGGTCATTAAATGCTGAGGCAGATAAGCAATCACAGCATCTTTGGGAGCAGATATTTTTCCTAAAGAAGTGGTTCGTACTCCGGCAATAATTTTAAGCAGGGTCGATTTTCCTGCACCATTTTTGCCCATCAGGGCAATGCGGTCTTTATCGTTAATTACGAATGAGATATCTTTAAAAAGAGTGGTTCCTCCAAACTCTACGGTAAGTCCGTCAACTGAGATCATATCTGATTTTTAATAAGCCGCAAATATACTACTTTACGGAAAACCATTTTAGACGAAAAAAATGCGTGATATTTACTACTTTGTCAGCAGATTAAATAGCGAATCAGATATATTTTTAAATCTTAACTATGAATAGATTAACTGTTAATTCTACCTTTCGTTTATTAGTTTTTTCACTTATATTGGCCGGATTTCTTGCCTCGTGCAACGTTAGCCGGAAATACACGAAAGAGGCGTCAGATAAATGGGAGAAGGATATTCTCAAATTTGAACAACTGGATAAAAGTGAAAAAGATCCTGACAATGCTATCCTTTTTGTCGGCAGTTCAAGCATAAGGTTGTGGTCGACACTGAAGGAGGATGTTGCCCCTTATCCCGTAATTCAGCGTGGATTTGGTGGTTCGAAATTTTCGGATCTGGCTGTTTATGCCAAAAGAATTGTTTATCCGCATCAGTTCAGTGCGCTTGTGATTTTCGAGGCCAATGATATTACCGGCAGTGCAGCTGATAAATCACCTGAAGAGATTGTGAAATTGTTTCGCAATATTGTCCGGACTGTCAGGAGCAAATATCCGGATCAACCTGTTTTTCTTATCGAAATTACGCCTACACAAAGCAGGTGGGCGGTTTGGCCAACTGTAAAGCAAACGAATCAAATGCTGAAGGAATCGTGCAGCAAAATGCACAATACTTATTTTATTGAGACGGCGTCGGCTTATCTGAATAAAGCCGGCGAACCAAGGAAGGAGCTTTTTATCAAAGATATGCTTCATCAAAATCATGATGGATATATCATTTGGGGCGAGCTTGTTAAGAAAAAACTTGATGAAATGCTGCCTAAAATGGTCAGGCAGTAAAAAAATCGATACAGAAAAAGGCTACATTTGCAGAAGAATAATAGATTTAACAACGTAAATATTTTTGAATGAATACCTGGTTCGAATGCACTGCAAAATACATCAAGATGGACGAAAATGGCCGCGAAAAAAAGGCCAGTGAAACCTATATGCTTGATGCCATCTCGTTTACCGAAGCTGAAAGTCGTATTTACAAAGAGCTCCAAACCATGGTAAGCGGAGAGTTTATGGTTACCAGAATTTCAAAAACACGCATTTCGGAAATAATACCTTCAGATAATGGCGATCGCTGGTACAAAGCGAAAGTCGCATTTATCACAGTTGACGAAGAGAGTGGTAAGGAAAAACGGATTGCCCAGTTTATTTTGGTTTTTTCAAGTAGCGTTAAAGAGGCTTACGATCAGATTATTGAGGCGATGCAGGGGATGATGGCTGACTTCGAAATCAGCGGAATCAATGAAAGTACGATACTTGATGTTTTTCCCTACTCAGCTACAGAAAAAAGTGACGTGCCTCCGTATTTAAAACCAATAGAATCATTTTTGGCAGAACCCGAACTCCAGGATGAGGCAGATTTTGAAGTGGATACAAATGATGAGGATTTAAACGATGATCTGGATCCGATTGAGGAAAATTAGACACTCTTCCCTTTGAGGCATATAGAGCAAACACCTTTAATCGAAAACTGGTAATCATCCAGTACAAAGTTTTTTAATCGCAGGTCCTCAAGCAACTCTTTATTCAATGAAAAATCGAAAACTTCACCGCATTCCTTACATTTAAAATGACCGTGTTGCGAGATATCTGCGTCATAGCGAAGTTCATTGCTGTCGATATTTAGCGCGCGCGCAACACCTTCCTGGACAAACAGGTTAAGCGTATTATAAATGGTAGTTTTGGAAAGCCCTGTAATTTCATTGACTAATTCGAGATAAATCATTTCAGCTGTGGGGTGATTTCGCTTCGAAACCAGGTAATTCATTACCTTAACCCTCTTATTCATAGGGCGAATTCCATTTTCTGAAAGGTAATCTTTGATTGTGATCTCTTGCATTGCCAAGTATTGATTGGCAAATATAGAACATAAATTTCGAATGAACAATATTGAAATGATATATGTTGTTTGAATGTTTTATTTCTTAAAATTTTAAAAATTTAAAAATAATTTTATGAGCACATTAGTTGGGAAAAAAGCTCCCGCATTTAAGGCAAATGCTGTTATCAACGGCAAAGAAATTGTCGGGGATTATTCTTTGGATCAGTTTGTAGGTAAAAAATATGTAGTGTTTTTCTTTTATCCACTAGATTTTACCTTTGTTTGTCCTACTGAACTGCTTGCTTTTCAGGAAAAATTGACTGAGTTTGAAAAACGTGATACCGCTGTTGTTGGCTGTTCGGTTGACTCAGAGTTTTCGCATTGGGCATGGTTAAATACCGAAAAAAAACACGGTGGAATTAAAAGTGTGACCTATCCGATAGTTGCGGATCTCTCAAAAACAATAGCTGAGAATTATGGTGTTCTTGCCGGTGAATACGATATCGACGAAGATGGAAAATCTGTTTTCGTTGGAGCGCCGGTGGCCTACCGTGGCCTTTTTCTGATCGATAAAAATGGGGTGGTGCGCCACCAACTTGTAAATGATTTACCACTTGGTCGTAATGTTGATGAAGCTTTACGTATGGTTGATTCACTTCGACATTTTGAAGATTATGGCGAAGTTTGTCCTGCAAATTGGCAGGAAGGAAAAGAAGCGATGAAAGCCTCGGCAGATGGTGTGGCAGATTATCTTTCGAAACACTGATACCTGTATCATAACAGGTAATTAATAATTAAAACTCAAAAAAACTCTAAGAAAATGAAAATCAACCGCTACGAGGACATTTCCCAAATTGATCGTGAAGCAAAACGCGATTACATTGATCGTCATTCTGCTTTTGTTCGCTGTGACAGTCAAGCGGCAAAAGGTGAAAAATTAAAAGTTAAAATTAAGATTGGCGATGAGTACAAACATCCCGATGATTTCGATCATTACATTAGTTGGGTTCAATTGTGGGATGGCGAACGGATGCTTGCTGAAGCTTCATTCGTAGCTGGTGCTCAGGGTGGTGCACCCAGCCAGGTCGAAGTCGATTTTTATATTGTCCCCACTAAAACGATGAAACTTACAGCTCTTGCCTATTGTACCAGGCACGGTCTGTGGCAAAGCGACGAGAGAATTGTTGAGGTTGAAGGCTAATCGTTAATGAGGAGCTCTAACAGGAAATCTGTTGTTTGATCCGTTCTTTTAGTTTATTTTTCGAATATTTGGTTCGTAAAATTCAGAGATTTAAATGATTAACGGTAGCTTCTGTAATAAGTACAAAAAGTTTAACGTTAATTAACCTTGATTAATTGAAGTTAATGGTTATTTGATGTATCTTTGTAACGTTGCTTAAGAGCAGGTTTTTTCATAGGATTTAGGTTAGTTAGGTTAGGTTAGAAGAGGGCGTCGCTTGATGCCCTCTTTTTACGTTTACATATTTTTTGATCCGAATCCGAAGTTAATAGGTTCATGCCGAATTTGAGAGTGAAATATTATTCAGAACGGAAATTGAATAAATTCAACATGCAATTATAGATTTTTCTAAATACTATTTTTTTAATTGAATTTCTGCAAGAACCGGAAGGTGATCCGATGGGTACCGGCCTTCTTTTGAATCAGTTATTACAACGTACTTCTTAACTTCAACAAACTTATTTACAAATATATAGTCTATTCTATTTTCAAGTTTACTTTGGAAATCGAATCCATTGGAAGTCCCTACAGGACCCTGGGGAACAGTTTGACTGATTTGTCTTGAATCTTTTAGCTTTTGTCGGATTAATACCAATGGCTTTTCGGCGGGAGTCAGGTTGAAATCGCCCGTAAGGATAACCGGTTCATTTCTTTTTGCAATTTCGCTGATCTTCTTCAAAATCAATATGGCAGATTCTTTCCGGGCTTTCACGCCTTTGTGATCGAAGTGCGTATTGAAGATATAGAACGATTTATGTGTTTCTTTCTCTCTGAATCTGACCCAGGTACAAATCCTGTTCAGGGCAGCATCCCAGCTCTTTGATGGTATTTGCGGGGTTTGGGACAGCCAGAATGTTCCGTTCTCAATTACAATATAACGATTAGAATTATAATAGATTGCCGAAAATTCACCATTGATATTTCCATCATCACGACCAACCCCGACATAATCAAATCCTGACATTCCTTCTTTTAAATCCATAATCTGATCATAAAGCGCCTCCTGAACCGAGAAGATATCTGCTTTGTGGAGTTTTAATAGTTTAATCACCTCTTCGCGGCGATTTGGCCAGGCATTTTCTTTATCAGACGGGGTATTATATCGTATATTATAAGTGATTATATTCATCGGCTTTTGTGCAATAACCGTAATTATTAGCGGGAAAAGCAGGAATATTGTCAGTACAGATTGTTTCATAGATTTAATTTCCCGAAAATTACCTATTTAATTTGTAATTAAAAAGATCATTTCTTTTGGTAATCGGAATGTCGCGTAAAAAAAGCCTGCTACCTTGATCAGGAAGCAGGCTTTATCATAAATGGTAAATCTAAATACTTGAACAGTATTGAATTATTTTATTAATTCCACACTACGTTTGACAAAATTATTAAGTGCTTCGCCGCGTAGCATGTTGTTGGCCAATAGTGCCAGATCGACGAGTTGTTTTGCTAATTTATTCTCAGCACCAAAAGCTTCAAGCTTTTTACGTTTGGTATCTTCAAGCTCCGAAATCTTGCTTTCGGTCTCCTTTAGAAGATCTTTTTCCTCTTGCGGAACTTCATCTTCCTTTTTCCCGGCTTTAAGCTTTTTAAGTGCCTCTTTTTCGGATTTATATTTCAGAATTTCAGCAATGGCGGGGGTTAATTCTGCGGCCAGCGTCTCCTGTTTTTCGGAAATGATCTTTTTTACAAGAGGATGTGCAATATTGACCACCAGATTATAACTGTCAGGAAGATCTCCGTAAAAACTCATTCCGTTCTGCATTTTCGACATATCTTTCATACGGCGCATAAACTCATTCTGAGTCACGACCATTGGTGAACCATCTTCACCAAGATCTTGAAAATCAATAATAAACTGACCGCGGTCTTTTGGAGTAATAGCCAGAAAAATTGGACTTAATTCGTTTTTTTCATCCAATGACAAAGTACTCTCTTTGCTGTTTTCTTTCGCGATTAGTTTATCGACGACTTCAGCATCTACACGAACAAAGTGCTTTTCAGGGAATTTTTGTTCAAAATGATTGAGTAATGGTGTTGCCAGAACATCGTTCATCAATAGTACATCATAACCTTTTCCTTTGGCGGCTTCAATAAAGCTGAATTGCTCATCTTTGTTGGTCGCATAAAGATATACCAGCTTTTTATCCTTGTCGGTTTGGTTGGCGCTAATAATGTTTCCGTATTCCTCCCATGTAAATGATTTACCATCAGTGTTTTGGAATATAAAGAATTTTAATGCCTTTTCATAGAATTTTTCATCAGTCAACATTCCGTATTCGATAAAGAGTTTCAGATCGTTCCATTTTTCTTCAAATTCAGTGCGTTTTTCTTTGAAGATTTCAGTCAGCCGATCGGCAACTTTTTTGGTGATATGTCCGCTGATTTTCTTTACGTTCGAGTCGTTTTGAAGGTATGAACGTGAAACATTTAACGGAATATCAGGTGAATCAATTACGCCATGAAGAAGGGTAAGAAATTCTGGTACAATTCCTTCCACTGAATCAGTTACAAATACCTGACTGCAATAAAGTTGGATCTTATTCTTCTGAACTTCAAAGTTATTTTTAAGTTTTGGGAAATATAGAATTCCTGTAAGATTAAACGGATAATCGACATTCAGGTGAATATGGAATAACGGTTCGTCGCCGTAAGGATAAAGTTTATGATAGAAGTTGGTATAATCTTCCTCTGTAAGATCAACGGGTTTCTTTGTCCACGTCGGGACGATATCGTTGATTTGATTATCTTCGGCAGTATCTTCGTATTTGTCGTTTTTCCACTCTTTTTTCTTCCCGAAAACAATGGGTACTGGTAGGAATTTGCAGTATTTATTCAGCAATTCAGAAATCCGGTTTTCTTCGAGGAATTCAACTGAATCAGAGTTGAGGTGCATTACGATGTCTGTGCCGACTTCAGCTTTTTCAGCGTCTTCGATCACGTATTCCGGGGATCCGTCGCATATCCAGCGAACAGGTTTGGCATCTTCCTGATAGGAGCGGGTGATAATTTCAACTTCTTCCGAAACCATGAATGAGGAGTAGAACCCAAGTCCGAAATGTCCAATGATGGCATTGGCATCGTCCTTATATTTTTCGAGAAACTCATTGGCCCCTGAAAATGCAATCTGATTGATGAATTTTTCAATCTCCTCAGAGGTCATTCCAATTCCGTGGTCAGAAACTGTGATTGTTTTTGCTTCTTTGTTAACGCTTATTTTAACTTTTAAATCTTCAACACTACCTTTGTATTTCCCTGCAGAAGCAACTATTTTCAGTTTTTGAGTCGCATCAACTGCATTTGAAATAATCTCACGAAGGAAAATATCGTGATCGGAATAGAGAAATTTTTTGATAATCGGAAACAGGTTATCACTTGTAACGCCAATTTTACCTTTCATACTCTATGTTTTATATTTTTATATTTTTTGAATTTGTTTCAATCATAAGTCAAAGCTTATGCCAGAATTGGTTTACTGACTTAGTGGCAGAAAGACAGTGAAATTCTTTTCAAAAACAGGACAAAATTGCACAGTTATTTAGCCAATTTAAAGACAAAAGCCTCAATATGTGAATATTGAGGCTTTTGCACGGGAGGAGCGACTCGAACGCCCGACACCTGGTTTTGGAGACCAGTGCTCTACCAACTGAGCTACACCCGTAAGTGCGGAGAGAGAGGGATTCGAACCCCCGGTACCTCTCGGTACAACGGTTTTCAAGACCGCCGCAATCGACCACTCTGCCATCTCTCCAAAACGTGTGCAAAAGTATACTTTTATTTGAATCGCCAAAATCATTTGAGATTATTTTTAAACGCTTAAAACAAATAAAACGGTTGAAATTTATATTTCATAAATATTTTTTTGAACTTACTTATTATTAATTCCGAATAGAATTGACCTTCAAAAGATGTTTAATAACATCTTTTGTCCCTAAATTAAAAAAATTCATAATATATTTTGCATAATTGCCTGAATATCCTTAAATTTCCGCAAATCTGAAGCTTCATTTAACTATTTAAATTATTTATTTTACTATGAACAAAACTCAATTAATTGATGCAGTCGCTGTAGAATCAGGATTGACTAAAGTGGATGCCCGAAAAGCAGTTGATGCTTTTATTAAAACGACCGGAGAACAGCTGAAACAAGGCGAAAAAATTGCGCTTGTAGGATTTGGTACTTTTTCAGTTTTGGAAAGACCTGCTCGTTTGGGGAGGAATCCGCAAACTGGTGCGAAACTTGAAATTGGGAAGAAAAAAATTGTCAAATTCAAAGCTGGCAGTGAACTAAACGACGAAGTTCAGTAAACGCTGTATATCAATTAAAAGAGGGGGCTAAAACCCCCTCTTTTAATTGATATATGATTGATTAAAAGTTTTGCATACCGTGAAGCTTTTTATAAATACCATCCAAAACGAGAAGTTCATCGTGATTTCCCCTTTCGACAATTTCCCCTTCGTGAAATACACAAATGAGGTCAGCATTTTTAATCGTTGACAAACGGTGAGCGATAACGATCGATGTGCGATTTTTCATGAGGTTTTCGATCGCTTCCTGAACCAGTTTTTCCGATTCTGTATCTAGAGCTGACGTTGCCTCGTCGAGTATTAGAATCGGGGGATTTTTGAGTACTGCACGGGCAATTGAAACGCGTTGTCGTTGCCCTCCGGATAGTTTTCCTCCGCGATCGCCGATATTCGATTGATATCCCTCAGATGTTGCAATTATAAAATCATGGGCATTGGCGACTCTGGCCGCGTTCTCCACCTGTTCCAATGTGGCATTCTCAACTCCGAAGGAGATGTTATTAAAGAAAGTATCGTTGAACAGAATAGGATCCTGATTTACATTTCCCATAAGTCCTCTAAGATCGGCGATTTTATAGTCGCGGATATCAACTCCATCAACCATAATCTGACCTTCGCTGACATCATAAAAACGGGGAAGTAAATCAACAAAGGTGGATTTTCCTGATCCCGATTGCCCGACTAAAGCAATGGTTTTGCCGATTGGTATGGTGAGATTTACCTTCTTCAAAACGTCATCTTCAATGTAGCGGAAAGTAACATCTTTATATTCGATCTGAGAAGTAAAAGTGTTAACTGACTGAGGATTTTCTTTGTCAATAATATTGTTTTCGGCCATCATGACCTTGTCAATCCTTTCCATTGAAGCAAGCCCTTTCTGAATAGCGTAAAAGGCTGTTGTAAAGGATTTTGCCGGATTAATTATGCTGTAAAAGAAAACCAGGTAGACCAGGAATCCTGCAGGCGATAAATTGCTGTTATTGCTTAAAACCAATTTTCCTCCATACCATAATACGATAACAATCACGATTGTCCCAAGGAATTCACTCATGGGGTGTGCAAGGTACCGACGCCACATTAAGCTATTCATAATGTGGTAGTATTCCGTGTTTTGCTTATTGAAATGCTGGTGTACCTTTTTCTCAGCATTGAATGCCTTGATAATACGGAGTCCCGATAGCGATTCTTCGATGGTTGAAAGTAATTCGCCCATTTTATTTTGTCCGCGCATGGAGGGTTTTTTCAGGCTTTTACCTACCTTACCTATTAGATAACCGACAACAGGTAACAGTAGAAAAACAAAAAGCGTGAGCTCCGGAGACATATAAATCATAAAAGCCAATGAAATAATAATGATAAGCGGTTCCTTCAGTATCATTTCAAGTGAACTCATGATGGAATTGTCAATTTCCTGCACATCACCGGTCATTCGCGCAATAATATCTCCTTTGCGTTCTTCCGAAAAAAAACCGATCGGAAGTTCAAGTATCTTCAGGTAAATCTGATTTCTGATATCCCGTACTACACCATTTCGTAATGGAACCAGTACATACAAAGCAAGATAAGTAAATGCAACCTTCAAAAATACCATGATAATCAGGAAAATTCCGATATATATGAGTGCTTTTTCAGATCCAAATTTGTGAATAATATCACTTAATTCAAACATGATATTGTCTCTGATACTATCAATTGTTAACATCCACTCTGCAGGTTTTACAATGACCTCTTTTTGTATTCCGAACAACAACTCCAGAACAGGTTTAAGAGCCGCAAACTGAAAAGAACCAAAAAGTGCGCCGAGTAGATTAAATATAAATGCGCCAATTACATAGCGTTTGTAGGGATAAATAAAACGCCTTAAAAGAAGGTAGAGACCTTTCACAATTGTATAGTATTAGTTTCTGAACAGTTAACAAAAAAACCGGACGAATTTAAGTGATTAATTATTAAATAGCTACTCCTGTGTAATTATGAGGAGTAATATGTTTTAACTCATTCTTGATCTCCTCGCTAACTGCTAATTTATCAATGAATTCGTGAATTACTTCGCGGTCTATTTTTCGGTTTACACGTGTCAGATCTTTCAACGCTTCGAAAGGATTCGGATAAGATTCGCGGCGAAGGATGGTCTGAATAGCTTCGGCTACAACTGCCCAGTTATCTTCAAGATCACGCTCAATCACTTCTGTATTTAGCAGAAGTTTATCTAACCCTTTTAAGGTTGATTTGATTGCCAGAATAGTATGGGCTAATGGTACACCAATATTCCGTAAAACAGTGGAATCAGTGAGATCGCGTTGCAAACGCGAAATTGGCAGCTTGGCCGAAAGGTGTTCAAATATTGCATTGGCAATACCCAGGTTTCCTTCTGAATTCTCGAAATCAATAGGATTGATTTTATGTGGCATCGCCGATGAACCAATTTCCCCTTTTTTAATTTGCTGTTTGAAGTAATTCATGGATATATAGGTCCAGAAATCACGGTCAAAATCAATAAGTCTCGTATTTATTCGCTTCATATTATCGAAAATAGCGCCATAATTATCGTAATGGGCAATCTGGGTTGTGGCCTGCGAACGTTCCAGATGAAGGGCATCGCGTACAAAGTTATTGGCGAAATCGACCCAGTCTATTAATGGATAGGCAACGTGGTGTGCGTTGAAATTTCCGGTCGCTCCCCCAAATTTGGCATAACATGGAATTCCCTTCAACAGCTCTACCTGTACGTTAAGTCTTTCGATAAATACTTTAATCTCTTTTCCCAGTCGGGTAGGGGAAGCCGGTTGTCCGTGGGTCTTGGCCAACATCGAAACGTCTTCCCACGCGAAAGCCATTCCTTCGAGTTTGGCAATCAATTCATCAACTAACGGGATATAAACATTTTGAATTGCATCGCGCAACGAGCACGGAACAGCGGTATTGTTGATGTCCTGCGAGGTTAGTCCGAAATGAATAAATTCTTTAAATTTTTCGAGACCTAAACTGTCGAACTTTTCTTTTAGAAAATACTCGACTGCTTTGACGTCGTGATTTGTCACTTTCTCGATCTCTTTAATTCTCCGGGCATCATTTAAATCAAACGAATCGTATATGTTGCGCAAGCCAGACTTCAGCTCAACGTTAAAACTGCTCAATTGGGGCAGAGGTATCTCTGTTAATGCGATAAAGTATTCAATTTCAACAAACACCCGGTATTTAATCAAGGCAAATTCCGAGAAATAGTCGCCAAGTTCTTCTACTTTGTCACGGTATCTTCCATCGACAGGTGAAATGGCAGTTAAGATCTGTAATTCCATTGTTTTTAACTTAATCTGTTTATGCAAAGTTAATAAAATCTGTGAAAAGTGATTATTCCCATTGGTCAAAGCATAGTCATAAGTAATTACTGAAAACTTTAGTATGTTTGTTTTTGAAAATTTCAATTATGAATAAAATAAGAATTTCAGCTGTTTCATACCTCAATACCAGGCCTTTCGTATATGGACTTCAACATTCGGATTTGATCAATCGAATTGAACTTTCTCTTGATATTCCATCCTTATGTGCTACAAAGCTTACTACCGATCTTGCTGATATCGGTTTGATTCCGGTAGCCGCAATCGCTGATGTTCCGAACGCGCAGATTATTTCTAATTACTGCATCGCATCTTCCGGTAAAGTTCGTACGGTAGTTTTATTAAGCAATGTTCCGTTGCCTGAAATTACTAATATAGTTTTGGATTATCAATCAAGAACATCCGTGCAGCTCGTACGCATTCTTGCCAGGTATTTTTGGAAAATAAATCCAGTCTGGGAAAATGGGCAACAGGGATATATCGAAAGTAGTATTGATAAAAACACAGCAATCGTTGTAATAGGTGATCGGGTTTTCGAAACAGAGAAAAGGTTTGCTTATTGTTATGATCTTGGGGAAGCATGGAAAAATTATACTGGTTTCGATTTTGTTTTTGCCTGCTGGATTGCCAATAAACCAATTGATATTGAATTTGTTTCTGAGTTTAATATGGCTCTTGCAGATGGATTACTCCAATTAGAGGAAGTGATTGACGAATGTGAAAAGATTTACCCCGATTATCAATTAAAGGATTATTTTTATAAAAATCTTAGTTTAGTTTTCGACGATTCAAAGCGAAAGGGGCTTGATTTGTTCTTAAAACTGAATGACGAAACACCCGAAATTCTACACATCGCTAATGTGTATAAAGATAAAAGGGTGATTATTTTTCCATAAGATTAACCGATAAACTGCAGTACAAATTACACAGTTACTTTTACCTGCTTTTCACGGTATTCTTTCGGAGTTAAACCTGTAAATTTTTTAAAAGCAAGGTGAAAACTTGTTCTGTTATTAAAACCTGAATCAAACGCGATTGCAACTATTTTTGAATCGATTTCCTGAGCAGTCTGGAGTAAATTCATCGCTTCTTTAATCCTATATGAATTAATAAAATCGAAATAGTTCATCTCCATTGTTGTGTTAATGACAAAGGAGAGTCTGTGGGTTGTAGTATTCAGCATATCAGCAAGTCCGCTCAGCGACAATTCGGAATTAAGATAGGGCTTTTTATTTTCCATTATTGACAAAAGTCTGAAATTTAGATTATTAATTTCATCTTCTCTCATCCGGAATCCTTTGTATCGGATTGAAGAATTATTGCCGGAATGAATGGTTTCTTCAGCAAGTATCGAAAGCTGGCTAAAGTATTTATAATCTGGCGGATGAACTAAATGCTTCACAAAAATCAGAAAGAAAAACAGATCAAAACTAAGAATTGTTACAAGATCTATGATTCTTTTGTTGTTTATTAAAATACACAATGAGATGTAGAAAATTGCAATGAATAGAAAGGAAGTCAGCATAAATTGCACCCACTTGATCTCAACTTTGTCGACGTTTGATAAAGTGAGTTTTGCCTTGCTGACGAAATTCTGTATTGTTTTGTATGCCAATCGAATATAAAATATCTGAAGACAAATCCCGATTATATTAAGCCATTCGTCGCGCAAAGGACCACAATAAGCAGTTCTGATAGAGATAAGCTGTTCCTCCGGAGAAAGTGAGTTATGAACTCCCCAATAAATCAATCCTGGAATCAATGGAACAAAATGAAACCAACGCATGTGAGATAAAGAGTCCTGACTATTTGTTAACCTGAGTATGTAAAAGTAAAACAGCGGCATCGACATGTAAAACACAATGGCTTCTGAGTAAGCAAGATATTTAACTTTTTCAATATCATGTGTATAAAAAAGGGTGAGTATAAGTTGGGTATAAGCAACCGAAGCCAGCCAATAGGCCAGTATTCTTGTTCCTGACGCAACTGAATCTTTTTTGAAGAAGTAGATGATGGCCAGTAACAAGAGATTAAAGAATGAAAAGTATCCTATGAACTCAAGAAGCATATAATTTGGTTAATTTAAGCAAGTCAAAAATACTATTAATTCAATAAAAACAGGATTTTAGTCATAAAATATTATTTTCTTTTTGTTGTTTGAATTTGTGAGCATTAAAGCTAAAAGTACTTTTTCCACTGTTTTAATTGCTTATTAATCTTTAAATAGTTATTTCGGTAACGGTTTATTCTTTTGAATTGACAAAAATGGTTTCAAGCAGATCGAAAAATCCCTTTTTTCGTACCGAACTTATTCCCCAGTTTACCGGGATACTCTGGTAACCTTCATTATAACCTTCGCCCTTCATTCTGTAATCGAAATAACCCCACGATGCATAAGCACTTGTAGCTGCGATAAAGTTATTCGAGGGTTTGTCGAAATTGAAATGATCGTCTTCATTAAAAACGATGGGTTTTGGAGAATAACCTTCAACTTTTCGGGTTTTACTCACCATTTCGATAATATCGGCTGGATTTCCGACTCCATTGCCGTGAAGCAGAATAAAGTCGGAAGATTTGACGACAGCGGGAGATGGGATTGTTCCTCCGCCATAACTGGTACTGACAAGGTATCGAATCCCAATTTCTGAAGGTTTTTTCGCCATTTCAATCAGTTCATGAATTCGTTCAGGTTGAAGAATTGTATGATCGTATCTTACATTGCATTCGTTGTTTATTTCGATTAAAACGTTGGTGTACCTTCGATCCGAGAGCCATTTTAATGTATTTTGTACGGCAAGTTTAACGGCATCTTCACCTTTAATTCTTTCATCCTGACCAAAATAAAAAATGCCAAGAATAGCAACCATTCCCAATTCATCGCTACGATCCAGAATTTTTTCGAGACGATTCATATAAGCTACCCGAAGATTGCCTGATTCATCAATTGCTGTATTTTCCCATGGTTGATCTTTTGAATAACCCTGTGGACTACCGCCTTGCAGGTTGATTGTAAAAGCCAGAAGCCCTTTTTTCTTCCAGGTTGGCATTTTCTGAATAAATTCGTTTGTATTTCTTTCGGCATCCCAGGTTTTAAGGTCCGGGTAATACCAAAGCGGAAAGGTTTCTTTATTTAAATCATCGAAAATTCCCTGAACCATTCGCGAATTAGGTAAAAGTCCCTCTAAAGGGTATCCTTTCCATGATTTACCCTGGAACGTCGGGATATCGTTGATGAGAAATTTCTCACCTGAAATTGAAATTGTCGTTTTTCTCTTTTGATGGTAAACGGATGTGGTTTGTGAGAATACTATATGGTTTATAATTAATAGTATGGATATAAATATAAGTTTTTTCATAATTCTTATTTGGTTGTTGAAATTTTGGTTATTAATCGAATATTACTCAAGTGAATCTGATTTATGCCGGATCTTTTTTATGGTCTCTTTACGCGAAATGAGCATTGGGATGGCAACTCCGACTGCTAAAGCAAGTAATATAAATAAGGCCTTTAATCCGTTGCTCGTAGTTTCTGCTAAAGTCTGATAATAATTATCGTTTGATATAGCTGTTCCTGAAAGTTTCATTAATCCGAGCATCATTCGGTAAGCAAAGGCACCGGGTATCATTGGTATTACAGAAGGAATTGAGAATACAAGGGGTGGTGCATGCTTATTATGTGCCGCCGAAACACTCAGAATCCCAACCAATGAAGCACCTGCAAAGGTCGCAATAACAATTCCGATATTGCATTGCATCATTATAAGCTTAGTTAATCCGCCCGCTGCTCCTATTAGCCATATGATCATTAAGGCGCGTTGCGGAACATTGAAGAGGACCGCAAAACCGAGTGCAGCAAACCCAAACCAGATTCCTTTTTCTAAAATCATTAAAATATCTAAAACCATGTAATAATTCTTTTAGATGTAGATGTTTATAATTGTAAGAAATATAGCGATATAGATTATTCTAGTATTACGGACAAGCATTAAATGCCATAGATTTGCATCGCGAACATTAGTCCCAGCGCGATAGCAAATGCCATAACAAAACCATTTACACCTCTTACAATCCCGTTCAGGGTGTTCCCATCAATTATGTCGGTGAGCGAGTTGATCAGAGGAACTCCTGGAATCAGAAAAAGTACCGATGTGGCCAATGCATGTTCAGGTGTGTCTCCAATACCAAGTTTAACCGATAGTCCGGCTATCATTGATGCAGCAAATGAGGCAAATACAATCGCAAGGTAGGGATTAAAACTCTTTTTTAGTGCTTCCTGGCGGATAAAAAGACCGAAAAAAGATGCGACAAAAGTAACAACCAGTTCCCATCCTTCGCCTCCGAACAATCGGCAAAAGGAGGCACCAGCCAAGGCAACAAGCGAAAGAATGACTAAACGCGGATAATGTGGCAAAGAGGTTAATCTGTTGATATCCTCATTGATCTGCGCAACTGTCATCTTATCTTCTATCACACGCCAACTCATCCGGCTAATTCCGGAAACAAGCTTGAAGTTTACCCCATGCGGTGGTGTTCGTCTGACACTACTCGTATAATCTGAACCATTTTCTTCTGTCACAGTAAGCATCAACGACCGGCTCGTAATCAGTAATTCAACATCATAGCCCAGGGCTTCGGCTATTCGGTTTACAGTAGTTCGTACTCTGCCTGTGCTTGCTCCGCTGCTCATAAGAAGAGTCCCAACATCAAGCAACATCTCCTCAACCTCTTTAACTTTATGAATATTTGATCCGTTCATCTTACGATATCAAAAAATGATGCGACTAATTTACAAATATCTGCGAAGTTAGTATCATTTCATTGTTTTCGCAAAGTCCATTGATCACCAAATTACAATAACGGCAATATCCGTACTTAACGAATATCGTATCTTGCCCAAAACCTATAAATTTATTTCAAGGGTAAAACCTTACAGACTAAAGGAATAAACCAATAATGAGTGCTTCTGACGGTTAGCAACTTGCTACTGGCTGTCCTGCTTAAGCAAGAAGTTACCAGAAGCAAAAATGTAAATCTTTTTAATTATCCAATATCAGTAAGATAAGTTTTAAACTTTTATTTCTGACTGATGCGAAAAACTTGATTGAGACTGCTGCAAGAAGCCTGTTGCCAGTTGCTTATGATCAGCTTTTTGACGGAGCATTTGATAATTCTATCCCAACATTAAATTAAACATCCTTTATTTTCATTTAAGGAATTTTATATTTTTCTTCAAAACTTTCCTCATTAATTAGCGTTCTAATTGAGTCAACGAAATCAGTTGATTTATTTGTTGAATGTAAAAAATAGAAAAGATGAAGAGAAACGAATTTTTAACCGCTCTTGGCGTTTCGGCCGGAACATTGTTTTTTGCTCCCTTTTTAGCATCGTGCAGTAAAACCAGTGCAGGTTTAGGGACAGGGGGAACAATTGATTTTACACTTGATCTGACCCTCCCGGCAAACTCAGCTTTAAGTGGTATTGGTGGTTCGGTATTAAAAAGCGGAGTGATTGTTGTACGTACCTCTGCGAGTGCTTACATTGCTCTTTCTGCGTCTTGCACCCATCAGGGAACTACTATATATTATGATGATTCACTCGGACGATTTGTTTGTCCGAATCATGGTGCAAATTTTTCAACTTCCGGATCGGTACTTATGGGTCCCGCCACCAGGCCACTGACGAAGTATAATACAGTTTTAACCAGCACTTCTCTCAGGGTTTATTCCTGATATTCCATAAAATATACTCGCGTAAGCAATTCTATCAGAGGGGGAGTTTTCAGAAAATACATAGTTTTTCCGAAGGCTCCCTTCTTTAATATAGGATTTTTTTCCAATTTGACGAACTTCTGATTTTTTCGAAACATTTTCTTATTTATAAACGTTATAAATAAAAACAATTGTAATATTAATTAAACGTAAAAATTAAATAAGATGAACAGACAACAATTTTTTACTGTTCTTGGCGTATCGGCAGGAACAGTATTATTTGCACCTTTTTTGGCATCGTGCAGTAAAAACAGTATGCTTCCTGCCAATGCGGGCACAGGGGGCACTACCAGCGGAACACTTGACTTTACACTTGATCTGACGCTACCTGCCAACTCGACACTTAATACTAATGGCGGGTCGTTAATAAGTAACGGAATTATTGTTGCACGTACCTCTGCAGGGGTCTTCGTTGCAGTTGCTTCTGCATGCACACATCAAGGGTATGCCCTTGCATTTAATCCGGACAACCAATTTCATTGTCAAAATCCTGCCGCAGGTCATGGTTCAATTTTTGGGACTAATGGTTCAGTTATAAATGGCCCGGCTGTCACAGCATTGAAGATATATAATACCTCTCTATCGGGAACGTCTCTTCGTGTATTCGCGTGAAATACAGTATAGTTATGGCTTTAACGAAATAAAAGGGGAATCTTCAATGGATATTTAATTCTGAAGTTTCCCATTTGCAACAAAAAGTTATGTTTGTTTATCGATGGAATTTTCACCGATAAAACAAAACCCCGGAGTATTGTCACCTTCGGGGTTTTGTTTTACCAATGGGTTCAGTTAAACCATTGGGTATTTTTTGAGAATTTCATTTGATCTCATCAATATATCGACATATTGTGCTCTTTTATAAGCATATGGATCTTTGATGTTTTTCATGGAAAGTTTTCCTTTGAACTCATTGATTGTTTTATAACCCCGGGCATCCATCCATTCTTCCAGTATTTCGATCATATTTGTGATATGGCTGGCTTTATTTTTGTAAACTGCACTTACTACCTGAACTGAATCGGCTCCTGCCAATAACATTTTTATTACATCATTTCCATCAGATATTCCCCGGCTTGCACAGATATCGGCACCAATATTTCCAAAAAGCAAACCTGCAAACCGGAGACTTAACTGATAATCTTTTTGGTGGGTGAGGTCGAAAGGGTAGAAAAATTCTTCGGTTTCAATATTAATCTCCGGTTGAAAAAAGCGGTTAAATAAAACAAAACCGTTTACTCCTGTTTTATCCATTTGTGCAACCAGATTGAGCGGATTAGCATAAAACGGACTTAGCTTTGCACTGATCGGGATTTTTATGATGTTTTTAAGTTTTGTCAGGATTCGTACCTGCTTCTCTTCAATTTTGGAACCTGATGAGTTGCCATCAACCGGAACATCATAGAAATTGAGTTCTAATCCGGCTACTCCTGTTTTTTCGAGTGCTACCGCGTATTCTTCCCATGACTCATTATACATGGCATTTAAGCTCGCAAAAACGGGAATATCCACTTTCGAAATGAATTTTTCGAGTTTGAACAGATGTTCCTTTACACCTCCATGCTTTACCTCGGGGAACACACGAATCATTTCCGCATTGCGATGGTCATACTCTCCAAGCTGATCTTCGAGCTGGATTTGTTCGAGGTGAATCTGCTCTTCGAACAAAGATCTGTAAACAATAGCTGATACACCGGCCCGCTCGATTTTCTGTATCGCTGCCGGATCTTCTACCAGGCTTGAAGCCCCCAGAATAATGGGATTCTTTAGTTCGACTCCCATATAAGTGGTTCTTAAATCTGCCATAATATTAAAGTTTTGAAAGTTTTTTTAATATAACACATACCAATCAATATTCGTTCATCAAGTTTACAAAAAAAAACAGAAACCCCGAAGAATATCCCCGGGGTTTTTAGTATTTGTGAAGAAAAAATGATCAGAAATTGTCTGCAAGTCCTGATTAATTCTGCATTGAATTGAAAAAATGTTACAGGATGTGGTAGGCAACAGTCAATCCGGCCATCACAATCGAAACCATACTCATCAGTTTGATCAGGATATTTAATGACGGGCCTGAAGTATCTTTAAATGGATCGCCTACAGTATCACCAACTACGGCTGCATTATGACAAGGAGATTTTTTACCGCCAAGGTTACCTTCTTCGATGTATTTTTTTGCATTATCCCATGCTCCACCAGCGTTGGCCATGAAAATAGCTAGAATGAAACCAGTTGATGTACCGCCTAATAGTAGCCCAACAACACCAGAAACGCCAAAAACTATCCCGGTTGCAATCGGAATAAAAATAGCTAATAACGAAGGGAATAGCATTTCCTTTTGTGCACCTTTAGTTGAGATTTCAACACAACGGGCATAATCAGGCTCTGCTTTACCTTCGAGAATCCCCTTGATTTCACGAAATTGACGACGAACTTCCTCTACCATACGCTGAGCAGCACGGCCAACGGCGTTCATGGTTAAACCACAGAACAGGAAAGCAGCCATTGAACCAATAAATGCCCCAACCAATACACGAGGATTCATGATATCGAGGTGAAAATATTCCATCATTTGGGGGATAGTAGCTTTATGAATATCAGTATTTGCAAATTGATTTTTAGTTGCATATTCAGCAAATGCAACAACCTTTTCAGGGATACGCGCAACGGCAATTTTAATTTCTTCGATATACGATGCCATCAATGCCAAAGCAGTTAAAGCTGCCGAACCAATAGCAAAACCTTTTCCGGTTGCAGCAGTTGTATTTCCAAGAGCATCAAGTGCATCAGTACGTTTACGAACTTCTTCGCCCAAACCGCTCATTTCGGCATTGCCACCGGCATTGTCAGCGATAGGTCCATAAGCATCAGTTGCTAAAGTAATACCCAAAGTTGAAAGCATACCGACAGCTGCAATTGCAATACCGTATAAGCCAAAACTTATATTATTGAAATCGAAACCAGCTGCAAAAAGGAATGCAAGAATGATTGAAGTACCTACTATCAAAACAGGTACAGCAGTAGAAATCATACCGGTACCTATACCTGAAATAATTACGGTTGCAGGTCCTGTTTTGGATGATTCAGCAATATGCTTTGTAGGGCTGTATCCTGAAGAAGTATAGTATTCGGTAATCTTACCTATTCCGATACCGCCCAGTAAACCAGACATCATGGCTCCCCAAATTCCTAAAAAATTAGGGATTGCCAAATATCTCAGGATTAAATAGGAGAATATGGCGATTCCAATTGAACTGATGTTAACTCCACGCCCCAGTGCATTCAATAATTGTTTCTGAGAAGCTCCTTCTTTCGCTTTAACCATGAAGATACCAAATATGGAAAGAACAATGCCAACAGCCGCAATAACCATAGGTGCAATAACAGCGTTAAACTGTATAGTATAACTATCTGTAGGATTAACATTGATTCCGATATTCGTCAAATTTGAGGCGACAAAGGCGGTTGCACCCAGAGCAGCAGTTGAAAGGACAGCTCCGCAATACGATTCATATAAATCAGCTCCCATTCCTGCGACATCACCGACATTATCGCCCACGTTATCAGCAATTGTGGCAGGATTACGAGGATCGTCTTCCGGAATTCCAGCTTCCAGTTTACCTACCAGATCCGCACCCACATCAGCCGCTTTAGTAAAAATACCCCCTCCAACACGCGCAAACAATGCCTGAGTCGAAGCGCCCATTCCAAAGGTAAGTGTAGTGGTAGTAATAATAATCAGTTTCATTGATGGATCAGCAGCAATAATACCATCGGTCGTTGAGTCGAGCGCACCGATGATAAACTGCAATATATAAAACCACATTGAAATATCAAACAAACCAAGGCCAACTACAACCAGTCCCATTACCGCTCCTGAACGGAAAGCAATACGGAGTCCGTCATTCAGAGATCGTTGGGCAGCATTTGCTGTACGCGCCGATGCATAAGTAGCAGTACGCATTCCAAAGAATCCAGTTAATCCTGAGAAAAAACCACCCGATAAAAATGCAAATGGTACCCATGGATTTTGAATTTTTAAGAGGTAAGCCATGATGGCAAACAATGCAGTCAAAATTAAGAATACCCTGAAAACTACTTTGTATTGTTGTCTTAAGTAGGCCATAGCACCATCACGAACGTGCTTGGCAATTTTTTTCATTGTGTCTGTACCTTCGTTTTCCTTCATCATCTGCTTGAAGAAAAACCAGGCAAAAAAGAGTGCAAGAACCGAAGAGGCCGGAACCAGCCAAAAAATAGGATCAATCATGATTGTTTTTAATTTTTGGTTTGTTTATATTACTGTTAAATACAAAAATATCATTACGAAAATCAAATTCTTCCCAAATTAGCGGCTAAAATATAAAATTCATTTTACCATAAACAGGGTGAGTAGGTGTTGTATAACAGTTTTTTTGAACTTTCGGTTTTAATTGCCTAGAAACTAATTCAATGTACAGTTGTAATGTTAAATTTTTAGTGTTAACAATAAAAGATGATTTAACCTAAACTTAATATTATGGGCGATTTAGTGAGTATATTCAATCAATAGACATTGAGAAAACTGAATAGAGAATATTTAGTGTATATGAAAATTAGTTTTTAGTTCTGCTGATTTAGTACATCTTTGTATTGATGAAATTTTGAAATATTGAAATGAGAATAAAACGAATGGTAATTTTATTGGGATTAATTATTGGGTTGGCCGGATGCAGCACCCAAAGTAAACTGATAAGGGATTACAAAGGGAAAACTCAGGAAGAGCTAATGCTTACGATGGGCAGGCCATCTCGTGTTGAAATCATTGCCGGGGGACGAAAAATCAATATTTATGAGAAGAGTAAGTTCTTAAAAGCCGCACCAATTAATACCGGACAGTTTCAATATGATCGGTTCGAAAGCCCGAAAGCTATTAAGACTGAAATCTATAAGTTTTACCTTAATAAAAATGGCGTGATCGAAGATGTGAAATACGAAGTTAGTTATGAACGGTAGTCCACGATTTATTAAATTGATTGATGCCGACTATCTGATTTGAAATTTTTTATATATTTGCAACCGCCAAAAGCAGTCTGCCCAGATGGTGAAATTGGTAGACACGCCAGCTTGAGGGGCTGGTTCCGGTTACGGTGTGCAAGTTCGAGTCTTGTTCTGGGCACTTAAGTGCAACTATTTAATATATAAATAGTTGCACTTTTTTATGCTTTAATCTTTGATTTGGCTTCCGGTCCGTTCTTATATTCGGTTGGATTGATACCTGTTTTGGATTTAAAGACGCGACTGAAATAAAATATCGATTCGAATCCCAAATGATACGAAATTTCCTTAATACTCAGATTTGTATTGATCAGCAAATCTTTAGCCTGTCTTATCCGCAAAGAGAGGTGGTATTGGCCAGGTGAGATTCCTGTATATTCTTTAAACATTTTACGGAAGATGGAATAATCAATGTTTAAATCCTGAGCAAGTTTCTCAATATTAATATTTTTATCGATGTTCTCCCTAATAATCAGACAAGCTTTTTGTATCGTTAGCTCGATTTGTTTTCCCTCGAAGTTTTCGTTCTTTTTGATCGAGATGATTGTACTTAGCATATAAATGACCAGTCCGGAGCAAATTTGCTGATAACCTTTTTTTTCCATTTCGATCAGATCAAACAACTCATAAAAACTACGTAGAAGCCTCTCGTTAAAGCCAATATGAAAAATAGGATTTCGGCCTGCGAAAAACTCATTTGTAAACAAATGGTCCGCGAATGCACCATTAAACCCAACATAATGCTCATTCCAGCCGATTTTTGATGGTCGGTACCGGTGCCACATTCCGGGAAATACAATAATTACTGAGCCTTCTTTAACCCGATATTTACCTGTTTTCGTTTCCAGTATTCCTTCACCACTGGTGATGTAATTGATTTGAAATTCGTGAAGAATCCTGCCGTTTTCCCAGCTAAAACTATATTCTGCAGGATGTCCGGGAGGAGGATATGACGCTCCTGGTAGAACATTGGCACAACCGGCCACATTGAGATACAATCCCCAATTTTTATCCTCATTACTTTTCGTTGTATATTTGAAGAAGTCTTCCATCACCAATTATTATTCTTTTTCGAATAAAGATTTATCTGCACCACATATCGGGCATACCCAATCATCAGGTAGATCAGGAAATGAAGTCCCGGGCGGGATTCCTGATATGGGATCTCCCTTAGCGGACTCATATTCGTAGCGGCACAGCTGGCATTGCCAAACCTCCGATTGTTGTTTGATATCCGAAGACGAAGATTCTATTTTTTCTTTTTCAATATAGGTAGGTGCATTTTTCGGTGAATAGCCTTTTAAAACCTCGCGATAGTAGCTGTAAGTTAGTGGTTTACCCTTCTCTTCGATGATTCCGCTATCAACTACCTCCCCGATAAAAATCAGATGGGTACCGACTTCATAAAATTGGTTGACCTTACATTCAAACCACGCAACCGATGAGTCGGTGATGATCGGAATTCCGGATTTTCCACTAAAATAATTTACTCCGGCAAATTTATCAAAATCGCGGCCACTTTTGTAACCAAAATTCCCGATTAAGGTCGTGTTAGCTTTTTCGCTCAATACTGAAAAGCCAAAAACTCTACTTTGTTTGATTAAATCGGCTGTGTAATTGTCTTTATTGCAACTTATTGCAAATTGAGGTGGGGTAGCAGTCACCTGAAAGAGCGTATTAGCAATGTAACCCCCTTTTTTATTGCCGGATTGGGTTGTCACAATGTATAAGCCGTAGCTGATTTTAAAGTAATTTTGGAAGTTCATATCATATAGGATTATTATCAATCGGCGACTAAGTTAATGAAAATCCGGGATCCTGAATACAACAATTTTGACCCGGCGTTTATTTTTGAAAATGCTTGTAATCCGGAACACGTTCAAGTGTTAATAAAGGTTAGTAAATCATTAGGTTTGCACTTTTCTTATAAGATGTTATGACAGTTTAATATTGAATGGATAGTTTAACCTGGAAGCGATTGAAATATTTTAAGGAACCTTGTTTTGTTTGGTTGTAATAAATTTAATAGCGAATAAATTGTTTTTATTATATTTATCTGATATATTGAGTTGTAAGCAATGAATTAATTAATATATCCGGCATAATATTAAATATATTTGTGTATAAATAAATATATTAACACTTGATCACTGTACAATAAACGTTTGAGAAGAATTTGAATGCTTTCTGTAAGACAATTGAACCGATTAAATATGAGCTGAAAATATTGAAATATGATCAGATCGTATTACAAAAATAATTAAATACTCTTTACTTTTACACTCGAACTAATATTAATAAACTTACATGATTGGTATGAAATCCCTAACTCTTTGTTTCCCAATTGTACTCAGATTGGATATTGATTAAACCGAGCTCATTATCAACATATTATTACTATTATTCAAACTCATTCTTATTTCTTTAATTTCTAATCTTAAGTTTATGTCTTTATGAAACCAATTAGACTAAGTTTTTCGCCAGAAGGGAAATGGGCAGGAAAATTCCTCTCCATGGTTCTTTTCATGGTAATGCTTACAGGTATGGCTTTTGCCCAGCAGAAGACCATTTCCGGGAATGTAACTGATGAGACTGGCGCTCCTGTTCCGGGTGCGACAGTTATTGTTAAAGGAACAACAACAGGTGCTGTCACTGACTTTGATGGTAATTATTCTCTTGTTGTTCCGGTTACTGCTAAGGCCCTGGTTTTTTCTTTTATTGGAATGAAAACTCAGGAGATTGTGCTTGGTAACCAGACCAAAATCTCTGTGAAACTGGTTGCTGAAGCCGTCGGTCTTGAAGAGGTTGTGGCAATTGGTTATGGTGTCCAAAAGAAGAAGTTGAACACAGGTGCAACTATTCAGGTGAGTGGTGAAGATATTCAAAAACTTAGTACCATCAGTGTACTGAGTTCTTTGCAAAGCCAGTCACCGGGTGTTAGTATTGTTCAGAATTCAGGTATGCCAGGTCAGGGTTATAAAGTGACCATACGTGGATTAGGAACAATTGGTAATTCTAATCCACTGTATGTAATTGACGGTATTGCAGGCGGTGACATCAATTCTTTGAACCCATCAGATATTGAGTCTGTTGACGTTTTAAAAGATGCTGCATCAGCTGCTATCTACGGTGCGCGTGCTGCTAATGGTGTAATCCTTGTTACAACAAAACGTGGAAAGGCCGGAAAGATGCAGATTACTTATGATGGATATTATGGTATTCAGAATCCATATAAGGAGCCTCCACTACTAAATGCAAAAGAATACATGAATATTCTGAATGAAATTAATTTTAATGAGGGTTTAGCTCCTTACAACTGGGCGACAATGATTCCTTCATTAAATACTAAAGTTATAAGTGGATGGAATGGTACAAACTGGCTTGATGAGATCCGCAATAAAAATGCAACTACTCAGAATCACGCACTAAATATAATGGGTGGTAATGAGGTCTCTAAATTCGCGTTGGGTTTCTCTTATAGCGATCAGCAAGGTATTTATGGCACTCCGGTTGAGCCCGATAGCAAACGTTATACTGCAAGATTAAATTCTGAGCATATTCTTTTAAAGGGTAATTCAGGTCTTGATGTAGTTAAATTTGGTGAAAACCTGACTTATGGTTACAGTGAGAATCAAGGTATTGGTATTGGCAATATTTATTGGAATGATATTCACAATATGATGGTGGGGACTCCGTTAATGCCGGTTTATGGTGCTGATGGAACCTATTTTGACAGAGCAGATAAAGCTTCTACAGGACTTGATCAACTTAGTCCGGACGTTGCCAACCCTATTGCAAATATGATTTATAACAGGGGAATGAATTTGTCGAAAAACTATAATCTGAATACAAGCGCTTATCTTGAGATTCAACCTATAAAAGATTTAATACTTAAAAGTACTTTCGGGTATAGGATGAGTGCCAGTAGTTATCGCCAATATACGCCAATGTATGAACTTTCTACATCAAGTATAAATACGATCGACAGGGTTAATCAGTCAATGAGTTCAGGCTATAGCTGGACATTTGAAAATACACTGGCCTATGCATTTCGTATTAAAGAGCATGCATTTAATGCCCTTGTAGGTCAGTCATTGGAAAAATGGGGAATGGGTGAAAGTATGGGTGCTACAAATGGATACTCCCTCTTTAGTGACTTCGAACATGCCTGGCTTGACAACACAAAAGGACTTACTGCGGGTACTACAACTATTGGTGGCAGTCCCTGGGGTTCAGGAGGATTGGAATCGTTCTTTGGCCGTCTGAGTTATAACTACAGGGAAACTTATATGGCAACTGTTGTGGCTCGTGCCGATGGTTCCTCAAACTTTGCCCGTGGCAACCGTTGGGGTTATTTCCCTTCTGTATCAGCTGGCTGGGTAATTACTAATGAATCATTTATGGCAAACGCAAAGAGCTGGCTGGACTTTCTGAAACTGCGTGGCAGCTGGGGACAAAACGGAAATGCATCTATCTCTAATTTCCAATACCTGGCAACTGTGGCTTTCGATTTAACGGCTGCATATTCTTTTGGCAACACTAAAACGTCACAGGCAACTGGTGGATATGCCGAAATTCTGCCTAATAAGGATATCAAATGGGAAACATCACAAACACTTGACCTCGGTTTTGACGCACGCTTCCTGAAATCCCGTTTAGGAATGGCTTTCAGCTGGTACGACAAGAAAACGATCGACTGGCTTGTTCAAGCTCCTGTCTTAGGCTCTTATGGTACGAATGCTCCATATATTAATGGTGGGGATGTTGATAATAAGGGTTTTGAGATTTCTGCAAACTGGAAAGACAACATCGGCAAAGTTACTTATGGTGCAAACTTTAACCTTGCCCACAATAAAAACGAAGTAACCCGTATTGCCAATGGAGAAGGAATCATTCATGGAGATGCCAATGTATTGAGCCAGGGTACTACTGAAATGTACCGTGCCCAGGTTGGATTTCCTATTGGTTATTTCTGGGGATATAAAACAGCCGGAGTATTCCAAAATCAATCACAGATTGCCGCTACTAAGGCTTTTTTACAATCGAAACCTCAGCCGGGTGATTTAATTTTTGTGGATACCAACGGAGATGGGAAAATTGATACAAAGGATAAAGTTGAGATTGGTGATCCTCATCCCGACATCACGATTGGATTTAGCTTTAATCTTGGATACAAGGGTTTCGATTTGAATGTTGCCGGTACAGGCGCATTTGGCCAACAAATTGCGAAATCGTACCGCTCATTTGCCGACACGAAAATTCAGAACTATACGACCGATGTTTTTGGTCGTTGGTATGGTGAAGGAACTTCTAATAAATTACCTCGCCTCACGAGTGGCAGCAATTCAAACTGGCAGGAAGTTTCCGATATCTATATTGAAAATGGCGATTATGTAAAGATACAGAACGTTACACTTGGGTACGATTTCAAAAAATTGTTTACCAAAATGCCTTTTGGACAAGCCCGTTTATACGTAACTGCTCAGAATCTGTACACATTCACCAAGTATTCGGGACAAGATCCTGAAATTGGATACGGCGGTGGTCAAAGCTGGGTTTCCGGAGTTGACTTAGGATTCTATCCGAGTCCAAGAACTTATCTGGTAGGTGTTAATATCAAATTTTAATTGATTTATCAGTATGAAGAATTTATTATATATATGTATAACGGCAGCCTCGCTGTTGTTGATTAGTTGTGAAGATTTTCTCGATACGAAAAACCTCACAAAGAAGGATACTTCAAATTATCCGCAGACGGTAACTGATGCAAGACAGATGATTACCGGTATTTATGCCGACCTGAGTTATGGTACAGCCAGCCCTCATACTTCATTCTTTTATGCAGCTGAACTCGCCTCAGACGACCGATTTGGTGGTGGTGGAGAAAACGATAAGCTGATGCAGGCACTGGATCTTTTGATGAACAACGGATCAAGTATGCTTCAGGATTTCTGGAATGTCCGTTACAGAGGTATTTTCCGTGCCAATATGGCCATTGCTACACTTGACAATTGCACAGGTTACGATAACGATGCCCAAAAGAATCAGATGAAGGGTGAAGCTTATTTTCTGCGTGCATTTTTCTATTATGAATTGGCTTCTTATTATGGCCAGGTACCTTTGGTAGTTACAACCGATCCGGTAAATCTTCCCAAAGCTACACCCGAACAACTCTATGCTCAGATTGCATCCGACCTGAAGATGGCTATTGAACTGATGCCATCCACTCCGTATACCTCCGTTGAGGCGGGTCATGCCACTAAATGGGCAGCCCAGGCGCTGTTGGCTCGTGTTTACTTGTTCTATACAGGGTTTTATGCAAAAGCCGACCTTCCTCTTGTTGGTGGCACCACAATGACGAAAGCACAAGTGGTAACTTATGTGGAAGATTGTATTGCACACAGTGGTCAGTCTTTGGTTCCTGATTTCCGTAATCTTTGGGCCTATACCAACAAATATACCGTTAACGATTATGCGTATACTAAAGGTAAAGGTTTGAAATGGGTTGAGGACGACAATGCTGTTAATCCTGAAACTATGTTTGCGATTAAATTTTCAAACTTCCCAAGCTGGAGTACTTCTATTGGTTACTCTAACCAGTATGTTCTTCATTTTGGGTTACGCGGTGGTCAGGCTTATGATAAAACCTTCCCTTATGGTCAGGGTTGGGGTGCCGGACCTGTGAATCCAACGCTTTGGAATGATTGGAAAACAGCTGAACCAACCGATATGCGTCGTGTGGCTTCTATTATTGAAATTCCTACTGAACTTCCAACTTATGCCAAAGGTGGATGGTCTGATTTTGTTCAGGAAACCGATTACTGGCAAAAGAAATATACCCCGGTATCTGCTAAAAATGCGGATGGCACTTATGCATCGTCATACAGTGTGCCGATGTATGCTACGGCTGATAATTTTCAGCTCGACAATACCCAGGATTTGGTGTTGATCCGTTTTGCTGATGTTTTGCTGATGCACTCTGAGTTGACTGGTACAGCTACTTCAATGAACCTGGTTCGCAAACGTGCCGGTTTGCCTGATAAAGCTTATTCTTTGGCTGCCCTTCAAAACGAACGCCATTGGGAGCTTGCATTCGAAGGTACCCGCTGGAACGACATCCGTCGTTGGGGTATTGCTGGTGACTTGCTTGACAAACAGGTTGGTGTTAAGTGTTACTTTAAAGGTGTAGCTGAAGTTACCAAAGCATTTGGCGGTGGTTATAAGGCTCGCTATACTGCGACAAAGGGTTTCTTCCCGATTCCTGAAAATCAGATTGCTCTTTCTCAGGGTATTCTGGTCCAGAATGATGGATGGGGAACATCTGCTGCCGAATATACTGGCTGGAAATAATTAATTGTTTAACGATTTATTAAAAGAGTTAAAATGAAAAAAACGATTTTATTTTCTTTATTTATCCTTGCCACTGCGTTCTTCGCATGTGAGCCTATTGTAAACAGAGATGCCATGGGAGGCGCAATTACATCTGCAGAACTGAATGTAAAAGCCACTCCTATCGTAGTGAATGGGAAGAATGGTAATATGGTTGTTCTTGAAAATCACAGCCCTGTTATATCTTCCTGGAATTGCGGCGGGGCTACTTCAACAAAAGCCTATGATACGGTAATGGTTGTTAAAACCGGAGCAGTCGATGTTACTTTTACAGGATTAAATCCTGATGGAAGCAAGATTACTAAAACTTTCTCCATTCAAATCGATGCCCTTACGACGTTGCCCATCGAGTTCAAAAATCTTTTTGGAAATATTACTGCAGGCGAAACCTCCAAGAAATATGTATGGGATGAAACTGCCGGTGCCGTTTGGGGCAATGGTGGCTATCTGGGAAATTCTTCTCCTGGATGGTGGACAAATGACAAAGCTTCAATGGCCGGAAACGATCCTGATTATGGTTCTGATGGCTATATGGTATTTACGCTGGCTGGTATGACTTTGAAAAAATCAAATTTAGCCGGAACCAAAACCGAAACTGGTACAGCAGCTCTTGATATAGCTGCTAAAAAACTGGATGGTAATGGAGCAGTCTGGGCAATGGCAAAGCTTACTACGGCCAATGTTACAGTTCTTAAAGGGGTAGCACCTAACGGTGGAAATGCACCGGTCTACGTTTATGATATTCTAAAATTAACAGATACCAAGCTTGTTCTTGCATGGCCGGAACCCGGATCAGGAGCCTGGGGTACAGCATGGTTTTGGATGTTCAGAAAATTTTAAGTTGTAGCGAAATAAGTTTTTTTAAGAGGGCGGGCATATTGTCCGTCCTCTTGTTTCATATTAGGTTTGTATTATAGTTTGTTGCTGCATAATGTTTTTAATTTGACTTTATAACGATATTTGTTGATTTATTCTTATCCTGTCATATTTAAGATTCAATGATAGCAGCTGGCAATTAGCAACTTGCTGCTGGCTTTTGGCGGTGATCTATAAAAGTTATTGGACCCTTTTCCCTATTGTATTTAATAGGAGAATTGGTCTTTTAAGCAGGACTTTTTACTCCCGAAGTACAGACTGCAAGTAGCCAGATACTAACCGCCAGAAGTTCGGTTTTCATATTACCCATACGAAACATCATAGAACCTATAATTACTTAGTAATATGCGAAATGCTTTTTATATTTTACTTTTTATTCTGATTGGTTGCCGGACTGATCCTCAATTTGTAATAAATGGACAACTGCCTGATAAAACATATGACGGAGAGAAAATCTATTTGGTACCATTAGAAAATGCAGTAAAAGAAAGAGTAGATTCGACTATTATTGCGGATGGAACGTTTAAGTTTGAAGGAGCAATTAAGACCTCCGAGATTTACATGATCAGAGCAAAACCCGTATTGCGGTACAATCTTCAGGAATTGCTTGTTGTAAAAGAAACTGGTATTATAACCGTGAAAATAGGAAATAAAAGTTCCGCGGGGGGTACTGCCTTAAATGACTCGCTTCAGCAGTGGAAGGAAAAAAAAGCCGTGGCTGATTTTCTCTTTAAAACAGAAGGCTGACTCTCTAAATGCCCGGATTGTTGATTTTCATTTTAACTTTGTTCGTAACAACCGGAATAACGTAGTAGGTAAATTTATTAAAAAAATGATTTGGGGCTCGTTCTCTGCTGAGCAAAAAAAGGAATTAAGTTTTTAATGATTACTAATCAAACTTTCTGAATGTCGGCATCCGAAAAAAAACGCTTTGGAATTGTAGCTTTAGGGCTTACTTTTTTGAGCTTTCTTTTTTTTCAGCTCTTTTATGCTTACCATCTGTTTTTCAAAGAGCAGATTCAGTTGTTCCTTTTTAATTCAGATTACTTCCTCTCTTATTTCAATAAACCTGCCTGGCTTGCTTGTTATGCGGGCGATTATCTTACACAATTTTTCTACCTGCGAGGAGGTGGAGCAACAGTTCTCTCGCTCCTGTTTTGCCTCGAATGGCTCCTCTGCTCTTTTGTAATCAAACGAATTTCTGCCACAAAAAATGCACCTCTTTGGGGTTTATTCCCGGTTGCAATTGATTGGATGCTTCATTGTGATCTATTGTATCGCGTTTCCGCTTCTGTTGGCTTTATTCTGGTTTTAATCCTTTTTTTGATTTATAGTTCGATTTCGAAACGATGGCTCTCTACCGCATTCGGTCTGATAATGGCTTTTATTGGTTATTGGCTGGCTGGTAGTTCGTTTCTTGTTTTTCCATTACTGATTATGGTTTATGACTGGGAAAAGGGACGATCCTATTTGCTTAAATGGTTATTGATTGGTGCAGTAATATTTTTGATTCCAATAGCATTGAGGCATTATTACTTACTTACGATCACCCAGTCCTACATTTACCCTGCAATGAATTTGCAAAGCATCCTCTTACGAGCTTCTTTGATTCTCGTGCTTATGGCTGCTTTCTTCTTAAAACGGTTCGAAGTCAAATATTCACGAATTTTCAATATTACTATTCCTTTTGCCTTCATCTTCCTTTTGCTTTTTGGAATTAGGGCAAATGCCAGTTTCGACCGCGAAAAAATCCTGTCCCTTGACAATGAATTCTATTTTGGGAATACCGACCGGGTCATTGAACTTTCGCAAAAGTATAATCTGAAGTCCCGGAGTGCTACCTATTTTACCAATATGGCCCTCGCTAAAAAAGGAGAACTGCCTGAATATCTTTTAGACTTTTACCAGCCGGCAGCATCCGGATTGATATTGCCTGTGATGCCTGACGAAAACTGGCAGTCGATCTTCGTAAGCAATGAAGTATTTTTTCTGCTCGGAGATATGAACCTTGCGCAGCATTCGGCAATGCTCGGAAATACTTTTTCGCCTTATCAAAGGAGCTCTCGCATGATCAAACGTCTGGCTGAAATCAATATGGTGAATGAGGACTCAGCCGGTGCCAATAAATATTTGCGAATACTGAGTAAGACGCTGTTTCATAAAAAATGGGCAGAAAGCAGGCAGGCAATGAATCATGTGTCCGCTTCAGACAAATGGCTGATCGGAAAGCGCGCTCAGATTCCTCAGGTCGACACACTCCGTAAATCGAATTACTATCTGACTTCTCTCAGTTTCCTTGTCGAACAGAACCCGAATAATCTGATCGCACTCGATTACCTGCTTTGTTACCATTTGCTTAACAAGGATTTGAAATCTTTCAGAAAAGTGTATGATCAATATGGCAGATTGATTAACCGGCCCGTACCATCACTCTACGGTGAGGCTTTGTTAATTCAATTACTATCTTCGCAGGCATCTCAGGATGAGGTCGCAAGTTATGCCATTTCTCCGAAAAAAATAAAGGACTTTGCAGATTACACGCAACTATTTGAAAAAACAAAAGGCGAAATAAATGCCTTGAGCGGACGGTTTGGTAAATCATACTGGTTTTATTATCACTTTGCTACAATTCAAAAGAGATGAGGAGTTTTATATTTTCTGCCATTATAAGCCTGATTCTGGCATCGTGCAGCGGGCCTGCGGACATAAAGATGAGTCATACTCTTCCACCCATCTATCCCGACTATATTGATGTGACCATTCCGGTTAATGTGGCGCCACTTAATTTCCTGATGCGAAATGGACCGGATAATATGGTGGTGACCATTAAAGGTAGCAAAGATTCAATTACCATTAAAGGAACTCAGAGAATTGAGATCCCGTTGAAAAAATGGAAGGCACTTCTTACAGCAGAGCAGGGGCGAAACCTGTCTGTTTGTGTGAAGGCATACCTAAATGGGGAGTGGATTCAGTATGAACCATTCTATTGGCATGTGAAGAGCGACAGGATTGATCCGTTTCTGAGTTATCGGCTGATTGAACCCGGTTATGAAGTGTGGAACAAGGTGCAGCTGGTTGAACGCCATATTGAATCTTTTGATGAGCGCGTAATTGCCGACAATAACTTAACCGACGGTACTTGCATGAACTGCCACATCTATGGTAACCAAAACGCTTCACTCTCGATGTTTCATCTAAGAGGTAAGAATGGTGGTACCATTCTGAACCGATATGGCAAACTGCGGAAAATCAACACCCGGGGCAAGGAAATGCTTTCGAATGCTGTTTATGGCAACTTTCATCCGGGAGGACGATATGCTGTTTTCTCGACAAATATTATCATCCCTGAATTACATGCTTATCGAAGCGAGCGACTTGAAGTGTACGATACTGCATCCGACTTAATCGTGATCGATTTTGATAAGGATGAGGTCATTACCCAGCCTTTTCTCTCAGATTCCACTGCTTTGGAAACCTTCCCTGTCTTTTCGGCCGATGGAAAGTGGATTTACTATTGTGTGGCACCCGCCATCCCTTTGCCCGATAGCATCAAATTGTTGAAATACAATATTTGTCGTGTAAGTTTCGATGCAGAAAATGGGACGATAGGCTTAAAAGCAGATACACTTTGGAATGCCCGAAAGATGGGCGGTTCTGTCTGTCATCTGAAAACATCGCCTGATGGCAAGTACCTCCTGTATACCGTTGCCGATTATGGCACTTTCCCAATCTGGCATCGCGAAGCAGATTTGCAGCTGATGAACCTGAAAACGGGAGAAATCGATCGTTTGAAGGTTGTGAATGGACCCAATTCAGATTCATATCACAGCTGGTCGTCAAATAGCCGGTGGTTTGTTTTTGCGAGCAAACGCGATGACGGAATCTATGGCAAACCTTATATTTGTTACATCGATTCAACGGGTAAGGCTTTCAAACCGTTTGTTTTGCCACAACGCGATCCATCAGTGTACGATAATACCCTTAAATCGTTTAATATTCCTGAACTCGCTAAAGGCCCGACGCCATTTGATGCAAAGGATATTGAGCGCGTTTATTGGGATCAGGAGGTTGAGCAGGTGAAGTGATGCGGTTATTCATTCAATTTTTAATATTTTTCGCCTGAAATTGATTGAATAAGCAGATTTGAATTTTATGAATATTGTAAATGAAGTTATAACATATTCCAAATGAAGATATTTTCGATCGATAAGCTACTTTCGCTGGTATTTGGATTAATGGTTTTTGCGTTTTTTGCCTTTTTATACCCATTTCATCTGAATTATCAGGAGCAGTACCAACTGTTTTTATTCTCTCCTGACTACTTCTTTCAGTTCGTGGCAAAACCGGGTGGGTTTAGCGACTTTACAGGTAATTTCTTCACGCAGTTTTTCTTTTACTCGTGGGTCGGTGCGATTATTATTGCCATATTATTCACACTCCTGCAAAGAACCATATGGTTTATTTCCCAACAACTGGGAGCAAAGCCGTTGTTTATGCCAATCACGTTTATTCCTTCGTTGCTCTATTGGGGGTTGTTATGCGATGAAAATTATTTGTTGGGAGGCGTTGTGGTCATGTTGCTCACGGCGGCTTCTATTGGCGCCTATACGCTGCTTAAAGGTAATCGGGTCCGTATTTTTTTTGTTTTGTTATTAATCCCTTTGCTTTACTGGCTTGTCGGAGGTGCATTTTTGCTGCTGCCACTGTTCGTAATTATAAGAGAGATAATGAAGCGGGAAATTAAAATTATTCATCTGATCTTATTTACGTTAGGATGTGTTGCGCTTTCTTTTGCCCTGCCGGTACTAAGTAAAACCTATCTCCTTCAGTATCCCATGAGGCAGGCATGGATTGGTGTCAATTTCTTCCGGTTCCCTGTAATTATTCCTGTATCAATTGGATTAATTGGCCTGCTCATCGTATTCATTCCCATTATCCTTCATTTCCTTACTGTTCATATAAAGAAAAACAGAAAGATATTGATATTCGTTGTTCAATTAGTCGTATTGTTATCTGGTGGTTACCTGTTTATCCGTCAGGTTGCCGATATGGAAAAGGAAGAGGTGATGGCCTACGATTTTAATGTAAGGATGCGAAAATGGGACCATGTAATTGCGCTTGCCGACAGGAAGACACCCACGAGCCCCCTTTCTGTGACCTGTCTCAATCTTGCTCTTGCAAAAGAGGGATTGCTTGCCGATCGTATGTTTTACTATTACCAGAATGGTATCGGTGGCTTAATTCCCGATTTTACGCGTGATTTTACGATTCCAATGATGGTCGGAGAGGTCTATTATCATTTAGGGTTTATAAATACGGCGCAACGCTATGCCTTTGAGGCAATGGAGGCTTTGCCCGACTACCAGAAGAGTGTCCGTGCGGTGAAGCGTTTGGCTGAAACCAATCTGATCAACGGGAATTATACCGTTGCCGCGAAGTATTTGCACCTGTTGCAAAAGACATTTTATTACCGGGTCTGGGCAACAAAAGCACTCATCACCATGAAGGACGAAAATTTAATTGCTCAACATCCCGAATGGGGGTGGTTGCGTCAATGTCGTACAAAGGACGACTTTCTTTTCAGCGAAGGGGAAAAAGATATGATGCTTGGCGTTTTATTCCGGCAAAACAGCGAGAACCGGATGGCTTATGAATATTTAATGGCTTATACGCTACTTATTAAAGACTTAAAGCATTTTGTACAATACTTTCCTTTGGGCCGGACACTACACTATAAGGCAATTCCCAATAGTTATCAGGAAGCATTAATGTACATTTGGGAAAAGACAAATACCGACCCCTCAAAGGAAATTCTTTATCCGATAAATCCGTTAACGAAGCAACGCATTAAAGCTTTCGAAAGGATCAGCCCGCATCAAATTGATCCTGACCCTAAGCTGTTTGATGCCTTCACAAATACCTATTGGTACTATCTTCAATTTAGAAAATAAACCTTAAAAAGTGGTTATATGACATTAAATGAATTCAATATAAAAAACATACTTCAGGCAATTGGCGGCTGGCGGCTGGCGGCAGGCAATTGGCTACTGGCAACTGGCTTCTTCCTTCTGGTCCTTTCATCCTGCAGCGAAAAGGTGTCGCCCACAGATGTATTGAAAGAAAAACCGTCGCTGTTTCCCGACTATGTGGGAGTAACCATTCCTGCGACTATTGCGCCCCTGAATTTTAAGGTGAAGGCTGAATATACAGCCATCGATGCTGTCATTAAAGGACGAAACAATCAAGTGATCCACCTTCAGGATGCGAAAGAGATTTGTATCCCCGTCAGTAAATGGACTAAAATGCTCTCCGGTTCCAAAGGTGATAGTCTTCAGATAACGGTTTCTATAAAGCAGCATGACAAATGGAAACAGTATGCCCCTTTTGCAATGTATGTGAGCACAACGCCAATTGATTACGGACTGGTCTATCGTTTGATTGCTCCCGGTTACGAGGTTTACAGTAAGATGGGTATTTACCAGCGTAATCTTTCAAATTTTGATCAATCCCCAATTGTAGAAAATACACTGATTCCCGGAAGTTGTGTGAACTGTCACTCTTTCCGGCAGTCAAATACGAAGGATATGAGTTTTCACATCAGGGGTAAAAAAGGGGGTACTGCTTTAATATCCAATGGCAAGATGAACCTGTTAAACACCAAAACCGACAAAACAATGTCGAATTTTGTCTATCCTTTCTGGCATCCTTCGGGCAATTATATCGCCTATTCTGTGAATAATACGCACCAGGTTTTTCATGAAGCTGCAGGGAAAAGAGTTGAAGTGGGCGATGCCGCTTCGGATGTCGTTGTGTATGATATTAAAAATAATCAGGCGATCAGTTGTAATTTGTTGATGCAGGACAGTATTTTTGAAACATTTCCCTCGTTTTCAGCTGACGGACGAACCCTTTATTTCTGCAGGGCTGCTCATAAAAAGATGCCCGCCGAGTTTAACGAAGTCCGGTATAACCTTTGCAGCATCTCTTTTAATCCCGATAACGGAACTTTTGGCGACCGGATCGATACGTTATTCAATGCAGTTGCGCTGCAAAAAAGTGTCACTTTCCCGCGTCCTTCACCCGATGGAAAATACATCATGTTTACGCTGATCGATTACGGGAACTTCTCCATCTGGCACAAAGAAGCTGATCTTTATTTGCTTGATTTGAAAACGAAAAGTACTCGGCGTATTGACGAAGTGAACAGCGATGATACGGAAAGTTATCATTCATGGTCGTCGAACTCGCGGTGGTTTGTATTTAGCAGCCGGCGCATGGATGGTTTATATACACGGCCATTTATCGCTTATCTGGATGAAAACGGGAAGGCCGGAAAACCGTTTTTATTGCCGCAAAAAGACACTGAATATTACGACCGGCTTCTGTTTTCTTTTAATATTCCTGAATTTGTAAACGAAAAAGTAGACGTAAATATTCCCGAATTGGAGAAACTGCTGGAATCGCCCTTAAAGAAAGTGACGTTTAAACAATGAACATCGGGATATGAAGAAACAGTTTCCGAATTTTAAAAGATCGTTATGTATTTTGAAACTGATTAATTTCGATGTAGATTCCCCTTAGGGCAATGTCGTTAAGTTAGCAGATTTCTTGGTGTTCCTTTGTGGCTTAGTGACTTTGTGGCAAGAAAAAATAGCCACCAAGACACAGAAACACAAAGTTCCACAAAGAAAAAACAATCAAAAACCCTTAACTTAACAGCATTGCCCGTACGGGACGGTATGTTTTACAGGATATCCGAATTCTACCAATATTTTGTGCCTATGGCACAATCCGGGCATATTAACACGATTATGACCAAACAAAGGTGGAATTTAAATAGAAAGTTTATTATTCCAAAGGTTTTTTACAGGCAAAAGATTTAATTGAATGTTATGAAGGAAAGCAAAATAACGGCATTAACCATTTTCTCATCCGTCATATTCTTCACAGCATTGCTTGTTTTCTGGGGTACGTATTATCCCAGTCACCTCGTACAAAAAGAGCAAATGCAGCTGTTTTTGACCGGTTTTGATTACCTGACCTGTCATTTGGCCATTCAGGATGGATTTGCCATTTATTGTGGCGAATTCCTCACTCAGTTTTTTTTATACCCCTGGGTTGGAGCGTTCGTGGTGAGTGGAATCATCTTCTCGATTTATTATCCTGCCCAATGTGTTTTGAAACAGCTTTTCGGTAACAGGCTAAATGTGCTTGCTTTTTTACCTGCCGTGGGTTACTGTTTTTTGTTGTGCAACGACTTCTTCTACATTTCGGGTGCATTGGCCGTTGGGGTGTCAATCTGGACTATTGTGATTTATTTGAGAATAGCAGCACCTAATCTGCGAATGGTTTTTGGTTTGATTCTAATTCCTTTGATATATTGGTTGTTTGGCGGGACCTATATCCTGTTTGTATTGTCTGTGATTTCAATTGAGTTGGTTATTCGTTTTAAAAAGGATTCCCAAATCAGTCAGATGCCGCATATCTGGTGGTTTATCTCAGGATGTTTACTTATGGGTATAAGTATTCCATTGGTTGTCCGTCATTATCTCGTAATCGATACGTTGTTGCAGTGCTACTATTCGTCAGCTTATTACAAGTTCAGCCTGATCTTTCCATCCACAATAATTCTGATTTTTTTATCGGTTCCGTTCCTGATTCTATACCAGTTTATCGTACAAAATACGCTTTCGGCTAAAGTCAGGACAATACTTCAATATGTATTTGGAGCCTTCCTGTTGTTGTATATGGGATATGGATTCCAGCATTATCCAAATGTTGAGGAAGAAAAGGAGATGCTGTACGATAACCTCGTAAACCGGCAACAATGGTTTGATATTATTAAAAATGCCGAGAAAAATCCGCCGACAGGAAGTCAGGGGCGACTGGCTTTAATGCTCGCTATGGGGCAGACGAATCAATTGAGTACGCGACTCTTTTCATTTAATCCGCATCTGACAGATTTTTTTATTCCCTATAAGCTGCACGGGATGGCACCATTGATTGCGAATGAACCTTATTTCTATCTTGGGTTGATCAATTTCTCGCAGATGCTGGCCATGGAATCAATCGATTCATCGCCCGATGCTGTGATGCCGGTTCGTGCCGTTAAACGATATGCCGAAACATGTATTGTTACCGGACAATACGATGTGGCGGCCAAATTCTTAAGCTATCTGCAAAAGAATTTATTTTACAGGAAATGGGCAAATGATGCCTCGACCTATCTGAACAACGAAGAAAAAATAAATGCGCATCCGCTTTGGGGGAAACTTCGTTCCAGTCAGGTGAAAGATGATTTTTATTTTCAGTTCGATCAGGTCGATCTGACCATGATCGCTTTACTCAGGGGTAATCCGAAAAACCGGATGGCTTACGAATACCTGATGTCGTCGTTTTTATTGCAAAAAGACCTCGATCAGTTTTTGAAATATCTGCCATTAAGCCGTTCGATGAATTATGCTGATACACCGCTCGTATACCAGGAGGCTTTGGTCTATACGAAGACGCTGCTGCCCGAATGGCCCGAAGCTTTGGCGCAATATAAAATAAGCGACGATGTGCGAAGGCGCATTGAATTGTATGCCGGTGCTTTTAAAAACGGTGGCAATAAAAACCCCGCATTGATGAAGCAATTATATGGCAATACGTATTGGTATTACGTTCATTTTAATGAAAGCACATCTAAAAATTGAAGAATGCCACCAAATCACCAATACTCCAAATTACACCAAAGGATTTGCTGGATAAATTTGGTGGGGTTTGGTGTTTTTGTGCATTGGTGGCAAAAAAAATGGACACTAATTCACAAAATATCACTAAAATGGATCAAAGAGAATACTCTAAAATTTATTCAAATCAATTTTTAAAAAGTCTTTCAAAAGCATGAAAATAAATAATATTCTTCTTCTATTCCTGATAACAATTTTATTTCTGGGATGTTCCCAACCGGCTCCTCAGAATGCTGCTGACGCGGGTAAATTACCATCCATTTTCCCGTCACAAAATGGAACGACAATCCCCTTTAATATTGCGCCTCTTAATTTTAAAGTCAACGAAACGTGCGACGGGTTATTCCTCTCCATAAAAGGGAAAAACGGTGGATTGGAGAGAAGTTTTAAAGGAGACAAAACAGATATTCCCGTTTCCGACTGGTCGGAATTTCTGTCAGAGAACAAAGAAGACAGCATCTATCTGACTGTCTATACCCGTCAGAATAACAATTGGATCAGATACAAACCGTTCAGCTATTTTGTGGCCTCCGATCCCATCGATGAATATTTGGTTTACCGCTTAATCCATCCCGGTTATCAAACGTGGAATACGATGGGAATCTATGAGCGTTGTTTATCCGATTTCAAGGTTCAGACCATTATCGACAGTCGTTTATTGCCTCAAACCTGCATGAATTGTCATTCGATGGCCAATAACAACCCCGATAATATGATGATCCACCTGCGCGAAAATAATGCAGGAACGATCCTGATCCGCGGGGATAAGATTGAAAAGATAAATACAAAAACGCCCCTCACTTTTTCGAGTGTATCATTCCCTTACTGGCATCCCTCGGCTAAATACATTGCCTATTCGATCAATAAGGTACGCCAGTTGTTTCCTTCGGTAGGGCAGGAGCGCGCACATGGATTTGATCAGGAGTCGGATATGGTGATTTATGATGTGGGTAAGAATCTCTTTTTCACTTCACCGCTGCTATTTTCGAACCTACCATCAATACTGAATTTGATGAAGAAAGTGCATTTATCCATCCCGACGGTAAAACACTTTATTTTGTCACGGCTAAGGCTGTCCCCATGCCCAAAGAAGAAAAGAGTATCCGATATAGTCTTTGCTCTATCTCTTTTGATGCAACAACCGCCACACTTGGGACGAAGGTCGATACCTTAATCTCCGCTTCCCGTCTTGGGAAGAGTGTTACTTTTCCGCGCGTATCTCCTGATGGAAAGAATATCATGATAACCATTGCCGATCATGGAAATTTCCCCGCTTATGACGAAGATGCCGACTTGTATATGTTCCATCTTGCGGATTCGACACTCGAAAGATTAGATATCCTTAATAGCAATAATGTGGAGAGTTATCACTCGTGGTCATCAAACGGGAAATGGGTGGTATTCAGCAGCCGCAGGATGGACGGATTGTATATGAATGCCTATATATCGTATGTCGATGGCAAAGGGAATCCCTGTAAACCTTTTTTATTGCCGCAGGAAGATGCCGATTTTCATAAGACCTTCTTGTATTCGTTTAATATTTCTGAATTCTCCGTCAAGAAAGTTAATTTCGACCGGACAGAGTTCGAACGCGTTGCTAAA
>JAPLDR010000099.1:57446-58724 GCA_026391655.1 Bacteroidia bacterium | reverse complement strand
GGTATTTCAATTCATCAACATCGGGTAATTTTTCATCCGAACCTGCAGGAACAATTTCGTACAAAGCAGTGACCCGATGCCCGACGCCCATTTCACCAGCATCTTTTTTATCATCCTTAAAATCTTCTGCATTCAGTAACCGGTTTTCATATCCTATCAGGCGATAGGCTTTCACGTTTTGCGGGTTAAATTCCAACTGGAATTTTACATCTTTGGCAACCGTGAAAAGTGTTCCACCGAATTCTTTAACAAACATCCGGCGTGCTTCCTGAATATTATCAATGTATGCGTAGTTTCCGTTTCCCTTATCTGCAATCGCTTCCATCTTGTCGTCTTTGATATTTCCCATCCCAAAACCCAGAACAGTTATAAAAATACCCGATTCACGTTCTTGTTCGATCAATCTTTCCATTTCGGAAGTACTTGAAACACCTACATTAAAATCGCCGTCGGTTGCTAAAATAATCCTGTTATTACCCCCTTTAATAAAATGTTCGCTGGCAGTTTTATAGGCCAGTCGTATCCCTTCACCCCCTGCTGTTGAACCTCCTGCTCTAAGTCCTTCAATAGCATTCAGTATTGTTTCTTTCTGGCTTCCAGGCGTTGATTCCAGTACTATCCCGGCAGCACCGGCATATACGACTATGGCCACCCTGTCTTTTTGACGCAGCTCATTTACAAGCATCCGCATAGCAGATTGAACCAGCGGAAGTTTATTTTCTTCCTGCATGGAACCCGAAACGTCTAACAGAAACACAAGATTCGATGCAGGCAGATTGGATTTATCAATTTCCTTTGCACGAAGGCCAACGAGCAATAACTGATGGGCTTCGTTCCATGGACATACCGCTAATTCTGAATTAATGGAGTACGGGGCATCCTTCGCGGGACGTTCATATTCATAACTGAAATAGTTAATCATCTCTTCGATCCGAACTGCATCAACTGGTGGTAATTGTCCCATGTTCAGCATCCTTCGTACATTCGAATAGGAGGCATTATCGACATCAACAGAGAAAGTTGAAAGTGGCTGGTCAAATGCATTTTTATACCCGTTTTCGTGTATGGCCGAATAATTCTCGGTGTTCCATTCAGGAGCGGGCATGGAACTGACCTTGTTTTTATCCTTTGCAAAGTTTAGACTACGAGCTCCCCGGATTCTGATGCCGGAAACGGCCCCTGTTATATCGACTTTTCTTTCCGTTCCGTAACCAACAACAACCACTTCAGACAACACCGCTTCCGATTCGTTTACTATAGCTACCGGAGACTGGAGAG
>JAPLDR010000099.1:48288-57365 GCA_026391655.1 Bacteroidia bacterium | reverse complement strand
TGCAATGATTTGTTCCGGGTATCCTGTATGATTGAAAACCAGGTGATGCTTAGCATCAGCCTCAATACTGAATAAACCCTTTAAGTCGGTAGCCGTTTTCCGGCCTGTTTCTTTTACTGTAATACTTACCTTTGGAATTCCAGCGCCAGATCCGTCAGTAACTTTACCTGTAATATTAATTGCAGAAACTGACAGTACACTGATTAAAAGTGTCCACAAAACGATTGAGATTTTAGTAATTTTTTTCATGATCTGAATTTTTAGTTATACGATTTGTTGACAGGATGCAAAACCAAATAAGATTCCATAAAAAATTTTTATTATTTTTTTAATACTGTACATTTGGCAAAACTTACAGCAATTTCCATTTGTTCCTTAAATCAAAAAATAGCGCTGATCTTAGCGATCAGGATTTAATTTCTCAGTTCAAAAAGGGAAACGATCCTGAGGTGCTTGGACAATTGTATTCGAAGTATGTTGCTTTGGTTTATGGTCTTTGCCTGAAATATCTTGAAGACAGGGAATGGTCAAAAGATGCCACAATGCAAATTTTTGAGCTGTTGGCTACTGAACTTTACCGGCACGAGATAATCAGTTTCAAAGGATGGATGTATGTTTTCTGCAAAAATTATTGTCTGATGGAATTACGCAAGCAAAAATCGTTGCGTAAAAAGGAAGAAATATGGCTGATCCAGCAGAAAGATTTTATGGAAACTCCCGATGATTTGCATCCTATTGATGGTGATGAAAATCCGGAATTGAATGAGGCTTTAAAAAATTGTATCGAAAAAATGAAAGAAGATCAGCAGCAATGCGTCAGGATGTTTTATTTCGAGCGCAAAAGTTACAGGCAAATCACGGCTGAGATTGGTTTCGACGAGAAAAAAGTGAAAAGCCTGTTGCAGAATGGGAAAAGAAATTTGAAAATTTGTTTGGATAATCAGCATGTCAGGTAAACAAACATATCAATTGGAAGAACGGATCAAACGGTATTTGCAGGATCAGATGACCGGGCAGGAGCGCCATGCATTTGAGCGTGAAATGCAACACGATCAATTTCTTGCAGAGGCTGTTGAAGGCTATTTGGGCATTTCGGCTGAACTTGTTGGTACCGACCTTGCCGATCTGAAAAAACGCATTAACAAACGACAAAAAGGTAACCGGAAATACATCTGGTATGCGGCCGCTTCTGTTATAATTCTTGTTGTTTCATCGCTTATCCTGTTCAATCCAAAAGAAAATAGCAAGCAGATGGTTTCGGAGAATAAAATTCAACAAAAAATAGTTCCGGCGAAAGAAATAGTAATCAAAAAGCAAGAAATTGATTTGCCGGAACCTGCAGCTATAAAAAAGTTGCTTCCTGAAAAGAATATGCCAATACCTGAAGATCTTATGATTGTTGCGGAAAGTGAGGCCATGGTTAAGTCTGAAGCACCCACTAAAACCGGAAACGCTTCCGCATCAGTTGTGCATGAACAGCCGAAGATGAAAGAAACGATTCAGTTACCTGGAAACAATGGGTTAGCAAAAGCCACCATAACCTTACCTGATTCTTCAGCAATTGCATTCAATCAAGTTGATGAATCAAAAAAGCCGATAAGAATTCGCGGGGTACGCTCACTTAATAATAACGTTACGATTACCCCGGGAGTAGAAATAAAAAAGCAAGCTGTTAATGAAGAGGCCGATAAAGTGATGGTGGCGTCAAATAATGAGATTCAGGAAGAAAAAGCATTAGACGAAGTCGTGGTTGTTGGGTATGGCACTCAAAAAAAAGTTTCAATAACTGGCGCGGTGGCGGGAGTTAATGTGAATCAAAATGTTGATGAGAACGCCTCACCTGCGATCGGATGGATAGCTTTCAATAAGTATCTTAAAACAGCGCTTCTAGCTCCAAGTATTGGATCACCGGAGAAAAAGACTGTTGTTCGTCTTTCGTTTGTGATTACGAAAACCGGCACATTAGAACAAATTAAAGTGCTAAGCAGTAAAGATGAAAGATATAATGAGGTGGCAATCCACATATTAAAAGCTGGCCCGGGATGGAAACCCGAAGTTATGGGCCAATCACCCCGAAGTTCGGTGGTAAAACTCAGGATGGTCTTTGAGTCGTCAGACAAAAAAGTTGTGAAGAAACCTTAGTGAAACGTGTTTTATTAAACAAGATAAAAACAAAGGAGATAAACATCAAATTAGACCAATCCTAACACAATGTCTTAAAAAACCTTATTTTTAAAGAATAAAACCTCAGTAGAAAAGAAATAACTAATATAACCAAACCTTATTACCTTATTTATGAAAGTTGAATACAACAACCTGTACACACATTTAGTGTTCACCACTTTACACCGGTTGCCTTTGATTGTTGATCCGCAAAGGGATCGTATCGAAAAATACATAACCGGAATAGTCAAAAGGCGATATAGTAAAAGTATGTAATTACATCCTTAACCAGCCAGAACATCATCGAAAGATTAGTTACATGGAAGAATATGAGGCATTTATCAAGTTCTATCAGAAGACTATCAACCCCAAATAAGGTAATAAGGTTGTGGGCTGTGAGCGTGGATTTTCTACTGAGGTAGCCATTTAAAATAAGGTTTAAAGAAAAGGTGATTAATATTATTTGTATACGGGATATATCAAAAAGATGTGTATAAAGAGTAGCTTTGCAACAAGGGGTTTGTTGCTATGAGTTTGTAACTCAAATTCTAATGATATCTTTTATAGAAGACATTGAATTTCGTTTAAATCGTTAAAAACGACAGGCCGCTTCCCCCTCGTTGCAAACCGAGGGGGAGTGCTCTGACCTTTAATCGTTCAATATTTCATTCCTTCAACCTTTCATTTTTTCTTCTCCGCAATAGCCGCCGTCAAAGCCTGTGCCGGATACCTGAAAACGTATTTTCCCGAACCCATATTGATTTGCAGATCATTATTGTTTTGAACAGATCCTGCTTTTAAAGGCAAACCATCCTGCTTAACCTGGTCCGCTTTTGCATAAGGTAACGTAATCGTTGCATTGGTATTGGCAGGAATAACAACTTCATAAACAAAGTCCTCATTTTCAAATTTCCAGGAAGAGGATACTTTTCCGTATAAGGTTAAAATTTCGGCACTGGCATTTTTAAGTCCGCCGCCCGGATGAGGAGCAAGCAGAACATGTTTATAACCTGGGTGGTTATAGTCAATATCAATTCCTGCAACATGCCGGTAAAGCCATTCACCGATAGCACCGTAAGCATAGTGGTTAAAACTGTTCATCCCCACATCCTGAAAAGTGCCGTCGGGTTTCTGGCCGTCCCATCGCTCCCAGATGGTGGTAGCTCCTTGTAAAACAGGGTACAGCCACGAAGGATATTTCTTGTTATTCAGCAACATAAATGCCAGATCGTCGCGTCCAATGGATGAAAGCGTCTTGCACAATAGCGGTGTTCCGACAAATCCCGTGGTCAGGTGTCCGAATTTTTTAACATCCCCGGCAAAGTATTCCGCAGCTTTGGGAATCAGGTTTTCGGGAAGCAGATTAAATGCAAGTGCAAGCGCATAAGCAGTTTGTGTATGAGAGACTAAACGTCCGTTGGGTGTAACAAATTCCTGAATAAAGGCACTTTTGATATCATTTGCCAGTTTTTGATAGTTGGAGGCATCCTCTTTCTGTCCGATAATGGCAGCGATTTTACTTAGTAAATTAGTGGAATAGTAATAGTAAGCAGTCGCAATCAAATCTTTTTCAGTAGTTGCGCCCGGATAATCGGAACGTGTAGTTGCAAATGCAAGCCAATCGCCAAAATGAAAATCCCCGGTCCAAATATAGTCCGCTCCTGCCCTACTTGTCATATAACCAACCCATGCTTTCATACTTGGGTATTGTGCTTGCAGAATCCGCTGATCACCATAGGCCAGATAGACCGTCCACGGGACTATAATTGCAGCATCAGCCCATGCAGTAGAACCACCACTCCCGTTTAAAACATCAGGAATCACATAAGGGACTTTCCCATCAGGAGACTGATCTGCCGTAAAATCTCCCATCCATTTGGTATAGAATGCGGCCACATCAAAATTAAACGCAGCAGTCATACTAAATACCTGCGCATCACCCGTCCAGCCAAGCCGTTCGTCGCGCTGAGGACAATCGGTAGGAACATCAACAAAATTCCCTTTCTGACCCCATTGTATATTATGCTGAAGCTGATTAATTAAAGTATCGGAACAAGCAAAAGTTCCCGTAGGTTTCATATCGGAATGAACCACAATACCTGTTATTTGATCCAGAGTCGGGGCAACTGCCAATCCCTCAATTTTAACAAACCTGAATCCATGGAAGGTAAAACCGGGTTCGTAAATCTCGGTTCCTTCGCCTTTGAGGAGGTAAACATCTGTAGCTTTGGCTGCACGAAGATTATCGGTATAAAAATTTCCGGCCTTATCAAGCACTTCAGCAAATTTCAGCGTCACCCGGTCCCCTTTTTTACCGGCCACTTTTAATCTCACCCATCCAACCATGTTCTGTCCCATATCGAATATAGTTTCGCCTATTGGAGTAACAATCAGTTTTATCGGTTTTATCTCCTGAATTGCTTTCACAGGAACACCCTGTGGCGCAATCAAAATATCATTACTCTGATTGAAAGCAGTCACATTGTCCCATTTGCTCATGTCAAATCCTGCCTGATCCCATCCTGTCAGTTCAAGACGTGCATCATACAGTTCGCCGTTATAGATATCCGATTCAACGATTGGGCCATTTTGAGTAACTTTCCAGCTATTGTCTGAAGAGATAGTTTCAACAGTTTCATCGGTGTAGCTGATCTGCAATTGAAGTAGCAGAGCCAATTGCTTCCCGTAATAACTGCTTTGTTGCGAAAATCCAATATTCCCCCGAAACCAGCCGTCAGCCAGCACAACACCGATGGCATTCTGAGCTTTGAGCATAGAAGTAACATCGTAAGTCTGGTACTGCAAACGCTTTTTATAACTCGTCCATCCCGGGGTGAAAAGATCGGAGGTTACTTTGGCGCCATTGAGGTGCAACTGATACAAACCAAGCGCCGTGGTATAAATCCGGGCGGATTTGACTTTTTTTGCTGTTGTGAATTCTTTCCTGAAATATTGAGCAGGTTTTGAGCCTTTCATCTCTTTTTCAGCACCGAACGTAATCCAGGTTGCTTTCCAATCTGTTGGTTTAAGAATCCCCATCTCCCACGATGCAGGAGTACTCCAGGCAGTGGCTTTATTCTTGTTGTCCCACACTCGAACCTGCCAGTAAAGTTGTTGCATCGATTGCAAGGCAGGACCATCGTAAATCACGCTGACCGACTGCGAAGAGTTTACTTTACCCGTCGACCAGATTAATTTGCCCGAATTCAGTTTCGCGGGTGATTCAGCAACCTTTATTTCATATGCAGCTTGCATCACATCGTTTTCGGCAGAGACCAGTTGCCAGCTTAGCCGGGGTTTCGCAACATCAATCCCCATGGGATTTGTTTTGTATTCGCAAATAAGCTGCTTCACTTCATTTTTGGCGATCGCAGCAATTACTAACCCATTGAATAAAAAAAGGAGGATTATGAGCCTTAAATAATTATTGGTATTCTTCATAAAATGGTAATTATTGAGTTTTTATAAATTATTGACCTATTTTGAATAAACAGAAACCCAGAGGCTTCATGGATTATTTTTTAGGAGTCCATTTAAGCCAGCTTAAACCGGAAAAATATCCTTTCAACTGGTTATCAATGGCTTTTACAGGCGCCAGTGAATTTTGAATGTTGATAATTATTTTTCGCTCTTCAGTCGATTTCTGAAGCCGTTGCTGATAAAACTCACGGAGTTCACTGAGCATTTTAACACCCATCACCTGATCTTTAAGAATAGAGGCATCTTCGGTGGCTGTTTCATTCCATCCTAATACTTTTACAGGTAAAACGAATACTCCAAGCGTTTGCGATGGATTATACATTGATATCAAATCGGTAGCATCCGAAGGTATCGGACTCGCCCAGTCGATGTAGTTCTTTATGACCGATTTCATAATGTTGTTGGTCAGGTTTAGCTGTTTATTCAGGAGAAGCGAATTGATTTTCAATACATTTTCCTGTGAAATATCGTACTGGGTTTTCCACTGATCACCCATTTTTTGTATTTTATTCAGGTGATCCATACTCAAATCGGTGGGGGACCCGACTAAAGAAACCTTACATTCGAAAGAGCTGTTTTCGCTTTTTTGCCGTTCAATTTCAGTTTTCAGCGAATTCAGTGAACTTTTAAGATTGTCAATGTGCATCTGAACTCCGTTCATGTTTTTTGCTCTCAGGGCTGTTTCAATTTCCTTGTAGAATCGTTGAACCTGGTCCAGCTTATTTCTGACTGAGAAGTTCTCGGTTCCGCTTACAACTATATTTTCCGAAGAATACCAGGATCCAGATGCTCCGGAAAGTACCAGATAAAAGGTATCTTCTCCTGAATTTGCTTCTTCAGTATTGGTTGTTCCTGCCGGAGTTGTTCGTTTATATTTCCAAAGTGTATTGACTTTCACTTTCAGGTAAGTTTGCCCCAATCCCGACTTCGGAAGGGTAATGTAAGCTTCGGTTTGTTTAATGCCATGTTGTGGAAGTGGTTCAATCACAACGTCACCTGAAGAACTGAAGGTAGCTGTTTCGTTGCCCAACGTCCACTCACCGCGAAACTGACTTCCACCCTGAATAGTAAAGAACATTCCGTCGTCGCCTTTCGATACAATTTGGGTAGTTTGCCCCATATTGGCATATTTTTCGGGCATCGAACAGTAATCGCGTTTGCCACCCCGCAGGACGGCAGTAACTTTCACCTTCTCGCCGGGACGTACTTCAGCTTTTTGTCCCGAAGTAAGTGTCTGGCCGTTAAGCGATAATTCAACAAATGGTTTTCGCACCGGATCGGCTGCAAAACAAACGGAACTCAGCAACAGTCCGATAATCAAGGTTAATTGAATCTTTCTCATATTATAAATTTTTAAAAGCCTTTTTCACTCAGCTACATACAATTATTTATCTTTCTTCACGGGCAAAAACGACCGTGTAACTTCATCGGTATCCTTATACTTCACCCGAAGCTTGTTCAATTTTTTAGTCAGATCTGCCTTGATTTCTGCATAAGCGGGATCGTCATAAACACTCTTCATTTCGTGCGGATCTTTTTCATCGTAGTAATAATGAATAAGTTTATAACGCTCAGTCCTCACACCGTAATGGCGTTTTACGAAGTGTTCACCCGGAAATTCATAATAATGATAATAAATGGCATCTCTCCATTTCATTGATTCTCCGCTCAAAAGCAAACGAAATGATTCACCCTGCATCTTTTTTGGTGCTTTTACTCCGGCATAGTTTAAAAATGTCGGGGCATAGTCGAGATTCTGAACCATTTGTGTGATGACTGTTCCAGGCTTAATCTCTTTGGGATATCTGATCACCAGTGGTGTCCGGAACGACTCTTCGTACATAAAACGTTTATCAAACCAACCATGTTCTCCCAGGTAAAATCCCTGATCAGAGGTGTAAATAACAATCGTATTATCAGTTAAACCGTTCTTATCCAAATAATCAAGAACTTCACCTACACCATCGTCAACAGATTGTATACATTTGAGATAGTCGCGAATGTAGCGTTGATATTTCCACTTCGCCAAATCTCTCCCTGTGGGCTTTGTCTTAATAAATTCCTCATTTCTTGCATTATATGCAGCCCGCCAGGCCTTTTTTTGCTGCTCATCCATCCGGTTAATATCCGGAACAAAGTTGGTCGGCTCACCTGTATATGGATCGTTCTCAAACTTCATATCATGCCCCCACATCATCTCTTTGACAATTCCCATCTTCTGAGTATGGGCAGCAGTTCCGCGACCAGAATAATCATCAAAAAAATTATCCGGAAACGGAAAATCGCGATCTTCGTAAAGGTTTAAATACTTCTCTTCGGGTAACCAGTTGCGATGAGGCGCTTTTTGATGATACAACAAACAGAATGGCTTCGATTTGTCGCGCTTTTTATCAAGCCATTCGAGAGCAAACTGTGTAGTTAAAGTGGTGACATAACCGGGATATCGCTTGCGGATACCATTTTCAATAAAATCGGGATTGTAATATTGTCCCTGTCCGGGCAAAACATTCGAGTAATCAAAACCCTGGGGAATACCATCGAGATGAATCTTGCCGATTAAGGCAGTCTGATAACCATTCTGTTGCAAAAGTTTCGGAAAAATCATCTGATCCCAGTTGAAACCACCTTTATTATCTATCTTTCCATTCAGATGGCTGTATATACCTGTTAACATTACTGCCCTGCTCGGAGCGCAAATAGAGTTGGTGACAAATGCCCGTGTGAAAATCGCCCCTTCTTTGGCAATCCGATCGATATTTGGGGTAGAATTCAATCCGCAACCATAAGCACTAATCGCCTGATATGCATGATCATCGCTCATGATAAAAATGATGTTCGGACGTTTCTGTTCGGGTGTTTGTCCGTGGCAGGCAGGAATCAACCCCGCAGAGCAGAGTCCTAATGATGCCAGCATCTTGATATTCGTCATTTTTTGAATTAAGAAGTTATTTGGTACTGAACATCAAACTTACAAAATAATCAATAAACTATACAATCAGAGCAGCTTACAAAAGAGAGAGGATTTGGCATGAACTAAAGTTTAAACTTAGTAAATAAATAGTAAATTTGCCCTATTAGCTTTTATATTATAAGACATTCATATTACTTATTTAAAATTTATAACCCTATGAAAACAAATTTTATTAAACCATTGACAGTAATTATATTAGCTGCACTTATCATTGGTGGATTGGCTCAATCATCTCTTGCCAAAGGGAAGAAAAGCATTGGACTACAGCTGTATTCCCTTCGTGATGATCTGAAAAAAGATGTTAAGGGGACAATAGAGAAACTGGGGAAAATCGGATACACCTATGTTGAGGCAGCTAACTACGATAACGGTAAATTTTATGGAATGGAGCCAGAAGCATTTAAGGCTTTACTAGAAGCAAACGGGATGAAATTTGTAAGCTCACACACGGGAGCAAATTATG
>JAPLDR010000099.1:33123-48279 GCA_026391655.1 Bacteroidia bacterium | reverse complement strand
CGATCAGGCTTCCTGGGATGCAGCAATGACCTGGTGGGATCAATGCATTGATGCTCACAAAAAAGCAGGATGCACTTATATCATTAAACCATCAATGGGAGATTATCCTTACAAAAATCTCGAAGCATTGAAAAAAACCTGCGAATATTTCAATGCAATCGGTGAAAAATGTAATGCCAAAGGAATTCGTTTCGGTTATCACAATCACAATAAGGAATTTACAAAGATTGTCGATGCTGACGAACTCGTTTATGATTTTATGCTTAAAAATACTGACCCAAAGAAGGTAACTTTCGAAATGGATGTTTACTGGATTTACAAAGGTGGCCAACAGGCGGTCGATTATTTTAACAAATATCCAAAAAGATTTGAGCTTTTGCACATTAAAGATGAGAAAGAGATCGGCGCCAGCGGCCTGATCGATTTCAAATCCATTTATAAAAATAAAGCCAAAGCAGGCGCAAAACTTTGCATCGTAGAGGTTGAAAGATATGATTTTGAACCATTTGTAAGCGTTCAGAAAAGTTATGATTTCCTCAACGCTGCCTCTTACGTGAAATAAAAATTGTTACAAATATTCAATATCCAGAGGCCATCCCGATAAGATGGTCTCTGTTATTTAAAGGTTACAAAAAGTAAATATTCGGTTTTTTTTGACAATCCGATTTTTGAGGCATAAAATTTGAGGATATATTCTATATTTACGGTTGAAATTAAATTGAGTTATGCCCGAGAAAATAAACCTTACCGGACGTTGGCGGTTTGAGGAAGATTTCGGTTTTGGTAAAGACTGCGGTTACGCTGAACTTAACCAAAAAGGGATTCATCTGAAGGGCGTTTTACGTTTTTCCGAGCAGATAGATGGCGAAGAGACTTTCATTGTAAAACAGGAAGTTGCGGGTCGGATTAACGGTACTAAAATCAATTTGAAATCTCATTCGTGCGAAATCCTGTTTAGCGACGAAGATATTATCTATGAACTCGATACCTGGGAAGGGGATCTTTTGCCAAGCGGGAAAATTGTAGGGAACAGTCAGGATGCCGAAGGAACCGGCGGCGCTTTTGTCATGGAACGAGAAAGTTGCGAAACTCCCAATCTAAAGGATGATCACCAATTTGGACTGAATTAGTTCCTAAGCTTCAGGAGCGAATGGCAACTTGCTGCTGGCATTTTTCACTTTAACCTTTTCACTTTGACCTTTATCCCCTACTCCAACTCACTTAATTCAAGCCAGCGCAACTCTTTCTCATCCAGCAACTCCATGATTTCGCCATGTCGTTGCGATTTAATAACCAATTCTTCCGAGGCACAATCGCCTGAATTCATCGCTGCTTCAATGACTTTTTTCTCCTCCTCGAGCATTGTAATGTCCTTTTCCAACTGCTCTAATTCGCGTTTTTCATTAAAACTTAATTTACGGACTCCCTCTTTAGCAGGCTTTGGTTTAGTAATCTTTTCCCGTTTTTCGGGAGAACGTTGTTCTTTCTCCTTCTCCTCAACCCAGTTGCGGTAATCAGAATAATTTCCCGGAAAATCTTTTATCTTTCCTTCACCTTCGAATACAAATAAATGATCGACAATCTTATCCATAAAAAAACGGTCATGCGAAACAACTATAGCACAACCCTGAAAATTTCGAAGATAATCTTCGAACACATTTAAGGTCATGATATCCAAATCGTTAGTTGGTTCATCAAGAATCAGAAAATTTGGATTACGCATCAGAATTGTGCAGAGATAGAGCCGGCGTTTTTCGCCTCCGCTCAACTTCTCCACAAAATTATATTGCGATTCGGGTGGAAAAAGAAAATAATTCAGAAACTGCGAAGCGGTCATCCGGTTGCCGTTTCCCATATCCACAACTTCGGCAATCTCTTTGATCACATCTATCACACGGTCGCCCTGATTAAAACTAATCCCATCCTGCCTGTAATAACCAAAACTAATCGTTTCACCCACATCGATAGTACCGCTGTCGGGTTGCAATGCGCCTGTCAGCATATTTAAAACTGTCGTTTTGCCACTTCCATTTTTTCCGATGATTCCGATTTTTTCCAAACGGGCAAAGTTGTAACTGAACTTATCCAAAATGATAAGCTCATCAAAAGCTTTGGAAAGGTTTTTAACATTTAGAATTTTACTCCCGAGCCGCTTTCCTTGAACGGTAAGCTCAACCTCATCTTCCACACGTCGCTGTGAAGCCTTCTCCTGCAATTTATAGGCATTTTCGGTTCTGTACTTCGATTTATGGCTTCGGGCCTGAGGCATCCTGCGCAGCCACTCCAGTTCTGTACGAAACAGGTTCCTGGCGCGATCGATTTCCGCATTCATAGATTGAATACGCTCTTCCCGTTTCTCGACATAATAAGAGTAGTTCCCCTTGTACTTGTAAATCGTATTGTCCTCTAATTCTATTATTTCATTACAAACACGATCAAGAAAATAACGGTCGTGTGTCACCATAAACAAGGTGCCCTTTGCTTTTTCGAGGTATTTTTCGAGCCATTCGATCATCTCCAGATCGAGGTGGTTGGTAGGTTCATCAAGAATCAGAAAGTCGGGTTCATCAATTAAAATATGAGCCAGCGCCACCCTTTTTTTCTGTCCGCCCGAAAGAAATTTGATTTGCTGATTAACGTCCGTGATCTTTAATTGCGTCAGAATTTGTTTGATCCGGAGCTCAAAATCCCACGCATTCAGCGCATTCATGCGCTCCATGGCACTATCTAAAAGTTTCGGATCATGATTTTCGAGCGCCTTTTCGTAGTTTTTAACTGTCTGAATTAATTCACCAGTTGAGTTAAAAGCAGCTTCCAGCACTGTATCTTCAGGATTCAGATCGGGATTCTGGCGCAGGTATCCGATCGAAATATGATTTGACAAAGTAGATTTGCCCGAATCAGGCGTCTCCAAACCTGCGATGATATCCATTAATGTCGATTTTCCGGCACCGTTTTTGGCAATTATTGCAACTTTTTGCCCTTCGAATATCGAAAAGCTAATCCCATCAAAAAGAGCCAGTTCACCCCAATATTTTGAAAGATTTTCTACTTGCAGGTATGTGATCATAAACAAAAAAAATTACAGAGGCAAAATTAGCACGAAAATCTACAAAAGAGATCTTAATTTTAACGCTCAGCTTAAATGAGAATTCATGCAAATTAAAGAGCGGTTTGAGAAGGTCATCGAATGGTTTAAAGTGAATATGCCGGTCGCTGTAAGTGAGCTTAACTACACCAATCCTTACGAATTGATGGTAGCCACAATTTTGTCGGCACAATGCACCGATAAGCGTGTTAATCAAATCACTCCTGAGCTTTTAAAGCGGTTTTCCACACCTGAAAAGCTGGCAGAAGCTGAGCCGGGCGAAGTTTTCGAATACATCTGGTCGTGTTCTTATCCGAATAATAAAGCAAAACACCTGGTCGGAATGGCACGAAAACTTGTAGCCGACTACAAAGGCGTTATGCCTGACGAAGTGGATGAGCTGGTTAAAATGCCGGGGGTGGGACGAAAAACTGCGAGTGTGATCGCCTCCGTAATTTTCAATAAACCTGCGTTGGCTGTTGACACCCATGTATTCAGGGTCGCTGCCCGTATAGGACTGGCAATCAACTCAAAAACTCCATTAGAAACGGAGAAGCAATTGATCAGTTATATTCCGCAAGAGATGATTCCGATAGCCCATCATTGGTTGATTTTACACGGAAGATATGTATGTGTTGCCCGGAAACCAAAATGCGAAATATGTGGGCTTCAACCGTTTTGCGCTTACTACAATAACATATGCAAAAAAATCACTATTTAAACTAAGTAAAAATTGAAATTTGAATTTGTTTTTTGTTCATTCTTTGTACCTTTGCCACGCAAATTAGAACATTAATAAATTAATTATAAACAAAAATTCAAGTTAGTTATGGCTTACAAAATTTCTGACGAATGTATCGCTTGCGGAACTTGCATCGACGAGTGTCCTGTAGAAGCAATAAGCGAAGGTGAAATCTATAAAATTGATGCAGATATTTGCACCGATTGTGGTTCTTGCGCTGAAGTTTGCCCTACCGACGCAATTGCTCCTGAATAATTAGGAAGATATTGACTGGAAGCCTGCTAAAAATAGCGGGCTTTCTTTTTTAATCACGTTCCGGATAATTAATTTCCGCCTTATGTCGTATGATATCCAGTGTTTTGATTAAACTTAGACTCATCGAATGCGGCATAATATCACTTTGAAGCCGATTTTCGTCCAGGCATCTCATCGCTTCGGCAGCTTCCAGTTTTAATCCGCAAGCGTTCTCCTCCCAGCTATACCGTTTTACCTCTGATCCCGGCTTGTCAACCTCAAGCCACTGTTCAATTGCATTTGATCTACGTAATCGCAGTGTGCCGAATTCGCAAAGGATATCGGTTCCGGCGCCCGAAGCTGCCACAAAAGAGGCGTAAATCGAAGCCGATTTCCCTTCCGGATAATCGAAACGGATGGAGATACTTTCGTCCACTCCTGTTTCCGCAAACTCCGCTTTCGCGAGGATTTGATCGGGTTCACCTAGGAAATAGAGCATATCGAAAACCGGATAAAGACCGATATCAAGTAATGCACCTCCACCTAACATTGGATTCAAAAGGCGTTGCGAATTATTGTATGGTGCTCTGTTAAATCCAAACCACCCCTGGATATATTTCACTTTCCCCAATTCTCCCGATTCGATGATCCGTTTTGCCTCTTTATAAGAAGGCTGATGAGGAGTAAAGAAGGCTTCCATAAAAAACACCCCGTTTTCGAGGGCACTTTTCACCATTTTATCAACCTCTGTTTTGTTCAAAGCCAGCGCCTTTTCGCAAAGAACGGGCTTTTTATGATTCAGACAAAGAAGCGCATGTTCAGTATGCAGAGCATGGAGTGAAGCAATATAAATGATATCCACCTCAGGATCTGCCACTAAATCCTCATAATTATTGTAATAATGTCCGACGCCAAACTCATCGGCAAATTTTTTAGCCCGTTCTGCATTTCGCGATCCGACAGCATAAACACGAGCATTGTCAAGTTGCTGCAATTCGGGTGTAAATTTTCGGGCAATATTTCCCGGGGCAAGAATTCCCCAATTGTATACTTTCTTAACCATTGATCAATAGTATTAGATGAATATCCTTTGTTTTGATGGGTATACAGCTGGCTTCTTGCAGCTGACAGCAGTCACTGTACCAGAAGCTTGTAAGTACTCAACCAGTGAAACTTAATACAGAAAAAAGTACATTTTTACAGTAATAAGTTGCTAATTGCAAGTCGCTGAAAGCAAGTTGCAATCGTTTCTTTCAAAACGAAATTTCCCCAAATATACCTCTTATCAAAAATTTATTATCATTTTTACAATCATAAACGCACACCCATGGAAAATCAACCTTCAAGAGACGAGGCATATGCCCTTTTATGTGAATACAACAAACAGGAAAGTCTGATCCGGCATGGGTTGGCTGTTGAAGCTGTAATGCGATATTTTGCACAAAAATCGGGAGATGATATCGAAAAGTGGGGAGCCATTGGCCTTTGTCACGACCTTGATTATGAGCAATTCCCCGATCAGCATTGCACGATGACGAGGAGAATACTCGAAGCACAAAACTGGCCTGAACCGTATATTCGTGCGATCGTAAGTCATGGCTGGGGAATGTGCTCAGATACAGAACCTGTTCATTACCTTGAAAAAATTTTATTTGCCACTGATGAACTTACGGGTTTGATAACTGCCTGTGTTTGTGTGAGGCCGTCAAAAAGCATTATCGATCTGACCACCAAATCGGTGATGAAGAAATGGAACACGCGGGCGTTTGCCGCCGGAGCCAACCGCGATGTGATTACCAAAGGAGCTGATATGCTTGGGCTGAAAGTAGAAGAACTTGTTGAAGAGACGATTCTATCCATGCAGAGAAGTGCCGAGACTATCGGACTCAAAGGAAATCTTTAAAAACTTATTCAGTACTCATAAGTCGTTTAAATATTATTGTTTTAGAACTATAAACAAAAGTAATAAGCCTCAGATTTTTACTACTTTCGCCAAAGCTCAGTTACAAACACAGGGACTCTCTCACTTGTTTGTAGCTTCTCTGTGTCAGGATTTTCCTACAGGAAGTTAAGTATTTCCCTTACAAACATATAGCATTTATCCTACAAGCCCGTCCTTGCTGTGTTCATACTTTTACGATGTAAAAAACATAACGATATGAACGAACTTCTGTTACTACAAATTGAAAAGCATTTTGGTTCTATTGACAATCTGCCGGATCAACTAAAAGGTATTATTCAGGACATTAACAATACCTACGAAGAGCATAATAAGGAAGAGGAAACATTGAAAAATGAACAATACCTGATGACTGCTCTAATGAACAACATTCCTGACCATATTTACTTTAAAGATTCCGAAAATCGGTTTCTAAGAATCAGCAATGCTCATGCCAATTCATTCGGTCTAAGTAATCCTGCACAAGCTATTGGCAAAACTGACTTAGACTTTTTTACTAATGAACATGCTCTTCAGGCATTCGAGGATGAACTGAAAATTATTCGGACAGGACAGCCGATTAGTATTGAAGAAAAGGAAACGTGGCCAGATCGCCCGGATACTTGGGTTGCGACAACTAAGGTTCCATTGCGCGACAAAAACGAAAAAATCATTGGTACTTTCGGCATCTCAAAGGACATCACCGTGCAAAAAGTGGCAGAAGTAGCACTTCAAAATGAGCGGGCACTTTTCCGAACCATCATCGACTTGATTCCAGATGCATTATATGTGAAAGATATGAGTGGCCGAAAAATTTTAGCCAATCCCAAAGAAGTTCAATTAGCCGGAAAAAATTCTGAAGATGAGGTTATCGGTCAAACCGATTTTAATTTATATCCCGACGAAGCTGCAAAACGTGCTTTGGCTGAAGATCAACTGGTTCTTCAATCAGGAAAGCCAATTCTGGATGTAGAAGGGAAATTGATCGATAACGACGGCATCCTTCATTGGCTTTTAATATCGAAAGTACCTTTGCGCGACCTGAATGGAAAAATCACCGGGTTAGTTGGTGTGACACACGACATCACTGAACAGAAAAAAACCGAGGCTGTACTCCAACAAGCCAGGCAAGAAGCCGATCTGGGAAACAAAGCCAAATCAGAATTCCTTGCCAATATGAGCCACGAAATACGTACTCCGCTTAATGGGGTTATCGGCTTCACCGACCTGCTGCAAAAGACTCCTTTAAATAAGATACAGCGGCAGTACGCCGAAAATATAAATACCTCAGGACTTGCATTGTTAGGAATCATTAATGACATACTCGACTTTTCGAAAATAGAGGCTGGCAAAATGGAACTTGATTGCATTAAAACCGATATTATTGAACTGGTAGAGCAGGCATCTGATATAATTAAATACCACGCTTCAAAAAAGGGGCTTGAACTCCTGTTGAATATTCAGCACAATATGCCACGCTTTGCAGTTTTGGATCCGATAAGGTTAAAACAAATCCTCGTAAATCTCATTAGCAATGCTGTGAAATTCACCCAATCGGGCGAAGTAGAACTAAAAGTAACTTTTACAAAAAAAGATGAAATCAACGGTAAATTCAACTTTTCAGTTCGGGATACAGGTATTGGTATTAATGACGAACAGCAGAAAAAACTATTTAAAGCATTTACTCAGGCAGATTCTTCCACAACACGCCAATTTGGCGGAACAGGCCTTGGCCTTACCATTTCGAATATGCTCGCCGAAAAAATGGGAAGCAATATTGAAATTATTAGTGAGACCGGAAAGGGATCCATTTTCTTTTTTACAATTGAAGCCCCATATGAAAATGGCGAAAAACTTCACGACGGGAGTCTGGAAGATATCCATCGGATATTGGTTATTGATGACAATGACAATAACCGGTTGATTCTTGAACATACCTTTAATAACTGGGGTATTGAATTTGTCGGCATAGATAACGGACTATCTGCACTCAAGGTCATCGAACATTCAAAACCATTTGATGTGATTATCGTCGATTATCACATGCCATACCTTAACGGCATCGATACAATCAAAATGATCCGTGAGAAATTGAACCTCTCGCCCGAAATACAACCTGTTGTTTTACTTCACAGTTCATCGGATGATATTGAACTTTATGAAGAGTGTAAAAAATTGGGGGTGCGGTTTAATCTTACCAAACCGATAAAATCGTATGAATTAATGCATTACCTGAAAAACATACACAACCAGGAATCTTTGGACATAAAAAAACACGAAAGTGTTCAGGAAGAAAAAACTTTTGTGATAGCCGGCAATGCTCCGCTGGTGATACTTGTGGCAGAGGATGTTCTCTTAAATATGATATTGGTGACAACAATTATAGGTCAAATGATTTCCAATGTTACCATACTACAGGCAAAAAACGGAAAAGAGGCCTATGAACTGGCAATCGCCAACTATCCTGATTTAATATTAATGGATGTTCAGATGCCCGAGATGGGTGGTATAGAGTCAACTGTTGAAATACGAAACCACGAAAAGAATAGAGGAATCCGAATCCCAATTGTTGCGTTGACTGCCGGGGTTATAAAAGGAGAAAAAGAAAAATGTCTGGAAGCCGGGATGGACGGGTTTTTGGCCAAACCAATCGAACAGAATGCGTTACGCGAAATATTGAAAAAATACCTGGTCAACTTGCGATCCAAATCGGATTATAACCAGGGAATCGGCAATCAAAACAACGAAGATCTTCATTTTGATAAAACAATGCTGCTGGAATGTATTGGTAACGATCAAAATGTTTTCAATGAATTATTGGATGAAGTTCCCAATCAATTCTCTGCTGACATGGCTTGGTTAGAAAATTCATTAGCCGAAAAAAATATGGGAAATGCAAAAAAGGCAGCACATTCCATTAAAGGTGCAGCATTAGGCATGTGTTTTAATCTGATGGCCGAAGTGGCAAGAGAAATTGAAATGAGTATAACAAATGATGATTCAGAAAAACTGGATGGACAATTTAAGGAGATTACCCGCGAATGGGTACAGGTTCAGTCGATTATAAATAATATTGAAATTTTAAATTTTCATTAAAACAATCGATCTGAATCGAAATACGCAGTGGCCGGGTGAATGTTCAGGTCATGAATATTCACCCGCTCACTAATTACCTGCCAAATTGACTCATTTGTGATTTTAGAAAAAATTGTCGAATTAAAATAAATTTACTACTTTTGTGAACTAAAGATACCAATATTTAAGATGTTTAGTTCACAAACCATTAAGAGTGGTGTTATATTGTCCATTTATCAGGACACTCGAACCATCTTTCGTTTAGGTGATATTGCCATGCTTACGGGTGATACCAATTTTCAATCACTCAACAGAAAACTGAACTACTATGTTCGCACCGGCAAGTTGCAAAATCCCAGGAAAGGCATCTATGCCAAACCTGGTTTCAATCAGGAAGAACTGGCTTGCACCCTTTATACCCCCTCCTATATTTCGTTGGAATACGTTCTGCAAAAAGCCGGAATCGTATTTCAATTCGATTCGTCTATTTCGGTTGTTAGTTACCTAAGCCGAAGTATTGAGGCTGAGAATCAAACCTACCTTTATCGTAAAATTAAAGGGGAAATCCTGGTAAATACATCAGGGATTATCAGGCAAAACAATCAGGTAAATATTGCCACCGCCGAGCGGGCGTTTTTAGATTTACTATATCTCAATGCTGACTATTATTTCGATAATCTGAGTCCCTTGAATAAAGATCTTGTTTATAAACTATTACCCACATATCAATCAAAAGCGTTGACGAGGCGGGTGAATAAATTACTTCCACGATGATAGATATTAACCGACATAAATTCTTTTTGGTCCAAATTCTGAAAGACATCTACTCCGACATTGAACTTGCCAACTGGTTAGGTTTTAAAGGTGGCACTTCGCTTATGTTTTTCTACAACCTGCCACGATTTTCAATTGATTTGGATTTCAACCTTATCAATCACGAAAAAATGGATACTGTTTATAATAAAGTGCGTGTAATCCTACTCAAATATGGAACAATAACTGATGAAGCCAAAAAGTTTTACGGTCCAATTATGGTTCTGGATTATGGAGTAGGTGAACGAAAATTAAAAGTGGAAATTTCTGTGCGACAGTTCGATAACCACTATGAAATAAAAAATCTGCTCGGCATCAATATGAAGGTATTGGTGCAGCCTGATATGTTTGCCCACAAGCTTTGTGCCTTGCTCGACAGAAACACTTTAACAAACCGTGACATTTTCGATTGCTGGTTCTTTATGCAGAAGCAAACACCTGTCAACAAGAGCATTGTCGAATTCCGTATGGGAATGACCTATTCCGCATATCTTCAAAAACTTATTGTTACCCTTGAATCGAAGAGCGATAAAGGCTTGCTGCAGGGTTTGGGCGAATTAATGGAGAACGATCTGAAAAATTTTGTCCGTACTAAACTTCGGACTGAGACAATCGGGTTGTTAAAATTCTATAAGGATTTTCCGATATTAACGTAACTATTTGTTTAGTGAACTGGTGAATGTTCAGGTCATGAATATTCACCCGCTCACTTTAAATCTTATTGTTTGGATTTACTCACTCGATCAACCAGATAAACAATCGACTGATGCGAAATACCTGAATGGAGACTCAGCCCGATTTCGCAGGTGCGACTCGTTGAATAGCCGTGTTTTATACTATCCGGCAGCTGTGATTTTAGGTCTTTTAATCCGTGTTTATTGAGTTCAGGAAATGAGAAACCACGGTCGCCGGCAAAGCCGCAGCAATTGGTTTCGGGGACAACCACTTTGGACGCACACTTTTCGGCCAGTTCAACAAGTTTCGCTTCCAATCCCATCTTTTTCATGCTACAAACTGGGAAGACGGTGATGGTTTCGTTGATTGGGACGATTTCCAGATAAGGCAGTAAGTGGTCCAAGATAAACTCAACCGGTTCGTAGAGTTTTAGAATCGGTTCCATATTTTCCTTCATCGTATAAAGGCACGGACTCATATCGCAAAGGACCGGGTACTTGCCATTTTCACTGGCCTTGATCAGTGCCGTTTCAAGTTCATTCGACTTTTTCGTTCCGGCTTCAGTGTAACCTTTGCTCGAAAAAGCCATTCCGCAACAAAGTGCATTAAGATTCTCGGGGTAAATCACTTCGTAACCACCTTTATTTAAAAACTGTACCATTTTTTCGGAAAGTTGTTTTTCAGAGCTGTGCTCTTTCGAAACGCCCATCGCACGGTTGATACATGAAGGAAAATAAACCACTTTTCGTCCGGTTTCTGTTTTAGAAGACTTATTTACGTCAATTGCTTTGGATCCCAATGGCATGTGCGGATTCCAAAGTGGAATTCGGTTTCCTGAAAAGGTTCGTAATCCTCCGGAAATTCCGTTCATCAGTGTAGTTCCCAAAATTGAATGAAAGAACCCGACAGTCGAAAGCACTGTTCTTAGGATAGCTGTCACCCCACTCAGCCTGTCCGCAATCCAGACTGCCCGTTTTTGTCCGGAACCAATTTCTTCTGTTCGCAAAGACTTAATAAGCTTACCCGTATCAATCTTAACCGGACAACTTGTCGCACATAATCCGTCCGTAGCACAAGTTTCGTTGCCTTCGTACCTGAAGGCTTTGGTCAGTGAAGCTAAAATATGTGATTCATGACCACTTTTAGCAAGACTTGCCATCTCTCGGTAAACAACAATCCGCTGTCGTGGTGTGAGCGTTAATTCAGCAGAAACGCAGGTTGGCTCGCAGAAACCGCATTCAATACATTTATCAATTTTTTCGCTCGCAGCAGGAATCGGTTTCAGATTTTTTAGATGCGCTTTAGGATCGACATTTAATATCACACCCGGATTAAGCAAGTTTTGCGGATCGAACACATTTTTAATCTGCTTCATTAATTCGTAAGCCTCTTTCCCCCACTCCATTTCGACAAACGGTGCCATATTCCGACCCGTACCATGTTCTGCTTTGAGCGATCCATCGTATTTTGAAACTACTAATTCAGCTACATCAGTCATAAATTTACTGTAACGATCAATCTCACTCTGCGATCCAAAATCCTGATTAAAAACAAAATGGAGGTTTCCTTCAAGGGCATGACCAAAAATCACGGCTTCGTTATAGCCCCATTTTTCGAATAATTGATGCAAATCAAGCGTTGCTTCAGCCAGTCTTGGTACCGGAAAGGCAACATCCTCAATAATCACGGTAGTGCCAGCCTTTCGCATGGCTCCTACCGAAGGGAACAATCCTTTTCGGATTTTCCAAAGCAGTGTATATTCTGCAGGAACTGCGGTAAACTGAATGGGAATTTCGGACTGAATAGTCTGAATCCGATCGAGAATAAAGGCAATCTGAACGTCAAGTTCCTTATTGCCCAGGGCACGCGTTTCAACGAGAATGGCACTAGCTGTCGGGCTGAGAGTCTTCAGATAATCGGGCATTCCTTCATGATCCTCGACGGATCGCAAACCAGCCCGATCCATGAGTTCTACAGCCGAAACGGGGGCCGATTTCAGTAGTAAAACTGCATTACACGCTTTTACAATATCGGGGAAAATCATCAGCGAACTTGCCCTGAAGGGATGTTCCACAACAGTTTTATAACTGATTTCGGCAATAAAACCCAGCGTTCCTTCGGAGCCAATCATCAAATGTTCAATTACATCGAACGGATCTGAAAAATCAACGAGTGCGTTAAGGCTATAACCGGTCGTATTTTTCATTTTGAACTTCCGGGCAATACGACTGGCAAGCTGCTCGTTGGATTTGACCGATGCTGCCATTTCAGCAATATTCTGAATCAGTTGTGGGTGCGTTTGCCGGAATTGCTCTTTACTTTTAGGATCCGCTGTATCAAGTATGGTGCCATCCGCAAAAATAATTCGCATGCTATCAACCGTTTTGTAGGAGTTTTCGGCAGTCCCGCAACACATACCACTCGCATTATTGGCCGCAATACCACCAATCATGGCTGCATTTATTGATGCCGGATCGGGACCAATCTTCCTTCCGAAAGGTGCCAGCAACACATTTACGCGCTCACCCGTCAATCCTGGTTGGAGCCTGATTTTTAAACCATTATCTGTAATTCGATATTTCTTCCAGTGATTTCCGGCAATCACCAACACTGAATCAGATATGGCTTGACCAGAAAGACTTGTTCCTGCCGCACGAAACGTTACCGGAATTGACAGTTTCGAACTCTCCTGTAAAATCAGAGAAACCTCGTTCTCATTGGGGATTAACCGGTAAAAACTGGCATCGGTACCATAAGCAAGCGTATGAAGCGGATCGTGAAAGATTTGTTTGGGATCGATTGCCGCTGTAAGCTGTTGAAAGAGTGTTTTATATTTTCCTGTTAACATGTCGGATCTTAGTATTACCAATTAATTGTTAGCTTTTGTCGAAGTGAATTTTTCAAATATTATCCGCTCTTCCTGGCTCATTTCATAGATTGCCTCTTTTTCTGCTTTTACAAAATACCTGAAACCAATATCAAAATACCGCAATGGATACGTGAATTCAGGTTTTCCGGCAAAAAGTTCTTCAAACAAATGCTTTAACATTTCCATCCTGAAAGGTTTTATCTCGTTGTGCGAACGGAGTAAAGCGAAAACAACATTTGACAAAAGGGCTGAAAGCTGCGCTATATGGTTATTCTCTTCACAGATTTTCAATAGTTTATTTAAAACCGCTGTGATCTCGGATTCACCATTTTCCTTAACCAACAAGATTATAGCACTTTCCAGTTTTGTAATATAAGTTAATCGCTCCGGCTTGGAGAATAATTTATCTATTGCAGAAAGTGCATCGGTGGTTTCTTTTAAAGCGAACAAAACTTCAATAAGGTTTGAATAATACCTTGATATATCCTCATTATCTATCTCACTAGCAAAACATATAGCTTGAAGAAAAGCATTTTTAGCGTTGTCAAGATGCTTCAGTTCATAATAACTAATTCCAAGAATATTCCATATTTTTGAATTATCGGATTTGATTTCAATGGATTTCAGGAAGGCTTCAATTGATTTTTTGTATTGTTTGTTCTTGACATATGTGATACCTAAATTATTCCAGGCATTTTCATAGTCAGGTTTTATCTCAACGGCCCTCAGAAAAGCCTCAATAGCCTTACCATATTGTCGCATAATTCTATAGGATACACCTAAGTTATTCCAGATCTCTTCATCATCAGACTTAATCTCAATAGCTTTAAGGTAGGCCTCAATAGCTTTTACATATTGCTTAAAATCGCAATAAGAGTCGCCTAAGTTATACCAAGCTTTTTCATTTGCAGGATTTAACTCAATTGATTTAAGGTAGGATTCTATTGACCTATCGTATTGCTTATTTATGCTATATATAATTCCCAAGTTATTCCAAGAATCACCAAAATCAGGCCTTAAATCAATGGCTTTCAAGTAGCTTTCAATAGCTTTATCGTATTGTTGATTATCACTATATGAATTACCTAAATTATACCATGTTGATCCATCATCAGGCTTTATCTCAATGGCTTTTTTATAGGCTTCACTGGCTTTAATATGTTGTTTAGTATTACTATAAGAGTTCCCTAAGTTACACCAAATATCCTCGTCATCTGGCTTGATTTCAATGGCTTTCAGATAAGTGTCAATTGCTTTGTCATATTGTTTATTACTATTGTAAGAGATGCCTAAATTATACCACGATATTTCATCATCAGGCTTTATTTCGATAGCTTTAAGATAGGCAAGAATGGCTTTATCATATTGCTTATTGTCATCATAAGTGCTACCTAAATTATACCACGATATTTCATCATCAGGCTTTATTTCGATAGCTTTAAGATAGGCAAAAATGGCTTTATCATATTGCTTACTACTAGTGTAAGAGATGCCTAAATTATTCCACGATTTTTCATCATCAGGCTTTATTTCGATAGCTTTAAGATAGGCAAAAATGGCTTTATCATATTGCTTATTGTCGTCATAAGTGCTACCTAAGTTATGCCAAAACAATTCATCATCTGGTTTCAATTCAATAGCCTTCAGGTAGGCTTCAATTGATTTTTCGAATTGTCTTGATTCTCCATAAGAATTGCCAAGCAAATAATAAAGATCTGCGT
>JAPLDR010000099.1:0-33041 GCA_026391655.1 Bacteroidia bacterium | reverse complement strand
TTGGCTAAATCGACTTCGATCTCTTTCTGAATGGATTCTATTGCTTTTTCCCATTCTTCGGATTTAATTAATTCTTTAATTGAATCAATCTTATTAACACTTGATGCTGTTTGATGGGAAAGTTCATTAATCATCATTTTAGCTTCATCGGGTTCACAACACATGTTTAACCGTTTTTCTTCCTCCTTTTTTAATGTCCATGAAGGTAAATATTGTGATCGGACTAAACCAAAAATCCTCGCTTCTGCCTGATATAGTTTACGCATTGGTTCGGGTTGGAAACGTTCGAGGTAATTGTAGTGCAGGTATTTTTCTTTTAACTGGTCAGCAGTGTAAAGTTGTCCCAGAGATACACATGCGCAGCAGGGGTTCGCTGATTTCGTAGTACTTGTCCCTCCCCTTTTCATTTACAGGATTGATATAACCTAAACGCTGTAATTCAGAAAGTTGTTTCGATACTGTACTTTTATCTAAAAAACAATTGCGGCCAATGTCAGCCCCTTTTTGCGGATTACGTTGCAGGCTAAGGTATTGTACTATCTTTTGTTGTTGTGGTGCGAGGCTTTTAAGAAAACTGTCGTAATAGGGTTTTAGTTCGTCAATTGATTTCAGGAAAACATCCGATAAATTGCTTCGGAATTCAGCCTTCAAAAAATCAAAAAATACAAGCAATAAGCGGTGGTTACCTTTCGTAAACTGATGTATGGCTTCCAGATGTCCTTTGCCATCATGCGTTTCAAGAAATTGAAGTAATTCCTCATTGTTTTCAGAGGAGGCAATTTTTGTAATGTACTCACGCGATTCGTCCAAGGTAAGCCTTTTTAACTGTATCACATTGAAAAAGCCATAAAGCGGATTCTGATCGTCGGATAAGGAATTTATAAGTGACTGGCTTGTGGCAATAAATGACAACTGGTTGTGCTGCTGTATAAAATCCCTGAGCCGTGCCAGTTCTATCACTGCATATTTCTTATCCATACCCCGCATAATGGCATCGAAGTTTTCGATAAGAATTAATAGGGATTTATCTTTTAGAATGTTTAGCAGGATATTTTCAGCCGATTTTGTCCATTCGTTTGAGTGTATTTCTTTCAGGTTTTCTACCTGTTCAATAATATATCTGGTTTTCTGATCATCATTACTCCAGCGCTTCAATGCTTCAAACACACGCTGTAGCAAATCAAAATATGAACCGATTCCTGTTTCATCTTCAACCATATAAGCTATTTCGTGCATAGCCATATACTCGGCATTTTTTGATAAACGCTCATAGATAATCCTAAGCATATGTGTTTTTCCGCTACCACGCGGACCAACTACTAAAAACTGTGGTGGCATTCCACCCTTAGCATGTTTAAGCTGTGCGTCTACAAGGATATTTACAATGTGCTCTCTCCCCACAAGCATTTGTTCCAGCTTTTCGGGATTTTCAATTTTTGCATTGAATAGGTACATGATAGTAGAAATTAATGGTTACGCAAAGTTTAATCTCCACCATTTTTTTAATAAAATGAACCGAAATTGATAGCTATTTGATTCCCCTTCAACTATTCGGTCAACATACATATCTTCAAACAGATCTGTAATAATTTCAGATATTTGATAGTCCTCAGCTTCAATCTTGCTTTTAACCAGATTTACCAAAGTTTCAGAGATCAATGGATCATTGCTTTTGCATAATATGCGCAGTAGTTCATGCGCAATTCTTTTATTGTTATTTTCCCTACCGGAAATAAACTTATCAACTATTTCATCTATTCTTGTTTGTGTTATTGGAACTTCATTAAAAGATAGCTTTATTTGAGTGATTACCCTATCAATGAAAAAAGGTAAGCAGGAACAGGCAGTAGCCATATAGCTTACTAACCCATCTTCCAGATCAAGGTTATTTTTCACCATTAAGTGCCTGATAAGTAGAATTGCATCATTCGGAATCATTTCTTTCACAATATAATGGCGCATGCTATTCAGGGGAGCGCCGGCATAATTAAATTGTTTAACAAGATATTTAATGACCAAATTCATGCCAATTGAACCACAATAAATAAAACGAAGTTTACTTCTTTTTTCATGGCGTTCCCGTATATTTCTAAGTTCATCCAGAATCTCCTCTGCCTGTTGATGATTCCCATTTTGAATTAAGTTCCACAACATTTTTGGAAATTCATCAAGCATTAGAATTACCTGTACATCATGTTTTTCAACCAAATCATCCATCATTAAGTTCAGGATTGTTTTCCAGTGACGTTTGAAGTCTGGGGTCTTAAAAAAGCCAATATCTTTGTTCCCAAAATTTTCGTTTAACCATTTGAACACTCTTTTAAGATCACTTTCTTTCAAAAGTCTTTGACTAATAAGATTTTCACGAAACACATTCACAAATTCCTCGGCACTTTGAACTGATTCAACATAACAAAGCATTGTTTTTGTACCTGGATGCTGAATTTCATCCATTTTGGTGAGGATCATTGTCTTACCCATCCTTCTGGTAGAACTCATTACTACACTTGATTGTTCAAGAATTACCCGGAGTTCATGAATCTCCTTCTCTCTTCCGATAATGTCAATTCCGATTTTTTTCATATTATTGAAATTAAATATCGTGCGATATATTTATCGCACGACAATTATATCGCAAATATAATACAATTTTCAATAAAAGATACATTGGTGAATATTTTTTACAAAAATAAATCTTGTTGACTAACTCAATTCTTCAATAAAGTGTGGTGTCTCATTTTAGAGATAAACCGGTAGGAAGTAGCACAAAATACATAAATATATTGGCCGTCGGAGTATTAGCGTTTAAATAACAAACAACCGAGAAATTCAAAACTGATATTTAACCTTATCATTCAAATAAAATTTCGTCTATAAATGAGCGAAAAGCTTATTTTTGCTGTATAAACAATTGATTCACCATAAACCAATGATCGGGACGAAAACTTACCTGATTAATACTCTAACAGCTAATTCGGACTCTATGAAAAAGTCATTTCTCATATTAATGATCACTTCTTTAACTTTCAGCTCTTTTGCAAAGGAGAATCGTAATTCATATTATGTGACGAACCAAATCCCACTTGTGGCTCAACCCTATACTGCGCTTCCGTTAGGTGCCATCAAACCTAAAGGAATGTTACTTAAAATGTTGGAATTGCAACGGGACGGGGCATCCGGACATTTGGACAGTATTTACAGTCTGGTTTGTGGTGACAACAACGGATGGTTGGGCGGAACCGGTGATGGATGGGAACGTGGCCCTTATTGGATTGACGGACTTGTTCCGCTTGCTTACCAGTTAAATGATCCGGTATTGAAGGCGAAAGCTCAGAAATGGATTGAATGGAGCATTAAAAACCAACGTGAAGATGGTTGTTTTGGACCAAAACCCCTTCCAGAAGGATATAAAATTATTCCCGGAACACAGCAGGACAAACGCGAGGATTGGTGGCCTAAAATGGTGATGCTTAAAGTTTTCCAGCAATATTACACAGCAACACAAGACAAAAGAGTCATTGAATCATTGACTAAATATTTCAGGTACCAGCTTAAAATGCTTCCCGAAAAAGAACTTGGGCACTGGACTTTCTGGGGAAGCCAAAGGGGTGGTGATAACCTTGCGGTTGTTTATTGGTTATACAATATTACAAAGGAAAAATTTCTGCTCGATCTTGCAGAAGTCATTCACAAGCAAACCTTTAACTGGACAGAAATCTATTCCGGGAACGTGATTCGTCAGTTAAATCCCCTGCCTGAACTGCATTGCGTGAATGTAGCACAAGGATTAAAAGAGCCTATTATTTATTACCAGCAACATCAGGAACAAAAGTACCTCGATGCAGTGAAAAAAGGGTTGTTGGCATTAAAAGATACCCATGGTTTTGTGAATGGGATGTACGGTGCGGACGAACATTTACATGGTAACGATCCGACACAAGGCTCAGAGCTTTGCTCGGCTGTCGAAATGATGTTTTCCTTCGAAAGCATTTTACCCATTACTGGTGATATTTACTATGCCGACTATCTGGAAAAAATAGCTTATAATGTGCTTCCGACACAAATTTCGGATGACTTTTCGCGCAAACAGTATTTCCAGCAGGTCAATCAGGTACAGATTACCGATGAAGAGCGCAATTTCTTTGATGATAAAAATGGGCGGATTGTATTCGGAACAACAACCGGTTATCCATGTTGCATCACCAATATGCACCAGGGCTGGCCAAAATTTGTACAAAACCTCTGGTATGCCACTGCTGACAATGGCATCGCAGCGTTGGTTTATGGCCCTTCAGAAGTAACAGCTAAAGTTGCAGGCGGAGAAGAGGTAACGATATCTGAAGCAACGGATTATCCTTTCAAAGAAAAAATTCAGTTCACTGTTCAAACGACCCAAAAGGTGAAGTTTCCATTTCACTTAAGAGTTCCTCAATGGTGTAAGAATCCTACAGTTACAATAAACGGACAAGTTGCTGCATCAAACACAACTAATAGCATTATTGTAATCGATCGCGAATGGAATACAGGTGATACAGTTGAATTAAACCTTGCTATGGAATTCCGCTATAGCAACTGGTTCGAAAATTCGTTGGGGATTGAACGAGGACCATTGGTTTATGCGCTAAAAATAAAAGAGGAGTGGCGGGAAGTGACTAAAAAAGGATATGATGATACTTTTTGGGAAGTATTGCCTAAATCACCCTGGAATTATTCACTTCTGAAAAGTGAAATTGAGAATAACAATCTGAAAGCTGAAGTTAAAGACAATATAGCCATTTATCCCTGGAATTTGGAGAATGCCCCTGTTTCGGTAAAAGTAAAAGCCAACCGCTTGCCAATTTGGAAATTGGAAAGAGGATCAGCGGGAAAGTTACCCTCTCCATCATCTTCAAAACGAGAAGTCGAAGGAAACGAAGAAGTAATTATTTTGATTCCCTATGGTTGCACGACTTTAAGGATTGCCGAGTTCCCAACTCATTAACATTCTTGTCTTTACATTTTAGAAATCATTTTAAATTTAACGATTATGACAACCTCGCAAATTGGAAAAATCAGCTTCACTGCCACTATCCTGCAACACAAAGAGATCAATGCAGCCTACATCGTCTTCCCTTACAATGTGGAAGAACTTTTCGACACACGCGGACAGGTTAAAATAAAAGCCTTATTCGATGGGAAATATGAATATCGCGGTAGCCTTGCCAAAATGGGAATGGAATGTCACAATTTAGGTATTACCCAGGAAATGAGGGCAAAACTACAAAAATCATTTGGCGATTCCATAAATATTGAATTGGAACATGATCTGGAAAAACGGGAGGTTATCATTCCTGAAGATGTAGTTTTGATTTTAAACGATCATCCGGAAGCCCTGAAATTCTATGAAAATCTGTCGTTTACGAACAAAAAGGAATACATTACCTGGATTACTTCTGCCAAAAAGGAAGAAACCCGGAATAAACGGATTGGCTTATTTATTGAAAAACTCAAGGCAGGCAAGAAAACTTATCAGCAATAACAAGTTTGCAAATTATTAATAATCTATCATTCAATTACTTAATACTTGAAAAAATCTGCCTTATTTATCTTACTTTTCCTCGTTTCAGGAGCAGCTTCCTTTTCCCAGCAATTTCGTCCGCCAAGTGTTCCACTCGTGGCACACGATCCCTATTTTAGTATCTGGTCTCCAGCCAACAACCTATACGACAGTGAGACTGTTCACTGGACCGGCAAGGAACAACCCATGCATAGTATCGTCAGAATTGATGGAAAAGCTTATCGGCTGATGGGCAGTCAACCGACAGAAATGGAAACTGTAAAACAAACTTCGGTTAATGTTTTCCCGACACATACAGTTTACAGCTTTCAAAACGAATCGGTTAAAATCCAGTTAGTTTTCACTACACCGGCGTTGGTTTCAAAGCTTGATGTTCTGTCGCGACCGGTCACCTATCTTACCTGGAATATAAAATCAGTTGATGGTAAGTCCCATGAAGTTCAGTTGTACTTTGATTGCGGAGGAGAAGTAGTGGTAAATACCCCCGACCAAAACCTGCAGTGGGATAGCCCGGTAATCGGAGGTTTGCAAACATTGCGTATCTGGAACCCCGACCAGCCGGTACTTCAGAAAAAGGGTGATAACCTCCGGATCGACTGGGGTTATGCTTATTTGTCAGTTACTGAGAACCAGAAATCCCAAACGAAAGTTGGTGGCCGCGAAAACCTAATGAAAAGTTTTATTTCATCAGGTGATTTGGCTTCAGTTTCCACTTTACCCCAGCCCCGAAAGGCAAACGATGAAAAAGCCTCTATGGCAGTTACCTGGAATGTTGGAAAAGTAAATTCCACCGAATCAACTTGTTGGGCCATGCTTGGATATGATGATCAATACGGCATCCGTTATTTTGATACGAATCTTAAGGCCTGGTGGAAAAGAGACGGGATGACCATGAACCAGCTACTTCCATTGGCCGCGAAAGAATATACCTCCCTACAGACCGAATGTGCCGCCTTCGATGCAGATCTACTCAAAGATCTTGAATCGGTTGGAGGAAAGAAATATGCAGTGATGAATGCACTGGTATATCGCCAATGCCTTGCTGCCCACAAACTTGTAGCCGACGCTAAAGGCATGCCCCTTATCTTTTCAAAAGAAAATTTCAGCAATGGTTGTATTGCTACCGTTGATGTCATCTATCCTGCATCGCCGTTTTTCTTTCTGTTCAGCCCGGCTTTAACCAAGGCAATGCTTCAACCTAACTTTGATTATGCGGCATCGGCGAGGTGGAAATTCCCTTTTGCGCCACACGATCTGGGCACTTATCCACATGCAACCGGTCAGGCATATGGCGGTGGTGAAGAGACCGAAGAGAACCAAATGCCTGTGGAAGAAACCGGAAATATGATTATCATGACAAGCGTTCTGGCCAAAATGGAAGGCAATGCAGCTTACGCACAGGCCAACTGGCCGGTGATCGAAAAATGGTCAGACTATTTACTATCAAAAGGTTTCGATCCTGAAAATCAACTTTGCACGGACGACTTTGCCGGACACCTCGCCCATAATATCAATCTTTCGGCTAAAGCCATTGTTGCACTTGGCAGTTATGCCATGCTTTGTGAACTGACCGGCAGAAAAGACAAAGCCTCGGAGGTGCGAACAAAAGCTGAAGCAATGGCAAAAGATTGGGTGACACAGGCTACCGAAGGGGATTATACTAAGCTTGCCTATGACCGGTCCGGAACGTGGAGTCAGAAATATAACCTGGTTTGGGATAAGATTCTCGGATTAAACCTGTTTCCAAACGATATGGTTCAGCGCGAAATCGAATTCTACAAGAAACAGCAGTCAACTTTTGGTTTGCCGCTCGACAGCCGCAAGCGATATACGAAAAACGACTGGATTACATGGACTGCGACGATGGCCGACAAACAGGAGGATTTCAAAACCCTTTTTGACCCTATTTATCATTTTGCAGAAACAACGCCACAACGCGTGCCACTTTCTGACTGGTACGATACTGACAATGCCAAAATGATTGGATTTCAGGCTCGTTCTGTTGTAGGCGGCTTTTTTATCAAAATGCTATCCGACAAGAAAATATGGGGAAAATGGGTTGCTAAAGGGACTAACGTTTCCGGCTTTTGGGCACCTTTAAAAATCATAGTTTTGAATAGCAAATCCATACGTCCAACTTCACTTCAAAAAGGTATAGTTTGGAAATATACCACCGAAAAGCCTGCTGCCAATTGGTTTGAAACGGCCTTTGCCGATAATAGCTGGAATTCAGGCGAAGCAGGTTTTGGTTCGAAAGATATCAGTATTGCCCGTACACCCTGGAAAAGTTCAGATATTTGGATTCGTCAAACATTTGAAATTAAGGAAGTTTCAGCGAAGAAACTCGGTATTTTAATCCGCCACGATGAAGATGCGGAAATCTATATTAATGGCAAACTTTGTGGCTCAGTTACAGGATACACAGGCAAATATGAGTCTGTACTTCCTGATAAAACTGTTAAAGAGGTCTTGCATTCAGGCGAAAACACAATTGCCATTCATTGCCATCAAACCGTTGGCGGACAATTTATTGATGCCGGATTATTTGAATATTAGATATTTCCCAATTATCTGAAATCAAAAGTAAGTTTCATCAATAGTTTTCCACCATGTATTTTGCCGCTGCTAAACGAACTCGGAATAGACTGCGGACCGGAAGCAGCAGGATCACTAAACTTGGTACCTATGGCATTGATGCTGTGTAAAAACGAGATATCGCCTTTCGGATACTCCATTTTTGCTCTGGCCGGCGCTTTTGGTTCTGCCGGAGTCAGCATGCGAAGAAAGATATCTTTACTCTGGATATATACCTTAAAATCAGGAACATTCTTTCCGATAATTTTCGCCCAGTAAACTTCGGAATGATAACCTTTGAATTCTGGATAGATATAGCCCGACTCACCGGTAATTGTGTTGTTATAAGCTTTCTCCCAAACTCCGAATTCGTTTCCCTTCATACGGTTTTTATACACGCGATAAGGACCATTGCCGAGCCATTTCATACCTGCCACATTCTCTTCCGGATAGCTAAAGGTAATTCCGGCGAATAAACTGTTGTTTCCCGGATCATAGCTTACTAAAAGATCAACCAATCCATCACCTTTCACAATCCATTTCACTGAATCCCTGTTGTCATAAGCCGTTTCAATCACCAGATCATTCCCTTCAAAGCGGTTCGATACCTGCTTCACCTTTTTATCCCGGCTCACAAACAATGGACCGTTCGAAAGGGGAATAAGCTTTTCACCCTGTTTGATTTGCTGAATGGTTCCGTCAACTTTGTTAAAAACTAAATTCATAACACCTGCCTTTACAATCAAGTCATTACCAGCCTCCTGAATATCTGGTTTTTGTGAAGTTACGGCATGAATTAGCTCTTTCGCTTTTACTTCAGGAGATTTAACCGGCCAACTCCAGGTATTCAATGGTCTGCCATAAAGATCGATCATTTTAACCCGTAACACATCCATTGACTTCCAGTCGGATGGTAACTTCAGATTGAGCGTACCATTCTGTCCGGGTGCCAGATCAATTTTAAGGCTTTCATTCCCAATAATCTTTTCAGATTTTGGGTCATCAGGATTTGAGAGTTTTACCCATTCTGTAGTTAACTTACACTGGTTAAGGTTTGTATAAAAATATCTATTCTCGATATTAAAAGTTCCGTTAAATTCGGGAGTGATGTACCGCTTTTCAAAATAAACTGGCGACCATATCTCTTTAATTGTATAAAAGCTCCCCTCCTTCTCATGATAAGGCCCTAAAATACCATCCGGTGCGGTGTTTCCGTTGGTATCAATGGCCCGGTTACGGTCTGTCCGTTCCACCCCTTCATCGGCAAAAACCCACAGAAATCCTCCGGCAGCAAGCGGCTCGTTCCACATACGAAGCCAGTAATCATCCAATCCGGCACCAAGTCCTCCATCGTACAGACCATGCAGAAACTCAGTGGGGAAGAAAATTTTCCGTTTACTGTAACCATCAAGTGCCAAATAGTTATAGTCGACATAATGGAGTGTATTGGTCATGCGAAAATCCTGCCAGGGGTGGAGTACTTCCCTTTTCTGGATGTCGAATTCGGCAAAAGTGTCGTTCAGGTTATTATTCTCACCCCCTTCGTTACCATTATCCCAGAAAATAATACCCGGATGATTTACATCGTGGTCAATCATCTCTTTAAGTAATTTACGACCGACCACGTCATCATAAGACGGTACCTGCCATGCGGTCAGTTCATCGAGTACAAAGAGTCCGAGCGAATCGCAAACATCGAGAAAATGTTCATCCGGCGGATAATGCGACATACGCACCGCATTCATATTCATATCTTTAATAAGATTCACAACTTCAATGCTAATCGGTTTAGATGAGGTTCTGCCGGTTTTTGGCTGAAAGGTATGGCGACAAACGCCCTTCATTTTTATTCGGACATTATTTACATAAACCCCATCCTCTGCACGAACTTCGATCGTGCGAAATCCGATCCGATTGTTCATCTGATGAATTACCTGATTGTTTTTATCCAGCAGTTTAAAAACAGCAGTATAAAGGTTTGGAAATTCCGGGTTCCAGGTGGCAGGATTGACCATCTTTCCGGTGATATGGGTAAGTGAGGCAGTCGCTTTGGTTTCAAAACTCGCTTCAACCTTACCACTAACAGACTGTATATCAACAATTACCTTGGCAGCATTTTTATAACCCGATAAATAGATATCGGCATTGAAATCGCCGGATGCTTTTGCATCAACCGCCACATGTTGAATGTTTTCAATTGGTTTAGCTTCAAGATATACAGGACGAAAAATTCCGCCAAAAACCCAGAAGTCCGCTTCCCGCTCTGCGCGGCTAACTGTAATATTATCAGAATGTTTCTTCACGAAAACCTCCAGTTGATTTTCCCTTCCGACATTTAGCAATTTGGTGATATCGTACCTAAACTGGTAAAAAGCACCCTGATGTATGGGGCCCGCCAGTTTCCCATTGATTTTCACCTGAGCATCAGTCATCACACCATCGAATACGATCACGATCTGTTTGTTCCTCCAGCTTGCAGGAACCGAAAATTTATATTTGTAAGTACCAGTCTCATTGAGTCTTTTATCAAACTTATCGTGACCGTAATTGTAAGCGCCAAACCCTTGCTGTTCCCAGCACGAAGGGACAGCAATGGTAGACCACTGACCACTTTTCATTCCGGCAGAACACAAAAACTGCCAATCGACGGTTTTATCTGCACCTGTTCCTGACAAATATCGGATTTCGGTTTGCTGAGCAAAAAGAATTTGTGAGACAAAAAGGACTAAACAAAGTTGAATTAATTTCATTTTGGCATAGTTTTATAAAATTAGTGCAAGATAATATATTGAAGTGAATCGGGAGTGGATTTTACCTCAAAATATCGTTGATTTATGCGTCAAATGTAACGTTTTACCAAACTTAATAAATTTGCTGTTTGTGGTAGCTGAAATTAGTAAAGGCGTGATATCGGGTCACGCCTTTACTTTTAAAACAACAAGGCTAAGGGAACCTTTAGAATTTTTGATCAAACCTGTTACACCATGAATTTCACAAGTGCAAATCCTATTCCAACAACCAGATATAGGGCGAGAATAACAATTGTAAGGATTCCCATAAATTTATAATGAGACTTTAAGTTCTTAAACGCCAACATAATGTCGTTCGAATCACAGTTTTGGATTGCCCGCTTTACGACGGTTGAAAACCTGTAGAGGTAAATCACTGGCATAAGATAAATTACCGCGAAAACTGCATAAACCAACCCTATGTATGCCATAAAGGGTTTTCCGGCTGCAGCAAAGACAGTTGACATAAATAGTGTCATCCCAAAACCCATCACTATCATTAATCCAACAAATACAAAACCTAATATTGAAAAAAAGGTTGTCCACGAAGCGACCATTTTCAGGTAGCTTATTGCCTCGTCTGTTAATAGCAATGGATCATTTTGCAAGCCGTTTCCATAAGTCTGACTGGAGGTTTCCATAGTTTTAATAATTAGAGGTTAATAAGTGCATTAGTGATTGATTTGTAGGGCACAAGATAAGCATTTGGAAATAAAAAAACTATAGTTATCACTATTATTTGTGGTCAGAAAAAAATATACGAATGAGGTTCAAAAAAAATGTCTGTAAATCGTATGATTCACAGACATTCAAAGACTTAACCTTTATTTTTGTAGGTGTTCAGCCCCGAGTGTTACTGAACAATTATTGTCCCGTTCATTCCTTGATGAAAGACGCAACTATAATTGTAAGTACCTGCAGTGGTAAAGGTAAAGTTGAATGTAGCACCCTGACCCATTGCCGGACTGGTAAATACACCGGTAAGGCTTGATACATCGTGACTTGCAGCGTCCTTATTGGTCCATGTGATAGTAGTCCCTGCCGTGATTGTTTTTGTAGAAGGATTAAAGGCAGTATTTTGCATCCATACTTCATTGGCTCCAGGTGAAGTAGTGCCTCCGCCGCCAGGGTTGACTCCGCTGCCGGGATTGTTGTTGACAGGTATATAACTGCTACTTTTGCTGCAGCCATTCATCCCAATTACTATTAATATCAGAATCAGGTAAGAAAAATATTTTGTTTTCATTTTCAATTTATTAACTTTATTTACTATGCTATTTTGATCATTGCTTTTGTTTATTAATATCTGGCCGACTCAGAAATAAAATAACCGGTTCAGCCTTTCTTTTAGCATCAGGCAACTCCCATAATTACCTGATATTCACCTTTAGGGCGATGAAAATTCCCTGAAAATAGCTAATTAAGAACTTTATTTGTTTTTATTTAGACTAATTACATATAAAGAACGTTTAATGATTGTTTTTGTTTCATGAATACACAAAAGTATTTAGTTAAATTGTGTGAAAATAAAATGCGGCGGATGCCGATGTGCATTCGTATAACATTGGCCGGTCGAAAACCGGGGGTTAACCATTCAGAAACTGAGTATTAAATTTGGGGATAAAAAACCTATCAACTGGGTAAAAAAAGTCTGAACCACGATTAAACCGATTTTCGTGATTACCACGATCTTACAATCCTGCAAATCAACATAATCCTGCAAATCACGGTTCAGACATTGTTGCTGTACTATAAAACAAAACCTGACCATTTGGCAACAAAAAAAATGTCTGTAAATCATATGATTTACAGACATTTAAAGATTTAACTTTCATTCTTGTCGGGGTACCAGGATTCGAACCTGGGACCCCCTGGTCCCAAACCAGGTGCGCTAGCCGGGCTGCGCTACACCCCGATAAATATTACTTAAATTATAGAACGCTTACCTTCTTTTAACTCAGCCAGATTCCTGACTTCTGTTCTGCCAAATCCGTGCGGAGAGGGGGGGATTCGAACCCCCGATACAGTTTCCCGTACGGCAGTTTAGCAAACTGCTGGTATCAGCCACTCACCCACCTCTCCTGATTTTTGGGTGGTGCAAATGTAGGAATCATTTTAACGCAGGCAAAATAATTCCCATAAAAAATCAAATAAATATTGAATTTAACAAATAACACAAGCATATATCGCTTATTGACTAATAGTTAACTATCTTTTATTTCTCAAATTAGTGCCTGTTTCGATATTTTTAACAGGTTTGTGATGTTTCGACTCAAGGCAAGATCTGATCCGTTTTTAAAGTAAAATTTGTCCTCTAAACCAAAAAAACCGAAGCAGCGAAGGCTGAAACCCATCAAAAAGGTACCGTATATAACTTTTTTTACTACCTCAACCGCTTCATATTCGTTTCCTTATCCTGTTTCGGCATTAGATGGTTCAAAAACATTCCAATTTAGTTGGAGAATTGATCAAACAGAATTACTTTAGTGGTATAATTACTGGCAGACGTTCTTTCAACATCGATATTTCCGCGTTAATTCATATGATTGGTAAACTCAACATTTCCATTTAAACGAGAAAGCTTTTGACCGCTAAGACAGGCCTCATCCCTCCGGGAAGTAGCAATTGCTACCATTGGAAGTCTGATCAGTCAGGCACTCAAATCCTGTTTTTTTCGGGGTTTTACTCAAGGTGAATTAATGCGGTTTTTTTTATTTTACGGGAATAGCAACAGATTTGTTTTTCCTGATTTTCTTCTGCTTTGATAAGTAAAAGTCAATTTTCCCCAGAATTAATCCGCCAAATCCTACCTGATTGACAATTACCTCCTTGCCTGATTTATTCAGGATTAAATCAGGTTTTGCCAGAAAAGTATGGGTATGACCGCCGATAATCAGATCGGTAGCAAATGTTTGCGCAGCTAATACCTTATCGCTGACCGTATTATCCTTATAGGAATAGCCAAGATGCGACAGACAGAAAATCAAATCGGTATTGTGCTCTTCTTTAAGCATTTTCTCCATTTTCAAGGCGGTTTGCAGCGGATCATTATAGCGGGTATTGCCGTAATTCTTCGGATCAACCAATCCCTGAAGTTCTACGCCAAGTCCGTAAACCCCGACTTTTACAACACCGCATCTGAAAATCTTATAGGGGATCGTCATTCCAGCTAAAATAGTATCGGAAAAATCATAATTAGAGTTGATAAATGGGAAACCGGCATACTTTAATTGACTTCGGATTCCTTCAAGACCATTATCAAATTCATGATTGCCCAGCGTTGCAGCGTCATAGCCCATCATGGTCATCAGTTCGAAATCGAGTTTTGCTTTGAAATAATTAAAATACGGGGTTCCCTGGAAAATATCACCCGCATCAAAAAGAAGTACATGTTCAGATTCAGACCTTATCTTGCTGATCAAAGCTGCACGTCTGGACATTCCTCCTTCTCCGGCATTACGGGGTACATCGTTGCCAAAAGGGTCGATATGCGAATGAAAATCGTTGGTATGAAGAATTGTAAGATGAACCAGATCATCCGCAGCGAAAACCGATAACGGAGTACTCAGGGCAACTGCTCCTGCTGCACCGGCACCCAACAAACGTAAAAATTCTCTCCTATTTTGCATCATAAACCCTCCCATCAGTTTTAGCTTCAATTGTAAGTCCTTTGCGTCCCATATTGCGCAAATGATCAATAAACATATCTCTGAATCTCACGCCAGTGGCAATGCGCTCTTTTACTTGAGTTAATATTTCGCTTCCATCGCCCCCGTTTGCAATATAATCACTTGTTACGAGCCAATAACTTTTCGAATCATCAAGAGGCTGCCCTTGAATTTCGGGATTAATTCCTTTATCCTCTTTGATTCCAAAACGCATACCTGAAACCCCTTCTCCACCTCGTGAAGCCATATGATCGATAAAACTGCGCATTTCGACACCGCTCATTTTCAGGAACACCACCTCATTTTCGAAAGGCATGAGTTCGAACATATTCTGAACTTTAACTTCTCCTTTCGGAATTGGTACACGTAAACCGCCACGGTTGACCATCGAAACGCTCATACGAATAGCAGGATATCGCTTCATACAAATAGAGTCAGACTCCTGAAGAATAAGATCTGCACAAAAATTAGTCAGCAGACTTTCCGGTCGACCGCCGAAAAGGGGATCTTTCGAAATACAAAGCACCTCTCCCATATCGGCCATAAGCTTTGTGCGGTATGGAAGAATAACCGATTCCATCTTTGGATCCGGTGCAAGGTTTAGCGTTGAATCGAGGTGGATATTGGTAAACCCAACCTTTGACACCATCATGGAATGGCACCCGAAAAGTAAAACAGCGATGAACAGCAGAATCACGATTGCCGGCATACGACGGAAACGGATTCTTTTAATATTATTAAATATCTGCATATTAAATTGAATTATTGTGCGATAATAAGATTTGTAACTTAGCCTGGATTTTTAATTGATTAAGAACATTTAAAGCAATGTAAAGAAGCGAATGTTTAGGCAAATTACAAAAATAAATACATTTTACAAGCGTTGTTTTTTCGTAAAGTAGTTTATATTCGTCAAATCAATTAGGAAGAAATAATACGATCATTTTGAACTACAAAAAACCAGCCTCTATATTCGCTTTTGCGATAACCGTTTATCTCCTCTTATTCCTGCTTACAACAGTCGACGCGATAGCTCAGGATACTAATTATGTGACTTTTACAGCCAAAGGTGGAGACGGTATTTATAAGATTCTTCATGAGAATGGATTGACAGATCCCAGTTGTTTCAATAACTTTGTCGGGTTAAACAAAAATAATCTGGGTAAGAATAATGCCCTGATTATCGGTAAAAAGTATAAACTTCCCGGGCAAACGACGCTTCCACCTGACACCACTCAAAAAACAGAACCTGTCAGCTTATCTGAAAAAATGATTGTTGAGCCATTGTTTGGCAAAAGCCTCGAACATGTGGAAATCGTTGACCAGCAATTGAGCGGAGCAGTATTTTATCTGGTTAGCGGTCATGGAGGTCCCGATCCCGGAGCGATGGGAAAAATTGGGAAAAACATATTATGTGAAGATGAATATGCCTATGATGTTACACTAAGATTTGGGAGGGAACTTTTACGCCACGCAGCGAAGGTTTATTTTATTGTTCGCGATCCCAATGATGGAATCAGAAATGAGCTTTATCTGAAGAACAGCAAGGATGAAGTGTGCTATCCCGACATAGAAATTCCTTTGAATCAGGTTGAAAGATTAAAACAACGTGTTGATGCCATCAATACGCTTTACCGGAATGAAACGCCGGGAACCTACAAACGATGCATCGAGATTCATGTTGATGCCCGGGACACCAAAAAGAACATTGATATTTTCTTCTATTACCATGAAAGAAGCAAAAACGGTGAACGGTTAGCATCGACAATGCGGAATTCGATCGAAAGGAAATACCAGCTTAAACAACCTGGCAGGGGATATAGTGGTGATGTTTCGACACGAAGTCTTTACATGCTTGAAAAAACAATGCCAACAGCAGTATTTATTGAGCTTGGGAATATCAACCATGCCCGCGATCAGCAACGACTAATTTATGAAAATAACAGGCAAGCGCTTGCCAGATGGATGTGTGATGGAGTAATGGAGGATTTTAAAAAATCGAAATAGACTAGTCCCAATCCTGTAAACGATCTATATCGCGTCGGTCTTTTTTGGTTGGTCTTCCTGTCCCTCTGTCGCGTTCGAAAGAATTCATTTGCTGCCGCATTTCGAGGATTTTCAGTTCTTCTGGCGGCGTTATATCTGCAGCAAATTCATGAACCAGTTTAGCTCCGACCCGTTTCCCTGTAATTCCAACTACTTTATATGAATAGGTCACAGGGTTTTTACGTACTTTAATAATATCACCGGGTTTGGGAACCCGCGAAGGTTTTACAGAAATCCCATCAATTGTAACACGCCCCTTCCTGCACTCTTCGGTTGCAAGAGTTCTGGTTTTAAACAGGCGAACAGCCCAGAGCCATTTATCAATACGTACAGGTTCTTCCATTAGTTTTTATTATACTGAGTCATTACCCTTCCAATGCCCATAGTTGCAAAGGCTTTTATGATTTCAACACAAAGCTCTATTTTTGTATTAACAATCACCTCCTCATCGGTCGTCCAACGGCCTAGCACATGATCAACCTGATAACCTTTTGGAAAGTCGCTGCCAATCCCAAACCGAAGCCTCACAAAATCCTGAGTGCCCAGAATCTGATGAATGCTTTTCAAACCATTATGACCAGCATCGCTACCTTTCAAACGTATACGAACCTTTCCAACCGGAAGGGCAAGATCATCTACTACTATTAAAACTTTATCAAGTTCAATTTTCTCTTTCTGCATCCAATATTGAACCGCACGACCGCTAAGATTCATGAACGTATTGGGTTTCAGTAATATAAAGGTCTTTCCGGCATACTTCATTTCAGCAACAGCACCATATCGCTTATCGCTAAAAGAAATATTGGACGCCCTTGCGAGGGCATCCAATATCCAAAATCCTATGTTGTGACGAGTATTTTCGTATTCGTCCCCGATATTTCCAAGACCTACAATCAGGCGTTTCAAAACATCGAAATTTTAATTTTTAGCTTTAGCACCAGCTGCAGCAGCACTGGTATCAGACATTGCCGCACGTGCAGCACGTGTTACCACGACAGTAGCAACCGGAACAGATTTTGCATTCAATATCTCAATTCCAGGAACTTTTACATCACCAACCCTTATACTTTCGCTCAGATTAAGTGCTGTAACATCAATAACAATCTCATCAGGGAAATCTCTTGAAAATCCCTTTGCTTTCAGTGTCCGGAGATTCGCTTTCAAGCGTCCCCCTTGCTGAATCCCTTTGGCATATCCATCCAGGCGAACTGGAATCTGAAGTTTAACAGGTACATTTTCACGTATTTCGAGAAAGTCGATATGAAGAAGCTTGTCAGTAACAGGATGAAACTGCAAAGCCTGCAAGAAAGTCTGATAGATCACACCATCAACATCGATTTCAGTCTGATATACTTTCGGTGTAAAAATCAGTTTGCGGAATTCATTTTCGTGAGCCTGAAAATGTACAATTTTTTCACCACCATAAATTACACATGGCACTAAATCCTGAACTCTCAGTGCCTTGTTGCTTTTTTTACCTACTGCCAGGCGGGCAGTACCTTTAATTTGAAATGTTTTCATTTGTTGTTCTAAAAATTAACTGTTTTGTAACTAAGTGTTTACTCAGATCTCCTTCTTAAAGGAAGGTATCCGCATCACACCATTAAAGGTATGCTGCAAAACCGGGCGCAAAGATAACAATTCTTAGATAAAAGCCGTACTGATTGATTTATTTTCGAAAACCTTCTGAATGACATCAGCAAAGAGAGGTGCGCACGACAAAACAGTAATTTTATCTGATTTATGAGTGAGCGGAATTGAATCGGTAACGAGAACTTCATCAATGCAGGATTCTTCAATTCGCTCAAAAGCCGGACCCGAAAGTACCGCGTGGGTTACAAAAGCGCGAACAGAGTTTGCTCCTTTGGATTTCATCAGATCGGCTGCCTTGGTGATCGTTCCTGCCGTATCGATAATATCATCAACAATAATTACGTCTTTGCCTTCAACATCCCCAATAAGTGTCATTGAATCAATTTGATTCGCCTTACTTCGCGATTTATGGCAAATTACCAGATCAGTTTTCAGGTGCTTTGCAAACACATTCGCCCTTTTTGTCCCACCAACATCGGGAGAGGCAACAACGATATCGCGAAGTCCCATCTGGTTGATGTAAGGGATGAAAAGAGCCACCGCACTAAGGTGATCAACCGGGACATCAAAAAATCCCTGAATCTGATCTGCATGAAGATCCATTGTGATTAAGCGGTCGATTCCCGCTGTTGATAACATATCGGCTACAAGCTTGGCTCCGATGGAAACCCTTGGCCTGTCCTTTCGATCCTGCCTGGCAAAACCAAAATAAGGCATCACCGCAATTACTTTGTAGGCTGATGCCCTTTTTGCAGCATCAATCATTAAAAGTAATTCCAGGAGATTATCTGCCGGGGGGAAAGTGGATTGAATAATAAATGTATATGAACCCCTGATGGTCTCCTCGTAACAGGGTTCGAATTCTCCGTCAGAAAAACGCGGACACGATGATTTTCCCAATGCTATTCCGGCGTTTTCAGCTATTTTCTCGGCCAGATATTTGGACTCTGAACCGGTAAAAATTTTGATGCAACCTGTGGGCATATATAGAGATTTTCAGTATGAATTAAACTCACTACTATCTATGGGCAAATGTAAAAATATTGAACCAACAACGAAACTGAATATTAACCTTTTTTTAAAAAACTATTGACCCGAAAGAATATCCATTAGTTATAATATTGATATTTAGAGCCATAACAGAGTTTTAAACCTTGTCAGGGCTGGTGAAATTTTATATATTACCTTTCACAATGTTTTCAATAAATCCAAGGACTTCATCCCTGCCCAATTTGGTACCGGCAGATGTCACAAAAAGAGGAGGTAACTCTTCCCATGTTTTGAGCATTTCACTTTTGTAACAGGTAAGATTCTTTTCAAGTTGTCTGCGAGACAATTTATCTGCTTTCGTAAATACCATGGCAAAAGGAATTCCGTGTTCCCCCATATAGTTCATAAATTCGAGATCATTAGCCTGAGGCTTATGGCGTGAATCGATCAATGCAAAAACACAATACAGATTTTCTCTGATTTGCAGATATTTCCGAATGAACGACAACCACTGTTCGCGGGAGGAACGTCCTACCTTGGCATAACCATATCCCGGTAAATCAACAAGAAACCACTCATCATTGATATTAAAGTGGTTGATCAGCCGCGTCTTCCCGGGCGCTGTCGAAACTTTCGCCAGATCGCCAAATCCCGTTAACATGTTGATCAATGATGATTTGCCAACATTTGATCTCCCAACAAATGCAAACTCAGGTTTTTCGGATAACGGACATTTCTCCGGATCTGTATTGCTGATTACAAATTCAGCTTTTTTGATGATCATTCTTTTTTTTTGAAACAAATTGGCTGAGCCAAACGCTTTCAGCTAATTCATTGTTATTAAAACAACTACAATAGAAAATTATTTTTTTATGTAAACCTCAAGAAGTTTTGCAATATCGTCATTAATGGCTGAAAGTACGAAATTGTTGATCAAAGCTGGAACAAGAATTGTTTCACCCTTTTCGACTATGATGCTTTGATCCTCCCATCCAATGATGTATTTACCCCCGAGACAGCAATAAATCACGAAAGTGTCAATATCTGCAAAATCACGTTCAACCGAAGTGGTTAGTGATAAGATATTGGTTGTGAAGTACGGACATTCAACAAGCTTAACCGACTTATCATCAACAGCTTTATATTCCGTGCGATAATTTGATTCAAACCGGTAATCGATGGCATCGAGTGCCAGATCGACATGAAGTTCGCGCGGATGGCCCTGATCATCAACCCTGTTAAAATCATAAATACGGTAAGTGACATCAGAGGTCTGCTGAATTTCGGCCACAACAATTCCTTTACCAATCGCATGAACTCTGCCGGCGGGCATAAAGAAAACATCACCCGCTTTGACCTCTTCATAATTGAGAATATCTTCGAGTTGTCCGTTTTTAAAATATTTGAGGTATCCCTCTTTGTCAATCTTACGGTTAAATCCTGAGATCAGCTTTGCTCCGGGATCAGCCTGAACTACATACCACATCTCGGTTTTGCCAAATGCATCGTGCCTTTCCATAGCTAATTCATCATTAGGATGAACCTGTATTGAAAGATTATCGTTGGCATCGATAAATTTTACCAGGAGTGGAAATTCAGTTCCGAATTTTTCATAAACCTTCTCCCCCACCAGATCTCCCATATAAACTTCGATGAGTTCATCAAGGTTATTCCCTTTCAGGAAACCATTTGAGATGACTGATACTTCATCCTGAACACCCGAAATCTCCCACGATTCGCCACAATTTGGCAATTCGGGATATTTTTTATTCAAGAGTTCATTCAGCTTATTGCCTCCCCATATTTTGTCCTTACAGATTGGGATAAATTTCAGCGGATAAAGATTATTCATTAAATATATAGATTTAGAATTCGAAGTCAACAACAGCCCTGCTACTGGTATTTGCTTTAATTAACTCAAACACTTTAAGATGCTCCGGATGGATGCGATAAACCTCAAGGTCGCTGAGTGTTTCAAAATGGGTGATCAGGCAAATATCGCATGAAGCTGTAATTAGCTCATAATTCTGACCAACCTCAATGTACTTTAAAACCTTAATTTTATCCTTTAGTGCGAGCAAAGCATGATTGATTTTATTCCTTACCACCGCCTTTTGATCTTCATTTTCAAATTCCTTGAGTTTGAAAAGAACTACATGTTTTATCATGAGGCAATTTTTATTTATAATTAAACTGTTTTACAATCTTTATTCGGAGGATATTCCCAAAAACCAACTTATCAAAATTCTTTGAAGTCTCAAAATCCATTTTTATTTGCTTAAGTATTCCATGACTTTCTGTTTGTTACCTTTTCCGCTTTTGCGTGACACTGTCATCTGTTTTGCTATAAATTCCTCTTCAGCAATCGACCCACTAACTCCAGTAACGTTTTTTACCCCTTTAAGCATTTCAATAGCCTCAATCAGTTTTGACTTATTCGCCTTTGGACTTAATTTTATAAGGATTGTTTCCATATCTATAAATTTTATCAAATGGTTAAATCTGAATACAAAACTAACACTTTATCCCCAAAGTAAGTTCAAAAAAGGGCAGACTCCATGATTCTACAGACAGAATAACAAAATATTTCCTTAATTTTGAATATCGGTTTGATTGCAAAATGCCTCTGATTTTTCAGAACTTCATCTTTAATGCTTTAAACAATTGAATTTATGCTCATTATAGGAATAGCCGGAGGAACCGGATCAGGAAAAACTACTGTTGTTAACGAAATTATCAGCCGTTTAAAAAAAGGTGATGTTGCTGTCCTTTCGCAGGATGCCTACTATCGCGATAATAGTCATCTGCCCCTTGAACAACGCCAGCAAATCAACTTTGACCATCCTGATAGTATTGAATTTGAATTACTTATCGACAGTCTAAAAAAACTAAAAAAGGGCGAAAGTGTACATCAGCCCCTCTACTCCTATCTTACCTGCACGCGATTCGATGAGACTATTTTAGTAAAACCACACAAAGTGATTATTGTTGAAGGGATACTTTGTCTTCAACCTGAGAAGTTACGTAAATTAATGGACATCAAGATATTCGTCGACTGTGAAGCCGATGTCAGGTTATCACGCGTGATTAGGCGCGACATCATTGAACGGGGCAGAGATGTCATTAAAGTGCTTCAGCGATATGAGGAATCAGTCAGGCCCAGTCATTTGCAGTTTATCGAACCCACCAAACGGTATGCCGATATTATTGTGCCGGAGGGCGGGAACAACAAAGTAGCGATCGATATTATCACACAATATATTGAAAAACACCTCCACGACAACCCCTAAAATCAATCCGATATGCTTGAAAAACTTTTACCTGAACATGTTTTATTTATAGATATTGAAACAGTTCCGCAGTACGAAAACCTGGCAAGTGTGCCGGAGAATCTGCAAAAACTTTGGACAAAAAAAGCCGGTCAGATTGGAAAAGAGGGCGAAACGGCTGACGGTCTTTATAACAGAGCTGGTATCTATGCCGAATTTGGAAAGATTGTCTGCATCTCGGCCGGTAAAATTTTTCGCAAAGGAAGAGATCGGGCTTACCGGGTAAAATCGTATTCCGGTGATGATGAAAAAGTTATTTTGCAGGAATTTTCAGAGATGCTCAAGGGTTTTATGGCCAATCCGATGCACAAATTGTGCGCCCACAACGGACAGGAATTCGATTTCCCGTTTATCGCCCGAAGAATGTTGATCAATGGATTAGCTCTTCCGCCGATTTTAGATATCGCAGGTGCAAAACCATGGGAGATAAAAGATGTGATGCTCGACACCCTTCAGTTGTGGAAATTTGGCGATTACAAGCATTATACCTCGCTTGAATTGCTCTGCAACATCTTCAATATTCCGACGCCAAAAGACGATATCGACGGCAGCCAGGTAGCGGATATCTATTATAAAACTTTTGATATACAAAGAATTGCACGTTACTGCGAAAAGGACACTTTCGCAATTGCCCAACTGATCCTCCGGTTTAAAGGTGAGCCTCTGATCAGTCAGGAAAACTACGAAATCGCCGGATTGGAAGAATAATCTGCACTATTCCCATGGTTTTTATATTTTTGCACCTTAAATTTAAAGTAAACACATGTCAACAGTAGTAAGCGGAATACGATCGACCGGAAACCTGCACCTGGGAAATTATTTTGGAGCTGTAAAAAACTTCATTGAGATGCAGCATACACACCAGACTTTTTTCTTTATTGCAGATTTTCATTCACTTACTACTCATCCGGTTCCCGGTGACCTGCATACCAATGTCAAACAAGTACTGGCTGAATACCTGGCCTGCGGTATTGATCCTGAGAAATCAACGATTTTTATTCAAAGTGATATACCCGAGATTCCTGAGTTATACCTTCTTCTGAATATGAATGCCTATCTGGGCGAATTGGAACGGACAGCCTCTTTTAAGGGTAAAGCACGTCAGCAACCCGAGAATGTTAACGCCGGATTGCTTACCTATCCGGTATTGATGGCTGCCGATATCATTATCCATAAAGCCCATTTTGTTCCCGTAGGAAAAGACCAGGAGCAAAACCTGGAAATGTCGCGCACTTTTGCCCGCCGGTTCAACCGCATGTACAATGTCGAAACATTCCCGATCCCCAGAGCCTATACTTTCGAAGGGAAGGATATGGTAAAGATTCCGGGGCTTGATGGTTCAGGTAAAATGGGAAAATCGGAGGGGAATGCCATTTCGCTGGCCGAATCGCCTGCCAGTATCCGTAAAAAAGTGATGCGCGCCGTAACCGATACTGGACCAACTGAGATGCATCAGATAAAACCCGATGTGATCCGGAACCTTTTCACGTTGATGGAAGTAGTTTCTGCGCCTGATGTAGTGAGTCATTTCGATACTGCCTACAGCAATTGCTCAATCCGATATGGCGACCTGAATAAACAGCTTGCCGAAGATATCATCCACTTCACAACACCTATCCGAACCCGTATTGAAGAAATCTCGAAGGATAGTGTTTATCTGTCGAAGGTTGCAAAAAACGGAGCAGAAAAAGCACGCGAATCGGCTTCAAAAACATTGCAGGAAGTAAGGGAAATTATCGGTTTCAGGAAGTTTTATTAATCGAATTGCGTGTTTTCTACTAATTATAAATATAAAAATGCCACAAAGTCACGAAGTCACTAAGTTGCACAAAGTACTTACGATCTGTAATATATTCTTAGTGAAGCTTTGTGACTTTGAGTCTTGGTGGCTAAAAAAACTTTTCGGATTGGACTCAATTTTTCTCCTTTCGTAAGATATTGTCTAATTGATTGAATATGCCACAGAACATTATAATTGCCGGAATCATACTCCTTTTTGTTAAGTCGTTTAATTTAAGATATCAACCACCATGCTAATTCTTGAAAGTGGTGCCGGAAATTATATCTGGTCTGAAGGTCATCAATATTCATGCTTTGCAGGAAATAATTACCTCGGACTGGCCAATCATCCCAAATTGGTGGAAGCTGCCATCGAGGGAACTAAAAAGTATGGATTAAACTTTTCGGCCTCCCGTCAAACAACCGGAACTTCAGAAATCCATCTTGAACTTGAGAAGCAACTGGCCGGGTTTAAACACCGCGACGATGCCGTTGTGTTTGCATCAGGTTACTTGGGAAATAAGATATTACTTCATATTCTCAGAGACGAATACGATGCCATATATGCCGATCAGTCGGCACATTCAAGTATACCCGACGGGATTCCATCTGACCTTTCAGCCTTATATTTCTACGAACATTGCAACGCTGCTGATCTTGAATCTTTGATCCGTAAAAACAAATCAAAGAAGCCATTGGTAATTACTGACGGAATTTTTGCGCTAACAGGTGAAATTGCCCCATTGGACAAGATTTATCCGGTTGTTGAAAACAATAATGGGTTATTGATTGTGGATGACGCACATGCAACGGGAGTTCTTGGTAAGAATGGTCGCGGAACACCCGAATATTTCGATCTCGGAGATGCGCCCCGAATCTTTCAGACCGAAACCATGAGTAAAGCCATCGGAGTTTATGGCGGATTTATTGCATCAAGTAACGAGATCACACAACGAATCAGGGAAAAATCGCTTGTTTATGGTGCTTCTACTTCCCTGCCACCATCTCTTGTAACGGCGGCCACTGCATCAATAAAACTAATCACCGAACATCCCGAACTCAGGGAACGAATGCTTTTAAATTCAGCAAGAATAAGGGCCGGATTCAACGAACTTGGATTCCTCACGACCAATAGTTGTGCACCTGTTATTCCGATTTTATTCAGCAATCAGCAAAATGCTGCAGATCTATCCGATTTTCTGAAAGCCCACCATATCATTGCACCTTTTGTGAACTATCCTGTAAAAACAGTTCAGTCTATTGTAAGGATTACTGCATCTGCTGCACATACCGATCAGCAAATTGATGAATTGCTGACGGTACTTGAGCAATGGAAGAATAGTTGGCCGGAAAGAATGCAATAGATTGGTATAAAGCTTATCAAAAGTGCCTTTGGGTCCCGCGATTTGGCTAACGCCGATCTTCGATTGCAATCGCGTTAGAAAAAGAGGTTGTCCCAAAAGAAAACAAAATTACCGCAAAGGTCGCCATCCGCCAGCCGGCGGACGCAATGAACGCAAAGACAAATAATACAACACATTAACTTTGCGATCCTTGCGTCTACTTTGCGAACATTGCGGTAAAAAAAGACCTTTAAGACAATCTCCCCTACCTACCCCCGGACAATTGTCTATTGGTAATGTTTTATGATTATTTTTGTTGAAACGATGATTACCAAAAGGGATGGAAAGCCGGAATAATCTGATGGGTTACATTACCTTTGGCCATAATAGATACAAGTTTGGTACAAGTTTAGAAATCACAATTATTGACAACTAAGATCTTATGGACATTAAAAATAGAAAAGAAGCTGCTAGAAAAAAGTCTCTTGGAGAATTAGGAGAACTATTCGCCATAAAAGCATTGGTTGATAAAAAATTCGACAGAATTAGAAATCTGAATGATAATATAATGAACGAAACATTCGCGGATATCGAATGTGAAAAAGATGGAATTAAGTATGTTGTAAGCGTGAAAGCCAGAAATAAATATCAAAAAGATGGAAAATTAAACGCAAGATATAATCTTGGAGCAAATGTTTATGAAAAAGCACTCTCTGCTGAGGAAAAATACAATGCTTTTGCTTATTGGATGGCGATACAATTTGACAAAAACTCATTTTCAATATATTTCGGTTCCTTAAAGGATTTAAATGGAAGCAAAGCAATACCTGTAGATAAATGTGAGAAAAGAATAATTGGTGAGACTTGGGAGTGTAACAAAAGGCATTACTTTGATTTTGACTATTATACAAATCAAGCGAAATGAAAAACCAGCATCAACATGTGGAAAATTGAAAATATAGTCTTCCGAATTAAGAACAAAATAGCTAAGGATAATTAAATGGAAAACTTTTCAATAAAACTTGAACTCCTTATTGTCTAGAGTGAAATTGATATTTTTGGACATGTGAACAATCTGTCAATTTTTAAATATATCCAGGCTGCAAGGGTTAATTACCTGGAAACAATTGGCCTGATGCCGTTGGAGTCAGCATTTAAAATCGGTCCCACATTGATAAAAATACCAAACTCAATCTTCCGGATAAGATTAAGAAGAAAATTGCTGAATTGGGCAATGTCCCTCGCTGGTCTTGCACCTCATAGCACCGGCCTTGTATATTAAAGCACCAACTTCGGACCTCAAAGCTTCGGTCTTGTATATCAAAGCCCCGGTCTTGTATGTCAGTTGCAAACGAGGGGAATTCGCATTAATTTGAAGCTTAGTAATTTCAACAGAATTATCATACCTTTAACGTGGCAAAATAATCTTTAAATATCATGAAACAATACAAAATCAGGATCGTGACCCTGTTCACGATCGCAGCAATATTTTCGGGGTGTTTTCTCTTCAAAAAAGAGGTCCCAAAAGCTACTCCATACCCTGATTGGGTAAAAAACAGTGTAATCTACGAGATCAATACGCGGCAATATTCGCCCGAAGGGACTTTCAAAGCGTTACAAGCCGATCTGCCCCGTATAAAAGCGCTGGGGGTCGACATTCTTTGGTTTATGCCCATCTACCCTATCGGCGAGAAAGATCGTAAATTCCCGGATGGGGCTAAAACTGGTTTGGGAAGCTACTATTCGGTAAAAGATTACAAGGCTATCAATCCCGAATTCGGAACAAAGGGAGACTTTAAAAATCTCGTAGTAAAGGCGCATCAAATGGGGTTCAAGGTGATTATTGACTGGGTTGCTAACCACTCTGCGCGCGACAATAGCTGGATTAAAAATCATCCGGAATGGTATAAAAAAGATGACAAAGGGCGTATCGCCACTCCGTATGACTGGACCGATTGTGCACAACTCGATTACAAAAATAAAGAGTTGCGTAAAGCGATGGTAAGTTCAATGAAGTTCTGGATTAATAATTTTGGTATCGACGGATTCAGGTGCGATGTAGCAGGGAATGTTCCCAACGATTTTTGGGAAGACGCGCGTACAGAACTTCAGCATATTAAACCACTTTATATGCTTGCCGAAAATGAAGACAAGCCGGAGTTATGCAAGATAGCATTCGATTCAAATTACGGATGGGAAATGCACCACCTTATGAACGACATTGCAAAGGGAAAGAAGAAAGCCGGTGCCATACTTAACTTGCAATCTAAGATCGACTCTGTATTGCCTCAAAGAGCATTCAAGATGAATTTCATCACCAATCACGACGAAAACTCGTGGAATGGTACAGCAAAAGAGAAATTTGGTAAAGGAGAAAAAAGTTGTGCAGTGCTTACTTATACACTTCCGGGTATGCCATTAATTTATAACGGACAAGAAGCAGGGATGACAAAACGACTCAGGTTTTTTGCTAAAGATACAATCAACTGGAGTGACACACTTATGACTCCTTTCTACAAAACATTGAATAGTCTGAGACATCGTAACCAGGCACTTTGGAATCCGCCATACGGTGGGAAACTCGTTCCGCTCACCAACGCTGCTCCTGATAAAATCGTTTCGTTTCTGAGATCATCAGGCAATTCACGTGTGTTGGTCCTGGTAAATATGAGTCCTGATACCATCACAACGGTTATAACGAGCTCAATTGCTGATGGGAAGTATATTAATATCTTCAATCAAAATAAGATAAATTTTAATACAGAAAATCACAAATGCTACTTCGAACCGTGGGAGTATTTGGTATTGGAAGGGGAAGAAGGAAAGTGAGAAGGTGAGAAAGTGAGAAAGTGAGATGATATAATATGACGTAAAAATTGCGAAAATATCAATTTCATTTAATAATTTGTAAAAAATTAATCCTTACATTAGCACGACTAAAAAACGGTAATAATCAGATATATTCAACCCAAATGCGACATATTGTTTTGATTTTTCTGTATTTACAAGCAAGTATGGATTCAAGTAAAAACAATTGAGAATAATGAAAATGAATTTATCAAATATTAAAGTGAAAAGTCTGATTAGTATTTATAAAGCCTTGAAAAATACTAATTACATTATTGATAATTAGATAATAACATCACTAAATATTTCGTAATCATGAAGATTTCCAGATCAGTCATTGTGATTATTACCCTGCTAATGTCACATTCTATTGCTATTAAATCTGTTTATCCTCAAAACTCAAAATCGGATTTGGAAATTGGAAGTAAAGTTTCGGATTGGTTTCTAAATGAAAAACCTTCCTATAACATTATAAAAGAGAGGTTCATCCAACATTATGGAACCGCTAAAGAGAACTGGCCATTTTTTATCAATGAAAGCGACAATCAATTAAACGATATCGTTGATAGTACGCTGACAGATATTGATGGGAATACCTACCCTGTTGTTCAAATCGAAAACCAGCTTTGGATGTGCACCAACCTAAGGACATCAAGGTATAACAGCGGAGAGCACATCACGCCGGGCTCTGGAATGATCAGTCTTAAAAAAAGTCAAGAAAAAGGTATGTATGTCTGGTACGACAATAAGGAAAGCAACGGGCAGATTTACGGCAGGCTTTATAATTATTATGCTGTGCTGGAAGGTTGTTTATGCCCCGAAGGATGGCATGTGCCTTCGGATGAAGAATGGCAGAAAATGATTGATTACCTCGGCGGAGAAGGTACGGTCGGTGGCAAACTGAAAGCAACAGGCATTATTGAAAACGGGGATGGTTTATGGCATGAACCCAACACTGGAGCCACCAACGAAATCAGCTTCAACGCATTGCCCGGAGGATATATGAATCCGAAAGATATAAACCCGTTCGGTGATCTGGGAAAGGCTGGATACTGGTGGACTTCCACAACGATTGCACGTAGAACTGCTGCGTACAAAAGTATGTTGCATAACAACCACAAGGTTTTCAGAGCTGGAGGTAGTGAAAGTAATTTCTATTCGGTGAGGTGTGTAAATAATAAATAAACCAAGGAAAGGTAATGAAAAAGAATCTAATGAGTTGGCTATTTTGCGCTTTTACGATTGTCTTATCAATATCTATAAGTAAAAGCTATGGTCAGAACCACCCTAATACCTGTGACCATTGTATTGAATACATGGGAAAAACTCTTTTCGTCGGGGATACAGCTCTTGCAAAAAAATATCTGAATGATATCATAGGAACCTGGGAAGATAGGAATGGCACAAAATTAAAAATATATATCATAGAAAACCCTACTTATTCACCAAATCCTTCACCCTTTCCTGAATCGAAGCGTAACTTAGAAAGTGGTGAATTAATTATTGCAGCCGATGTTGAAATGAATATAATCGCATATTGGCCATATGATTATAGGTTGCTACAACCTAATTATACTGGTGGATATGAAATCATACCAATCGTAGCAACCGGTAGCAATCTGGATAATTTAAAAGGTATTCAAGTTATCAGGCAATTCGCAAGTAAGAGTGGTTTTGTTATGGATAAGATTAAGGTTGTGAATGCCGATTGGTGTTATTTTAGCCCAGCCTATCCTTCACATCAACTTAGCAATATTTACGAGGGGGTTATGTCGACTAGTGATATATATTTTAATCTATTCAAAAAAAGTGAATCTGTAAGAGTTTGGACGACTGTTGTAAATGATATAGGACTCCATATTGGTTTTAGAAAAGGAGTGAGTTGGAAAACCGCTTTTGATTTTAATAGTTACCTAGGAGGAAATAAATTTTTTGAATACCCCACTCCTCTAAAACGAATATTCAAAGGTGTGAATATTGATGACAAAAAACAAGAAATCACCATCAAAGCCACGTCGCTACCCAAAGAAGTTAAACCTGATGGACAATCTATCGTAGAAATTACTGCCACCCTATATTCATCCGCACCAGGTGATAATCAGGCAGCAAAACCCGTTTCCGGCAAAACCGTTTCGTTTTCGATTACTGAGAATTATGGAATTACTCCGGGTAGCCTCTCTGCTAAATCTGCCAACACCGATGCCAACGGGCAGGCGAAAGTCGTTTACACTGCGCCTATCGCAGAATCTTTAAGAAATTCAGGTCATTTTATCAACTCAACATCTGTATTAGTTAGTTGCCCTGAATTGAAAAAGGAAGACCAGGCTTACATTGGCTTTATTTCGGAACGTGGTAAAGTAGAAGTTGAGCCATCCATGGGAATTTCGTCTTCCCAGGGGATCGTCCCTCCTGATAAACGGTTTCCTGCCTTAATCACGGCTACCCTTCAGGATGAGAATTTACAACCTCTTAAATTTTCCAAAACAACATTTTCGATAGTAGGAGCAAACCCATTAGGTATGTTGCGTGGGCCTAACGGGAAAGAAGGCAAAAAAATTGAGGTGTTTACCGATCAAAGTGGCTCTGTTGAAGTAGCGTATTTTTATGCATCCGATAGTCCTCCCAGCAAGCCAATGACCGAAATCGTTGAAGTAATGGCTGAGAATATGGTTACTCCTTTGAAAGCAGAAATTTCAATTGGGCTAAATATTATATTCGACCTGGTAGAGAATGGGTATGAAGGCAAAGGCATCATCAATGCCGGAGAAGAAGTTCCGATCCGTGTCAAAATTAAAGATGCCTGGAACCCGGAACTCAGGCTTAATGAAATTATCAATTATTGGGGATTAGGCGGAACATCAGGGGATACACCTTTGGCTATCAGGCTGGAAATAAAAAACCTGAGTTCGGCACCCGATTATCTGCTTGATTATTTTAAACTGGAAAAATACCCTGAAGCACCTTTTGCTGAAATCATGCAAATCCGTTCGTTCAAAGACAAAGGAGAATTAAATCACCTCAGGATGCCGGAATATGCGCTCAAAAACAAAGGGGGATATGCTAAAATCAGGCCAATGGCACCAGGCAATCATTATTATGAAGCAAAGGTGACCCTCACCGACAGGTTGGGTAAGGAGGTATTTGCGTCAACCCATCCTGCAAGGAAGGCCTACTTCAATATCAAAAACGGATTACCGGCTGATGCCACACAGATTTATTTTCTCACCAACCCGCTCAATACTGAAACGCGCGAGTCCAAAATCTTCGCGACAGCTCTTGATTTGATGGGAATTGGCGCCTTACTTTCTGTTACTGATGCCATGTATAAAATTAACAGTGGCGATTCAGAAGGGCTGTTTGGTATGCTTTTTTCAGAAATTAAAGGGGTAATTTTTGATAAAATAAAATCAGGTTCCGCTTATAATGAGCTGGCAATTGATTTATACACAGGCATATCACTGGCCGAAAAAGTTGACTTCGAAATAATGAAAGATAAAACAGGGCCTATTGCAGGCATGGAGAAAGCTATATTCGAAAAATTGTACAATACATTTACCTGGGAGTCAGGGCAACTTGTTATCCTTAGAGGTGATGGCAGCCAAAAGCTGTTTGAAGATACTGGCCCTTCTGCCAATCAAAATAAAGATCTGAGCATTGGTAAGGGTAATTTTAAAATATCGATATCAGGATTTGGTAAAAAACCCACCGATGTCATCAATAAAATTAGTCAGACAAATTCATCGGCAAATTTGGAAATACCTGCAAAGGAATTATCTTTTACCAGAGATGAGAAAAGAAAGACTACATCGCTGAAGAAAGGGAATGTCAGCATCTTCGTCATCCCACGCGACATGAAAGTAAGGCACGAAAATGCCTCTGAGATAAAAATCTATTAAATGGAAATTATTGAATTTACAAATCACTTAAAATATCCTATTATGAAGACAAGTCAAACAATTATGAGAACATTTCAATTATTCTTCCTTGTTTTATTCGCATTCAGTCTTTCAGCACAGATTGTAAAGGTTGATGGTAAAAAAATATGGACCGATGCAGGAGTTGATGTTGTAAAAGGTCAGCAAATCAGTCTTACTGCCAGTGGCAGAGTGTATGCCAATAATACGGTACAATGCGGACCCGAAGGCATTACAAACCGTCCCGACTGGAATACCTATTGCGTCGTAAATGGAAAGCCTGTTGCTGGCCTTATTATGAAAATTGGAAATGGAAATCCTTTTTTTGCCGGAAATTCATATACTTTTTCTGCTCCTCAAAACGGTCGTATATTTTTGGGAGTAAATGATAAGGATGTTGGCAATAACAAAGGGGAATTTATAGTCATCCTTTCTGTTAACGCTTATGGCGAGATTAAGGTTTCCGGCACAAAGGCATGGACAACAACAGGTATCCAGGTATCCGAAGGACAAAATCTTAAAATAACTGCCAACGGAACCATATTTGCTAATGCTACCGTTTCCGGAGGGCCTGACGGCATCACAAACCGCCCTGACTGGAATACCTATTGC
>JAPLDR010000126.1:58321-62729 GCA_026391655.1 Bacteroidia bacterium | reverse complement strand
AATAAAAATCAAAATTATGAAAAAGTATTCCATCATTACAGCAATGCTGACGTTAATTCTTTTTACACCTTCCTATGCTCAAAAAGGTTCCGATCAAAAAATGGATCAATTCATTAATAACCTGATGAGTAAGATGACTTTGAATGAAAAAACCGGTCAAATGAATTTACCTGCTGCCGGTGATATTACTACCGGACAGGCAGCCAGCTCTGACATTGGAAAAAAAATCAGGGAAGGCAAAGTGGGCGGACTTTTTAATATTAAGTCAGTCAGCAAGATACGCACTATTCAAAAACTTGCTGTTGAAGAAAGCCGCTTAAAAATTCCATTATTGTTTGGAATGGATGTGATTCACGGCTATCAGACTGTTTTCCCGATTCCTTTGGCGATGTCGTGCAGCTGGGACATGGGTTTGATTGAAAAATCAGCCAGGATAGCCGCTCAGGAAGCAAGTGCGGATGGAATATGCTGGACTTTTTCACCCATGGTTGATATTGCCCGTGATCCACGTTGGGGACGAATTGCCGAAGGTTCAGGCGAAGATCCTTATCTGGGTTCTCAAATCGCTAAGGCGATGGTAAAAGGATATCAGGGTGATGATCTGAGCAAAAACAATACAATTTTGTCTTGTGTTAAGCATTTTGCCTTATATGGAGCAGCTGAAGCCGGTCGCGATTATAACACGGTGGACATGAGCAGGATTAGGATGTATAATGAATACCTTCCGCCATACAAAGCTGCTGTCGATGCGGGTGCCGGAAGCGTCATGAGCTCTTTCAATGAAGTGGACGGAATACCTGCTTCGGCCAATAAATGGTTGATGACTGACTTGCTGCGTAAACAATGGGGGTTTAACGGCTTTGTTGTTACTGACTATACCGCCATTTCAGAGATGATTAACCATGGACTTGGTGATTTGCAGGAAGTTTCCGGTCAGTCACTTCGTGCAGGAGTTGATATGGATATGGTTAGTGATGGATTTCTGAACACACTAAAAAAATCGTTGGAGAATGGCAAAATTACCAGGGCACAAATTGACCTGGCTTGCCGAAGGATTCTCGAAGCAAAATATAAACTGGGACTTTTTGAAGATCCATATCGTTACTGTGATGATAATCGCGCCAAAAATGAAATTTTTACTACTGAAAACCGTCAGGCCTCAAGAGAAGTTGCTTCACAATCAATTGTTCTTCTAAAAAATGATAATCAATTATTACCACTGCAGAAGAAAGGGACGATTGCTTTGATTGGTCCACTGGCTGATAATAAGGAGAATATGGCCGGAACATGGAGTGTAGCTGCGGATTTCACAAAATCGGTTTCATTACTTTCCGGTTTGAAAGATGCACTTGGTAACGATGCCCATATTTTGGTGGCAAGAGGAACCAATATTGTGAATGATTCACTATTGAATTCGAGGATCAGCATTTTTGGAAAACCTACCTACCGCGACACACGGTCTCAGGCTGAAATGGTAGCTGAAGCCGTTGAGGTAGCTAAAAAATCTGATGTTATTATTGCTGCATTGGGCGAAGCTGCTGAAATGACCGGAGAAAGTTCAAGCCGGTCTGATATTAACCTGCCAGAAAACCAGAAAGAGTTACTCAAAGCACTGCTTGTTACGGGAAAGCCTGTTATTATGGTCTTGTTCACTGGCAGACCGCTTGCATTGTCATGGGAAAATGCTCATTTACAGGCCATACTTAATGTTTGGTTTTCAGGAACTGAGGCGGGAAATGCAATTGCCGACGTGCTGTTTGGCAAGGTCAATCCTTCCGGGAAATTGACTGCCACTTTCCCGCAGAATGTGGGGCAGATCCCCATTTATTACAACCATAAAAATACGGGAAGACCTTTACCTGAAGGAGCCTGGTTTCAGAAGTTCCGTTCGAATTACCTCGATGTTTCCAACGATCCGCTTTACCCTTTTGGTTACGGATTAAGCTATACAAAGTTTGAATACAGGGATTTGAAGTTGAGCAGCACTCAGGCAAAAGGAAATCAGATTGTTAGTGCAAACATAACACTGACGAATTCTGGCAGGTACGACGGTGCCGAAGTGGTACAGCTCTATATCCGTGATCTCGTTGGAACTGTAACCCGTCCGGTGAAGGAACTGAAAGGATTTCAAAAAATTGCATTAAAAGCGGGGGAATCAAAATCAGTGACATTCAACATTACGCCCGAAGACCTGAAATTCTATAACGCTGATCTGAAGTATGACTGGGAACCAGGTGAATTTATTATTATGGTTGGAGGAAATTCAAAAGAGGTGAAATCGGCTAAAGTGAATTGGACGAAGTAGCTTAATTGAACCAAACAAGCATCATAATCGAACTGCATCAAGGCACCTTCTCTTAAATAGTCGGAATCTGCCCGATTGTTTTCGGTAGATACACCCTGATTTTAAATTGGCCTGGCTATTTTTCAGAAGTTTATTTTTATCCCATTTTCTTTGACAAGATTCCAGGCTGTAACAAAATCGGCTTCGGTATCGAACGACACATCATTTTTGCGAAGTATTTTTTTTATTACCTTCTGAGTGGGTTTATCGAATTTAGAAAGAAGTGAATTTTTGTTGATTCTCACCAGCTGATATCCCTTCTCTTTGGAGTAAAAATAATAACTAAATGCCTCCTGATAGGACATATTTAATAGTCTTCCGAGATTGTTATTATAAGGTGAACAAACCAGTAAGACAACTTTGCGATAAACAAGCAGCGCTATATCACCATCGCTTAAAACTTCGAAATAGCGGTTGCCTGGCATAAACCCGTCAAAATACTGTTGGCGAAAAACCCGCCTTATACCGTTATCATCAGTGAAGGCAAATCCTTTCAGACTGATTTTGTCGATGATTATTTGAGCTGAAATAGCTGCATTATAATAAATTATCTCATCACGGTATGTGGAATAACGCAATTTGAGATCCTCCACTTTCGTGCCATCCAAAAATTCAATTTTTCCGGAGGCGAACTTTTCATTCAAATAGGGAGTTCCCGAATAAGAGGCATAAGGAATAAAGCGGGTTCCTTTAATCTTTTCGGAATTCCAGTTTTTTGGCAACTCTTCCTGCGCCATGAGTGATTGGGCTACCAGCAAACCGAAAAGGGCGACTATATATAAAATCCTGTTGTCCATATTAGTTCACTTCAAAAATTTGTTCTTTATAAAAAATTGATCCGTCCCTCGTTTTTCCACGTATGACCAGTTTAAAACCTCCCCGGATATCGGAAGTCTGAAAATCGAGCGCGATTGTTGGCTCAGGTTTCAATGACGGTTCCCAAAGCAATACCTGCCGAAGGTCCGGGTCAAATAACCGCTGTTCCGATGGAACATTCAATTTTGCACGAGGTTGAATTACTTCGAGGTTGAGTTTGATCAGATCATCAGATTCCGGTACACGCGTATAATCGGCTTTTGAGGTGTAAATGGCAACTACGCCCGGAAAGATCAGGTCACCATAGAATCTTTCACTCTGGCAAATCTCAACTTTGTCTATATCTTTTGTCCCCATATCTTTAATCACGTTAAGATCATGTATCGGGATTCCATCAAGCATGAGTAAAGGCTGATCGGGAAAAAAGAATTGCTGAGCGCCGTTGAAAACCTGCAAAGTTGGAATTCTGTTGTAGTTTCGGAATTTGACTCCCGGTAAAAGTTCTTTTGAGATTTCATTAAAATCAGGCAAATCGATAAAAAGCTGCGGATCGACAGTTTTCGTCGGTGTAATATCCTGTTGATTAAATATTTTCCGAAGAGTAATGGCCTCAGTGTTTCTAACTACACTCTTTCGAAGTTCAGGATGAAAAGTTCTGGTCTCAAAAGTGGGCATTGCACTACTGAGAATGTCGCGATTGTCAAGGGTAATTTTCAGTAAACGGGATTTATCTTTTGCGATGCACTGAATCACTACAGGAATTTTACCATAATATTTTTCGATTGGAAAATAGAAACGGCCATTTTCACGGGTGATATAATATTTAAATACCGGAATTGAATCGGGAATTGAGAGATAGACCACCGCATTTTTAAAAGGCTGAGCTGTCTTTAAGTCGGTAACGGTTCCTTCGATTATAATTCCCTCTTTTATAATGGTCTGGCTGGTTTTGGATATTGATTCCTGTATGAATGTCGGGGAGGTAAACTCCTGAGTTACCCCGGCAACACAAATAGATAGATTATCTGTTTGTGTAAGTAATTCAGCCGGTATATGAACAATAGCATGTCCCTTTTCTCTGGGTTTATAATGCATTTCAATGCCCTCGACCTGTAAATTCTGAACTGGATTTTCTTTTAAAGGAAGTACCCCGGATGGTTGCCAGTCCGTGTTGGATTCAGGTAGGCCATTAAACCTGTTTGAAATATACAACACTTTGAAAGTTATTGTTTTGTCAGTTCTTGTAGA
>JAPLDR010000126.1:0-58272 GCA_026391655.1 Bacteroidia bacterium | reverse complement strand
ATTTTTTTCCCTCCGCGGTTAATCAGGTCGATATTAACGATTCCTGATTGTTCGGCTACAGGTGTAAATACCTTGAGCAAAAGGGTTTCACCGCTGACATACAGATCACGGTCGGTAAAAAGGCTGAGGTTCTCTTTTTCCTGAGCTTTAGCCGAAAACGCAAGGAAAAGCAGTAATAATATAAATAATTTTCGTTCCATCTTAATTTTATTCTGTGCCTTATCGCTGTTTAACGTTTATCTTTCCCACCAATCGGGAGGGAAACCATAGATCTGTCCTTTTTCGGGAATATAGGGGTAACTGAGTATTTGTCTCAGTTTAATGTCTTTTTCCTGAACATACAAATTCGTATAATAACGGTACTGCCGATAGGAATTCAAATCGAAATATCCGAACACAATCTTTGAAGGATCTGTTATGCAGGTGATATTTCCATAGACTTGAGTCTGAATCGGATCGAACAGACTACCATCAGCGGTAAATTGGCTGTTCAGCTTTTCGTGAAATTCATACGAACCTTTTGAAATGCCATATTGGTCAACGATCAATATCCATCCATAAGAGACTAATGTATCAGTTAAGAGGTAATCCCTTGAATCATACGACAGCCACAATATCGGATGCTTTTCAATTTTATCGGACTGACTGAAAGTTTTCGGACCTGCAATGTTAAATATTGAATTGTCATAAAACGATTGCCATCCAAAGAGTGGCGGAGGTGGAGGGCCACCCTTACCGGCAGGTGCATAAAGCCATTGCAGGATTGATCTTGTGAAAAAGCGATAGTGTGAAAGTTCATTCGTTACCGGAGCATCAATATAAATATCTCTTCCCTTCATATCAAGGGGTAGCGGAATTCCGTATGCATCAGTCCTATATATTCTTTTCACTTTGTTTCCCGAATATGCATCCAGAATAGTCGGGAGAGGAGGCATTGTGACTATTTCAGATTCGTAGGTCTCATTTTGGTATTTAATACGCAACTTATAATTTTTACCGATCACTGGAACTGTACTGAACCTGAAATATCCTGTACCACTTTCAGTACCCATTACCACTTTGCTGCTATTTTCGATGAGTTCTACACTTGCACCGATTACGTCGCCAGTTTGCTGCTTGTTGTAAAAATCACTCGTTTTGGTAAGGTGAACAAAATTTCTGGATAGATCGTTGGTGATCATAGCCTCAACAACAAGCTGTCCATCAATTAGATCGATATTCGGAGTATAATACTCTTCGCATGATGCGAGGAGTATTAACAATAACAAGAGATATTTTAGTTCTTTGTGCATTAAAATATGAATTCTGTCTGTTTCAATATTATCTTTCCCACCAATCGGGAGACGAACCCAGACTAAGGATTTGCCCTTCCTCCGGAATATCAGGATACCTGAATATTTGCCTCAGTTTAATATTTTCTTTTTGAGTGTCTAAGTTTATATAATAACGGTTCTGCTGATACGAATTTAAATCGAAATACCCGAATACAATTTTTGACGGATTGGTTATACATGTAATATTTCCATAGATTTGAGTCTGAACCGGATCAAAAAGGCTACCGTCGGCAGCAAATTGACTGTTCAACTTCCCGTGAAAATCAAATGATCCTTTAGTAGTGCCATATAGGTCAATGATCAATATCCATCCGCTCATTAATAATGTGTCAGACTGGAGGTATTCCCGGGCATTATCGGCCAGTGTTAATAACGGGTGTTTTTCAATTATATTCGAATGGCTGAATGCTTTCGGGCCGGCAATGTTGTATCTTTCATTAAAATAATACGAATGCCACCCATAGATTACATTAGGCGGAGGAGGGTCGTTGGGAGGTGGCGGCCCAGTCATAGGAATATAGTAAATCCATTCGATGATTGCTCTTGTATCGAATCGGTAATACGAAAGAGTGTTTGTTGCCGAAAGATCAAAATAAATCTCTCTGCCCGGTCTGTCAAAAGCTTGCGGAACTCCATATGCGTCGGTTCTGTAATACCTTTCGATTTTGTTTCCCGAATATGCACTTAAAACAACCGGGAGAGGAGGCATAGTCACTTCCTCTGACTCGTAGGTGTCATTTTGGTAAATGATACGTAATTTATATTTTTTACCGCTCACGGGAACAGTATTGAATTGAAAATAACCTATGCTGTTTTCAATTCCCTTTGTTACATTGCCATTAATTTCGACGAGTACAACACTTGCTCCCGATACTACCGCCGGTGAGTGAGTGTCGTAAAAACCACGCGTTTTGGTCAGACGGACAAAATTTTTCGATGGATTGTTGGTTATCTGAGCTTCCACAACAAGTTGCCCATCAATCAGATCGATATGCGGAGTATAATACTCTTCACACGAAGCAAAAAGAATGAGCGAAAATGAGAAGTATATCAGTTTTTTATACATTTTAATTTCAAATTATGACTATTAAATGTTCATTTTTCCCACCAGTCAGGTGGCGATTTATCAACCTGCCCAAAATCAGAAATGTCCGGATAACGGAATATTTGCCTAAGCTTCATCTCAGCGCCAAGACCAGACATATCGTAATAATAACGATATTGCTGATGAGAATTCAAATCGAAATATCCGAAAACAATTTTTGCATGATCTGTTAAACAGGTGATATTCCCGTATACCTGGGTCTGAATAGGATCGAAGAGATTACCGTCGGCTGCAAATTGACTGTTCAGTTTTTCATGATATTCGAATGATTCTTTGGACGTACCAAATTGATCAATGATCAGTATCCATCCATCGGACGTAACGGTGTCGGAATGAAAGTAATAATCTTTATTATACACCAACATCAAAAGCGGATACTTTTCAATATTTTTGATCTGACTGAATTTACCGGGTCCGGCAAGGTTGAACCGATTGCGTTCGAAATACGATTGCCACCCGTAGATTGGTGGTAGAGAGGGGCCTTTAGCAGTTACGGGAATATATATCCATTCTAAAATTGATCTAACATCAAAACGGTAGTACGATAGCAGATTGGTTACAGGTATATCGGCGTACATCTCTCTCCCTTGAATAACAAAACCCGCTGGAATATTATAACCATCTGATGCATTCTTCGTTTTCTCAACATGTTCCGCATAAAAATTGGAAATTGTCGGGAGAGGAGGCATGGTAACCACCTCAGATTCATAAACATCCTTCTTTAGGAAAATACGCAGTTTATAATTTCTGTCGACTACCGGAACCATATTGAAGGTGAAATAGCCCCAGGTATTTTCAATGCCTTTTATAACTTTACCATCGATTTCGACAAGCTCTGCGCTGGCCCCTGATACAACCTTCAGAGGCTGGTCATCCGAAAAATTGCGTGCATAGGTCAAATGGACAAAATTTATTGACGAATTATTGGTGATCACTGCTTCAACAACTAATTGACCTTCAACACTATCAATTGCCGGAGTATAATACTCTTCACACGAGGCAAAAAGAATTAGCAAAAGCGAGAGGTATATTAGTTGTTTGAACATCAGAATTTAAAATTATAAGTGATCGAAGGAACTGGAACACCAATTATCGACAATTTGTAGATGGAGTATTGGGTTTTCTCTGTACTTTGCACCGATGCATCCTTGCGGTAAAAAACCGAGTAAGGGTTTTTTCGGCCATAAAGATTGTAGATAGAGAAGGTCCAGCTACCTTTCCACATTCGTTTTACACGCAAGTTCTCATCCAATGTAATACTCACATCCATACGGTGATATTTCTATCGGAATAGATCACCACCTGATTCGTTCCGTAATTATATTTCTGCTCCGGTAGCGTAATTGGTCTGCCCGATGAAAAGACAAAATTTCCCGAGAACCGCCACCTTCGGCTGATCTTGTAATTCATTACCGCCGACAGATCGTGAGGTTTATCATACACCGATGGGTAATAGGTTCCGCTATTGATTTTTTCGTCGCTGAACCGACTATCTGCTTTTCGGAAAGTCCTCGAATAGGTGTAACTGATCCATCCGTTTAAACGTCCCTCATTCTTTTTGGCCAATAGCTCAAAGCCATACGAATAGCCGTTGGCTAAGAGCAGATCTGTTTCTATATGGTTATTCATAAGTAGTTGCGCACCGTTTTTGTATTCTATCATGTTTTGCAATTTTTTGTAATACAATTCAACCGATGTCTCGTATTTACCATTCCTGAGATTTTTGAAAAGGCCGAATGCGATTTGATCGTTGATTAACGGAGCCAGATTCGGATCAGCCGATTTCCAGTAATCGGCGGGTGAGATAACGGCTGTATTGGAAATCTGACTGACAAACTGGTGAATTCGCTGATAGCTTAACCTTAATGAACCTTCATTCTCGAGATTATATTTCACAGCAATTCGGGGCTCGAGTCCCTGATAGGCTTTAATGATATCTCCTGAATTGTAAACTGTTGAATCGATGATGGAACTGAGACTTTTCGGAAGTCCGGGTGCATAATTGTACACAATTCCCGGTCCGTAGTTTACAAACCTGGAGTAGCGTAATCCAAGATTAAATGAAAGTTTTTCCGACAAATCAAAATCATCATCTGCAAACAATGCCATTTCAGCTGATTGCTCTTCACGCAACGATCTGGAAAGAACATTTGAGATTTTTTGGGTGGGGAGAATCCGGCCTGGTTTTATCTTATATCCGATGGCCTGGAAACCCACATTAATTCGCTGTTTATTTGTAGGATAATAAGAAAGTGAATATTTTAGACTGCGGTATTGAATATTCGATTTCAGTGTATAATCGTCCTCAGGTCGAACAGGATCCTTCTCATCCATATTTAAATCGTATTTGCTGTAAGCGAGACTTAAATTTGAGATCAGTTTTTTCGAAAGATTCAATTTCCAGTTCAGCGAACCGAGCAAATTGGCATACGTGTAAAGTGAACTGGAATTCAGATTAAAAACATCGGAACTTATGTAACCCATTAATTTTAAATGGTTTTTAGGACCAAATTCAATATTTGCAGTACCGTTAACATCGTAAAAATGCGCCACACTATTCATAAATGTGGGATTCTTCGTTTGTTTGAGCAGCCAATCTGAATAGGTGCTTCGGCCGCCGATCATAAAAGTGCTTTTCTTTTTTTTCGCAAACGGTCCTTCGACGGTAAGTCTGCTGTTAATCAATCCAATACCACCATTAATACTAAGATTCTCTTCTCTTCCTTCCTTAAGTTGTACATCCATCACTGAAGCGATTCTCTCGCCATAGGCGGCTGGAATTCCCCCTTTATAAAGTGTCACATCTTTAATTGCATCGGGATTAATCATCGAGAAGAAACCAAATAAATGAGTTGTATTGAAAACAGGTGAACCATTCAATAAAACAAGATTTTGGTCAGTATTTCCACCCCGGACATTGAATCCCGATGCCATCTCTCCGACACTTTGAACACCAGGCATCATAACCATACTTTTGATCAGATCAGCCTCCCCCATCAGCACAGGGAGTTCCTTTAACGTGATGGATGTCATTTTTATCATGCTCATCTGAGCCTTTGAGGCTTTGGCTTCTTCACCAACCACGGTTATTTCAGCAATTTTATGGCTCTGTTCAAAAAGTTCGAAATCGGCATTTCCATTCTGGATTAATCTTATTTTCTGAGTTTGATTTTCGAATCCCAAAAAAGATACCCGAAGGTGCATTTCGCCTGTGGCCATTTCAAAAGTATATTTTCCTTTCGAATCGGTTGATGTCCCAAGTCCGCTTTCCAGATTGTGAATCACTGCGCCAGGCAGCGGCTCACCATTTTTGCCGTCGAGCACTTTACCTTGCAGTTTGGCCCGCTGATAACGTCCCTGATTGAGCGGATCGCCAATGACCAGAACTTGTGAATCGTCAACACCCGACCCGGTACGATTATCAGCGCCCAGCGGGTAAATGAACACTGAATTATTCTGAAAAAATTTAAAAGTCAATTCCTTACCCGTTAATATCTGATTCATAACCTGTACCAGCGGTACATTGTTAAAGGTCTTTGTAACCTCCATAGATTTTATCCACTCTTCCTTATAAAAAAAACGGATTCCATAGTTTTTTTCGAGTGAATAGAAGAACTCCTGAATGGGAGCCTTTGTAAAACTTCCGGAAACTTTGATCTCCTGAATTTCCTGCGATCGACCCGATTGAACTGAAAGAAAAATCGTTGTAATCAGAAAAAGTGCTTTATGCAAAATTGTAATTTGAAGATGCTTCACGATATGTCGTAGTCTTGATGATTGAAAATTTGGTAAACGTCGTTTTGTAAAAGTAGATATTTTTATTGTAAAACATATTTGAAAATGCGATTGAGATTTCATGATTTTGAATCTTCATGATGCCCGTTGATGGCAAAAATATGGGTTGAGTTTCCATCAAATCAATGTTCAGAAGGTCATCAACATAACACCTTCACCTATTCTTTTCAAGTTGACTCTAAACAACTCCCTCTCTCAACTTCTCTCTATCCCGGTTTCAGAAGCTTATGCTTATCCCATTCTCTTTAAGCACGTTCCAGGCTAAAACAAAACTTGCTTCATCAGTGAACATCACTTTATTTTTACGGAGTACTTTTTTTGCCAACTTTTGGTTTGGTTTATCGAATTTTGAAAGCAGTGAATTTCGGTTTAGCGAAAGCGGAGAATAACCCTTGCCGGCAGCATACATATAATAGGTATATGATTGTTGATAGGCTAAACCCAGTTTGCTATATGAAGGATCACAAGTCCCCAGATCAACTTTTCGATATGCAAGAAGCGATATTTTGCCATCACTCAGTACCTCAAAAAAACGTTCGCCGTTTAAATAACCGGTATAATTTTGTCGACGAAAAACCCTTCTGACTCCATTTCCGTCGGTAAATGAGAATCCTTTAATACTGATTTTGTCGATGACAATTTGAGATGAAAGATATGTATTATAGTAAATTATCTCATCGCGATATGAGCTGTAACGCAATCCGAGATTACCAGCTTTTGTCCCGTCTAAAAATTCAATCTCACCGATCAGGAACTTCTCACTCAAATAGGGTGATCCTGAAAAGGAGGAATAAGGGATAAAAGACATCCCTTTTATTTTTTCGGCATTCAGGTTTTTGGGCAATTCTTCTTGCGCCGCGAGTGATGAGGCTGCAAATAATCCGAAAAGGGTGATGATAGATAGAATCCTGTTGGCCATATTAATTTACCTCAAAAATTTGTTCTTTATAAAAAGTAGATCCGTCTTTGGTTTTTCCATGTATAATCAGCTTATAATTGCCCCTGATATCAGACGTCTCAAAATCAAGGTTGATGTTTTGTTCAGGCTTTAATGATGGTTTCCAAAGTAACACCTTACGCAGATCCATCTCGTTTAATCGTTGTTCTAAAGGGACATTTAAGGTTACATTGGGCTGAATTACATTAAGGTTGAGTTTTATAAGATCATCTGATTCTGCTACGCGATTGTAATCAGGTTTTGAGGTATAAATGGCAACTACACCATAGAAGACCAGATTACCGTAAAACCTTTTGCTATGGCAAACTTCTATGCGGTCTATCTCTTTTGACCCCAAATCTTTAATGACATTTAGATCACGAATAGGAATGCCGTCGAGTAATAGCAATGGCTGGTCGTTAAAAAAGTTGTGCAATGCCGGGCTGAAAACCTGTAATGATGGTATCCGGTTATACGCCCTGAATTTAACACCCGGCAAAAGTTCGCGTGAAATTTCGGTAAAATTAGGAAGTTCGATAAATAGCTGCGGATCGATAACCTCGGTTGGAACTCCGTAAAAGGGGTAGTCGTCTGTTTTATTTACCGGAATTGGTGCGATTGTAAGTTCCTGACAATTAAATATTTTACTAAAAGTTACTGCATCAATATTATCCATTGTGCTCTTTCGGAATTCGGGAGAAATGGTCCAGGTTTCGAAAGCTGGTATGCCACTTTTAAGACTGTCGCGATTGTTAAGGACAACTTTGAGAAGTCGCTTTTCGTCCGGGTCAAAGCCTTGAACAACAACAGGTATTTTTCCAAAGTAATTGTCAAGTTGGAAATTAAAATGACCGTCTTCACCTGTGATGTAATATTTGAACCTCGGAATTGTATCGGGAATCGAAAGAAAGACGATACCATTTTTAAATGGCTCTCCGGTTTTAATATCTTTGACGAATCCTTCAAGAATAACCCCTTCTTTTTCAATGATTTGGTTTTTTTTGGGTTTGGCAATTCTATAGAAGGTATTCGGATTGTACCCGGGAGCTATTTCTGCAACACTAACAAACAGATTCTCATTTATTTGTGAAAGAAGTTCAGACGGCAGGCGAAGGGTTAAGTTAGCTTTCCCTCTTGTTTTATAGGTGGTATCAAGACCATCGATTTGTAGCGCAGCTGGCTTTTCAGCCACGGAGTTAGTTTCTGATGATCGTAAAGCGAAATTCGATTCGGGTAAGCCGGAAAATTGGTTACTAATGTATATCTCTTTGACAGTTAAAGTAGGATTTGTTTTTGTTGATGTGCAGAGCAGATAACATCCCGAACTTAAGGAATCAGGAAGATCAATAAATCCATCTGTTTGATGATCAATTATTTTCTTACTAATTCCTGAAATTATTTTCCCGTTGGTATTGATCAAATCAACACTAACGATTCCTGATTGTTCATCTGATGGCGCAAATACTTTGAGCAAAAGGGTTTCACCACTGATATAAAGATCGCGGTCAGTAAAAAGGTTGAAGTACTCTCTTTCCTGAGCTTTGCCTGTCAAAGCAAAAAAGAGTAGTAACCCTGTAATTATTCTTCTTTTCACGTTTAAATCTCTGTTTTTATATTAATGGCAAACTGTTATTCATTTGTTAAACTGCTGAAATATCCAACTATACGTCCTATAAATATTCCCACCAAACGGGTGGTGGCAGTGGCGGTGGTATTTCATCAGGTGGACCTTTTATCGGTTGCGATCTCTTCATCCCTTTAGTGTCTGGTATATCAGGATAACGGAAAATTTGTCTCAAAATAACTTTACCGGGCGGTTCCCACAAATTAAAATAAAAACGAAACTGTGCATACGAATTCAGATCGAAATACCCGAAAACAATCTTTGAAGCATTAGTTTTGCATATTACATTCCCATAGATTTGAGTCTGAATAGGATCGAAAAGACTGCCAACAGCTAAGAATTGACTGTTCATCTTTTCGTGATATTCGTATGATTCTTTTGAAGTGCCATACTGATCAACGACTATTATACACCCTTTTGTGTACAAGGTATCAGCTTTTGTGAATAAAGTATCGGCATAGAGATAATCATATATATTATATGATACTGCCAAAAGGGGATGTTTTTCTATTTTTTCGGCCAGGCTGAAATTTTTAGGACCGGCCAGGTTGAAACTTTCTTTTTCATGATAAACATACCATCCATAGGCTGAAGGAATGGAGGAGTGCGTATTTGGAATTGAATCCCAGTGCCATTCCCATACTGTTTTTACATCGAACCTATAGTAAGATAGTGAATTTGTAACTGGCATATCGGCATAAAATTCTCTCTCCGGTTTATCAAATGGTTGCGGTATACCCTCTACGTTGTTAACGTATACTTTTTTTATAACATACTCTGATATGAAATTATTAATTGTCGGAATTGGAGGCATGGTGACCTCTTGCGACTCATAAATATCATTTAGAATTCCAATTCGCAAAAAATAATTTTTCCCGCTTACCGGAACTGAATTAAAAACATAAAATCCCGGACTACTTTCAGTACCCCGAATCTTATTGGTTTTATTTTCTACCAGCTCTACCGTGGCACCCGAGACTTCCGTAAGTGGTACCTTATCATTAAAACTGCGGGTTCGTGTCAGATGAACTAGGTTCCTCGATAAGTCATTGGTAATTCTCGCCTCAACAACAAGCTGGCCATCAATCCTTTCGATATCTGGTTGATAATACTGTTCGCAAGAAACAAAGAAAACCAGCAGTAATAACAGGTATTTTAGTTCTTTTTGCATCAGAATTTAAAATTATAGGTGATAGATGGGACAGGAACTCCAATGAGGGACAATTTGTAGACGTCATACCGGCTTTGACCGGTCTCCTGAGAAGTTGCACCCTTTCTGTAAAAAACCGAATAGGGATTTTTACGTCCGTAAAGGTTGTAGACTGAGAAGGTCCAGCTTCCTTTCCACATCCTTTTTTTACGAAGGTTTTCATCCAATGTAAGACTCACGTCCATACGATGATAAGGTGGCATCCTGTATTTATTTCTGTCGGAAAAGACCACCACCTGATGCTCTCCGTAAATGTATTTTTGCTCCGGCAGCGTAATTGGTCTACCCGATGAAAAGACAAAATTTCCTGAAAATCGCCACCGCCGACTGATTTTGTAATTCATCACCGCCGAAAGATCATGAGGTTTATCATATACTGAAGGGTAAAATGCTCCGCCATTGATTTTTTCGTCACTAAACTGACTATCAGCTTTTCGAAACGTTCTCGAATAAGTATAGCTGATCCATCCGTTTAATCGTCCCTCATTCTTTTTTGCCAATAACTCAATACCATACGAGTAACCGGTTGCCATCAGCAAATCTGTTTCTATGTGATTGTTCATCAGGAGTTGAGCCCCGTTTTTATATTCCATTAAGTTTTGCAATTTTTTGTAATACATTTCAACAGATGTTTCATACTTTCCTTTCCCGGGATTTTTAAAAAAGCCTAACGCGATCTGATCGTTGATTAATGGTGCAAGATAGGGATCGGCCGATTTCCAGTAATCAGCCGGTGAGATGACGGCTGTATTTGAAATCTGGCTGACAAACTGGTGAATTCGCTGAAAGCTTAATCTGAACGAACCTCCATCCGCCAGATTATACTTTACAGCAAAACGCGGTTCAAGTCCCTGATAGGCTTTTATGATATCTCCCGACTTGTAAACAGTTGAATCAGTGATTGCACTTTGCGTTTTCGGAACTCCAGGTGTATAATTGTAAACAACTCCCGGACCGTAGTTGATAAACTTTGTATAGCGCAATCCAAGGTTAAATGACAGCTTTTCCGAGAGGTCGAAATCGTCATCTGTAAACAATGCCAGTTCGGCTGATTGTTCATGCCGTAATGATTTGTAAAGTACATCGGAGACCGATTGCAATGGGACAACTTCTCCGGGATTTATCCAATATCCGATGGCTTGAAAACCCGCATTAATTCGTTGCCTGACTGTCGGATAAATAGATAACGCATACTTGAGGCTGCCGTATTGAATACTTGATTTCAACGTATAGTCATCCTCCGGCCGGACAGGATCCTTCTCATCCATATTTAAATCGTATTTGCTGTAAGCCAGACTTAAATTTGATATCAGTTTTTTCGAAAGATTCAATTTCCAGTTCAGCGAACCAAGTGAATTGGCATATTTGTAAAGCGAACTGGAATTAAGATTAAAAACATCGGAACTTAGGTATCCTGTTAATTTTAAATGGTTTCTGGGGCCTAATTCAAAATCTGCAGTGCCATTCACATCATAAAAATGGGCAACACTGTTCATAAAGGTGGGATTCTTCGTTTGCTGAAGCAGCCAGTCGGAATAAGTGCTTCGGCCGCCAATCATAAAGGTGCTTTTCTTCTTTTTCACAAATGGTCCTTCGATGGTAAGGCGGCTGTTAATAATTCCCAAACCACCGTATATACTAAGATTTTCTGCTTTACCATTTTTAAGTTGCACATCCATAACCGACGAGATTCGTTCACCATAGGATGCGGGAATTCCTCCTTTATAAAGAGTCACATCTTTTACTCCATCGGGATTAATCATCGAAAAAAAACCAAAAAGGTGAGTTGTATTAAAAACCGGTGCACCATTGAGCAGAACAAGATTTTGGTCTGTATTTCCGCCACGGACATTGAATCCTGACGACATCTCTCCGACGCTTTGAACGCCGGGCATCATCACCATGCTTTTAATTAAATCGGCTTCACCCATTAGTACAGGAAGCTCTTTTAGAGTGACAGCAGACATTTTTATCATGCTCATCTGCGCCTTCGATGCATTGTTTTCATCACCTATCACGGTTATTTCAGCAAGATTATGGCTCTCTTCGAATAGTTCGAAATCGGCATTTCCATTTTGGATGAGTCGTATTTTCTGAATTTGATTTTGAAAACTCAAAAATGTTATTCGAAGGTGCATATCTCCGGTTGGCATTTCCATTGTGTATCTTCCTTTCGAATCGGTTGCAACTCCGATTTTGGTTTCCATATTGTAAACAATTGCACCTGCAAGAGGATCACCGGTTTTCCCTTCAAGCACCCGGCCTTGTAGTTTGGCGCGCTGGTAACGCCCCTGATTGAGTGGGTCGCCAATAATCAGAACTTTCGAATCATCAATGCCAGACTCCGAACGGTTAGCCGCACCTATCGGATAAATAACCACTGATTTATTCTGATAAAATTTAAAAGTCAGGTCCTTCCCAATAAAGATCTGATTCATAACCTGTACCAAAGGTACATTGTTGAAAGTCTTTGTAACTTCGGTAGATTTTATCCACTCTTCCTTATAAAAAAACTTGATTCCATAGTTTTTTTCAAGTGAACTGAAAAACTCCAGCAATGGAGCTTTAGAATAACTTCCCGTAATTTTGATCTCCTGAATCTCTTGAGATCGACCAGGCTGAGCCGAAAACAGAATTGTAATAAACAGAAGGAGTGCTTTATGAAAAATTGCAGTCTGAGAATACTTCACAATACGTATTTATCTTAATGATGGAACAATGGGAAATGTCGTTGCGTAAAAGTAGTATTTTTATTGTATTATGTGCTGAATCTAATGACCAATAAATTTTTCATTTTAATTAAATAAGTCATTTATCAGTAGTCCATCATCTTCATGCCAATACCTTAACCTGATCACATGGACCTTTGATTAATAAAATTATAATAAAAAAAGATTGAATAGTTGGTCCGTTACTGTTACACTGAATGTTCATTTTGCCAAACGATGATTCCCCTGCGTGGTCGGGTGCAATATCATTGATGACTGAATGCTTCAGGGCGCGAAATTAATCCTTTTGAAATAAACTATCATACTGACAATTAGTTGGTTGAAATAACAATACGAACATATCCCAAATTTAAGCCAGGTCAAGCTATTCCAGGCAATTCCATTCCTGTAATTTTGCGGTACAGATCAAGTGCAAAAAGGTCGGTCATTCCCGAGACAAAGTCGATGACTGACTGAATTTTTCCATACATCGAATCATCCGAATTCTGATATTGAGAGGGAATCAGCATCAAAAGTTTCTTTGATAAAAAATCATTAGGCTCAATAACGGCACTGATAAATGTTTCAAGCAATGTACCGAGTATTTTGTAACCGGCAATTTCAATTTCAATGACAGCTCTGTCGTTATATATTTTTTTCTGAGAAACCGATCTTATCAGGGCCATTGCGCTTTTCGAAGGTTCTGGTAATGAATGAAATAATGATACAATTTTTTCTGCATGACTAAATTCATCAATTCGCGAAATAAATAGCGCAGCACACTCCTTCGTGAGTTTTCCAATCACCATAGCTCGCAAGTATGCAATCCTTTCGTTGCAGTCACTTACAAGTTCTAAATTTGCTGCGATGTTTTCAAGCAACTGACGATCCTCTTCAGCATGAAAAAAGTTAAGAAAGAGTGATTCGGTTTCAGAATAGGTAAGAATTTTTAATTTATGGGCATCTTCCACATCCATAATCTGATAACAGATATCATCGGCCGCTTCGACAAGATAGACCAACGGATGCCGCATATACTGCAACGGGCTATCCGATATTTTTACCATATCCAGTTGTGACGCAATTTTACGAAACAACTCTTTTTCACTTTGGAAAAATCCGAATTTAGGTTTTCCTCCCGCAAGTGAGGATTCGAAGGGATACTTAACAATACTTGCTAATGTACTGTAAGTTAATGCAAAGCCTCCGTTTCTTTTGCCCGAAAACTGATGGCTGAGCACTCTGAAAGCGTTGGCATTTCCTTCGAAACAGGTGAAATCTGCCCACTGTGCTTCAGTAACTTCATGTTTATATTTTGATCCGCCTCCACTTTTGAAAAAATCGGCTATGGCACTCTCTCCTGCATGTCCGAATGGTGGATTTCCCAAATCGTGTGCAAGACAAGCCGCAGAAACAATGGCACCGATCTCACCTGTAATATTTTGAAAATCTGCCTCTTGTTCTGACTTGATAGCTGCAGTTACGAGATTACCCAGCGAACGCCCGACACTCGCCACCTCAAGCGAATGAGTGAGTCGGTTGTGGACAAATATGCTTCCCGGCAGTGGAAATACCTGCGTTTTATCCTGAAGTCGTCTGAATGGGGAGGAGAATATAATCCGGTCGTAATCACGCTGGAAAGTCGATCGGATATCATCAGCTTCCTGAATTCTTCGGTCTTCAAGTCCGAGCCGACAGTTGGCAATCAATTTGTCCCATTTTATCATTCTTAATATCTTTACAATTTTTTATGTGAGCCATTTACTCAAGCAACTGGCGGCTTGCAACTTGCAGCTCTTCGCCAGTAACCAGTTGCTCCCGATGCATCGGGACCAGCCGCATTTTTATCCATTCAGATATAAATTTTTATTTCAGATACCTCAATAAATCAGTTTTTCATTGCTTCAAAGTTCTCCGTTTTTTTGATGATTCCAAAATTTATTTGCGTTTTAGCCTTAATTGGATAACTTCGCAGGCAAAAATTTTTTGAATATGTTGTCACCAATGCTTAACGGGTTGCTGCTGCCATTTTTGGTTGCCATGTTTCTGGCGATTAATATGGGAGGCAGCGGCACTTCTCCATCTTTTGCAACTGCTTATGGTTCAGGAATATTACGAAAAGATCTTATTCCAGGACTTTTCGGGTTATGCGTTCTTGTAGGAGCATTGCTTGCAGGGAAGAACACCGCCATCACATTGGGTAAAGGAATTATTCCTGCTGAAAGTCTGAATTATGCATTGACGACCATAATCCTTTTTTCCGTGGCACTTTCACTCCTTTTTGCGAACCTGCTCGGAGTTCCTCAATCGACTTCACAATCAACGGTTCTTGCATTGGCTGCACCGGCATTTTATTTGAATCAGCTCAACGTTAAAAAGGTTTTTTGGGAGATCATCCCAACATGGGTTGTGCTTCCCATCATCTCGTTTGGAATTATGTATCTTATTGCCAATGTTTATATTAAACGATTCGACAACAAACATCCGGGATATTTTCAAACGATTAAAAGACAGTCGTTATTTCGTTGGGTCGTAATTATAACCAGCTGTTATGTGGCATTTTCGATTGGATCGAACAATGTTGCCAATGCCTCAGGACCTATCGCATCCATGATTACCAATGAATTACATATTAATCCAACCAGTGGAAATTTTGTACTGATCATGATTCTTGCAACCTTGATTATTGCCCCGTCATTTGGGATCGGAAGCTCGATTTTTGGCCGGAAATTGATCGTGAAAACCGGAACCGAAATTGTAGCGATAGGGAAAGTGGAAGCTTCGATCATCTCTGTAATTACTGCTTCGCTGTTGCTTGCTGCCTCAGTTAGCCGTGGTATACCAACATCATTGGTTCAGTTAAACACTTTTGCAATCTTTGCATTGAGTGTGTCGAAGAAAGGATGGAAAGAGACCTTTTCGAATAAGGTAGTAAAGAGGCTATGGATCATCTGGTTTATTGCCCCGGTGATTGCATTTATTCTTTCTTACACCCTGACCGTGATGGCCGATCATGCCGGATTGTTACATTTTTGATTTTAATAGATTCCCGTTTTTGTTTTCTTAAGCTCCTTTTCTATTTCGGATGCATCCTGAAAATGTTTTTGCATGGTTGCCTTGAATTCTGATCCATGATTTGGAATGACAGTATGGACAAGCTCGTGGACAATTATATAATCTATTAATCTGTCACTCAGTCGCATGAGATGAAGATTAAGATTGATGTTCTTCCGGTTCGAGCAACTTCCCCAGTTGGTTTTATTGTTTTTAATGGTTACTTTCTGATAAGTGTAGCCCAGATTTGATGCCAGCTCTGTAATTCGTGCTGGTAAGTATTGTTTGGCATCAAACCGAAGAACATTTTCAATAGCAACCTCAAGTTTGCTTTGCAATTCTTCAGACTCAATTAATTGATTTTTTGGATATTCGAAGTTAACACATTTCTCTCTATGTGAATACCTGATTTTAAATCGGGGTACATCAGCAGAACAAACATTGTATTGAAAATTTCGTGTGGAGAACAGATGACCAGGCTGAATCAATTTTGGAGCACACTGTTTTTTAGCAAGTTTGTCTTTTGCTTGAGATATCCATTGAATATGCTCGGAGAGAAAGGTCTCCCCGCTACGAAATGAAGCAATCCAGGGGATTGTTACCCTAATTGTTCCGTCGGGTCGGATGGTGATTTTAAACCGCGTGGCCTGACGGTTTTTGCTTATTGTTACTGCGCCTATGCTTTCAATATATATCTGCCTGCTATTCATTAAAGGTTGTATGTACTTACCTGTTAGAAAGAAATACAAAAGGTTGCATTATTTATGCACCTTTTGTAGATAGAACTTTTACCCTTTCTTCGAATTAGCAACAAGCTGATTGAAAAGCACTAACTGTTCCTTTAAGGCCGCTATTTTATCGGCAGGCTCCGTACGCGCTTCGAGAAGAATCCATCCATTATAATTGATCCCTGAGAAAAGATTGAAAAGTTGCTGGTAAGGATAATTTCCTACATTAAATTCACGTACATGTACGGTATCACCAAACCACTTTTTAACACTATTGAAGTTCCCTTCAAGTCCAGGAGGCAGAAGATCCTGATCGTTACAGTTCCAGCACATCTTTACGTTTTTCTCGGTTATCTGATCGAAAATTGCTTTCATATTAGGCAGTTCCTGTGTTTTATTCCCGTGTACTTCAACCCTGACGAGTTGTCCGTAATCGCGGGCGAATTTCCCAACCTCGTTTAACGAAGCTGCAATCTGGGCGATAGTTTTCTCCTTTTCGACACTGTCAGGTAAGTCATTCGGTTTCACCTTGATACCTGTGGCACCGATATCTTTACAAAGTTTTATATACTCTTTTGTCTGATCGATATTCAATCGAAGCTTAGCTGAATCAGGACTGTGGTACTCGAAATTGGCACCATATCCTACACACGTGACCGGACTGTCGGCAAACATTTTTTTCACTTCGGCACGCTGAACTGCGTTTAATTTAGTCTCCACTCCATGAGCATGCTCGGTTCTCAGTTCAACCCCAAGCACACCGGTTTTCACACAGTTAGCAATCAATGTTGGTAAATCCCAGTCTTTCGCCCACTGGTAGGTCACCAGCCCAAGTTTCATAGCCGGTTTTTCAGATTTTGCCCAGGCCGAAAGTGGATTAATGGTTGCAAGTCCGATACCGGCAACGACGCTTTTCTGAATAAAATTTCGTCTCGATATATTATCTTCCATGATTTGAGATTTTAATTATGTAGTTTGAAGGGGTGAAGATACCTTAATTTAATATATTTGGCTGTCTTTGGCTTAAAATTTTGTTTATTTTGCACTGCGAAACGTTCAGCCCAATAGTGTCTGCCAACGAAGACAATAAGTGTTTTCGAAGACGTTTTTTATTTCATTAGGTTTGTACATCAGATAGAAAAACATGAAACCCTCAGGATCAAAAACTCACCAAAGAAGATGAATATCTCTGAGGGTTCCATGTGACATTTAAAAAACAAATTATACACACATGAATATTCTTATCATTGGCTCAGGAGGAAGGGAACATGCATTTGCCTGGAAAATTAGTCAGAGTCCGAAAATTGGTCAACTCTTCATAGCTCCTGGCAATACTGGAACTGCTGAATTTGGAACCAACCTTGAAATCGGAGTTGCCGATTTTAAGGCAATCCGTAAAGCTGTATTGGATAAGAAGATAGATATGGTGGTTGTTGGACCTGAAGTACCTTTGGTTGAAGGAATTCATGACTTTTTTCTGGCCGACGAGTTACTAAAACTTGTTCCTGTCATTGGCCCGGTTCGTCGCGGAGCCATGCTTGAGGGGAGTAAAGATTACGCAAAAGAGTTTATGATGCGCTATAGTATTCCAACAGCTGCATACTATTCAGTAACAAAAGATAATCTTGAACAAGGAATCAGTTTTATCCATAGTTTAAAAGCTCCGTATGTGCTTAAAGCTGATGGTCTGGCAGCCGGCAAAGGTGTTCTGATTATTGAGAATGTGGACGAAGCGGAACAGGTATTGCGCAAAATGCTCGGTGGAATGTTTGGACAGGCCAGCGAAACTGTTGTGATTGAAGAATTTCTGACCGGTATTGAGTGTTCGGTATTTGCCCTGACCGATGGGAAAAACTATAAGATTCTGCCTGTTGCGAAAGACTACAAAAGGATTGGAGTAGGAGATACCGGATTGAATACTGGAGGAATGGGTGCAATATCACCGGTTCCTTTTGCCGATGAAATTTTCATGAAGAAAGTAGAGGAGCGAATTGTAATCCCGACTGTAAATGGTTTGCACAGTGATGGGATTGAATACAAAGGGTTTATATTTTTCGGATTAATCAGTGTTAATTCTGAACCATTTGTAATTGAGTACAATGTCCGAATGGGAGATCCGGAAACGGAGGCAGTTATACTAAGATTAAAATCGGATCTGGTTGATCTGTTCGAAGGTGTTGCCAACGGTGATTTGGCCGATCGTCAGCTTGATATTGATGCTGACTCCGCTGTTACTGTAATGTTGGTTGCAGGCGGATATCCCGGAGCCTATGAAAAAGGAGATGTAATTACTGATATGGATAAAGTTTCCGGCAGTATCCTCTTTCATGCCGGTACAAGAATTTCGGGAAACGACGTGGTAACCAACGGAGGTAGGGTGCTGTCTGTAAGTTCGAAGGGGAAAGATTTCAAGGAGGCGCTTAAATTATCATACCAAAATGCCTCGAAGATTCAGTTTAAAAATATGTACTTTCGAAAAGATTTAGGTTTTGATCTTTAAACTACGACTTTATGTTACTACGCATTATAAAGAGTAATACGCTTTTCAGTACGCTATTGATTCCTATTACTGGCGTTCTTTTCTGGATGCATAGTTTTCAGTCCCCCACCCTATTGGATATTAAACTGGCAAATGGAGCCATGCCGCTTTACTATTTGCTTTATAATCTGTTAAAAGAGCAGGATTTTTGGCAGGTTTTTATCGCCTTTTGCCTGGTTCTGATCAATTCTTTTTTTGTTGCGCAATTGGGTTCTACGTTTCTTTTTCTGAAAAAGAGATCGTATCTTCCCGGAATAATCTACCTGATAACTGTGTCTTCACTTCAGGTACTTCACTCACTTCTTCCGGTTCATATTGCGACGCTACTTATCTTAATATCAGTCTATTTCATTTTTGATACCTATCATAAACCGGTAGAGATTAATTTCACTTTTAATGCTTCATTTTTTCTGTCATTAGCCTCCTTATTCTACCTTCCCGCCTTAATACTATTCCCATTGGTTTGGATCGCCATTTTTGTTTTACAAAAAAGCGAAAACTGGAGACTGCTGGTTGTTCCGATCCTTGGATTTGGAGCACCATGGCTATTTATGTGGACCATTTCATTTTTAAGTGATTCTTCCTCTTCGATGTGGAAAGATATTATCCAGATGCTTTGGACCAGTCATAATTCTTATCTGATTGAACCTTATTTTTTATTTCTTACTGTTGTAGTTGCATTTGTTTCAATCCTCGGAAGCTTGTCGGTTGTCTCTGTTTACCACATGATGAAAGTGAGTTCACGAAAGTATTTTGTTATTTTCTACTGGATGCTTGGTTTGGTGCTAGCTTCAGCTTTAGGACTGGTTACCATTGGGATAGAGATCGTCGCCATGTCAACGATTCCAGTCGCTTTTTTTATCTCCCACTTCCTGCTTTCCGACCAGAAATATATCTGGAAAGAGATTTTAACATGGATCTACCTGGGAACCATGGTTTCTGCACTTTTCTTTTATTAGGATTGCCTCCTGCTGAATTGTCTCCTGTTTTAGCTGGAGAAAAGAGGGTTTCGATAACTAGTTCAATCCAAATTAATAACAGCCTACAAATACTAAGAGGGCAGATAATAACTCATCTGCCCTCTTAGTATTTTGATTATCTGTTAAATCAAATATTATTCAATCAGGGAAGTATCCTTTTATAATGCCTCTTTTCGAATCCTTAAGGAAGAGGAGGATTTCATCGCGCTCGCGTGACGCCTGCATCTCAGCTTCAATCACTTCGAGTGCCTGACTATTGTTATATCCTTTCTGATAAATGATCCGGTAGATGTCCTGAATCTGGCAGATGACCTCATTGGAGAATCCTCTGCGTCGCAGACCGATTGAATTGACTCCGGCAAAGGATAGCGGTTCGCGCCCGGCTTTTATATATGGAGGAACGTCTTTGCGTACCAGCGAGCCACCTGAGAGCATCACATGTTTCCCGATGTGGCAGAACTGATGAATTCCAGTTTGACCACCGATAATTGCGAAATCGTCAACAACCACCTCGCCTGCCAGGGCAACAGAGTTTACAAGAATTACACTATCTCCAACGATACAATCGTGTGCAACATGTACATAAGCCATAATGAGGCAGTTGCTGCCAATAACCGTTTTCCCTTTGGCCGATGTACCCCTGTTTACGGTAACACACTCCCTGATTGTTGTATTATCTCCAATTTCAACAGTTGAGTATTCTCCTTTAAACTTCAGGTCTTGTGGTTCGCCGCCAATTACTGCACCGGAAAATATCCTGCAGTTTTTGCCAATACGGCAACCAGGTAAAATGGTGGCAGTAGGACCTATGTATGATCCGTCGCCAATAATTACATCGTTCGAAACTGTAGCGAACGGTTCAATGATAACACCCGCGCCAATCGTTGCATTCGGATGAATATTTGCTAATGGTTGATTCATTGTTGTTTAATTAAAAAACTGGCATTTAGATGTACCTTAATCTTTACTTGGTTTTTACAATTTGAGCCATAAATTCACCTTCACAAACCACAGTATCACCAACGAAAGCAATAGCTCTCATATTGGCAATTCCACGACGGATGGGACCGAGTAATTTTAACCTGAAAATCAGCGTATCGCCCGGTACAACTTTCTTGCGGAATTTGATACTGTCCATCGTCATGAAATAGGTGGAATAATCACCGTCAGGTGGTTGTGAGCTAATTACAAAAACTCCACCGCATTGGGCCATCGCCTCAATAATAAGAACTCCTGGCATTACGGGTTCTGCAGGAAAATGACCAACAAAAAACGGTTCATTCATCGTTACATTCTTCACACCAATAATATAATCAGCTCCTTTCTCAATCACTTTATCAAGCAACAAGAAGGGATTGCGGTGTGGCAACATTTTCTTGATCATATTTACATCGTACAATGGGGGCTTATTTGGATCATATTCAGGCGCCGTATTTTCGGAAATGCATTTAAGATAATCCTTTTGAAGCATCTTGGCAAATTCCGTATTCGGTCCATGGCCAGGTCTTTTTGCAACAATCCTCCCTTTGATTCGTTTCCCGATTAGTGCAAGATCTCCGATTACATCGAGCAACTTATGCCGAGCACATTCGTTGTCGAAACGCAGCGTAATATTGTTTAAAATTCCTATTTTGTTGACTTCAATATGTTTTTGATTAAACAAATCGGCAATTCGGTTCAACTCTTCAAGCGCCATCGGCTGATCCATGATCACAATGGCATTGTCGACGTCCCCACCTTTTACCAGATTATTTTTCAAAAGCATTTCAAGTTCTCGGACAAAAACGAAAGTACGGCATGGAGCAATTTCTGCTAAGAAATTAGTCTGGCTATTATAGCTGGCATATTGATTATCAAGAACAATCGAATTATACGAAATCATGACATCAATACTGAAATCATCATCCGGGTAAGCGATTAATTCGGTACCGGTTTCAACATTTCTATAAACAATTTTTCTTTTAATCTCAAAGTATTCACGATCAGCATTTTGATGGACCAACCCGGCTTCGCTTAGTATTTTTGCATATGGTGCAGCACTTCCGTCAAGGATTGGAGCTTCCGAACCATTCATCTCAATCAAAACATTATCTATTTCGGTTCCGATCAGTGCCGCCATTACATGCTCAATTGTACTTATCACAACATCTCCGTCTTTTAATACGGTTCCGCGTGATGTTCCCCTAACTTTGGAAACATTCGCGTCAATCACCGGCTCACCAGCAAGATCACTACGTTTAAATTTAAATCCGAAGTTTTCGGGTGCAGGCTTAAACGATAATTTGACTTCAATACCAGTATGCAGGCCTTTGCCTGATATGGAGACCTCTCTTTCGATTGTATTCTGCTTAACACTCATCATTTCACGAAATTTTTCTTACTATTCATTGTTTTCGATTGATTTTATCTTTTTTTGAAGCTCAATAACGTCGTCGCGCAATTGTGGAAGATTCCTAATAATTGAAAATATTTTCATGGACAATTTGAAATCAAGCGCTGGTGCTCCTAATAAAACGGAATTTGGTTTGACCGGTGACATTACACCCGACCGGGGTCCGATTTTGGAACCTTCTCCAATTGTTATGTGACCGCCAATAGCAACCTGGCCGCCAAAAAGACAGTTTTTACCTATAGTCGTTGAGCCGGCTACGCCAGACATAGCAGCCATTACAGTATTTTCTCCGATCTCACAATTATGACCAATCTGAATCAGATTGTCGAGTTTAACCCCTGCACGAATAATTGTCGATCCCATGGTAGCGCTATCGACCGTTGTATTTGCTCCAATTTCGACATTGTCTTCAATTATGACATTCCCAATTTGCTCAATCTTGGTGTAAGTTCCATCGGGATTAGGTGCAAATCCAAACCCATCAGCACCAATCACTGCACCTGAATGAAGGATACAAGAGGAACCAATCGAACAGTTGGCGTAAATTTTTACGCCTGAATAAAGAATTGTATTATCACCTATTTTCACATTATCGCCAATATAAACCTGAGGATATATCTTTACATTTTTGCCTGTTAACACTTTATCACCAATATAAGCAAAAGCTCCAATATAAATTTGCTCACCTAAAGTAGCAGAATTGCTGACAAAGGAGAGCTGTTCAACCCCAACTTTCACAGGTTGAGTTTTAACGTAAAAATCGAGAAGCGTAGCCAGAGCGACATAGGCATCCTCGACGCGTATTAAAGTACACGACAGGCTATTCTCTGCCTTAAAATCTTTATTGACAATTACTATAGATGCAGTAGTGGTGTAAATATATTTGGTATAGGTGGGATTTGAGAGAAAAGTAAGCGTGCCGGGCAAACTCTGGTCAATTTTTGAAATATTACTCACCTTTACTTTGCCATCTCCTTCAACTTCACCGTTTAGTAAAGCTGCAATATCGTTTGCCGAAAACTCCATTCGTTCGTCTTTAAATTTTACGCTGCAAAAATAATTAAAATAATTACCTAGTAATGATTTCTCTGGGATAACACACAAAATGTTTACGTACAGTCTTGGTCAATCCTCCCAGATTGATATCTGAAGCTTCCTTAATATCCTTTAATTTGCCGTTTTTATAGAGTATATAAATACTTTCAGCTTCTGCGTCATAAGCACTGTTAGTAATTTCTCCGTCAATCACAAAAAAGGCAGTTTCTTCCAGGCTTATACCAAATTTATTGATTGACAACTCTCTAAGATTGTCAAGCTTGCTTTCTGAAAACGGAGTTTGAGACAATTTAATCTTGAATAGTTTACGGTCGATCAGTGCACGCGACAAATTTGAAAGAATAGGATCCGGATGCTCCATCCACCCTTTTATGGTACACAGGATATCAGCATCATCGAGATAGGCAAAATGGTGAAGTGCCCGTTTTCTGATGATCAAATCGCCTGAGCGAAAATCTTCGGCTTTGATCTCTTTGTTTAAAAATAAAGCAAGGTAGGGTGTTGCCGACACTTTTTCTCCGCTTGATGCCAGATCGGAAGCTCGCTGCAACAGTTTGATCATCATATGCTCCGCAGAGAGAACCGTTTTATGCAAATAAACCTGCCAGTACATTAGTCGGCGGGCAATCAGAAATTTCTCAACAGAATAAATTCCCTTAACCTCAACAACGAGCTGATCATGTTGGACATTCAGCATCTGGATGATCCGCTCAGACGATACTACGCCTTCCGAAACCCCTGAATAAAAACTATCACGTTTCAAAAAATCGAGACGATCCATATCAAGCTGACCACTCACTAACTGATGAAGGAATCTTTTGGAATAACAGTTCAGAAAGATATCAATAGCCAAACTAAGCCGGCCATCCATTTCCCGGTTCAATTCGTCCATATAAAAACGTGATAGCTCCTCGTGCGAAACTCCCTGAACAATACTCTGTTCAAGTGCATGTGAAAAGGGCCCGTGGCCAATGTCGTGTAACAAAAGTGCGACCATCACTCCCTCTTCCTCCTCTTCGGTGATTTTGTTCCCCTTTCTTTTTAGCACGTCCAGCGCCGATCGAACTAAATGCATCGTACCAATGGCATGCTCAAAGCGGGTATGGTTGGCCCCCGGATAAACAAGAGAAGAAAGCCCTAATTGTTTGATCCGTCGCAAACGCTGAAAATAAGGATGCTCAATAAGTTCAAGGTGAAGGTCAGAGTTTAATTCAATAAACCCCCAAACCGGATCATTTACGATTTTATTTTTTGAGCTTTTCAAGTTAAATTCTATTTAAAAAATGAATATTCAAAACTAAGAAATGTTCTGCTTTTTTATCTTCTAATATTACAACTTGCTCATTTAAAAAATCATATTCATAAGACAAGTAAATTTTATTTGTTTTTTTAACACAAAAGGTTTACTTTTGCACCGGAGAATAATCGAAGGATTAGGGGACATGAAGTCCCCTATTTTATTGATAATAAAGATGATAACGAAGGAAAAGGTTCAGTTTCTGCTCGAAGAAGTACTGTCGGATGATATGTTTATCGTTGATATTACAGTTGGTACAGCTAACCAGATTTTGGTTTCCGTCGACAGTTATGCAGGAATAAGCGTTGGAGAATGTGTTCAGATCAGTCGGCATATCGAGAATAGTCTGGATCGGGAAATTGAAGATTTTTCGTTGGAAGTCTCTTCTCCGGGACTCTCGGCACCATTTAAAGTTTTGCGTCAATACCTCAAAAACATCGGAGGCGAAGTGGAAGTAGTGACTCTAAGTGGTGAAAAGAAAAAAGGCACCTTAAAATCTGCTGATTCAGCAGGTTTTGAATTAGAGATCGTTTCAAAAGAAAAGGTTGACGGAAAAAAGGTTGAAGTAACCAAATCGTTGACTTATAGTTTTGATCAAATAAAGACAGTTAAAATAATAATTTCTTTCAATTAAAATCCTGAAGATATGGACAACCTGAATTTGATTGACACGTTTTCGGAATTTAAAGATCTGAAGAGCATCGACCGTGCAACCATGATGAGTGTTCTTGAAGACTCTTTCCGTAGTGTTCTTCAAAAACAGTTTGGTACTGACGAGAATTTCGATGTCATCATTAATCCTGATAAAGGAGACTTTGAAATCTGGCGTAACCGAACAGTTGTTGAAGATACCGAATTTACCGATCCCAACCTTCAAATTGCCCTTTCGCAAGCGAAAAAGATCGATGATGATTACGATATTGGTGAAGAGGTAACCGATGAAGTGAAATTTTCTGATTTTGGCCGAAGAGCTATACTTAATCTTCGCCAAAACCTGGCTACCCGGATTCTTGAACTGGAGAAGGATAATGTATACACCAAATACAAGAACAAAATCGGGGAAATCGTAACCGGCGAAGTTTATCAGATTTGGAAGCGCGAGCTACTTCTGCTCGACGATGAAGGAAATGAACTGTTACTTCCTAAGATTGAGCAGATTCCTACCGATTTTTTCCGTAAAGGTGACAGTGTTCGAGCGGTAATTATTAGGGTTGAGATGCGAAATAACAGTCCGTACATCATTTTGTCACGTACATCATCTGTTTTCCTTGAGCGATTATTTGAACTCGAAGTGCCTGAAATTTTCGACGGATTAATTACCATCAAAAAAATTGTCCGTATCCCCGGCGAAAGGGCAAAAGTCGCTGTTGAATCTTATGACGAAAGGGTCGATCCTGTTGGCGCCTGTGTCGGGATGAAAGGTTCTCGTATTCATGGGATTGTACGTGAACTGCGGAACGAAAATATCGATATTATCAATTTTACGAGTAACTTGCAGCTTTATATCCAGCGGGCATTAAATCCGGCAAAGATTTCTTCAATAAAATTGTATCCCAACGAAAACCGTGCAGAGGTCTTTCTGAAACCTGAAGAAGTCTCACTGGCTATTGGAAAGGGTGGTCTGAATATTAAACTGGCAAGCCAGCTTACCGGTTATGATATTGATGTATACCGCGATCGCGAAGCTGTGGATGAAGAGGATGTCAACCTCGACGAATTCTCTGATGAAATCGAAGGTTGGATTATCGACGAACTAAAAGCTATAGGCTGCGATACAGCTAAAAATGTATTAAGCCTTTCGCGTGAGGACCTTATCAAGCGCACTGATCTCGAAGAAGAAACAATCGATGAAGTGTTGCGAATATTTAAAACTGAGTTTGAATAATTATTTTTGTGAAAAAATGATATAAACTCGGTAGGACAATAGCAAAATTAACTGTTTGGGTAAGATATGATTACAGGCGAAAAAGGATCTAGATTAAGTAAAATAGCTCGCGAACTGAACGTGGGAATCACTACATTAGTGGATTTTCTTCATAAGCAGGGTTTTAAAATCTCGACTGATCCGAATACAAAAATTGAGGCTGACATGCATGAGCTTCTTGAAAAGCAATTTCGGAAAGATCATGAAGCCCGAATGGAAGCGGATAAGGTCAATCTTCGCCATCACCGTGCAAAAAACGAAGCAGTGTCGATTGATGATTTACAGGCAGTTAAAAAAGAGCCGGAAGAACCTGATGCTGATGATGACTCCATTATGATTAAGGATCATAGTCTGCACCATTATAAAGAAGAAAAACGTGCCGATCAGGTTGCCGCAACTCGCAAACCCGAGCCAATATCTGTTACTCCCAAACATGAACCAGTTGCTGAAATTCCAAAACCCGAAGCTGCTCCGTCAAGTGAAGTTGACAAACCCCATATTACAGTTATCGGTCAGGTTGACCTTGAAGACATCAATCGCAAGCCAAAACCAAAAGAAGTAAAACCTGAGATTCCAGTCAAAGAAGAAAAACCTGTAATCGAGAAACCAGTAGAACAACCTGCCGAACAAGTGAAGGCAGAAACAAAAAAACACAAACACGAAGTTTTGCCTATTCCTGAGGAAAAAATTGATGCTGAGAAAGTTAACGTAATCGAGCAACAGGAAGAACCAGAAAGATCAGAGCCAAAAACTGAGATGGTTTCAAACCGTTCTCAGATTGAAAACAGTATAAAGGTAATCGGCAAAATCGACTTAAACCCAGCTAAAGCCACCGAAAAGCCTAAAAAAGAGATCATTAAAAAGAAGTTAACTTCGCGCAAGGGCTCCGAAGAAATGGGCAAGTCTCGTCCGGAAAAAGAGAGACCGTCAAGGATTGAGTTACTCAGAGACAGGGATGATCTATCTAATAATCTTGACAATACTGAAGAGATTTTTAAACTGGAACGAAAAAAACTGAGCGGTCCAACAGTGATTGGCAGAATTGATCTTCCGATTGAAGAGAAAAAGAAACCTGCCCGTCTCGAAGAACACCAATCGCGCAATAAGAAGAAGAGAAAGCGCGTTCCGAAGGAGAATAAAGAGCGTGTGGAATTACCTGAAAAGAAACTCGAAAAATCGAAGGATAAGCTGGAGAAAGCAGATAAGCTAAAGAAAAAGATTTCTCTGGTAGTAAAAAAGAAATCGACTGTTAAACAGGAGGTTAAAGATGAGGATGTTCAGAAGCAAATTAAAGAGACATTAGCTCGTCTGACTACAAAAGGTCAGAAAACCAAAGGATCAAAATACCGTCGCGATAAACGTCTTGCTTTCAGTGAAAAATTGGCTGAGCAAAGTGCACGCGATGAGATTGACAAGAGCATCATCAAGGTAACAGAATTTGTTTCAGTGAATGAATTGGCCTCGATGATGGATGTTCCTCCAACAAAGGTTATTGCAACCTGTATGTCACTTGGATTATTTGTTTCTATTAACCAGCGTCTTGATGCCGAAACTATGGCTGTTGTTGCCGACGAATTCGGATTCAAAGTTGAGTTTATCTCAGTTGAAGTACAGGAAGCGATAATCGAAGAAGAAGATCATGTGAATGATTTGATGGCAAGACCTCCGATTGTTACTGTAATGGGGCACGTCGATCATGGTAAAACATCGCTTCTCGATTATATCCGTAAAGCAAATGTAATTGCCGGTGAGGCCGGAGGAATTACACAGCACATCGGTGCTTATAATGTTACTCTCGAGAGTGGACGAAAGATTACCTTCCTTGATACACCGGGTCACGAAGCTTTTACAGCTATGCGTGCCCGTGGTGCCCAGGTTACTGATATTGTAATTATTATAGTCGCAGCCGATGACGATGTAATGCCTCAAACAATTGAGGCGATCAATCATGCTACAGCTGCAGGTGTTCCGATTATATTTGCCATCAATAAGGTAGATAAACCAGCAGCAAACCCCGAAAAGATAAAAGAACAACTCGCAAATATGAACTTCCTCGTCGAAGACTGGGGGGGTAAATATCAATCGCAGGACATATCGGCCAAAGGTGGACAAGGGGTGGCTGAATTACTCGAAAAAGTATTACTTGAAGCCGATATGCTCGAACTGAAGGCAAATCCAAATAAACGTGCATTAGGTTCTGTAATTGAATCTTCGTTAGACAAGGGACGTGGTTATGTGGCTACAATTCTTGTTCAAAGCGGAACTTTAAATGTTGGTGATGTTATACTTGCCGGACCTCATTTTGGTCACATCAAAGCGATGTTTAACGAACGTAATCAACGTGTTGAAAGTGTCGGTCCTGCTGAACCGGTTTTAATTCTTGGATTAAATGGAGCTCCACAGGCTGGAGATAAGTTTAATGTTATGGAGAGCGAACGTGAGGCTCGCCTGATTGCCAATAAACGTGAACAGTTACAGCGCGAACAGGGTCTTCGTACACAGAAACATATTACACTTGACGAAATTGGCCGAAGGATTGCTATCGGAAACTTCCAGGAGCTGAATATCATTGTGAAGGGTGACGTCGACGGATCAATCGAAGCACTTTCAGACTCACTGATCAAACTCTCTGTTGGAGAGATTCAGGTGAACGTGATTCATAAGGCAGTCGGACAGATCACCGAATCGGATGTTATGCTCGCCTCGGCTTCCAATGCAATTATTGTAGGCTTCCAGGTGCGACCTTCAATGAGTGCCAGAAAACTGGCTGAAAAAGAGGGAATTGATATCCGGCTCTATTCCATCATTTACGATGCGATCAACGAAGTTAAATCGGCAATGGAAGGAATGCTTGCTCCTGAAATCAAGGAGGAGATCAAAGGTACCGCCGAAATTCTTACTGTATTCAACATTACAAAAGTTGGCACAATTGCCGGATGTATTGTCAGGGATGGTAAGATTTTGCGAAATTCGAAGGTCCGCCTGATTCGCGACGGCATCGTTGTATTCACAGGCGATCTGGAATCGTTGAAAAGATTTAAGGATGATGTAAAAGACGTTGCCAAAGGTTACGAATGTGGTTTGAATATCCGTGGATACAATGATCTAAAAGAAGGCGATTTTATCGAAGCTTTCGAACAGGTTGAAGTGGCTAAAACATTGGATTAATACTTTCTTTTCAGCCAGGCTTCCGGTACAGGTATAATACAGATATTCATTGATCTGTTATCCTCTGAAAGCATTGCAGACTGTATCTCAATTTTTGTTCCGTCAGCACTGAATGTGGGGTGCGGGTGATCAGATGAAGTCTCCTTATGACCGGCAGAAAGTAATATCATCTCATGGGTATGTCGGTCTATCAGGTAAATTCCTCTTTTAAAATCGTCCCCGACTGCCCAGCGACCATCGGATGAACCATTTACATGCCAGAGTCCGCTGCCCGACGGAGTTTGTCCGGCTATGGTCATCTCACGGGTTCTGAGATTTACGATTCCGAGACCTGTTGGTTTTTCGCGTGTACCTGAGGGACCCCAGCCTAATTCCTGTCCCGGATTTTTCGGATCAGCTGGTTTTTCAGCGGTTGCCTTTGTTTCATTCGGTTTTCCTGTTCCTACTTTCCTGTGGCCCATAATTGCAATGGCAACTTCATCTTTTGAGATGACTGCTTCGTGAGTCACCCATTCATATTCTGACTCCGGATATAGTGGTCTTAAACCGCTGCCATCGCTCATAACTGTCCATGTACGCTGTGGAGCTTTGCCACCTGTCTCCCAGCAGAATACGATCTCACCCGGAACCCATGGATTGGTCTGGATATGACCTATCTGAAAAGGTACAGCGACGATAAATGTAGTCTCACCAGTTTTGACATTCATTTTGCCTAGTCCGGCGGGTCCGGCACCCATATTTCTTGGTCCAAAATTTGATTCTATTTTTGTCCCCTCAGCTAGATGTTTTGCAGATTCCGATTTACCTGCCCTAAAATAGACAACTTCCTCATTACCATCGAGTGCCATGTCTCCCCCTGCTCCCATTTCAGCTGGAGTGGTGCCACAAATACGCTGATATTCAGATGCTGCCTTTAATTTCCCTGCTTCGCTGTCAGCAAACAACTTTGCAAGATCAACTTCAATTACCTGAACCGGTCTGCTGCTGCGGAAAGTTGAATCTCGTTCCCTGGAAGTACTTCTCATGAAATAAAGCTTCATGGATTTTCTTGCAACATTAAGCATCCCGGTAAAGCCTCCTTCGCTTACCTGAACAATAACACCTGTCTTTTCATTTACTGCCATAGCCTCTCCCCTCACCCTGTTGGATCTGAAAATGACCCAGTTTCCATCAGCAGTCCATTGATTATGTGTCTGGTAGATTTTCGAATCACCAGCAGGTTTGCTTGTAAGAAAAGTTAACTGTGTTCCGGTTACCGGATCTGTAACTACCTTTTTTTCAGAAGGAAAACGTGTGCCGATCTGACCAAATGCCGATGATACTATCAGTAGAAGCGTCGCAAATGTTGAAAGGTTTTTTGTTTGCATGAGAAACATATATTTTATTTGATATTTATAACAACCAGGGCGCTAAGTAACACAAAAAAATTGTATTACGAATGCTTCCGGAGCCTTATCAAGACAAGAATGTTGTAGATTTAGGGTATATTTCGAAATCTAAATTCTTACACTATGATGAATGCCATTATTGTAAAATTTGTGGGCGATAGAAACATTGCAACATTCTTTCACGAATGGTTGTTATCTGCTTATTGAATAAAACGATAATGGACAAAGAAAAGTGGAAATTTAAATTGGGAATCATCCTGATTTCGATTTCGGTGATGTTTTTCCTGATAATATTTGCACTTCCTTTCCTTTCAATGGACACAAAGGTTAAAATAGCTTTGACTCCCATCCTTATTGTGGTGGGAGAGGTAAGTTTTTGGGCTGGAACAATCCTTATTGGTAAAGATGTTTACCTCAAATTCAAAGAAAAACTAAAGTCGGGCGAATGGCTTGAAAAAAAGAAGCAGGAGTGAGCCTACAACGACAAAAGAATAAAGTATAAAGTTCAAAAGAACTAAACTCTGCCACTATTCTTAAGTTTTAAAAGAAAGCACAAAGGAAAAATAAAGATTGTAGCATTCTTTCGATTATCTTTGTTTTTATTCGGTTCGCTGAATTGATCAGTATACCGCCAAACTTCCTTATTCACCTTTATTTTTGATCGATGTCAGACAATCTCTCATTTGCGTTGCTCTGTTTTACTTCCTTTTTTACGTTGCTTAATCCACTTGGAGTGATGCCTTTGTTTATGACAATGACCAAAGACTTTGAAGTGGGTTACAGAAGGAAGACAGCTCTAAAAGCAACCGTAGTTGCCTTCTTCACAATCATATGCTTTGCGATGACAGGACAACTGTTATTCCGGTTTTTCGGAATTTCGGTTGATAGTCTGCGCATCGTAGGTGGGATAATTTTTTTCATCATGGGACAAGATATGTTGCAGGCGAGGCTTGGGAATACGAAGATTACGGAGTCGGAAATGGAGAAGCATGTTACTGATATTTCGATTACTCCCCTGGCAATACCGATGATGTGTGGTCCTGGCGCAATTACAAATGCCATCGTGTTAATGCAGGATGCCAATAATCTGACAATGAAAATAATACTAATTGTTATAGTCCTGATTATTTGCACGATCACCTATCTTGTATTGCTCGCATCATCACCAATCATGAAGGTTTTAGGCGAGACCGGAATTAAAATCATGTTAAGGCTAATGGGATTGATCATGATGGTGATTGCCGTTGAATTTTTCTTTGCAGGATTAAAACCGTTCGTGAAGGAAATGATGAAATAATTCGACAATGTGAAAATTAAAAATCATGAATACAATATCTGGTTCCCGGTTTAGATTCCATCTGATGTTGGAAGGTATTGCACTCATTTTAATGATGAATTTTAGCGCTGCAGGGCAGAAACAATTCGATCAGTTAACTCGTGTGCTCGAATCGAAAAGGCAGGCATTGGGCGGGAATGTATGTATGCTTATTTTTAAAGATAACCACGTTGTATTTGAGAAAAACCGGGGGAGTTACACTCATGATACACCTGAAATGATTGCGAGCTGCAGTAAGTGGTTAACGGCTGCACTTGTCGCTACGTTTATTGATGAGGGTAAGATATCTCCTGATGATACAGTTGGTAAGTATTTACCCGTCTTCTCGCGGTATGGAAAAGGGAATATCACGGTTAGTCAGTGTATGAGCCATACCTCGGGAATAGAAAGCGGACAGATTACGCTCCGGTCACTTATGGAGCGACGAAAAATAGAGTCGCTGGACGAAGAAATTAACCTTTTTGCCAAAAAACCGATGTCGGGAAAACCTGGTGAGGTATTTAGCTATGGGAATATTGGCTTAAATATAATGGGGCGTATTCTGGAAGTGGTCACACATGAGGATTTTGAAACCCTTTTCCAGGAGCGTATTGCAAAACCGCTGGCGATGAACAATACCACTTTTACAAAAGGGAAAGCATTAAATCCATCGGGTGGTGCAACTTCAACTGCCTCCGATTATATGAACTTCCTGCAAATGATTCTTCAGAAAGGCGAATTTAAGGGAAAACAAATCATCCGGCCAAAGACAATTGAACTCATGCAACTGAGCCGGACAGTTCATTCGAAGGTTGTTTACACACCTGATGAAGCAAAAGGTTTCGAATATGGCTGGGGCGAATGGATTCTCGAAAAGGATAAAATGGGTAATAGTACTGTTGTAAGCAGTCACGGGCTATTTGGAACCTATCCTTGGATCGATCTTCAGCGTAATTATGCGGCAATCGTATTTGTGAAGAATATCCACGTTAAAGACCGGCAAAAGAATTATCAGCAGATAAGGGATGCAGTGAATGAGGCAGTAAAATAGAAACGCATTGTTTGTTACATCAATTTCAGGATCAATAATTTAAAAATTAATTGTATATGAGCGATCTAATCGAAAAACTCCGCGAAGAACTGATAGAAAACAGTGATGAACAGCTTCAAAAAAACAGTCAGTATTTTTTTAAAGAATACGTCCGCTGTTACGGGATGAAGAGTGCCAATCTCTTTCAAATAGAAAAACAATACTTTAAAATCATTAAGGACAGATCAAAAGCCGGGATCTTTGATTTATGCGATGAGTTGTGGCAATCGGGAGTTATGGAAGAAGCGTTTATCGCATGCAATTGGTCCTGGTATGTCCGCAAAAAATATGAACCCGATGATCTGAAATTATTTGAAGAATGGATCGATTTATATGTCAATAATTGGGCATCATGCGATGCCATGGGTAATCATACGGTTGGTGCGTTTTTGGAGATGTATCCCGAATACATCACCGAATTGAAGCGATGGACTCAGTCAACCAACAGGTGGATGCGACGTGCTTCGGCTGTATCGCTGATTGTCCCTGCACGACATGGGAAGTTTTTGAAAGATATTTTTGAGATTGCCGATTTGTTGCTGTTGGATAAGGAGGATATGGTTCAGAAAGGTTATGGATGGATGTTAAAAGTAGCAAGTAAATCGCATCAAAAGGAGGTATTTGAGTACGTCATGTCAAAGAAAGCAATTATGCCCCGAACAGCTTTAAGATATGCGATTGAAAAGATGCCGGCAGAATTGAAAATTAAAGCAATGGAAAAATAACAGATATAAACCAAAATATTATTGCCATGAAAGAAAGAATCAGAGAAAACATTACCGAACCCGAAGCGCTTGAAAGATTATATCGCGAAGATAAAAAGTCTTTTGAGGCAGATTTTGAGCAAGTTTATCCTGAGATTCAGGATACTGACATCGCCAGATTCTGGAAGGCACGATTAGAGTTTGATCAGCCTGCTGAGAAAGTATATAATCCGTCCCGGTTAGATATCATCATGTTGATTGTGGCTTGTACCATCACCGGATTCCTGATCAAACTGCCCGAAATCTTCAACCTTTCGTTAAAAGAATTCTTTTATTATGCGAAAGATGGTGCAATAATTGTCTTTTTCGGGCTTTCACTTTTTTCAATCCTGACAAATAAAATAACTGATCGTAAGAAACTGGTTTTTACCTTATTCGCCTTTCTTATTCCGGCCATTTTTATCAACTTACTACCTTCAAATCGCGAAAGTAATTCGATTAACCTGGCATACATCCATTTGCCGTTTCTCATGTGGTGTATTTTCGGATTGGTTTACATCGGCTTTGATACAAAAGATAAAACAAAACGGATTGATTACATCAAGTACAATGGCGATTTAGCCATTTTGGGAGCTTTAATACTGATTGCCGGAGGGATTCTGACCGGAATTACAATTGGTTTATTTTCGGCCATTGATGTCCATATCGAAAAGTTTTATATGGAATATATTGCGATTTGGGGATTGGTCTCGGCACCAATCGTTGCATCATACATTATTCGCAATTATCCGACATTAACCAACAAGATTGCCCCGATCATTGCCAATATTTTTAGTCCTTTGGTGTTGATTACGCTGATTATTTTCCTTATACATATTCCGATTTCGGGTAAAGATTTGTTTAGCGACAGGGATTTACTGCTGGTCTTTAATGTGATGCTGCTTGGTGTAATGGGGATCATTGTCTTTTCGGTTTCGGAAACTTCAATTCATAAAAAGCAAAGTTTTAGTGAGATGATTTTGCTCGCTCTTACCGCTGTAACACTTATCATTGATTTATTTGCTTTATCGGCCATATTTTATCGTCTGTTTGAGTTTGGAATAACACCAAACAGAATTGCTGTGGCGGGTTCGAATATCCTGATATTTGGAAATCTTGTCTTAATAATGATTGATTTATATAAAGTGAATTTCAGAAAATCGGAGATTGAAAGTGTAGAAAATACCATTTCAAAATATTTGCCGGTTTATATGATTTGGACATTGATTGTTGTATTTGGATTCCCAATTCTATTTGGAATGAAATGAAAATTGAAGATGGAATTATTAAATTTTCGTCCATGTACATCTTTATTTCAATCCCGATTATTCCGATTTTACCGATAAAATAAGGCAACTCGCCGAAAAGAATGATTTTTACAAAAATCATGTGGTTAATTTTGTAACCAATTCTAAAATTAAGCGACTAATAATTAAAATAATCAAACCATGAAACAGAAACAAATTCAATTTATCGGAATTTTTGCAGTTCTCAGTATCCTGTTTTCGTCCTGTTGGTTTTTAGGTCCTTCAATAAGAGGAAACGGAAACGTTAAAGAACAAATCAGGCAGGTTGGCGAATTCGACCAGATCAAAGTAAACCGTGGAATGAACGTGTACATCACACAGGGAAGTCCGGCCAAAGTAGTAGTTATTGCCGACAGTAATCTGCTCGACGTGATTGAAACAGAAGTCAGAGGCGGAGTACTGGAGATAACTTCAAAAGAGAATATCCGGTGGGCTAAAGAGAAAAAGGTGATGGTAACCGTTGAAAAACTTTCGGATCTTGATGCCTCTTCGGGAGCAAATGCATGGTCACAATCACAAATCAAGTCAGAGAATCTGAAATTGCATGCCAGTTCGGGAGCCAACCTCACAATGGATGTAAATGCAAAGTCCCTCAGTGCTGAATGTTCGTCGGGAGCAAATATCAAACTTTCGGGACTGGCAAAGGAAGCCGAATTGGATGCCTCTTCCGGAGCAAACCTGAGAGGGGAAGCACTTAAAGCAGATGATTGTACGATAGGTGCATCCAGTGGCGGAAATGCCTCTTCAACTGTAGTTGTAAAACTCGACGCGAATGCCTCAAGCGGTGGAAACGTTGTTTATTACGGAGAACCAACATCAACCACTGTGAACTCTTCTTCAGGTGGAAATATCCATCACAAATAAGATGAGTGAATTGCCATTGGCTTCAGTGAATTGCCACTGGCTTTAGCCAGTGGACTGATAAGAACAATGGCAAATCGGCTTTAGCCAAAATCTTATAATGAATTGAAATTGCACAATTGATGATGTAACAAATTTAAATCTCGCGCGTCTTTACAATTAGAATATTCAAAACCCGAAACTGAAACAATTTCAAATTCAAAAAAATGAAAACAATTAAGCTATTTACATTTATTCTTTTTGCAAGTGCAATCTTTCAGGCTGCAACTGTACAGGCTTCAAAGGCCGGTGATGGTCGTCAGACACGCCAGATAACAGGATTTCATGGCGTTTCAGTCAGCAGTGGAATCGACCTTTACCTGACTCAGAAAAACGTAGAGGAAGTATTTGTTGAAGCCGAATCGGAAGATCTGGATAAGATCATCACCAAGGTTGAAGACGGCATCCTGAAAATTTATATCAGGGAGAAATCATGGTGGGGCATTGGATGGAACAACAGACCACGGAAAGTATATGTTTCGTTCAAAACCCTTGATAAACTCCATGCTTCAGCCGGATCGGATGTAAGCAACACGTCGGTTTTAAAGCTCGACAACCTTGATATAGACGTGAGCAGCGGATCGGATGTCAAACTTGAACTCGAAGCCAACGAAGTGCATGTCGGATCAAGTAGCGGATCAGATATTACGCTGAAGGGTAAAGCAAAAGTGATTCATGCTGATGCTTCAAGTGGAAGCGATATCAACGCGGGTGACTTCGAAACTCAAAAATGTAATGCAAGTGTTTCTAGCGGCGCAGATATCAGGGTGAATGTAACCGACGAACTTGATGCCCATGCGAGTAGTGGCGGCGATATCAGCTATACTGGCAATCCAAAATCAAAAAATATCAATAAATCAAGCGGTGGCGGTGTCCACGGTAGATAAAAGTAAATAATCAAAGGTTAGAAGTCAATATAGTTAGAATGAGTAGTGTAGTTTGTGGCCGGGTGACTTTTCATAATACGAAAAAGTTATCCGGCCGCTTGCTTTTTGAGAAAAATATGCCGGAATCAGTTCTGTGAATACCCCCCCTTTTAGATTTAAACTCCCTTAAGATCAGAAAATATGAAAACTACATGCAACGATATGAAAAATCTATGGGATTCATGAAGTTGTTTATTCCTGATTTTCTGTTGATTGACTATCATATTCTGAAAATAAATTAGGATAACTATTTATTATTTTCTTCAAAAAGAGTAGAAATACCTGTTTTTGCAAAACAGGTATTTCTACTCTTTTTTCAACTATGTTTTCATTGTAGTTTTGATCAATTAAATGAGATAAAATACAAAACCGATTCTAATTTAATTTCTATGAGAACAGTGCTTGAGAACAAATACAACATTGAATAGCATAAAAATACAACTTAGCAATCAAAGATATTGCATAATTAGATCAGCACAATTTGTTTTTAGGTTTGTACTTAGTTTAAGTAGAGAAGCCCTGTGAAAGCGGGGCTTCTTGAAAATAGAAATTGAACTCAGAAATAAATTAAAGCAATGCAATGGTGAAATTATGAATACGTCGAATCTGGAATATATGAATCAGGATAGTTCGCAAATGGTTTGGCAGGAATATCAGACCATAGAAGATGCGAACAAATTATTGGCCGATATGCAATGCTCAAGATACAAATTCATGAATATAAGCGGCATTGTAAAAAGCACACGATTAGATGAAAACGAAGTTGCAGTAATCCTGAATGTTTTAAAGTCTAAAAATATAATTGAAGAAGTAGTCATGAACAGCCACGCTTATTTCAAGTTAACAGAACGAGGACTGAGTTTACGCTTCGTTACAAACAGACTGTTACAAACGGAAGAGCCAATGATAAAAGATATTTTATAAAAAACGGTGGAGTCCGGAAGCCACTTTAAAAAACGGGGCGGTACCGAAAACCAAATGCATATTAAAGATAAACTAACTAAAGAGGAAACCAAATTATGACTAAAACTACAGACGATGAGTTGGACGTAATAGTGCTTACAGCTCCTGCCAGCTCCCCAAAGAGTACGAAACAACAACCTTTTATATTCCTGAATCCGCTGGAAAAAGAAATTTATGAGCCAGGTCAAGAAATTGCGATTTATTGGAAAGGTGGGCCCGCTTTACCCCAAAAAGTGAATATCTCCTTAATTGATATACAGCCTTGTAAGGTTATTTCTACTGTCGTGGTAAATCATATTGAGCATATAAATCCCGGCCTTTATTATTGGACCATTCCGGAGGCATTTTCTTTGCTTCATAATCATACTTACCAGTTCTATATCCAGGATGTTCCCCGGACAACCTGGACTTATGGACCAGTATTTAAAATCGCTTAAAATAAAAGTCCGTGAAGACCCGAGTTGCAAAAACAAGACAATCCCGATCCCGAATGCCCGGGACGGGATTGCAAACGCAGGAGAATCAGGAGTACTAATAAGGTAAGACTTTACCAACATTTTGAACTAATTACTTGCAGAAATTAAAAAAATACAGTCAAAAAATAATTAATCATGACAACAGGAATTTCACTTCACATTGGCCTTAACTATGTAGACCCAAATCATTATTCGGGCTGGGATGGTAAATTGGCAGCTGCTGAATATGACGCAAACGACATGTTTTTAATAACAAAGTCCCAGGGACTTCAACCTACAAAGCTCTTAAGAGCAGACGCAACAAGAGGAGCTGTTATTTCAGCTATTTCGAACGCAGCGTCAAAATTAAAAGAGAATGATTTATTTGTCATCTCCTATTCTGGTCACGGTGGACAATTACCAGATCTAAATTCTGATGAAGATGATGGAATGGATGAGACATGGTGTTTATTTGACGGGGAATTGGTTGACGATGAGCTATCCAATCTATGGTCAACTTTTAAAAAGAATGTTCGCGTTTTAGTGATTTCTGATAGTTGTCATAGTGGAACGATTCTTAAACTTGCCAGAAGTTTTGAGAGGCCCAAATCAGAATTTACACCAAAGTTTATGCCTGGCGAAGTTGCAGCAACGACATATTTTAATAATAAAGAGTTCTATGATAAAATTCTGGATGAAGTAAAAAATGTTGATTCAAAAGATATTCAAGCAAGTGTTAAATTAATTTCCGGATGTCAGGACAATCAATTCTCATATGACGGGACTTTTAATGGTCAGTTTACTGGAATGCTAAAGAGAATTTGGAATGGTGGCAAATTCAGTGGAAACTACTTTTCTTTCCATAAACAAATCATGAATCTTATGCCACCGGAACAAACACCAAATTACTATAATGTTGGTCAATTAATTCAATCTTTCGATGATCAAAAACCATTTGCAATCTAATAATCATGAAAAGAATTATATTATTAATCAGCTTTTGGGGAGTTTTGATAGCTCAAACTCAGATTAAAGCACAAACTCATATGATAACAATAAATCCGTTTGGGCCCGATACAGTCATCAAAAGTGTCAAATATGGAGAGCGGGTAAAATTCAAAATTTTAAATGTAAATACTTTTAAAGTAAACGGTTTTGTTACCAGTAAACCTGTCAATATCGATTTTGATGTTCCGACAATTGTCATTAATCTTGCTAAACAAGATGAGATATTAGGAAAAAAAGATGAATTACCTAAAGATGCAAAAGGGGCAAGAACAGATTCATCAAATAATTTTATTCATTTAGCTGCAGCAACAAAAACAATTGCTGAAATGCAAATTGAATTTAAAACAAAATTCACTGAATTCAAGAATGAATATTATATGATCAATGCCTATACAAGCCTGAAAGACAATCTTTACCTTAAACTTTCAGATGCAGTTTTTATACCGAATATTGAAACGCTTAAAAAGGATTGTACTTCAGAATATGTGGTATTGTATGGTTCCAAAAAAGATTTAGAGGCAGATAAACTGAAAGTAATTACTGATTTGAATGAAATTAACAATAACTATATCTTACTCAAATCGCTTTATGAAGAACTTCAGAATATGCAAAAAGATGCTTCGTTTATAATGAGCGGAACTTTGCAAACGACGGATAAGAAAAATTCACTTAATGTCAAGAATGCTGAAGTGAAACTTGAAACAAAGAAATATTTCGAAGATGAATATTCGTTTGCAAAAAAAGTATATGATCAACTAAATGATGAAAACAACAGACAAACTTTAATCAGAAAAGCCTACGACGGCATTGTACTTTATTATAAAATTCAAAATGAGAGTTTTGAAGTTTATACCGATTCAGAACCTGTGAATGCAGATGAAGTTACACTCACACCAATATTAAAATATAAGGATGATAAAGTTGCTAAAGAATTCAGCCCTTACCATATACGGACAATTGGTGGTGTGAAAGTGAATTTCAGTTCAGGTTATTTATTAAGTTTCGTTGGCGATGATAATTATACAATTTACAAAGATTCGAATGGTAATATCGGAGCTTCAAAAGGAAATTCAAATAAGTTAACTCATGGCTTAGGAGCATTGGCTCATGTATATTGCAGATCTGATAAAGATTATAATTGGGCATTATCTACGGGGATCAGTTTGGCAAACAATTCAAACCTCTCATTTTATTTTGGTGGATCATTTATGTTTACGGAAAAAAACAGGATAGTTATTTCATCGGGAATTTCTTTAAATCAGGTACAAAGGCTAAACACTTACAATCTACAAGCCGGAACAGGAGACAAATACACGTTTTTATCTGCCTCAGATAACACAATAAAATACGATCAGGTTTATCGACCAGCAGTCTTTATTAGTGTGACTTACAATCTTTCGGGGAATAAATAAAAAAGGGCAGAATAATTAATATAAGTTACCAGGTGACTGCTCAGAACACGAACAGTTTCCCGGTAACTTCTTTAACACATCGACAGTTTAAATCTTCCTTGCGACCTTTGCGATTCCTTCGCGCACTTTGTGGTTAAATCTTTTACCGCAAGGATCGCAAGGAATTTTGCAAGGGTCGCAAAGCAAAACAATGGTACTATAACCCGCAAGAATATTACAGAGAAATAATTGACCTGAAAACTTAAATGGATAAAATTTATTATTACGTTTGATTCAGGATAATATCCTGTGAAAGTCGACTGGAAAAATCAAATAACTAATTTAAAATGATATGGGAATATTTAAAGCGGATGAACCCGAAAGCGTAGTCATAAAAGGATTTGAATTAGTATGCCCAATATGCAAAAACAAGTTATTCTGGACAAGAAGTGCTCAATTAAATACTGCAGTTGCAACATTTTTCAATTTAGATTGGGCGAATAAAAGTGCGACATGTTTTGTTTGTTCTGATTGCACGCATATCTCATGGTTTTTAGGAGATTAAGATTATATTGAATGCGAGAGACAAAATCAGGATACCAAAGATCGCACTAGCAACCCTTGCGACCTTTGCGATTCCTTTGTGCACATTTGCGGTTGAGTCTTTTTTACCGCAAGGAAAGCAAGGATTTTCGCAATGAACACAAAGCAACCAACCAATAACACGCAATAAACTTTTATTAAAATGAGACAATTTAAGAATAAGAAAGAGGGATTTAAAGCATTAAAGAAACAAATAATAATCCTATCGATTCCATTGACTTTAATAATTTGTGTTTTTGTATATATTATTTCGTTTGCTGATCCGGCTGTCAATAAAACTTCAAATGTCAATGTGCTTCCTTTTACGGCAACACTTTTACTTGGAGTCTTTGCCTATAGTATTTACAGAAGCAATAGAAGACAAAAGGTCTTGTTCGATTCATATACATTAACCATTGATGAAGAAAGTATTACAAGAGAGCAATATAATACACCAACGATCAGGTTTTTAATCGCAGATATCCGGAAAATTATCAAAACTGGTAAAGGTGCCTTTGTGATACAAAACAATAAATCCAAAGACTATATTGTGATATCAACAGATATAGAAGATAAGCAGGAATTGGAGAAGTTATTGGGAAAGATTTGTGAATTTACAATGAGTACAACGAAACCGATCGTGGCTTATCTGATGTTTCCATTGGTAATTTTTGTGTTAGGATTAATGGCGATTGTTTATATATCGGACAATAAAATTCTAGTTGGGATCAGTGGCCCATTATTAACCGCTTTTATGTTGTGGTCATTCGTAAGTATTCAGAAGAATAAGAACTTCGATAAAAAAACCAAAAGAAGTAGCTATTTGTCATTTATTCTGATACTTTCGGTTATAGGGATTACAATCTTTAAACTTATGCAATCCTGATAAAGATGATCTAAACAGATCGCCAATAATCATAAATAAACTATTAAAAATGGAACAGACAAACAACAAAATGAATCTCAAATCATTAGCCGGAATTACAGTTGGAGTAATTGTAATGGTATTGGTGCAACATTTTTTCTTTAAGGCACCTTCATTCGATAAACAAATGATGCAGGCGGCCAGCGAATTAAATAAAACCTGCCCGATGATGGTTGACAAGGAAACGCAGCTTGATAATTCGGTGGCGCTTCCGGAGAAGACGTTTCAATATAATTACACATTGGTCAATATGGTTAAAGACTCCATCGATATTCAGTCCTTTAAGAATTATATTGAACCCATAGTTACCAATAACATGAAGACTAATCCCGATATGAAATTTTATCGCGACAATAAAATCACGATGTCGTATTATTACAAGGATAAAAATGGTGTATTCGTGATAAAGATTGCCGTAACACCGGATAAATATCAGTAAAAAAACAGAGGTAGGGATACGAACCAGTAGAGACGTTGCATGCAACGTCTCTACAACGAAACCGCATTTCACAAATTAATCCCATTTCGACAATAAATCTATCGAACCAATAAACCCAATTCCACAAATAAATCCATTATCCAAATCAATTCATATCATTCTTTGGGATTGGGCGTTGTTTGATATTTGAAAACAATGTATCTTTAATCATTAAATGATAACGATACAACCCTATCCGAAATTGGCCACAATAGAATAAATGTAAAAGAAATGTCCGATAAATTTCAAGATAGATACCGCATTCCGTCAGCCCGTGCATCGTGGTGGGATTATGGCCGAAATGCTGCCTATTTTGTAACCATTTGTATATTGGACCGGGAATGCTATTTTGGGGAAATTGTGGAAAAACAATTTATTGCATCACCAATCGGTGAGATCGCCCAAACATATTGGCAGGAAATACCGCAACATTTTCCGTATGTCCAATTGGATTCATTCGTCATCATGCCAAATCATTTGCATGGTATTATCATTATCGATAAACCAGAAAAAATGGTTGGTGATAATGAAACCGAATCCAAAATAGATGATGGGATGATTAAAAAAACGATTGAAAATTCAATCAATGATCATGTAGAGACGTTGCATGCAACGTCTCTACAGCAAGCACATGCAACGTCTCTACAAAAAAACCCTGCAACCGAAATAAATCCTTCATCCCAAAATATAAATTCGGAACCAATTAACCATTCATCACCTTTTAAAAATGAACACATGGCTTCTATTTCGCCCAAATCTGGAACATTGGGTTCAATTATCCGATCATATAAATCGGCCGTTTCAAAAAAGGCACATTTAATCAAACCCGGTTTTGAATGGCAGGAACGTTTTCATGATTCAATTATCCTTAACGAAAGATCGTATCAAATAATATCTGATTATATTATCAATAATCCGGCAAATTGGAAAGACGATAATCTATATTCCGAAAGAAAAATTATTGAAACAAAACCAAATATAAAATGAATGACAGGATAATTAATAAAACAAATCAATTGACGATCAACGCACATGTAGAGACGTTGCATGCAACGTCTCTATAGCAACCACATGCAACGTCTCTACCGAACGCAACGTTTCTACGCAAATTTATACAAACCAACCTATGAAAAAAGAAAGACAAGAACACGAACAACCCGAATCGATTGAGAAATGGGGATGGAAATATCATCATTTAGGAATCCCCACGGAGCAGATCATGCCTGATGAACATTATTTGCCTCAATTCAAATTATATGTTTCCGGATTTGGAACCAGCCCTTTTGGAATTGAGTGGATGCGGTTTGGGAAAGATAGTCCCATAGATCAATTAATTCAGACAGTTCCGCACCTTGCATTTGAGGTCGCTGATATCGATTATGAATTAGTGGTGCATCATCTAAAAGTACTTACATCGCCAAATCATCCGGGAGAAGGAATCAGGGTTGCAATGATTGAACACAATGGCGCCCCGGTTGAGCTGATTGAATTTGAGAAGAACAAATAATCCAGGGGCCAAATAAGGAGTACTTTCAAACTTTAATATCTTTGTTGCTGTTCATCAACAAAGATGTGAAATGAAGACCGGGAATTCTGCGTTAAAATATCTGGCTCAATCTGCTATTCTCATTGCGGTTTTATTCTCATGCACCAAGCAGAGCATGATGGTTGGGAGCGGCGTGTTAAAAGGTAAAATCTCGATTGGCCCGATTTGTCCTGTCGAAAGAATTCCACCAGATCCGGCCTGCCTTCCGACAGCAGAAACTTACAAGGCCTGGGCAACAGCAGTCTGGACCGTAAACAAGAAAACAAAAATAGCAACCCTGAATCCAAAGTTGGATGGGACTTACCAAATCGGACTTCCGGCAGGTGATTATATCATCGACTTCGATGCGCCCCGAACTTTTGGAGTTGGAGGAAGTAATCTTCCAACAGCAATTTCAATAGCCAACACAGATACTACAAAGTTTAATATCAATATCGACACAGGTATAAGATAAATCTATTCCTCTTCGAGTATTGGATTTTTTTTACAAACAACTAACTGATGAGTCCCCTTCTGCTATTTCTTATTATCCTGGTTTATTTCTCGGTTCTAATGGTGATTTCGCATGTTGCTTCGCGGCATGTACACGATACCACGTTCTTTGATGGCGACCGGAAATCACCCTGGTTTTTGGTGGCATTCGGAATGATCGGTTCGGGAATATCTGCGGTCTCATTGGTGTCGATTCCGGGAAATGTCGGGAATAACAACCTTTACTATTTCCAGTTTATAATGGGAACCATCGTGGGTTACCTGTTTATCGCATTTATATTAACACCCATCTATTATAAGCTGAAACTGGTTTCGATTTATACCTACCTGAATATCCGCTTCGGTGATGTGACGTATAAAACAGGTTCACTGTTTTTCCTTGTATCTCAATCATTCGGAGCGGCACTCCGGTTGCTGTTGTCGATTAAGATTTTGCAGTATGCATTCTTCGACGCACTGCATATTCCCTACTTTGTTACGATCATTGTTGTTTTAATTCTGATCTGGTTATACACGAATAAATCGGGGATTAAGACCATAGTATGGACAGATGCCCTGCAGTCGTTGTTTCTGATTACGGTGATTCTTATCTCAATCTTCACCATTAAAAACTCCTTAGGACTTTCGGTTTCTGAGATGGTCCGGACTATTGCACATCATCCCTATGCAAAAGTTTTTGATTGGGATATGCATTCGGGGTCGAATTTCTTCAAGCAATTTATATCGGGATTATTGATTACAGTTGCTTTGGTAGGCCTCGACCAGAGTATGATGCAAAAAACACTGACAGTTAAGAATGCAAGAGACGCAAAGAAGAATGTTTTAACCTTCAGCTTTTTTATTGCATTTGCACAAACGATGTTTTTGGGACTTGGCGTGTTGATCTATATCTATGCCGAACGGAATGGAATTAAACTGGCAACTCAAAACGGTCAGTTTGTGAATACTGACGGGCTTTTCCCGTTGCTAACCCTGAATTACCTGGGCCAGATTGGTGCCATAGCATTTCTGATTGGTGTAATCGCTTCGACATTTGCAAGTATTGATTCGTGCATTGCGGCATTAACAACGGCGTTTAGCTACGATTTTATGGACATCGAAAACCGGCCACATGAAGCAAAGAAGCAGATCAAAAATCGGGTATTATTGGGTGTGAATCTCGTTATGTTTCTGATCGTGATGGCATTCTGGAACAGTCAGGGAGCAATTATCAATACCATTTTCAAAATAGCGGGTTATACCTATGGTCCGATTTTAGGTTTATACCTGACCGGACTGTTTTCGAAGATTAAATTTAAAGAGAAATGGGTTCCTGTAGCGTGCGTTTCAGCCGCATTTGTGACGTGGTTACTGAATGAATATTTCATAAGTGAATATCAGTTTGATTTCGGGTTTATGAATATTTTTGTAAATGCAGTATTGACAATTCTGTTTCTCATCATTATCAAAAAGAAAGCGAAATGATACCCAAAGAAAAAATTGATATTCATCTAACCACAGATCCAAAAAACTTTGCGGTCTGTGCCCTGATGATGGCGAAAACAGATCCCTGGATCACGCTGGAATTGGATTACGACCAGTGTCTGAAAGCTTTTGAAGGTATCGCTAAGGAAGTTTGGGTAGTGCAAATTGAAGAAGAGATTGCCGGATTTGTGATCCTTCAAATCGGAGGAACGTTTAAAGGTTATATTCAAACCATTTGTATTGATGAAACATTCAGAGGAAAAGGGATTGGGAAAAAACTACTTCAGTTTTGTGAAGACCGGATTCTGAAAATTTCGCCCAATATCTTTATATGCGTTTCTTCTTTTAACAAAGGTGCGATCAAACTCTACGAAGAATTTGGTTTTAAACTTGTTGGCGAATTGGATAATTTTGTGAAAGAAGGATTTACCGAATTATTGCTACGCAAAACATTTGGACCGATGGTGGGGTATCGCGTCAAATAACCTAAAGACTTTTGAAAACAGAATCTAGAAAATATTTGAACAAGATTCCAATAGCATTGATGTATACGCGGTTGGCTTTGGGATTTATTATTGTTTCTATTTCCTGGTTTCAGATTAGTTCATTTAGATTGATTATTGTAGCGCTGATTATTCTGGGTGTATTGACCGATATCTTCGATGGTATAATCGCCAGAAAACTAAATGTTTCTTCACAGCATTTAAGGCGGATGGATTCATTAATCGACCAGGTTTTCTGGATTTGTACATTGATTGGTGCCTTCATTATTTGTGAAGATTTTTTCAAAATCAATTATTTAAAGCTGTTGATTCTGCTCACCGTGGAAGGATTGACCTATGTTGTGAGCTTTATAAAGTTTAAAAAAGAGGTAGCGACACATGCCATTTTATCAAAGATATGGACCCTGACGATAATGGCTACTTTGATACAAATAATATTGAGTTGTAATTCAGTGATATTGTTTGATATATGTTTCTATTTAGGCATCTTAACAAGAATTGAGATCATCGCCATCATATTCATCCTTAAAGAGTGGACGAATGATGTGCCAAGTTTTTATCATGCGATTTTATTGAGACAAGGGAAGCAGATCAAAAGGAATAAACTATTTAATGGATAAAAACTATTTGTAAAAATCCAGGCTCATTTTGCTTATATTTGATCAGGAAAACAGTCTCACTTTTTGGCGATTTAGTTCAATTCAAAGCAAACGTTCGCAGACAATATGACTTACTAATAAATTCAAAAAACATAAAAAATGACAACTATGAAAAAGACGATCTTTTACATTTGTTTTACGATTTTATCTGGTTCTTTATTTGCCCAGGGCTTAAAGACAATTGTATTAAACCCACCTGACCTGAAGCGGGGATTACCTGTAATTGAAGCGCTCTCTCTGAGAGCATCAGCCAGCGGATACACAGGAATGAAATTAAGTCAGCAGGATCTCTCCGATTTATTGTGGGCAGCCAATGGCATTAACCGCAAAGAAACCGGTAAAAGAACAGCTCCCTCGGCCATGAACTCCCAGGATATCGATGTATATCTGATTGCAGAAGATGGGGCTTACTTATATGATGCTGTCAGTCATGTTTTGAATCCAGTAGTAAGCGGCGACCACCGAAGTTTGGCAGCTGGTCGTCAGTCTGATGTAGCAAAAGCATCTGTAATTCTATTATTGGTTTCAGACTTCTCAAAGTTTAAATCGGGAGAAGATGCTCAGAAATCAGTCTGGGCAGCTTTCGATGCCGGAATTGTATCGCAAAACATATGCATTTTTTGTTCTGGCGTAGGATTCAAAACCAGAACCCGTGGTACTATGGAGGTTGAGAAACTTAAAAGCGTACTTCATCTGAAGGACTCACAGCATTTAATGTTGAATAATCCGGTATCCTATTAAGCAGATTTAAAAACAATGGAAATAAATAAAGATTCAGTTATTGAGATATTCTCGGGAACGCTCTGGGAATCGGAAATGGTCACTTCACTATTAAGCAATGCAGAAATTGAATCATTTCAGAAAAACACGTTATTGAATTCCAATTTATATGATCCGATCTATTCTTCGGGTGTAAAAGTGATGATCCTTAGTTCTGATTTTAAAATGGCGAAAGAGATTATCGATGATTACTATCGAAATATGAATAATAACCTTCCTCCAGAAGATTAATATATTTACGCGGAAACCTTTTAATCTTCAATGCTTCCCAAAAAGAGAGTATATCCAAAAGAAAAGCCGGGATTCCATCCGCGCAACAGGCATCGCGAGCGGTATGATTTCAAACAATTGATTCAAAGCTGTCCGGAACTGGCTCAATTTGTGAAGGTGAATATCTACAACGACGAATCGAGTGATTTTTTTAATCCGGAAGCGGTGAAAATGCTGAATAAAGCTTTACTAAAGCTCTTCTACGACATAGGTTACTGGAATATTCCTCACGCAGGAAGAACAGAATGAGTGGATGAAGAGAAGGTGGGCTATGTGATTCTTCAGTTGACGGATGAAGATTTGAATATTTGAGAAATCAAAAAATAACCCTTAAAAATTATACCTTTAGCATCTAAAACCTAACGTTTTTACCATTGTCCCCCTCAGGCGCATGGGATTTATCAGGAATACAGATGAAAAAAAATGTTAAAATTGTTTACTCAAATAGGATTTTTCTGACTATGATTGTTTTCTCAATAAGTTGCATTTTGAAATTCAATATTGCTTTGAAAATGAGCCATGTTTTTATAGAGTCCCAGGAATAATTTTGATAATATGAGAAAGCAGATTCTGTTTCTATTTATATTCATTCTTTTGATTGCGATCGATCAATCAGCATTTGGGATTCCTGCTTACCCTTTTCCGATGGAGATTACTCAGCCAGATGGGACAAAGATAATTATCATTCAAAAAGGCGATGAACACGTTAAATGGGCTCAAACAATCGATGGATATTCAGTTATGCGCAATAGCAATGGTATTTATGAGTATACCACGCTCAATTCCGATAATGATATGATTCCTTCGGGAATTCAGGCTAAAAATGAATCGGAAAGAAGTCCTTCAGATATTCAATTCCTGAATCAAACGAAGAAAGGTCTTTTTGTAATGAAAAGCATATCCGGTATGTATTTGAATAGCCCTCAGAAAGCTTTCCCAGCTTCAGGCTCAAGAAAATTAATTTGTATTCTGATTGGATTTACCGATAAAACATTCACAAAGACAAAAGCAGATTTCGAAAACTTATTTAATCAGATTGGATATACTGCTGATGGTGCAACTGGCAGTGTGAATGATTATTATAGTGAAAACTCTTTTAACCAGCTAAATCTGACAGTAACTGTTGCCGGTCCCTTTAATGCCGCTCATAACATGGCCTACTATGGTGCGAATAATGCCAGCGGGAATGACGTTAATCCGGGAGCTTTAATTACTGAAGCTATAACCCTGGCAGATCCAACTGTAAACTATTCCGATTTTGATAATGATGGCGATGGGACAGTGGACGGGGTTTATGTGATTTATGCCGGTTATGGAGAGGAAGTAACCGGAGTAAGCGCTGATGCCATCTGGGCTCATTCATCAAGTATAAGTCCCCTAACGCTTGATGGAAAAATTGTTAGCAGATATTCATGTTCCGCAGAATTAAGAGGGAATAGTGGAACGGGAATAACCCGGATTGGGGTTATTTGCCATGAGTTTGGTCATGTAATGGGTGCTTTAGATTACTATGATACCGATTACGCCACAAACGGTTCATATAACGGCACCGGCGATTGGGATATTATGGCTGAAGGTGGATGGAATAACAACGGAGCTACACCGGCCCACCATAGCGCTTACACCAAAATTTATACTTATGGATGGGCAACAACAACTGCATTAACTCCGGGAGCCAATATTACGCTTGACAATGCAGAGCAGAATAGTAATAGCTTTTACAGGTTAAATACAACGACATCGAACGAATTTTTTCTGATAGAAAACAGGCAAAAGCAAAAATTCGACAGCTATATTCCAGGGCATGGTATGATTATTTATCACGTCGATGGAAACTATATCAGCACCGCTTCAAACGGTATTAATACAGGTAGCCATCAAGGGATATATCCCGTCTGTGCCAATGCAACAGGTGTTCCGCCAACAACTTATGGCGTCATCAATAACGCAGGCCTACCCTTCCCCGGTACCGGAAATAAAACCTCTTTTACCGATTTCACCACACCAAACTCCCTGTCGTGGGCGGGTGCTAATACTGGTAAGCCCATTACAAATATAACTGAGAACACCACCAATAAAACAGTATCATTTACGGCTCCGATTTTTCAAATTCCACCATCAGCTCCATCTGCAAATCCGGCAACCAATATTATTCAAACAAGTTTTACTGCCAATTGGAATACTTCTGCCACTGCTACAGGCTATAGGTTGGATGTTGCCACTAATATTGGGTTTACAACTTTCGTTAGCGGTTATAATGACAAAGATGTTGGGAATCAAACCTTCTCAAGTGTTACAGGATTAAGTGCAAGAACAAAATATTATTATCGTTTAAGAGCTTATAATACAGGAGGATCAGGTGCCAGCACAAATATAATAACGGTAATAACCTTATCTGATTTGCCTGCGACTCCAGCTGCTTTGAAAGCTGTTTCGTGCAATAATCTTGTCACTTTGAAATGGAGAAAAAACTCTGACCCATATTTCCAACGTTACCGGATTTACGGCGGTATCACAAATAATCCGACATTGAAAATTGATTCCACAACAACCAGCATTTCAGATACTTTAAAAATTATTTCAGGACTCACACACGGCCAGACCTATTATTTTCGCGTGACTGCCGTGAATGACGACGGACCTGAAAGTGCTTTTAGCAACCAGTCATCTGACATCATAAAAACCGGACTGGTCCCTGTAATAAAAGCAAAATGGGGCGATGTTCTAATCTGCTCAAATTTAGGGGATTCAATAGCAAGTTACCAATGGTACAAGGGAAGCACTTTAATTTCAAATGCAATTATGCAATATTATGCAACAGATAAGCAGATAGACGCTTACAAAGTGGAAACGATCGACAAAAATGGATGTAAAAATCCATCTAATTCAGTTTCAATTACAGGGCTGAAATCTCTTTCGGTTTACCCAAATCCGGCAACTGTAAGTTTTGCATTACAATTAAATAATGCATCAGATGGGACTGCAATTGTCAGCATTCTCAATTCATCGGGGATAAAGTTGATGGAATTTCATGCAGAAAATACAAACGGTGAATTGCTCAAAGAGATACTCGTGAACAATTTAGATGCGGGTATTTATGTTGTTCAGGTGCTGCTGAATCATACAGATTTGTACACTACAAAAATTGTTGTCAAAAAATAAATATAATCATGAAAATCAGAAAAATATCCATCATCCATATCTTTCTCATCGCATTCATGATGATATGCTCTCAATATGAAATCTATTCTCAGGAAGCTGACAGCAGCAGAGTTGTTAAACCCGGCCTGTTTGTTGGTCTTAGTTTCGGACCATCTCAGACATATATTGAAAATGGAGGAGTTTTATCCGTTTCAAATCTCGTTTCCAACAAACAGACTTCTTTCGGGGGATTAGTAGAGGTTGGATACTTTTTTTCAAACAATTTTGGACTTTCATCCGGAATCGGTTTTGTTTCATATAATTCACAGCTAACGCTTGCCGCCTACGAAAATAAGTTTAACACAACTGATTCAGAGAACGAAGCCTACGAACGGCGGGTTTCGGGTGTTGATATTAAAGAGGTCCAGAAAATCGGATTTTTGAGTGTCCCGTTTTGTATAAATATCAGGTTACCTTTAAGTAAATCAATCGGTTTCTTCTTACAGCCAGGTATAAATATGGCAGTTACGTTGAATAAAAAATACACAAGCAGCGGAACCTTCACCTTTAAAGGATATTATCCTGCGTACAATGTGCTTCTGGAAAATCTCCCTGCTTATGGTTTTCCGAGCAACATTAATAGTTTCTCAGGTGGTGAAATGAAAATAAAACCGGTTAATTTTAATGCTGTTGCCACCGCCGGATTTGATTTTTTTGTTCAGAAAAACATTCAGATTGGAATCGCTGCAACCTATAGCAAATCGCTTTCGAATATCTCGGCATACACCTCTCCTGAAAAATTCCAGCTTTCGTCAGACGTAAATCAGATTAATAGTTTTATGGGAGGAAGTAGTAAAGCATCAGTCGAATCATTGGGATTGACAATCATGGTAAGGTATTACCTGAAACCAGGATTTTAGAGTTAAACGGATTTCAATGACAAAACGACGCTCTGCTCTCACCAAAGTTCAATAAAGAATAACTGAAATGATTGATGTGTATGAATAAATCAAAATATTTTGATTTATTCATAGTAAATGTTATTTTTGTCACTGAATCATGACCATAAAGTATGAAGCGCAGGATAATTGATCAACTTATTCAATGGAAAAATAAACCTGGAAGGATGCCCCTGATTTTGAATGGCGCCAGGCAGGTAGGGAAAACATATATTTTAAAGGAATTTGCTTCTGCTCATTTCAACCAGTTTGTTTATATCAATCTGGAGACAAACAGCAGGATAAATTCTTATTTTGACGGTGACATTAATCCGATACATATAGTTCAGTACCTTGAATCGTATTCCGATATACGCATTATTCCAGGGCTAACATTGATAATACTTGATGAAATACAATCCTGTTCGCGTGCCTTGTTATCGCTGAAAGCTTTTTGTGAAGAAGCTTCTCAATATCATATAGTTGCTGCGGGAAGTTTACTTGGAGTTGCTGTCAATCGCGAAAAATATTCATTCCCTGTAGGAAAAGTAGACGAATTGTCAATGTTCCCTATGGATTTTGAGGAATTTCTCTGGGCAATGAAACACACAACGCTGAGCCAGGAAATTTTGAATCATTTTAATCAAAATAAGCCATTGCCGACTGCCCTTCACAATGAAGCGCTGGAACTTTATAACCGATTTCTTATTGTTGGCGGAATGCCTGCGGCAGTAAAAGAGTTTATTGACACAGACAGTTTTCTGACTGTAAAAGATGTTCAGGGACGAATTTTGAACGAATACATTGCAGATATGGCAAAATATGCAAACCCGGCAACAGCAGTTAAAATCAGGGCATGTTATAATTCTATTCCGGCTCAATTGGCAAAGGAAAATGTTAAGTTCCAATATAAAACTGTTCAGCGTGGGGGAACGGCAACCATTTTTGGCGAATCAATAGAATGGCTTGTTTATGCCGGCATAGCTCTTAAATGTCAGAAAACCAAGCACGGATTCATGCCCGTTTCTGCATACACCGATTTAAGCGATTTTAAACTGTATATGAGCGATGCCGGTATGCTCACCATGAAATCGGGAATGGCAACCCAAACAATATTGTCGTCAATAGAAGAAAATAATATGTTTTTAGGAATGATAAGCGAGAATTATGTGGCGCAGGCACTGGTTTGCAATGGGTTTCCCCTGTTTTACTGGAAAAACGAGAATACCGCCAAATTGGATTTTGTGTTACAGATTGCCGGTGAGGTTATTCCGGTTGAGGTAAAAAAGGGTAAAAGGACAAAATCAGCATCGCTCAACATGTTTATGAAACAGTACAATTGCAGGTATGCCATTCGCATTTCAGGAAAAAACTTTGGTTTCGAAAATCACATTAGATCAGTGCCTTTGTATGCTGTGTGGTGTTTGCAACCAGAGTAGCTCCTGATAATACCATTTACTTAAGAATTGTATTTTGAAATTCTTTTGTCGAAAACAAAAGGAATTGCGCTGATCACTTTACAACCTTGTATGTCGGGGTGAAGAGGGTTTAAAATAATATTGAATTCGTCCGGGATAATAGCTGAAGGCACTTTGAGTGCCAGGCATACTTTATCCTGTAAGAAGGAAGACCCATAGCTAACAGTCTCACTAATAAAAGGGAAGCTATCCCATCCCTTTGCCAGAACATTTTGTGGAACCGTTCGTATTTCTATCTCGTCAGGTATTTCAATTTTGACAAGTAGAAGATCGTTTGGAAAGTTTTCAAAACTTGCCATATGGACAATTTTTTCCCATGCTGCCAAAGAGGCATGTTCTGAAGCGTAAACGACTAAGTTTCCCTTTCTGTGCCACCTGCCCGGGCCATAAAGGCCTCCCATTCCATCAAGGGCTGCATGTTCTTTTTTTGTAATCCTGTAAACGATCATTAGGCAGAGAATCCGTATTCAATAGCGTTCAATTCGTCCATCACCAGTTGTATGCCGGAAAATGTGTCCAGGTAAGAAACGGGCTTTTCACCACCCATTACTGAATTTTCTGAATTCAGCCAGTTATGGAATTTATCCATACTGCCAAATAGCTCCTTTCCTGATTTGAAAAGCTTTGCAATATATAATGCCCTTTCAGAAGGACCAGGAGCAATAAATTGAGATGGTTCCTTTTCCTGAATTGACCGTGTTGAAATCCGCAGATACGAACTAAGTTCCTTCAGCGTTAATCCCGATTCCAGGGCAATTGACAGAAGCCTTGATTTTTGAATACCGTTTCTGGCCCCTGTTAAAAAATCTTTTTCTGAAATTTCAAGTGCACTCATATCAAAAGTGAATTTATTCGCTCAAAGGTACGAATAATTTCCGTTTTTTGATATTGTGGTGGCTAAATTATTTTAAAATAGTTGTTGTTACAATATCAAAATATAGCGTATTTGCATTATTGCAATGCACATTACAGTAATGCCCATTGCGTTAAATTGTTGAAAAGTTTTAAAACAAATTATCTACAAATAAAATTTTGCAACAGTGAATGACCTGGAAAAATCGATGCTGTTTGCTGAAGTCAAACGCAAAAAGGAAAATATCAGCTTAACCGAATTACAGGAAAAAGCAAAGAATCTGCAAGCCCAGTTAAAAGAATATTCGGCTGAATTTAAAGGTTTTTCTCTGAACGATATGTAAAAAACGGTTGTCATAAAATTACATTGAACCATAAATATCCTCGTAAAAACAAACACCTCCAAAATCAATTGATTAGTAGAAGTGTTTATTTTTATTTTGTAGTCCTGTCAGGATATCTGAAACAAAACACAAACTACTATTAATCACCGAGTTACATATGCCAATTTTATTTGAGGGGACATTAGAGGGGTCACCAAAATTTAAAGTCATTCATATGTGTTTTCACAGCATAAAAACCAATTTGCCCTTTCATGGACTTATCAACAACGTATAAAACTTGTTAGTACACGCTATTTCCAGTACCTTCTTCATTCATTAAATCTTATTTGAATTTGCCATATGCTTCTTCAACACCTAATTCACCTGCTTTGCTCAAGCCAGGATAGTTTACCTGCGCTATCTGCACTTACTTGTTGTTTAATAGGTATAAATTCCCCTCCACCTCCTCTGTCTAAATGATGTACAACCCAAACTTGCATTGCTTTTATAAATTTCAGCTTAGAGTCAATTACACTTGGTTTCAAAGCAATATTGTTCTCAAGATAGGAGCTGGGAACGCTTGGATATATAATACCGTCAATGTCTTCTCCAACTTTGAACTCGTTTAGTCTTTTAAAAATTCTATCAGCAAAGTAATTACTAAGATAGTAGTCTGAATCATCTTTAGTGTCGAACTTAGCAAAAGCGTCTCCAAATAGTTCAAGTATTTCGTAGGCAAGGTCATTATTAATCTGTTTTCTTAAATGCTCATTATGCTCTATTATTTGTTCTTCAGTTATCTTCCCTGATTTAAAGGAAACCGTCTGATAGAATTCCTTCCAAACCTTCTTAGAATGTGGCATTTGAACAAGTTTTAATGGCTTTTCAAATTTCCAAGTTCCAATACTTACCATCGCAGAACCAGTCTTTCTAAAATCTTCTCCTTTTGATAATGTCTCAATACAAGCTGTTGCAAAATTCAATGAGCCATAAAACATAGCCTCTCCCTTTTTATTAACTCTACCAAAGCTTTTAATCTTGTCTAAATCTTTATCAGGTATGTAAGATATGTCCGAAACAAATGGATGTGGACTATTCTGTGGATTAGTAATTTCTCTCCCTCTATGAATTACATTTAAGCCTCCCCACTCTATTTGTTTAAAATAGAATGGCTCGTTTGTAAAGTCAACAACAAATAATGGTAATGAGGGGAAAAACTGATTACAAAGTCTTAATACCTCGTCATACGACAAGTTTTTTACTTCATTGGGAATTGTCTCAATAAATTGTCTAGTTTCGTCTGGTGTAGGCATATTTTAAGGTGATGCTTAATGGTTTCAAGCTTGCTGCAGGTGGTGATTTAGAAGCACTAAACTATTTCTTGTAAGATCTTTGTCAGAAGCAAAAACGCTCAATCAAACACTTCACCGCCACTTGGGGCAAACCCATGTTATCTGTTGTTTTTTTTACCAATTCGTCTTCCGTAATTTGAGATTGCTTCTAAATCTTTCAGATACGTCCAGAAAGGTCCAGGAGCTCCTGAAATATCGTGAGTGTATCCATTTTCCCGAAAACTGTCTAAAGCTCTTTGAAAATTACTATATTGAATTTTGTCCAACAATTCAACTAATTCAATGTCTAAATACATTATATGTTGATAAAGCAATTTTGAATTATAATTATCAGATTGAAAAAAAACATTAAAATACTGATACCAATTTATTGGTTGATTTGAAGTATTTGGAATATAAGGTGCTTTTGTTCTTAAATCAATGCCTTTACATCTCTTCATAAACTCTTCTAAATCAGGTATCTTATCGTCATACTTCAGTCCAAAATGCGGGAAAACATGCTCTTTGATAATATACAAGCCAACAGCAATACTGCTTAATTTATGTTTTATAATTTCATTTACTATTTTTTCTTTTCTGTTTCTGTCTAAATAAACAACAAAGTAGTAAAAAATTCCAGATGCTATTACGGAACCTAAAATACCATATACTATTTCGCCAAATTCACTCGCATAATTGAATAACTCTTCTCTGTACAAAAAGATAGTTTTATATAAAATAACCCATATTAAACTCAGTATAGATATGATTAAAACAATAATGTCAAGCTTTAGCTTTTTCATATACTCTAATTTATATATGTCAACGTATTTCGAAATTAATTCATAAAAAAAATCAATAATTTGTTTATAGGTAACCTTTCGGTATTCATGTTTCTTCAAATGCAAAAACAATCTTTTCATAAAGAAATGAATTCATGCCATAAAATCAACTCTAAAACTTAACAAATTTAGTAATAGTATTCTCATTAGCAATTTATTCTGTTTAAATTTATTGTAAATTAAAAAATCCGCGCGGAGCGGATTTAGTTTAGTGGTAATACTATTTTACAGGTTTTATCTCCTGAAAGAATTGCCTAAAATTGAATATTTATCACAGTGTTTACAGTAAAGATAAGTAGCTCCATTCTTTAATTGAGGCATTTTTAAAAGC
>JAPLDR010000010.1 GCA_026391655.1 Bacteroidia bacterium | reverse complement strand
TTAATTAACGAAAAAAGTTATTTGAAATGGTAAAGATTACAAATTCAAACCCCAATTCCAAAAGAAAAGGGGTAAAAAAAGAAACTATGCCATATGTCCCTGCATTTCAGTGAAATATATACACATAGCCTGACGGCTATGTGTTCCAATAAGGGGAAGGTATTCCATGAGTTAAAAGAGTTCATTAAATCCGGGAATATCATCTAATCGAACCGGTCTGCCATGTTTTAATCCGACTCCAATGACTTTTGCCCGTGCAACCAGCTTGTTTTCGGTCAACTTGAAGATTTCCTGATTAAAAATCAATCTCAACTGTCCCTCTCTGAGGATATTTAGCCGCACGACAAAATGATCGCCACTTGTAAGAGAGAGCTTGTAATCGATCTCAATACGTGAAACCACCAGGTCGATCCTTTCCACATGAAGACTGGCAAAGTCGATATTTTTGCTAACGAGAAAGGTGTGACGGGCATGTTCAAAGTAATTTAAGTACACAGCGTTGTTGACAATTCCCTGCAAATCGCATTCATAATCCCGGACGGTGAATTCAAGCTCGTATTGATAAGTGGTTTCTGGTTTGTTCATTATCATTAATAAGTTTATTTAATAATCAGTATATCAGATACAGCTCTCTCACCTGCATGGTCAAACTTTTTATTATCGCATGGCATATTAACTATGCCGTTGAAGGGTTTCCCGGAGATATACATTGTAGTTGATCCACCTCCATCAAGATTGACTGCATCCTTACAGTGAAGTGATTTCATTATATCAGTGAGTTCAGTAAGGGTTACTCCTCTTGCCTGGTCAGTTCTGCCATCAAGAGTGACAAGCAGGATTTTATGGTTTCTTATTTTACCAATACAGGTACGGGGATGCTTACTTAAAACAAGAGAAGTTGAAGGAAGTTGCATCTTCCCTTTGTTGTTTAACAATAAAGGTCCCGTAATCAGTACTTCCTGATACTCAGGATGACTGTCATACCAACTGTTTGTCTTTGCAGGTTCAATAGTCGTATGACCATTTTTGTCAATCAACACTGAACCGGTCATATTTAAATTTTTTGTCCACTTTTTTGCTGTATCAGTATCAATAATCAATCCTCCGATTCTGATGTAGGTAGCTGATCCGCCATCTTTGATATTAAAAAAGCCTGCATTGACGGCAGCAAGGACCCCCATAGCTGTGGCCTGCCTGCTAACAATTATATTTTCTTTTGGATTGTAAGCTAGGGAGATTTTTCGTTTATGAAGATTTATTCTCAGGATATTGATATTCTGAGGTATTGAATCATTTAAAACTGTATGTGACGATTTCCAGATAAGACCAGGAGCAATTTTTTCCCGCTCCCATTTGACTTTATTGAAATTTACTACCTGCCCTGAAAGATTCCCAAAAAAGGCCAGCAGAATGAACAAAAAGGTTATCCGATAAGATGAATTGCCTGTCATTATCTTAATAATATAATTTGAATAGTAATAGATTGATGCATCATAATTACACTCATAATCAGGGGGCCGCAGGATCATGCCCGGTTTTGTCCACCTAATAACTTAACTAAATAACTTTAGCAAGAAGAGAAGGGTATTCTTTTACAATTTTAAGGATTAATTCACCAAAAATGGTATTTGCCCAGGCAAACCAACTTCTCGTATATTTCTCAGGATTGTCCTTATGAAATGTTTCGTGCATAAAACCAGTACCTGCATGTGTTTTCTTCAGGATTTGCAAACAACTAAGGATCTCATTTTCATCTTTTGAAGTCAGTGCCTGTACAATGATACTCAAAGGCCATATCATATCAAACCCCACATGCGGCCCGCCAATTCCTGTTCCTGCTTTTCCTTTGAAATGCCATGGATTATCTGACGAAAGCACAAAGCTACGTGTGTTTTTATACAGGGGATCGAAATCCTTCATACAATCCAGATAGGGAAGTGATAACAAGCCTGGAATATTGGCATCGTCCATAAGCAGGTGATTTCCAAAACCATCTGCCTCAAAAGCCAATATTTTTCCGTATTTCAGATGACTGACAACAGCATGTTCCTTCAATGCAATTTCCACCTCGGTAGCAAGTGAAGCGCATTCACCTGCCAAACCATGATCCTGTTTAATCTTTAAAAACATTTCAGCCATTTGTTTAAGCGATACAACGGCGAAATAATTCGAAGGAATTAAAAAAGGAAAAATCGTGGCATCATCTGATGGCCGGAAAGAAGAACAAATCAGACCTACAGGCTTTACGGGATTTCCAAATCCATTTCCGGGTAGTGTATCTGTAGCTTTTTCGGTTTTTCGAGCAAAATGGTAAGGTCCTTTCCCCGATTTCCTTTGTTGTTGTTTAAAAGTAGACAAAATCAACTGCAATGATTTATCATAGCCGGGTGTAAAAAAAGAGATGTCCCCTGTTTGCTTCCAGAAATGATAAGCTAAACGAACCGGATAACATAATGAGTCAATTTCCCATTTTCGTTCATGCAGTTCAGGTTTCATATCTGTATTATCACTTGCCCATTCACTGCCAGTAGCTTCTTTATTAAATGCATTTGCATAGGGATCGATAAGAATCGATTTCCCCTGACGGTGGATCACACCTAAAATAAGCTGGTATAAATCAGCATCCGCCTTAATAAACGGAAGATATGGCCAAACCTGCGCAGTGGAATCCCTTAGCCACATGGCATGAATGTCGCCTGTTATAACAAAGGTGTCGGGGCCGTCATCGGTTTTCTGAAATTCAACTGTTGTATCCAGTGTATTTGGGAAACAGTTTTCAAACATCCATGCTATTTCGGGATCCTTTATCTGTTTCGTGGTTTTGAAAATTATATCTTCAATCGCTTTGCTGGTGAACTTCCGTTGCGATACCGGAGGCCTTCCTGATACATATCCTGCCGGAGAGCCATTTGCTTTTGTCATGGATAGAGATGCAAATAAGCCTGCTGAAAGAATGCCTGTCTGCCCGATAAATTTTCTTCTGTTTGACATATAATAATTATAAAAATTGAATAGGAAAATATTTTTAAAAAGTTACCTGTAATCTGAAACGTTATGATTCTTCGAAATGCTGAACTGGTTTTTCAGTCTTATATCATCGGATGAAGCGCCAACCATTACCTCAAAATCTCCTGATTCAACGATCCATTGATTAAAGGAATCAAGCAACATCAAATCCCTGTCCGTTAAGGTAAACTTCACAGGAATCTCCCCGCCTGCCTTAAGATGAATTCTTTTAAATCCTTTCAGCTGTTTTAAGGGTAGTACAACCGAACTGAATTTGTCGCGAAGGTAAAGCTGTACAACTTCATCACCATCAACGTGCCCGGCA
>JAPLDR010000044.1:9132-19934 GCA_026391655.1 Bacteroidia bacterium | reverse complement strand
TACCCGGATACTGTCGGAACCCTCTGATACATCGATTTTAAGATTGCTGTAATCAAACTTTGTATAGCTTAATCCGTATCCGAAGGGATACAATGGAAGAGCGTCCCCTTCAACATAACTATGTTTTTCGGGCGCTTTATAGTCATAGTAAACCGGAAGCTGACCTATCGATTTCGGAATGGACAAAGGCAACCGGCCGGCAGGATTATAATCGCCAAACAGCACATCAGCAATTGCTGTTCCTCCTTCCTGCCCCGGATACCATGCATCAATGATTGCCGGAACATGTTCCTGTAACCAGTTCAGATTTAATGGTCTGCCTTTGATGAGTACCGCCACCACAGGTATTCCGGTCTTTACGATTTCTGCTGCCAATTCAAGCTGTTTGCCCATTAAATCCAACGAAACACGGTCAAACCCCTCTCCGCTTTCCATATCACTTATTGATACTTTTTCTTTCTCCCCGGAAACCCGTGCTGCTCCCGTATTTTCATATTTAGTTTTAAAATCGCGTGCACTGGAACCTCCGAGCACGAGGATTACTACCTGAGAATTTTTTGCAGCTTCGACTGCTTCTTTAATATTAAAAGTAAGCGTATCACGAATTGCACACCCTTTTATATACCTGACTTTTGTATCGCGAGAAACTTTATTCTTTATCCCTTTCAAAACTGTAACAACGTTGTTCTCATTCTGTGGTGCAGTGTAATCGCCAAGTTGGTTATACATATTATCAGCATTTGGCCCTATTACTGCAATGCTTTTAATGTTCTTATCCAATGGCAGTAATGATTTATTGTTTTTCAGGAGTATAACAGATTCACGGGCTACCTGACGGGCAATTTCAATATTGTCTGAGCTTCGGACTTCACTGCCCGCTTTTTGCGGATCGACAAAGGAATTCTCAAAAAGACCCATTTCAAACTTTATACGCAATACATTGCTTACTGCCCTGTCCAGAACATCCATTGTCACAAGTCTCCGGTTTACGGCATCCAGTAATGCCTTATCAAAACCATTTCCACCCAAATCGGCATCCAGACCTGCATTAATGGCCAAAGCCGCCGCCTCAGCAGATGAACCGGCGACGCGTTGCGCAGAGAGAAGACTTTCAATACTTCCCAGGTCGGAAACAAAAAATCCGGGAAATCGCCACTGATTGCGCAAAACGTCGGTAAGTAAATACTTATTTGAAGAATTTGGAATTCCATCAACGGAATTGTAAGCTGTCATTACCGATAAGGCACCAGCTTCAATTGCAGCACGAAAAGGAGGCATATAATATTGAGCTAACTCACGGTTTCCGATTGCAACGCTGCCTCCATTCTGTCCGCCATCAGAAATGCCATAAGCAATAAAATGCTTCAGGGTAGATACAACATTAACTCCACTTTTCAGGTTTTTTCCCTGAAAGCCTTTTACCACTGCTTTACCCATTTCGGAAGTGAGACAGGGGTCTTCTCCAAAAGTCTCTTCCACACGTGACCAACGAGGTTCACGGGCCAGATCCAATACTGGTCCATAGCCGATTTGTGCACCTTGCAAACGCGTTTCTTTAGCTATTACTGCTGCCATTTGTTGAATCAGCTCCGGATCCCATGTACTGGCCTGACCGATAGAAGTGGGGAAAACGGTAGTCCCGATGGCCATGTGACCATGAGCACATTCTTCTGCAAAGAGTAACGGAATACCTAATCGCGTATTCTCAATCACATATTTTTGAAGGGCATTGGTAGCTTCGGCAGCCTGTTGCGGATAAAGCCCTGTCAATAACGATTTTTTTGTCCATGGATCGGCTCTCAAAGTTGCCCACAACATACCCGGGTTTCGCTGCTTTATCGCCAGAATAAAATTGTTGGCAGGTATTACATTTTCCCCCTCTTTTTGATACATTTCCCATCCCAACAGGACACTCAACTGCCCCACTTTTTCTTCGGGTGTCATCCGGGCTATTAAATCTTTGACGCGGACATCCACTGTTTCATCAGGGTTTCGGTACAAAGGTTTTGAATCTGCAATGGTCTGACCCAAAATGAGGGTGTTCGATTCAATAATCAAAAATAAAACCCCAACAAGTATATACCTTAATTTAAACATCCCGGACTATTCAATTCTAAATGTATCAACGAATTGGCAAATAACATTCTTTTACATTCCATCCTGAAACTGAAATACCGGCATTTTCTTTAACAATGGATTGTGAATATTCAATGGTTATTGTTTTTCTTTCACCCGGCAGCACCGAAATATAGTTATCGCTGTAAAAAACAGGTAAAATCCGTTTCCTTGTTTTCTCGTCAACAAGCGATATCCGGTTGAAAAATGCCAATGCTCCGTTTGCCGGATTGCTAATGTTAACTTCAATTTTCTCTTCTGAAATTTTCCTGATTTCAGTTTTTATTAAAGCCTGCTGCATTGTTTGCAAACCAGAATAATTTCCTGAAGAATCGGGCAACCAGTAAAGATTGTCACTCAAAATATGTTTTGAGGCGTCAGTTAATCTGACTGTTAAGAATACGCCCTGTTTCTCTCGTAGCTTATCTGTCACTCTTTTCATTGAAAAATATTTTTGAACCGAAGTCGGACTTATCTCACAAAATTGTTGCGTGAGCAGTGAGTCTTTACCGTTTAAATCAATCGCTATCACTTGCAGCATAACATCATGCCAGGCATGGAAGCTGTTATTTACGATCATTAACATTCCGTCCACCGGGTTACACATTGCATGAAGCTGTTCGCCGGCATTATGTAGCCCATATAGACAACCATTTGGATCAAAATAATAATCGTACATCTGTCCCCGTAAGGCAGTCCATGGATTTTGAGTTTTCCAGATAATCACACCAGTGTACCAATCCCAGGCATGGGAGCTGAAACCTTCGATAAGTGCACGGTACTGATCGTAATTTACGAGCTGTGCTTTAAAGGCGAAATCTTTTACGTTACCAGGTTTCCCATATGCATCAATAAAAGAACCATATCCGATATCTTTGTGATATTTCCAGACTGAATCTATCTTCCCTGCAGTGTAATCCGGGACGACCATATTTTCTTCAGGAATAAAGCGTTCCAGGGATTCAATATCTCCGGTACCTACATTTCCCACCTCTGAGTTGAAGGGAAATGTGTGTGTCTCCCAAAAAGAACTTACTGGTTGAATTGTATAAGGTCCATCCCCGTTTCCACCAATAGAATTATATGACATACTATCAGTGTTGGAATAGGAGAAAAAGTAACGGGTTCCATCCAGCCGGGGCATTATTGAGTCTTTCATGGCATTATAAATATCTACGGGCGGAACGATCTCATTCCCTCCGCAATAAAAAGCAAGCGATGCGTGATTGCGAATCATTTTTACCTGATCAACTACTGATTCGATAAACAGCCGATGATTATCAGGATATTTACGGCGCATCCACTGATCCTCTTTTTTCATAGGATCGACCCAGCGTCCATTGCAATCTCCTGAAATCCAGAAATCCTGAAATACCAACAATCCATATTTATCGCAGGCTTTGAAAAACTCCGGTCTTTCTGTCAGGGCGCCACCCCAGATCCTGATCAGGTTTAAATTCATATCGCGATGAAACCTGATTTCAGCCTCATAACGAGCGTCGGTTAATCGCAACATAGCATCGGAAACAATCCAGTTGCCCCCCCTTATAAATATTTTTTGCCCGTTCACCATCACCTCTCTGCTGCGTGTACGTTCGTTCCAAACGGTTTGAATCTCGCGGACTCCTATCTGGAGTGATTCTCTATCTAAAACCTGTTTCGTGTTACTTAAAAATTCAAATTCCACCGGGTATAAAAACTGCTCACCATATCCATTTGGCCACCATAACTTTGGGTTTGACAGAGAAAGATCGGGTAACTGAACTTCAGTAGTTGAATTTGGTTGAAGCGAGACTTCTTTCTTTATTACATTTCCATCCAGTTTATATTGCAGCGTACCTGCGATAACGGTTTTTGAAGGATTTTCGATTTCGGCTGTAGCTTTTATAATAACTGGTTGCTGAGCTTCGCCGGGAAATCGTTTTCCGGGAACAAGTGTAACAATATGAGGGTTTTTCAGGTTGATGAAGTTTGTTTTTTCCACAATTACTTTATCCCAAATACCTGTATTACGATCGCGAACAGGCTGAATCCAGTCCCAGCCGGCAGTATATTGGTGCGAAACATTCCTCCCTATTGTACCATCGCCTCCCTGTCCTCCATTCGGATTGCCAACGGGGTCGGGCGGATAAACAATTACGGCTAAACGGTTAATTCCATCTTTTGCCAGAAAGGGAGTAATATTATAAGTCTGGCGAAGAAACATACCAAAATGAGTCTCCGGATTTAGCTTATGACTATTGAGATAAATATTGCATCCATAATTTACTCCGCGGAAATGAAGCCAGATCAATTCATCTGCGGAAGTCACCTTTTCATTGAAATCCTTTATGAACCAGTACGTGTAATAATCCCGGCCTGTGAAATAGATATCAGGTATTTTCGTGTTATTCATTCCCCAAAACGGATCAGGAACAAGTTTGTTGTTTAAAAGTGTTGTAAGAACAGTTCCGGGAACTGTCGCCGGCAACCAGCCTGAAAGTCTGGATGAAGGATCTGACAATTTCTCACCACTCAACTTTACTTTGGAAATCTGAATACATTTCCAGTCATGATTCAGTTCATAGGCGTTCTGCCCTCTCAAACCGATTATTCCACATGTCATGAATAACATAACAGCGATTATTCTCATGCTAATTGAATATCTAATTTGAAGTTTCATAATAAGGTCTCAAGTTTTACAAATTAACTATATCTGTTTTTTTAAGAATCTCTAAATGGACACATTTTATTTTTTCGCGGTTATATGTATAAGAAATAATGATTGTACCATCTTTTCTCCGGATAATTGCAGGATAACTAAATTCACCTTTCAGCTGATCTTCCAAAACGAAAATCTCCTGCCAGTTTTTTCCATCAGCCGAGGCCAGTAAAGATAGTTTATTCCTTCCTTGTTCAATTGGATTACATACTAATAGTTGCATATCATCGTCAAGAGATACAGCATCAATTCCCGAATTATTGTTGGGAAGATTTGTAGCTTGCAATGGTGACCATGTTTTACCCTGGTCATTGGACCAGGTTTCAACAATCCGTTTTTCTCTGCTTCGGCAAAGCATTTGAATGTTTCCGCTCTCGTAAAAAAGAATGGTGGGCTGAATGGCATTGAAACCGTTATTGTCAATTTTAGTTTTTCTCCAGTTACTTAATTCCTGGTTTGAAGTTTCCACATAAACATTCCAACCTTGTGTGGTTTCCAAACTGGTTGGATAAATGATCGTTCTGTTTTTTAGTTCTTTTGGCTTGTTTTTTATTGGTCCCAAAAGGTGATCTGGTATTTGAACTGCTGCTGACCAGGAATTACCGCCATCCTTAGAGATTTTGTACATTCCCCACCATTCACGGGGATTAGGGCCTACCTTGTAATAGAGAATGATATCACCATTTTCTCTTTTATAAAGTACGGGGTTCCAGCAAGGATAACGAAGGGTATCATTTATAATACCGTCGGCGACAAGTTCGGGACTACTCCATTTTCGCCCTCTATTTACAGAGCTGTAAATACAAACATCCGGATTACTTTCAGCCGTTCCTCCAAACCATGCAGTTAAAATTCCATCATTCGTTTCAATAACGGTGGAAGCATGGCAACTTAGAAAAGATGCCTTCTCAAAGATAAATTCAGATTGAATAACTTTGGCTATAATTATTTCGGAAGGCTTATTTTGAGCATGTACCAGGATTGGTGGCATTAGGAGAACCCAAAGTGCAATTTTTGTTACCAGTGTATCCATAACGTGTTTATTTAGAGAAATTTTGCTTTGGCTGTTCCTTCTGGTTTCGTTTATTCTCGTTGAGAATCTCTATTTGAAGGGTCTCTGTCAGTTTTTTACTATTTACGTATGGATAAAGACAAAATACGGCATCGTTACTACTATAATAAGGCATTGTGTAAGTGAATGTTACCACACCTCGCACCTTAGGTCCTATCTGACCCGGGTTTGCAAATTTCAGACCTCCTTTGTTGCCTTCAACGACAAAGTTCAGCGTCATCTCCTTGTTTGTGTCGTTTGCATAGTGCAGTTCCATCTGTTTTGTCTCTCCAGCCTTAAGATATCCAAAAGCCATAACTTTCAGTCTTAGATAGAGACCGTTACCGAAGTTGTAAGGATAATCGTCCGTTATCGGGTGTTCATTGGGTATTATTACACCTTGTACCCAAACATGATTATAATTTTGCCTGTTGTTGCTGTAAACAAAAACCTCTTTGGAGAAGAACCCTGATTTGTAAGCAGGATTGAATGTGATAGTCACCTCTCCCTTCCCTGCTGGCATTATCGGAGCTTTTGAGAGAACCTTTCCAATACAGCCACAATCACTGTAAATTTCATCGATGACAGCAGGTGTTTTTCCATTATTGTGGAAGGTAAATATGTGAGATACCTTGCCGTTCTTTTCAAAAACAGTTCCAAAATCGTATACGCGCTCTTCAAAGATAATGGTTTGAGAGAGAGTCTGCGAACGCAACGGATTGATGAAAATAAATATGGTTAAGAGGATAATAATATAGCTTTCCAACAGTTTGAGTTTTTATGGCAATGTACTGAAAAATGGTTGGTTATTCTTACTTTTCTATAAATTTGACTTTCTCCTAAATCCTCTTTCATAAATAAATTAAGAGGTTTTAAGAGAAAGTCATTTAAATCGTTCCGGTTTTTATGCAAAGAGAGGCAATTCTACCTCAGAATGCCTCTCTTGCAAATTAAAAATAAACTCTAATTCTTATACACATCAAACTCAGCCATTATAAGATTGGATGACGATTTCCAGGATTTTACATTCACTTTAATGTATTTGCCAGTCGCAATCGGAGAATAAAACTTAACATACTGATAAGACGATACTGTCGCTAAAGTCGCAAGACCTTGCGAATTCCAGGTAATACCGTCACTACTCGTGTACACAATTAACGAGTAAAGGTAGTAAGTGGAGCTGTAACAATGAATACGTATTCCGGTGATGTTGGTGTAAGCAATTCCCAGATTAACAGTCAAATTAACCTCCTTCGACGGAGACACATACCAATAGGTGGTAGTTTTTGCATCAAACATATTAGCCAGGGTACCGGAACTGGGTGTTGCATCTAGAGTTGCAGTCCAGGCAGTCCTTGACGTAATCAATGTCCCAACCATATCGCCTATTAACGGACTATTGTAACAATTTGTTACTGAAGTTGTAATAATCACATATACAATGCTTTGATTGGAGCTGACGGCTATGTTGTCGGTAGTGCTTATCGTTGTGATCTTAATTGGCACGATATAACCCGGATCAGTAAGATAAGACAACCTTTGATTAGTAATAGACATCGCGATTGAATCAATTGAGGAAAAGTTTCCTTTCGGTATATTAAGTACAGTATTGACTATCGACAACAAACTATCCGGTACCTGTTTATATCCGGTTGAATACACATTATTATAGGCACTTATAAGTGAGTTATCAACTGCAAAAGTCACTTTCAGATCTGTAGCAGCTTCTAATGTACAACGGGCGGGAAACTTTGCCGTTACAACTCCTATATTTGATACAGGTGTATGTATAACGGAAAAATTGTAAGTATTTATATAGGATGTTGGTGTTCTGACATACACCCTGTTGACAGTATCTCCTTTAACATCATACTTCATTTCATCACGACAAGCGCTTAGCAGAAATACGGTCAGGACAAATGCCCCGACAAACATATTTTTAGTAATTTGATAATATTTCATAGCAATAATTTTTTATTGAGAACATGTATTTAAATTATCATTGGTCCAGGTAACGTATGCCGATTTGTCAGCAAGAACCAGCTTATCGTCTCCTGCTCCGGCCAGGTCCCACCACACTTTTGTCCAGTCCATATCATATTTGGAGCCGGCTGTTGATGAGTTGTGGAATATGGAACCCGAGCCGTCATTCAGTTTCCAATATGCCAGAAGTCCGGAAGCGTTAGGATCAGCGCCGCAAAGGTTGAGTTTTATCTCGCTTGATGTTAAGGCACGACTCCACACACGACACTCAGCGATACGGCCATTGACGTATTGTTTGGTGTCATATCCTCCCCAGGTTTGGCCCAGCGTCAATCTGGAAAAACGAAGAACAAAGGATGCGGCACTCGGTGTTGCTGCTACAGGATTGCCATCAACATACATGACACATTTATTGCCATCGTAAGTCAACGATATGGTGTACCATTGATTTGTATTAAATCCGTAGGCAAAAGCCTGGCCGGCTGAACCAATCAACTGTAATGAGTTGTTGGGGTTACCCAATTCTCCATAACGCAATCCGATGGAGGTTGTTTCCATCTGATCAGTCCATGACAGGAGGGATTGTATCGGTTGAGGATTAGTATTACCATCCCCACCGCGAAAAGCATAGATAAGATTCTTTATTTCAAGGGTAAAATTGGGAAGGAGTACGGGATTCGCAGGATCAAACAATGCACAAGCATTGAAGCGACCGCGTGTGCCCGGTGAACCGGTAGTACCTGCATTTGAATTGTTCATAGAGAGTGCAGGAAAACCCATAATCCTCGCAATTCGGAGAAATATCGTCCTCGATGACTCCAAAACACTCATATCGCCACCAGTAATGGTCTTAATGGTCAAAGGAATCAGATAAGAACGTCCATCCTTTAGGGGAGATGTAGAGACTATTGTCACAATGACTGGAGTTGATGCCGAAGAGCCTGCTTTAATCACAGCTGATAAACCTGAAATATTGATTGCCGCAGCTGGTGCAGCAAAATAAGTCGTATTATGCTCTTTATTATAAGCAGCAACAGCACTGGTGTCAAGCGCAAAAGTAACATTGATATCTTCTGATGCTTTTTGAGTAGCTGTTGCTGTAACTGAATAGTTAGCAGGAGTACCTGCGACGGCAAATTTTACGATTGGACTGGTTTCGGTACCCCCGGCAAGAATAACATTCTTGCCAAAGTCTGCTTTTGAGCACCTCGTGACCAGGAGCAGCACACAAAGGGACGCTAAAAGCGTTAATCCCAAATATAATTTTGTCTTCATTTTCCTATTATTTGATTGTTTTATTAAGCATTTAATAAACTGCAGGGTTAGCAATCTGGATACATCTTCTTACATTATAGTAAGGAATACCTGTCCCTGAATAGTAATCACGGTCAAAATAAAATCCTCCATAACCAGCCTTAGTACCTTGAGTAGGATTCCATCTTGCCATACCCTCTAAAGAGTACATTTGAGAACCATCTGTAGTCTTGGTATTTCCATTCGCCTCAGTGAAAGGAGTACCGCCATTAGCAGAGAAATCTCCTAAGTTCTCTGTAACTATGAATTTTCCCGGAGGACAATCCGCCTGGACGATGTTGTAATAGCTTTGCAGGTTTGCAGCGGTTTGAACACCACCTGTTCCCTGGGAATAGGCCTGGCGAATAAAATAGTTTACGTATTGACCTACTCCTGCCGGTGGCGCCTGTGCATAAAAGTCAATGTCAAACAACTTGTCTTTGCTTTTTGAGAGCGGACCGAGAAACTGACCAATATATTGTACCAGTTTTATAAAGTTCGTGTTTGGGTTGTTCAACCATTCGCCACTACCTGGTTCCCAGTCAATGTCCAACCCGTCAGCTTCGTTGTCCAATACCATATCTACCAGGTATTTTCCATAAACATGTATACCGGAATCGGTTCGGTTCGTAAGAAGGGCGCAGTCGAAGATGGTTGAATCCTTAAGGGTAATCTTTCCATTAAAATTTACGATTACCGGGCACACAAATCTGGTACCTTTTACTTTGCTGACATACTTCCAGTCAGCATATGCAATAGGGCCATAGCTTTTGGTATTTTTTGGATCGTTACTTGGAATACCACCCCAGAGAGAGACTATGTCCATACTATCCGGAACACCGAGAATGCGATTTCCCCATGAGGCAGGATCCAGGTAACCCGCTCCATTTCTATATGTAGCTAACCAGCCAAAACTTAATGTATGGTTTGTTTTCTTGTAGGCTCTTAAATTCTCAAAATATTGGTTGTCGTAAGTAAATGGCTTTTGAATCACCAAAGCCTGCTCCTTGTCGGTGCACCCAACAAAGTAAAGCAGTGGTATTAACAGAATCAAATGAGCTATTGATTTTATTTTCATGGCAATAATGTTTATATTTAAAATTAATTCCTTAATTCTTTTTGTCCCACCAAAGTTTAGTACCACCATTATCAGGTCCTCCTAACGCGGAAATACCGCTTTGAACGCCCGCCTTATTGTTGTTGTATTCTGATTGAGGGAAAGAAATACGGCGAACCTGAGTAGTTGTATTGATTGTTCCGTTGCTGTTATTATTCACAACAGGGAAGATTTTAGGATATCCTGTACGACGAAATTCTGCCCATCCTTCCGGTCCATCCGGAAACATTGCAATCCATTTTTGCGTTACAATCCGCTCCAGGCTGGTTTCGAAAGGATCAGTTGCACTCCAGGCAATTGTGACTGTACTTGGAGCCGCAATATTGTTACCCGATTGACCGCTGTTATCTGTAAAGGCGGTGGGAACTAATAAGTTGTTTGCAGCGTAAGTGGCAGCAGCAGAAGTCTGAAGACCATTCTCAACGAATGAAGCGCTAATCCCCTGATTGTAGAAATCCTGAGCCAGTCCTCCCATATTCCATCCACGAAGAGCACCTTCATCACGTAAAAAATAAGATTCAGCAGCAGTCATCCATACAATT
>JAPLDR010000044.1:0-9111 GCA_026391655.1 Bacteroidia bacterium | reverse complement strand
TTTGGGTTGTGCTTGTATTCATATTCAGATTGGAAATATTAACCCCTGTGTATGGAGTCCATGTGGTGGTTACGATACCTTGCCGAACCCCATGGAATTTTGAATCGAATGTCGCCGCAGTGAAATAAGGAACTATGCGAGGGTCAGCATATCCGTTCAGATATGCATCCATCGAAGCGCTCATACGGGCTTCTCCTGCATTAAAGGAGTAGGCAATTTCGTACAATGGGTGATAGTATACCAAATTTGTAGAGTGTTGCAATGCTGCTCTGTTACTTGCACCGGAGATAAGTCCGATTGGATGATTTGCCGATTTCTCCGCTTCGGCTCTGGCCAGAGTAGGATTTGCATAGACAATACGCATCGCCAAACGAAGTCGCAACGTGTTTGCAAACCTGATCCAATTGGTAACATTACCATTATAAACATAGTCATATTTCTGAAACACAGTTCCTGAGGGATTTCCTTGAGCATAAAGTGTCAGAACATCAATGGCATTGTCCAATTCTGTAAGAAATTTAGCATAGACATCCTGCAACGAACTATATGTGTTTTGCAGCGTACCGCTACCATAGTTGTTGTATGGGATTGGCCCGTAAGCATCAGCCACGCGGTGCATAGCCTCAACCTTGACGATAGTTGCCATTGCAGCAATCTCTGGTAGCCCCTGTTCATTTGCTATCTTTGTAATTGATTGCCATGCAGGGATTACGGAAGCAAATCCTGAAGTGAAAGTTCTTTCAATCCAGCCTGAAATAAAGTAATAAGAACCATTGTGCACACCACCATACCAGGTACCTGTTGGAGCAATATATCCTGAATAGAGATCACTGGTAAGACCCTGGGCAACCTGATAGTCGCTCGAAAGATTGTTTCCGTCTTTAAACAGCACTACATTTCGTTGCATTTGAGCAAAGAAAGCCCCTGTTTTAAGGTTATCTGCTGCCATCATATCCTCAGTGGCTTCGTGCTGATTCGTATTAAACTGGTCAAAATTGCGGGTACATGCTGCACTTATGGCCATTGTCAATACACTCAGAAGTGTAAGGCTTTTCCAAAAATTCATTTTATATTTTATCATAGCTATTGTCAATATTAGATTATCAGAATCCAAGTTTTACAGAGAAACCTAATGAGCGAAGACTCGGCATCATAAAGTAGTCAATTCCCTGATAATATGTTTGTGTATTTGCCGTTAGTTCAGGATCAAATGGAGCTTTGTTGTACAAAAGGAACAGATTGCGGCCAACAAAAGAAATATTTGAGCTTTTGATCCACTTACACCATTTATTTATCGGAATATCATACCCTAACGTTAATTCACCCAATCGTACATTGGTTGCACTGTAGCAATACATCGATGCGATACCGCCCGAAGCTCCTGCACCAACTACCTGATAATACTCCTTTGCAGGAATTGGTCTTCCATTTACATTGGCACCACCTGCATCACGAGCATCAGCAGATGCCTTTGAAACACCAAAAGCATCCATAATCGCCTGCGTATTTGATACAACGATACCTCCAACACGAGCTGTGAACAAGAAACTTAGGCCAATGCCTTTCCATTTTAAGTCATTGCCCCAACCCATATTATACTGAGGGTTATTATTGCCGGCATAAATAAATTTATTGGGCTCTGCCACAACAGTTTGTGATCCCGGGTCAACATAAATTGCGCCATGCTCATCAACTCTTAGCGAATTTACGTAGATATCTCCCATAGAACCACCTTCTTTAAGGACCATTTTATAACTTCCGGTTCCTGTCATATCAAGTTCGTGCAAGGAGACAACTTCTCCCGTAACAGGGTTCGTCCAGCCAGGTAGCAGTTGCACAATTTTATTTCTGTTCAAAGAGTAGGTTAAATATGAACTCCAATTAAAATTGCCAAATTTATTTGAATAGGTAGCCGTAACCTCGATCCCTTTGTTGTCAACTCGTCCGGCATTAACGATAACGCTTGTATATCCTGAAGCAGAAGAAAGAGTTGGCTCAAAGAATTGATTGTATGTACGGGAGTTATAAACAGTAGCATCTATCTTCAGTTTACCCTCGAAAAATGCAGAGTTTAACCCGGCCTCCCAGGATTTTGTAAGCTCAGGTTTAAGATTTGGGTTTGGCATTCTTGTTTGAGTCACAGGGTAACCTCCTGCAAGTGAATAAGTAGGAATTGTCAGGAATACATTCGGCTCATTACCAACCTCTGAATATGATGCGCGCAACTTCAGGTAAGGCAGTATGCCTGACTTGATTTTGAACAGATCTGTAAGGATGCCTGAAAGACCGACAGATGGATAAAAGAACGATTTGTTGCCGGATCCTGCCATTGTTGAAGCCCAGTCATTACGAGCAGTCACATCAAGATAGATCATGCTCCTATAGCCAAATTGAGCACTGCCGAAAACAGACTGTTTTTGCTTATGATAGCCGGTTTGAGACATTTCAGATGTTGATTTACTGACATTGGCATAGGTATACAGATTAGCAACTCCCTGAAGTTTTCCTCCATACATATATTGATTGTAAACAACGTCTTCAATAGATGCACCAATGTTTGCAGTTATATTGTATTTATCACCAAATTGTCTGTTAATGCTAACAAGGCCTTCAGAATAAATCTGACGCGTATCTAACGAGTTGAGAGAGTAGTAACCATTTTCTGAGGCAAAGAGCGTGTTTGTTGAGGCAGCAAATTTTTTTTTATTTTTTTCATTGTTTTTGTCCATTTTCACCCGACCTGATTCGTTAATCCAATCGGCAATATTATATTTAAGAGATAGGTTGGTCATGTAACGATCTTTTTTATTTTGAAAAATATCTCGTTCTGTAACCCAGTATGGATTTTGCATCATCAAACCGTTGTCGCCGTATGGCCAATACTGTGTCATTACATTACGTGACGGATTATATCTCTCAAAAGATTTCACCTTGTTGAAATCATCTCCGGAAGGGAATAGATATGCAGCAATCAATGGATTAAAATATTGACCTTGTGATATCATATTCTTTTCGTCAACAAAACCTGCCATAAACCCTACATCAAGGGTCATTTTGTTGTTTAGAAATGTTGAAGTATTACGTGCCGAAAAGTTATAGCGGCCAAAGTCATTATTGTGAATAATACCATTAGTGGAAACATTCCCAAGCGAAATATATGTTTGGCTTTTCTCCGTTCCGGTAGAAAGCGCAAGTGTTGTTGTTGTATTCACTCCTGTCTGGAAGAAATCTGCAGGACGATAAGTTGATGGCGTTACAAGTTTATCGCCCCAGCTATAATAACTGCCAACTTCAGAAACACCATAAGTATTTTGGAACTTTGGTAAAAGAAGAGGATTCGAAAACGTTGTACCATTAGTTAAACGAATATCGAGTTTATCATTTTGACCCTTCTTAGTCGTTACCATAATAACTCCGTTAGCTGCGGAGCTTCCGTAAAGAGCTGCGGCAGAGGGTCCGCTAAGAACGGATATGCTCTCAATATCTTCAGAATTAATATTTGAGATGCCATCGCCAGTTTGACCTGCGCCGGAATAGATATCCTCTGCCTGTGTGCGGATGTTATTTGGCATTGGAATACCATCTATTACATAAAGGGCATTATTGTTGCCATTAATAGACTTTATACCACGCATGATCACACGGGAAGAACTACCTGTTCCTGCTGAAGAGCTATTAATGGTTACACCGGCAACTTTACCGGCCAGACTATTAATGAAACTTGCATCACTAACTTTGGTTATTTCCTTTGAATCTATTTTTTGTACATCATAAGATAGAGATCTGGCTTCCTTTTTAATACCCATCGCAGTCACAACCACCTCATTAACATTAAATGTTTGTTCCTCCAACACAATATTGAATGTTGATTTTCCATCGAGTGTAATTTCCTGCGATTTCATTCCCATAAAGGAGATGACAAGCAATTTGGCATCCGCCGGCACATTCAAAGTGAAATTACCATCCGTGTTAGTCGTTATACCTATGCTGGTTCCCTTTACAACTACTGTTGCTCCCGGTATTGGTGCGCCAGCATGGTCGGTCACTTTACCAGTAACTTTTTTATCCTGTTGTGCTGCAGGTAAATTAATGGTGTTAGCTGGGAAAAGTAAAATTTGCCGGTTTACAATTTTGAAATTGATGTTTGTTTCAGCAAACAATTTTTGCAATACAACATCGACAGTCGTAGATTTTGCGTCAAAATCAACTTTCCGCTCAACATCAACCTGTTTGTTGTTGTACATGAAGAAAAATTCAGTTTGATTTTCAATTTCATCCAGAACATCTTTTACCTTCCCGTTCTGAACATTGATGTCTAGTTTGGTATTCTGTGCATAACTGTTTGAAAATGCACTGAAAACACTAATAAACAACAAGAAGAGTGTTAGTCGCATAATTAATAGATTTTTTTGTGTGACCGGTTCCCGCCAGCACAAATGAATTGAAAATTTCATACTTTTGAATGATTTAGTTTTTTTGAATCTTTTACGCAATCCTTTTGTCAAGAAGCATTTTGCATAAAAAATTCGGATTCAACAATAAACTACTTTAATCAACAGGGAGTCTCAGCCACTTCCTGTTTTTTTATGTTTCTTTTCTTCATTTCTTCATATTTTGTCTGTATTTAATGTTTACTTTTTCTCCTTCAATCTGATAGTCGATAGGTGTGATAAATGATATTAATTCAAGCACTTCACGAAGACTTTCCGTTTTTATCTTAAACGTATAATTAAAATCCAATGTCCCATTAAGCGTGATTTTCACACCATACCATTTTTCGAGGTAGTAGATCACCTCTTTGAATGGCTGATTGTTAAAGATCAGCATATTATTAATCCATGAAGTCAGTGCTTCTGGATTTTGTGTTTTCTGTACCTGGCTTAAACCATTGTTGTAAACCAGTTGTTCTCCGGGATTGAGTTTCGATAAGAATTTGTTATCCCTGTTATAAACCTCAACTTTTCCCGAAATCAACGTAACTTCAGTTCCTTTTGTAAACCGGTCTTCATTCATGTTAAACTGTGTTCCATAAACTTTTACCCGAATTTTAGTTCCTTCCACCACAAAGGGGTGATCCGGATCTTTGGTAACTACAAAAAAGCATTCCCCTTTCATGGTGACCTGACGGTTTTGAGCGGAAAAATTACCAGGGTATTGCAATTCGGAGCCCGAATTCAACCAGACATGCGTGTTGTCGGGTAAAACAATCTGTGTTTTGTTTCCTTCAGGAGCTACTATTCTGACTAGTGGAATAATACCTGGTCGCCTAAAAAAGCCGTCACCCAATCCAATTCCTGCCAGAAAAACCAAAACTAAAATTGATGCTGCAGCTATCCATCGGTAATAGGTATTAATATTGATTTTTTTACTCGTGGAATGACCAATCCGCTTCATTAATTTCTCCCAGTTTATGGACTTGTCAGGTTCATAGAATTGAGTTTTATGCCTGGTTAACGACCATGTATTGATGATTTCCGATAAGATCATGGGATTTTCGGGCGATAAGTCGAGCCATTCCTTAATCTGAAGGAGTTGTTCGTCGTTAGCTTCGCTTTTTAACCGGGCAGAGATTGCGCTCCAGGGTGTGTTTAGAGATTCCATAAATATGTGTTTCGATTATATGTCTCAAAAACTTGAAAAAACCCCCAGGCAGAAATCAATATTTTTTGCCTCAACCTTGTTTTTGCCTGATCAATCCAGCAATTGAAGGATGACCCACCACATAAATATTTGCTTATAATAGGGTTTTAGCGATTCGCGCAGTTTACGCAATGCTATCCCAACATGGTTCTCAATGGTTTTGGGGCTTAATCCGAGCTTAATAGCAATGTCTTTATAGGACAGATTTTCATCCCAGGCCATCAGATAAATTTGTCTGCTTTTTTCCGGAAGCCTGAGGATAGCTTGATTTATCAGGTCACGTAGTTCGCTATTCTCCATCAAAAACTGAGAGGATGAATCATTCTGCAAAGCAGATTCACTGGTCTCGATTGATGTATACAGCTTTTGATGTTCCTTTCGGTAAAGTGAAATTGCCTTGTTTTTAGCCGCGGCATAAAGGAATGATTTGAAATTTACTTTGATTTTGAGCGTTTGCCTTTTTTCCCATATGTAGGTAAAAATATCGAGGGCAATCTCTTCGGAAAGTTCCTTGCTGTGCAAATAAATCAGCAGAAAATTGCAGAGGTCGGAAAAATGATGGTCAAATAGAAAACGATAGGCACTAATATTGCCATCTGCCATTTGGAGCAGAGCTTCAGTATCGTCATTATATTTCTGCATCGACATAGCACAAACATAGATAAAAGCACTATGATTGTAACAACTCAGGTCTTTATTTTTTTTGATTTTTTAAATCTTCTCCAAATAAGAAAAAGGATATAAAGCTTCCGGAATGCTTTATTTCTGCGTAAAGCTAAAACCTCATTCTAACTCCCAAACCATTGGAATTGACCATTAAATTGAATTGCACAGGCTCATAACCAACAGTTTTAATACTTGAATTATAATCAGTGATTGATTTTTTTAAGTGTTTCTTTGCAGGAATCAAAAAAGCAATTCCAACCAGATCAGCAGCAAGACCTGCCAAAATCACAGGGACACCCCAGGTATAGTTTCCATGTAAATTCATATTACTATAATCGTCTACCTGTTTTATGTGCAATGTCAGATTTACAATACCACCAGCAATAGCAACAGCAGAACCGGCAATAAGGAATGGATTTACAAGTCTATTATTTGTTTTAAATTTTTGATATGCGGCCAAGGAAGCAGGATTATTGGCCAGAACAGTCTTTAATTGAGATCTGGTTAATACCTTATCATTTTGGTAGTAGATTTTTTTCTTCCGTGTAATCGTTTGATCACCTGATTGGGGAAAGGCATTCAGCACAAAAATTAAGATTATAAACATTGATAGAATTAGATTTTTCATAACATTCAAATTTTAAAAAAAAAATTCCTATTCTATTAGCTTTTATGTTACACCCCATTTTTACCATCTTCGCGTTTCCCGGCACATTTAATCCTTGATGCAACGAACTGAAAACCCGCTATTTTTATAACTGCTGCAACTGTAAACGTAGCTGCTGCTATAGTCCACATAACGATACCAGGCGACAGTTTTAGAGTATTCCGTAGAAGACCACCAGCCACCGACATAACTAACATTGCCGAACGCTCCATCGTTTTTACGGTAGCCACCCGGCAGGGCTGTAAAACCACTGCTGTTGGTTGCGTCAGAATTAGGAGCAGACCAATGACTTGTGAGTGTTTCTTTTAGTTTACCACCTGCCAAACCTTTTCCACCCAGGAACGTCGTTAAAATTGTCCATTCCGCATCGGTCGGCACATGCCAGCCTGCAGGTGCTATATTTCGTTTGTCTTTTACTGTTTCCCAATTGTATAAAGCACCATAGGTAGCTTTATTGGATGTCGCATCATTGTTGTACCAGCAATATGCTCCCGTAGTTAAAGCAGCCCAGCTGGTATTGACAGTTACATAGGGTATAGGATCACCATTCCGGTATTGTGTTGTTTTAAGGTTTTCCGCCATCCAAACTTGTTTGCCTATGGTAACTGCATGATAAACATTACCATCTTTGTCCGTTACTGTTCCAGTTGCTGAAGTTTGATCATTGCCAGGAATCTCGTTCCCTGAAAAGCTGCTTGCAAGGATTACAAACAAAAGCATGAATAATGGGTAAATCAAAAACCTGATGTTTTTTTCCATTGGTTTGGGTTTTGAATCAAATCTACACAAAACTAAGAAACAGATTTATGATTACAAAAAATTACCGGCGAAGAATATATAAATCTTTAGAATAAGGTTTTAGCTATTAAAACAATCTTAAGCGCTATGTCATAAATTAAAATTGCCCCTCCGAAGTTTTGGAAGGGGCAATTGGTAATATTGAAGAGACTGGATTCCAATTCAAGCTGATTTTTTGTATCAATTGGTTGCAAAAACTTTGGCCGGTTCTTCTTCGAACTGATATAGAATTGTCGATAAATAGCGTTCGCCCGTGTCGGGTAAGATAACCACAATCTTTTTTCCTTTGTTCTCAGGACGTCTGGCAACTTCCAAAGCTGCATAAGCTGCTGCTCCCGAAGAGATTCCAACCAGCAAGCCTTCGGTACGGGCCAATAGCCGGCTTGTTGCAAAGGCCTGATCGTTAGTTACTTTAATTACCTCATCAAAGACAGCGACGTTGAGAACATCGGGCACAAAACCTGCGCCAATTCCCTGAATTTTATGCGGACCGGGATTCCCGCCCGATAGTACAGGTGAGTCGGTTGGTTCGACGGCAATGATTTGAACACCGGGTTTTCGGGCTTTTAAAACTTCGCCAACTCCTGTAATGGTTCCTCCTGTTCCGATACCCGAAATAAAAATATCGACATCGCCACCAGTATCTTTCCATATCTCTTCGGCAGTGGTTTTTCGGTGAATTTCGGGATTCGCCAGATTTTTAAACTGTTGTGGGAGAAAAGAATTTGGTGTTTCTGCTGCCAATTCCGTTGCCCTTCTGATCGCACCTTTCATTCCTTCCGATCCCGGAGTCAAAATCAATTCCGCGCCTAAGGCCTTTAACAAATTCCTCCGTTCAATACTGAAGGTTTCGGGTAAGGCAATAATCAGGCGATATCCCTTTGCAGCAGCGACGAATGCCAGGGCGATACCGGTATTCCCGCTTGTAGGTTCAATGATAACCGTATCCTTATTTAGCAAACCCTGCTTCTCGGCGGCATCAATCATAGCAAACCCAATACGATCCTTTACACTTCCAGCCGGATTGAAATATTCGAGTTTTGCAATTATGGTAGCTTCCAGCTCATGTTTCCTGTTGAAATTCGAAAGCTCAAGCAGGGGCGTATTTCCTATTAAATCGGTAAGACTTTTTGCAATTTTTGTCATTGGTACAATAGTTTTTAATTATTACAAAACTAAGTACATGACAAAAATTTGCAACAATTAATAAATTTATCTATATCGCTTAAAAACAGCACATTTGCAAGATAAGTTAGTCCATATTTGAATAAACTTTGGGCTCTTCTACCATGTTTTTTGATCTTGATCGGGCGAAGAGAATTTAAGAATATTCCAATTTT
>JAPLDR010000018.1:243515-283024 GCA_026391655.1 Bacteroidia bacterium | reverse complement strand
ACAGTCAGGATACATCTTCTTGACGGATTATTTTCGGAAAGTTAATGGCGTAAATTAAGGAACCGCCGTGTACCGAACGGTACGCACGGTGGTGTGGAAGGACGAAACGGGAATTAATCCCGTTTCTCCTATCCGATTATTGGGGGTACGTTTGGGGGACAGTTTACAACATTTTTGATTAATTATTCCAAAATTAAAACCAATTTATTTTAAACGGATAAACTTTAAATCTTAAAATTAAATGGGATTATTCTGCCTGTTGTTCACTTATTGAAAATTCAAAAAGTACCTTCATATCAATTTTAAGTACCTCTGATATTCTTAAAAGTGAAATAATCGTTGTATTTACTTCACCTCTTTCTATTCTCCCTAACTGTCTGTACTCTATTTCAGCTTCATTTGCAACTGATTCCATAGTAAAACCCTTATCCTTGCGAATACGCCTAAGGTTATTCCCAAATTCTTTTAAATAAATATCGTAAGGTTTTGATTTCACCTTACAAAACTGAAATATAATAATCCAAATAATTAGGTCGTATATGTCCTATTGTGTATTTTTGTTGAAAGTTACTTAGCTAATTTAAAATTCTACCAATGAAAAAGATTTTAATGATTATTGGAATTACTTTTATTGCCTTTACTCTTTTTGAAGGGTGCAATGGCACTCAAAAAACCAACGAGAAAAAAATTCCGTCTCCAGTACCTTCAGATAGCATAATTTTGAAGTTTAAAACCACTAAAATCAGAAAAGATAAATTAAGCAAAGGAATTTACAATTACGTTGACACAACTTTTCAAACTGGATTATTTGTTGTAAACGACACTATTAATGAAATTAGCGTTAACAGTCAGGGGAGAGGGTATTTAATATTAGGGAGACCCAAAAATCATGAAGACATTCAATGCTTCTTTGCAAATGATAAAGAGCTTGACTCCTTAAGACCAAAACAGATAATTACAATTTCCAGCGACCGCATGACTGGAAGAGCGGTATCAAAAGTAATTGAGTCAGACACCATAAATATATTTGTTGTTCAAATGGGGAAATGCAAATTGATTAAAAATTAATTACTTAATATACAAAACTATGAAGATCGTTTTTGTAGTATCAATTATGCTTCTTTCAATAAGCTCTTTCAGTCAGCCAGTCTTTACATTAGTCGCTAAAAGTTATTCCATCCTAAATGGTTCTAAACAAACCAAAGTCAACAAGTCGATGATATTAACCTACAATGAAAATTATTCATGGTTATATATTCAGGATGAAAAAAACCAATCCTTCCCCAATGAAGCATACACTAAAGATCTGATAGATGGTTATTTACATGAAAGTTATTTAAGTGGAGCTACTGACCTAACACTAAGAGGACATTACTCCGTACATATTTTTCACGAAAAGGATAATAATATATTTGAAATCGCATCATTTGTAACGGGGACAACTTTCTATGCTGAACACGCTGTATTGTTTAGTGAGAATGGTAAGGTCATGCACAATCCTTATGTGACTAATTGGAAAGAATTATTAGAGAAAGAAGAACAGCGGAAAAGTAAAGAGGAACTACTAAAAAGTTTAGAAAAGACTAAAAATAAATTAATTAATGATTCTCTCAGGAAGGTTGAGGTTAAAGATTCCATCAGACTAATTCGGCTCGATAGTATGAAAAGGGTAGAGGCTGAAAATAAATTGTTATCTGGCGATACTTACATTTCGATTGATCGAAGTATTGATTTTACGTTAAACAGCATAGTGCAGAAAAAAGTAAATCTAAAAAATGATGAGTTTATTATTTATTCATGGAAAATAATTATTGATAAAGAAGGGGTTATCACTGATGCACTACCAGATGAAAATAATAAAGGAGGCCACTTAATAAGTTCCTATATACCAGCAATAAATAATGCCCTTATAAATCAAAGGATAAAGCCTTTTGTAGCTCAAAATGGCAATAATTACCCATTTTACTCTACTGTCGATATTTGCCTAAAATCTTTTGCTGAAACAGGAAAAAAACGACTAAAACTTAAGGATGCGCTTAAAATGCTTCCATTAGGTTTCTAAACTAAATAACTGCCAAATCTTTGCCTCTCCTTAACCGTTTGGCAAATTCTTCATCGGATATTTTATAATCGACTAAATACATGGCTTACTTTTTAATTGGTTTGTAAACAATATCATTCCCTTGATTTGGTAGTGGCTTTGTGTGCATGTTTTTACCCGAAAGTATTTCTTTCGGAATGTCATTAAAGGCAGCACATGAAAAATGCTCAAAATCTTCAAAATTGTAATGATCACATGAATTACATGCGATTTTTACAAGGGGTTCATTATGTCCGATAACATCACTCATGTTTTTAAGTCTTAAATTTCAATTAAAGATAGTAAAATTTTCCCAGAAATCCCTCTTTTTTCCTGTATTTTTTTGTTTGGATTGAACTTTTGAAATGTCATAATATTATGTGTCAATAATTTGGCTTTTGGATTGTAATTCAATAATGAGCCGTAACTCATCATCTGTAAGTTTACTTAAATCAAATTTTGGTGTCAAAGATTCAGCCCCATAACCTACGCGGATCACTGTATTTAAAGCATCTCCGGTTAAGTCAGTAGCCCTCATCTTTGGTATTGAATACTCTAAAAGTCTCAAAAAGACCATTAAACGATCTTTTGGGTCAAGTGTTGCAATATCCTGTTCAATCTGAACTGTTGTAAATTTGCTTGTCAAAATCGCCTCTATTTGCCCTTTAATCACTGTACTGATATTGTTTTGCGTTCCCTTTTGCCGTCCACCCGTCTTTATTCCCTGCATATTAATTGTGTCTAAAAATGTCTATTTTATATAGTCGTATTTCATGCTTATTGTTTTAGGATATTGAGGCTTATATATATATTTCATCTTCCAACTCTTTACCGACTAAAGTTAATTTGCTCGTTAATTCCGTCTGCTGCAATTTAGGCATGGCATATTCCATTAATCCGGTTATAACTGAAAGGTAATCTTTCCCGGTCAGTGAATTTAATTCACATTTTATTTTATCCTGCTGGCTGTCTAACAGCGATTGAATAAACTCTCTTTGCAATTGGGTTACCCGGTTAAGTGTACCCTGTTCCCGTCCGCCTGTTTTAAGTCCTTTCATATTATCTTGTCTAAAAGTGTCTATTTTAGATGTTATTAACAATTATTGTTATGCACAAATTTAATAAATAGTTCTGAATCTTTAAGAGTGTCACCAATTCCGGGCTGCCTCTTTAACTTTCCGGTTGAGTTCATTTATTAAATCGTTACCCTTTTCATCAAATGGGGTTTTACTCAATTGCTTTATTTTTGCCCTGTGGTCGTTTGCTTGTTTCTTGGTTATTAAACCCCTTATTTGCCACTCTTTTACAATGGTTAATAGTTGAGGTTGTCCCAGTTCTAAGAGCTGAAAAAGTGCCATATTTTCAATCAGTTCCTTTGTGCTTCCGGTCGGTTTCATACTTATCAATTTTGAATTAATTTTTTGAATTGCAAAATATTCATCTTTCCATCTGGTAACCAGTCCACTATAAAACGTTTCATCGGTAAGTAATCCGGCTGTTATTTCCGGTTGCTTTAGTTGCTGCCTCAACTGTTTTCTGAATCTCATTTCAAACCTCAACACATTTCTATCTTTGTATAGTTCCGGGACTGGTTGACGTTTCAACTTTTGTTCATACTCTTTGCCATAAAATACCAACTGCCTCAACTGGTTATTGTAATATAGTCCATTGTTTTGAGGTAATCGGGTGTAATACTGTGCCTCTCCCAAATATGGATAATATACCTTTTCATCATACTGCATTATCAGATTTTTGGCAAAGTCAATCCGGGTAATATTGGCACGGTCAAAAGGTAAATGCAAACAATCGCTTATTTTTTGAATGGCTCTTTTTGTGTCCCCTTTGGTCAAAGTTTTGAAGTTGTCACCCAAATAGTATTTACATAGGCTACAATCAGAAATTTTAACCCGGCTTTCTGATATGCTTACTTTCAGGCTGTCTAAATATCCGGTGACATACTCCCCAAACTGATTAACTCCCTTATTTGAAATAGTGGTTAAAAACTGGGGAACGATCTGCAAAAAATCAGTCCCTGGGCTTTGATCTTTTGTTACTGTAAAATCCAAATTATCATACATCGGTTACAAATTTCAGGTACAAAACACATCTTAACATAGAGAGTAAGGGGGAAAATATCCCCCTCACTTCATTTATTTATAATGGTTACAAAAATAGTTACCGCCTTTTGTCTAAGTACCTCAATTTCATGGCTTAATTCCCCATCTGTGAATAATTCCCAAAGTCCATCGGTATCATTTCTTAAACCCCTTGCAATAAAGATTTCAATGGTAGTTATTCCGGTCTCTTTATAGTCAGGATTGAAGACAATTATAACCCCATCATTTGAGCCGTGAATGTCCCCATAAGCAAGATTTGATTCAAGGTTTGGGCGTTTTACTGAAGTTACATTTTGGCTGCCTTTAGTGATAGCCATATCAGTTTTTTTGCCTCCCCATTTACCCGGACGGGGTACATAGTTGAATGATAACCCGCCAATGTTGAATTTCTTTTTATTGATCAAAAGGTTTTCAAAGAAATCATATTCCCCTGTTGAGGCTGTAATATCAAATCTGTTTTTTGAATCAGTCAATTTCTCCCCTTTGTAATAATCGGTTAAGATCATTTCCGGCCTCCTTTCCTGTTGAGGGTTACATACGTGGCCGCCTCTTGTTCAATCGCTGAAACGGTCTTAATTGGGTTCTCTTTTAACCAAATTTCTACCTCAACCCTGTCAAAAAAAAGGTGTTTGGCTTGTTTGTAGTGGGGAATTGTCCCTTGCATGGTTCTTTTATAAACATGGCTCTTTGATAGCCCGGTGAGGGTGCAAACCTCATCCAAATTAAGGACGGTTTTTGATTGACTTAATAGGCTTTCAATGTTTGTGAGCCGCTCCCCTTGTTTCTGCAATAATTCTAATACAATACTTTCCATGTTGCCATAGTGTTTGAGTTAAACAATATGGTTTTAGCTAAAACCTTTTATCTTGTCGTTGACACGTCAAAGGTTCAAAACATCGGAAAATACTGAAATAGACAGGCGTTTACAGTAAAGGGGTGTAAATGTTTTGTAGGATAGTATCAATTTTTTCAAATCCCTTTGGTTTCCCGTTTGTATTGTATTGAATGGCATTATTAAAAGACTTCCTTAAGTTCTTAACATCAAAACAATTTTCTGCAATACTCCAATAATCCCTGGGGTTATCTTTTTGGAATAGTTCAGAAATAAAATAAGCACACAATGAAGAGGTAAAAATCTTTTTTCTTTTGATCGGAATGAAGCCGGGGGGCAAAGGTTCATCTTTAAATATTGCTCTGAAATTGGCCGGGGTTGCATCAATAAAACCTTGCATTTGGTTGAAAAGCTTCTCTATTTGTTCATTGGTTAAGCTACATTGAAAACCTTTAATTCCATCTATATTGTTTGTACCATTTAGTTCTTTAATCTTTTTCATACAATGATTTACAATATCATTTTTCTTTGATGGAAAGTTATTTGCAGATCCATGTAAAGGTATTTCATTGATAAGCTTTGAATAAAAAGTAATACCTTTTAATAGACTTTGATTGTAATATTTTTCAATGTAATCAGGTATTTGACTGTAATGTATTGACATTAAAAGCTTTCTAATAATCTCCCCATAGTTTAACTCATCATTATCATTAAATTTATTCATTTTTATATCCGTTATTTATTAAAAATTCACTTCTGGCAGTCCGTTCATTGCCTGTTCTTTTTTCTCATCAATGGCACGTGTATAAATATCAATGTATTTAAGGCCTGAGTGTCCCAATAGTGAAGCCACTGTTTTAACATCTGCTTTCACCTCTCCCAAAAGGTTTACGGCAAACGAATGTCTGGCACAATGCCATGTAATATTTTTGGGTATTCCTGCCTTTATTCTCCAAGCTTTAAGGCTCTTTAATGCCCCGGTATGTGAAGGCAGCATAAATACTTTGTCGGTCTCTTTTCCAGACTCTCCGATTAGTTTTAAAAGCATCGGACTTAAAACCATTCTCATACTTGAATTTTTTGAGGAATGTTTTGTTTTTGACTGACTGAAATTTAATACACCGTTTGCAAAGTCAATGTTTTTATAAGTCAATTCTGAAACATCACACCATCTGAGACCAGTAAACAAACTAAATAAAAAGGCTCTTTTTACCTCTTTGTTTGAACAGTTTGCCTTTCCCAATAATTCAATTTCTTTGTATGAAAGGATTTCTTTTTTTAATCCTTCATCCCGGACGGTTTTAATACCTATCGTTGGGTTATCATTCATTATTTTGTCTTTGATTGCCTGATTTACAACACGTTTAAATTTAGTAAAATAATTGTAAGGTGTTTCCCCAATTAATCCCTTTTGCATAAATTCCAAATAACCCCGGCAAAGCTTTTCATCCAATTGTTTTGGTTTTAATGTTATTATATTCAGGGTTTCAAGATACTTTATAAACCATTCTTTTGAATACCTGACTATTCTAATATCCTTGTGGGGGTATTCATCAACAAACTTTTTAAAGTAGGCCACAAAGTCAATGCCTTTTTTAAAGGCAGGAACAATATTATAATCCTGTGCCTGTAATTCCAATTCTCTTTTGGCTCTAATGCTTTCAGCCAATTGTTTGGCCTGTTTATTGGCCTGTTTTACTTCCGGGGTTCTGGCTTTGGGTTCTAAGTGAATACCTAAATATTCTTTGTACCGTTTCCCGTTGGTTGTAATATCCAGAAAAAAAGATTTAACCCCGGTTTTTTTAAGATTCTCCCTTAGTTTTACTCCCATGATTTTCTTATATTATGCTTTTGTTTTACAAAGATAATTAAAGAAATAACATGGGGGACAGTTTGGGGGACAGTTTTAAACAAATATTACAATAAAATAGGAAAATTGCTTATCTTTGAAAGTGCTTAAAAGACTGGCATTTATTGCCTTTAGTATTTCTATATTTTCCTGTATTATGTTGGTTGTGTTCCTGTCCCCGCTACTTTAAAACCGCAACAATCTAAATTATAGATTGTTGCGGTTTTTTATTGAAGCCATCCGGGGTTGACTAAAATGACTTGTTGATATCTTAAAAGAGCTCACCATCGCTAAAAAATTAAAAATGAGGATTATACTTTAGTTCTGATATCACAAGGGTTTATCTATTTACCCAGTTTATAGTTTATTCCGCCGTATAATGTTGTTCCTGGCATTGGATAGTAACGGATAATTTGGTATTGCTGGTTTAACAGATTCTCGGTACTTGAGAATATTTCAAGTTTTGGCGTTACATGGTAAACCAGTTTTGTGTTGAGAAGAGTGTAACTTTCAAGTTTAGTAATAGCCGTCGCATCTGTATCCAAATCATTAATTTGATGAATATTCGCAGAGATAGTTACCTTCTTCCAAATGTATCTGGCCCCAATGAAAAGATTGTGTTTTGGAGTTGCAAAAAGCGAAGACGCCATGTGAATATAGCTGTAGGATAAGTTGACAGTCAGATTTTTCAACGGGTTTGCATTTAAAGCCACTTCGATTCCTTTATTTCTGATAACTCCGCTATTATAAAGATTTCCCATGGCATCTGTAATAATTAGATTGTCTCCATTAGTAATATAACCCGTAAGTTCCGCATTTAATTTTCCATTTAGAAATGATCTGGAAACTCCGGTTTCATAACTCATGATTCGCTCCGGCACTAAATCAGGGTTATGATTCCACATGTATAACTCTCTGATTGTAGGATTGCGAAACCCCTTGGAAACTATAGTTTTCCAGGTTGTTGATGGTAATACCTGCCATGCAAAACCAACAGATGGAATCCATTCGCTTCCATATCTTTCGTTGTACTGAATGCGTACTCCTCCATTCATTGTCAACTTTTCAAAAATTGCTTGCTGCATAATGACATATGCACCCAACTCATACAATGTAGTATCAGAAAAAGTTATGCCCTTACCGTTCATCGCTTTAATATTTTCAGCTTTTCCACCATAATTTATGAAATCTGCACCAATAGAAATTGTATTGTCATTGTATAGCTTAAATGCTTCAGACAGATTTAATCCCCAGTTTATGTCATTGCTATGGAAACCGTCCGTAATATTGTGTTCACCAAAATTGTAGAAAAACTTTGCCGTGCCGGAAAAATTTTCATATTCATTATCAAGAAAAATTGAGAAATACCCGCGCGTAATGTCAAGCGAATTACCTTTCACGGCATGTAAAGTATCGGGACCAGGATCGGTAGTTTTAAATTTTGCTAAACTAAAATCGGAACCAAGTTTGATGTTTTTATTCAATTTATAACCGATTTTCATGTAGCCGTTAGTGATATTAAACTCCGAATTAGGACGATGCCCATCAGTCTGATCATGGTTGACCGAACCAAACACCGAAAGACGATCGTGTTTAAATCCAATATAACCCATGAATTTTTGGGTATTGTATGCACCATACATCAACCGGACATTACTATTAAACCCTTCGATATTTTGTTTGCGGGTAATGATATTGATTACACCTCCCATTGCATTTGAGCCATAAAGAATCGAACCTGGACCTCTGATTACTTCAACTCTTTCTGCATCGGATGACACATAAGAGTCCGGAAGCGGATGTCCCATAATACCCATGAATTGCGGGTGACCATCAATCAATATTAACACACCTGTAGTTGGATTGCCTCCGATTCCCCTGATAGAGATCTGCCCGGCTGATCCACCCGACACTCCAAAACCTGTAACACCACGTTCTGTCACAAATAGCCCCGGAACTCGTCCGCTTAAAACCGTTAGTAGCTCCGATTCATTACTTTCTTCAATTTGCAAACGGCTGACCACAGTAATTGCCATAGGAATAATATTTTTATTCACACTTAGTGTTGTTCCTGTAACAACAACCTCATTAATATTAATCGTATCCTTTAAAAGCGAAGTGTCGCGCTGAGCCGCAACATTATTTATTAATCCGTACAAAACAATAAATAAAACAATAAGTTTCTTCATAAAATACAAAAAAGGTATTACGATATATCCAAAAGGTGTTACTAATAAGTAAAAAAATTAATTTACTTTGCTCATAATCAATTTACCATGAGCAATCCCTTTAATTCCAATTAACAAATCTGATAATTCAGTTAATCTTTGAGCGGCACCTTTAACTGCCACAATTTCAACACAACTATCACCTTCGATGTAATAACGCTGCGATGAGAGAATTATATCTGAGTACCGACTTTGAATTTCATTCAATTTAAGACTAATATCTTTTTTGATATTACTATGAACCAATACAATAGCCCCGGCAACAATGTTATTGCACTGCCATTTTTTTTCTACAAGATTTTTCTCAATTAATCCACGCAATGCCTGGGACCGGTTGGGGTATTTATTCTCATGAACAAAATTATCAAGGGCTTCTAAAAGTTCCTCTTCGAGAGAAACACTGAACCGGGTAACTGCCATAGTAATACTTTTTAAATAATTCGTGTGCAAATATACTTTTTTCATCAATAAATGATTTTGATTCTCCTTATAAAAAATTGAAAGCAGAAATATATCTTTACACATTGCGATTTTAAAACAGTTTTAATGCCATTAAAAACGATGCGCTGTATTTTTTCCACTAGTAACAATCCCTATTTTAATCTTGCCACCGAAGAATATTTTCTTAAAAACAGCACTGATGAGATATTCTTGATTTACATTAATGAACCATGCATTGTAGTAGGAAAACATCAAAATCTACTTTCAGAAATAAATCTACTATTTACAATAAATAATAATATTAAACTTGCCAGAAGAATTTCAGGAGGGGGAACCGTGTATCAGGACTTAAACAATTTGAATTTCAGCTTTTTACACAATTGCACAAATCTCGAACAGGTAAACTTCGCCAAATTTACTTTTCCGGTAGTTGAGGCATTAAGAGATATGGGCTTAAATGTGGAATTTTCTGGCCGTAACGACCTGCTTCTTGATTCAAAAAAAATCTCCGGGAATGCAATGCATATTTTTAAGACGCGGGTTCTTTCTCATGGGACCCTTCTTTTTAACACCGATTTAAATAAACTTTCGACTGCATTAAAGAATAACGCTCAAAGGTACATCGATAAATCAATTAAATCATTAAGATCAAAAGTGACAAATATTTCATACTATCTGGATAATTTAATATCAATTGAGGATTTCAGCAAAACTCTTTTTCAAAAAATTGTATGGAAAACAAGTAATCCATTTATTCAACCCATAAATGATATTGAAACAGCCTCCATCAATCAAATTTCAAAAGAAAAATTCGAAACCTGGGATTGGATTTATGGATACTCGCCTAAATATCTCTTTCGTAATAGTTTCGACATTTCAGATCTAAAAGTAATCTTGGAAATGCAAGTTGAAAAGGGGATAATCAGAAGTGAGAATACAAATATTATTTTGGGAGAAAACACTATTTATCAGCATATTTTCGAAGTTTTATTAAACAAAAAACATACATATCACATTATTTTTGATTTATTAAGCAATGATAAAGTGATAAATACCTCACACACTTTCAAAATAAGGGAATTTTGTGAAAATTTGTTTTAACCAAACTATAAAAATTCCTATCCAAATAAAGGCAATATCACTACCAAATAAATCGCTATCAATTATTAATATTGAAATAGTTTTCAATCTTTTTAGCTCTGGCAACTCCAATTTCCTTAACAATTTCATTTTTTGGTGTAATTCTTAACCGCTTAATTGATTTAAATTTACGCAACAATACTTCAATAGTTTTATCGCCAATTCCCGGTATTTTAGCGAGTTCACTAATTACAAACTCTTTAGATCTTTTATCGCGATGAAATGTAATTCCAAAGCGGTGTGCTTCATTTCGAATGTTCAGAATAACTTTTAATGTTTCGGAGTTTTTGTCAAGATACAAAGGTATAGGATCATCGGGATAGATAATCTCTTCTAATTTTTTTGCAATTCCAATTACAGCAATTTGCCCCCGAATGTTGAGTTTTTCAAGTGTACTTACTGCAGAACTCAGCTGACCTTTACCACCATCAATTACAATCAATTGCGGAAGATCTCCCTTTTCATTGAGTACCCGGTCATACCGACGAAAAATGATTTCCTCCATGGATGCAAAATCATCGGGTCCTTCAACCGTTTTAACATTAAAAAGACGATATTCTCTTTTTGCAGGTTTTCCGCCTATGAAAACAACACATGCCGCAACGGGTTGAGCCCCCTGAATATTTGAATTATCAAAACATTCTATGCGACGAGGAAGTTCCTTCAATCGTAAATCTCTTTGCATCTGCTCTAATAACCTATGAGTTCTGCTTTGAGGCGTTTTGAGTGATAATTGCTTGTTCTTATCAAGTTTATAAAATTTTACATTTCTTTCAGACAATTCGAGTAGTTTTCGCTTATCTCCAATCTGAGGAACGATCATTTTAACATCTTTCAACTGAATATCAACTGAAAAAGGCAAAATAATTTCATTTGAGTTAAGAAAAAATTTCTGCCTGATTTCAATGATTCCCAATGCCAGCAATTCCTCCTTTGATTCATCAAGACGCTTTTTAATTTCAAGTGTATGCGCTTGAATAATTGCACCATCAACAACTCTTAAGAAATTAATATAAGCATACAATTCATCTTCATCAAATGAAAATACATCTACGTTTGTGATTGAAGAGCTAACAATGGTAGATTTGCTTCTATAGTTTTCGAGGATTGCAATTTTATTTTTGAAATTTTCTGCCTCTTCAAATTTGTATTCGCTTGCAAATTGATCCATCCGCTTCTTTAAATGAGCAACGACTGATGACAAATTTCCCTTAAGAATCTCCTTTATTTGAGTAATGTTCTCCAGATAATCTTCCGGTGATTGTAAGTTTTCACAGGGCCCTTTGCAATTCCCTATTTGAAATTCCAGACAAACCTTGTATTTACTCTTCTCTATACTTCCTTTTGACAAATTTAATCTACAATTCCTAATTGGATAAAGTCTTTTAATCACATCAAGCATGGTTCTTACCATAGGAATAGATGTGTACGGTCCAAAATACAAAGATCCGTCTCTTATAACATTCCGGGTAAAAAAGACTCTGGGAAATTGTTCATTTTTAATACAAATCCATGGAAATGATTTATCGTCTTTAAGCAATACATTATACCGTGGTTGATACTTCTTAATGAGGTTATTTTCAAGAAGAAGTGCATCCTCCTCCGAATCAACGACAATGTGTTTAATATCAGCAATCTTTCGAACAAGAATTGCTGTTTTGCGATTATCATGAACTTTTGAAAAATAGGAATTGACTCGTTTTTTTAAATTCTTCGCCTTTCCGACATAAATGATCTTACCTTCCGCATTAAAATACTGGTACACCCCTGGCAAACCAGGTAAAAGATATACAATTTCTTTTAATTTGCCTGATAACAAATCATTACTTTCCATCTTATGAATCTTAAAAATGGATCAAAGACCAGGACGGAACTGATGGGTCAATTTTATCAATTCCCTTCAAAAAATCAAGTTCTACAAAAAAATTAATGTATATATGTGAAATACCAAATTTCCTTACCAAATCTATGGCGGCACCTACTGTCCCACCGGTTGCCAGTAAATCATCATGAATCAAAACAACATCATCGGCGGTAAGCGCATCCTGATGAATTTCCAATCTATCAAATCCATATTCGAGTTGGTACGATTGAGAATAAATTTCAGCGGGAAGTTTACCGGGTTTACGAATTGGAATAAATCCGGCATTTAGTTTGTTTGCTAATACACTCCCAAGAATAAATCCACGAGATTCTATTCCTACAACCTTTGTGATTCCTGAATTCTTATAATGTTCAAAAATCCTTGATGCAATAAAACTAAAGATTGCACCATCCTGATATGAAGTAGAAACATCTTTAAAGTGAATTCCCGGTTTAGGAAAATCGGGGATATTCCTAATAGAGTTTTTGACAATTTCAAGATCAATTTGCTTTTTCATTTAAAAAAAATATTTAAATAATTAAATTTGTTCCACGTGGAACATTATCGGCCTAAAAGAACCAGAAGAACATTAATATCGCTGGGTGAAACACCTGGAATTCTACTTGCTTGTCCAATTGTCTTTGGTTGAATTTTTTCTAATTTCTGTCGAGCTTCAGTTGATAATGATTCAATCTGCTGAAAATTAAACATCCTATCAATCAATATTCCTTCTAATCTTTTATACTTATCTGCAACTGAGCTTTCTCTTTCAATATATCCCGAATACTTAATCAAAATTTCAGAAGATTCCATCACCTCTTTTCTAATCGCACTATCAATGCTATTATAAAGCTTTTCAAAACGAGGTATAATACCAATAAAATCAAATATTGAAAGTTGTGGTCGCATAATTAACGACTCAAGTTTCATACCATGATTTAAAACTGATGTTCCCTTTTCTGCGAGAAAATCATTTATTAAACCCGCTTTTACAGAATAAGTCTTACAAAACTCAACAACTTTATTTCTGAATTCAAGTTTGCTTAAAAATAATTTGTGCCTTTCGCTTGACACAAGTCCAAGCCTATATCCCAAAGGTGTTAATCGCTCATCGGCATTATCCTGCCGCAATAATAATCGATATTCGGCTCTGCTGGTAAACATTCTATAAGGTTCATCTACCCCTTTGTTAATCAAATCGTCGATTAACACACCAATATATGCTTCATTTCGAGATAGTACAAAGGAATCCAGACTATTAATTTTTAAATGAGCATTAATACCAGCCATCATACCCTGGGCAGCAGCTTCTTCGTACCCAGTAGTACCATTGATTTGCCCCGCAAAATATAAATTACAAATTAATTTAGTTTCTAAGGTATAATTCAATTGAGTGGGGTCGAAATAATCGTATTCAATGGCATAACCGGGTTTTAAAATCTTTGCCTTTTCCAATCCTGAAATACAATGCATCGCATCATTTTGAATTCTCCAATTCAACGAAGAAGAAAATCCATTTAAATAATACTCCAGAGAATCTTCACCTTCAGGTTCTAGAAACAACTGGTGCTGCTCCTTATCAGAAAAAGTAACAAGTTTAGTCTCAATGCTTGGACAATACCGTGGTCCAAGTCCTTTGATTGTACCATTAAATAATGGAGATTGCTCAAAACCCGACTTTATAATTTCATGAACTTTGGGATTTGTATAGGTTATATAACATGGTAATTGTTTTAAATCAGATTTAATATCAGGTGAAAAACTAAAGTGATTTGTATTTAAGTCACCCTCTTGCTTTTGTAATTTAGAGAAATCAATGGTTCTTTTATCTATTCGCACAGGAGTTCCCGTTTTCATCCGGCCGGTTTTAAAACCTACAGAAGTTAATTGTTCAGTTATACCAAAAGAAGAAGGTTCTGATATTCTCCCTCCAGAAATCTTAGACGAACCAAAATGCATTAAACCATTTAGAAAAGTTCCGTTGGTTAAAATCACACTTTTGCATTTAAATACGACACCTATTTCCGTTTCAACACCACACACAGAATCGCCACTAAAAACAAGTTTTATGACCGTCCCCTGCCAAAAATCCAAGTTCTTTATATTATTAAGTGTACTTTTCCAAATCGCTGAGAATTTAATTTTATCACACTGAGCACGTGGACTCCACATTGCAGGACCTTTCGAGAGGTTTAACATTCTGAACTGAATAGTGGATAAATCAGTAATTACTCCCATATTTCCACCAAGTGCATCGATCTCTCTTACAATTTGTCCTTTTGCTATTCCACCAACTGCCGGATTGCAACTCATCTGAGCAAGACGGTTTAAATCCATCGTAATCAATAAAACTTTTGAACCCAACCTCGCAGAGGTAGAGGCAGCTTCACAACCAGCATGACCACCGCCAACAACAATTATATCATATTCATTTAATACATTCATTACAAATTTCCTTATACAATAAAATGTATTCGTTTTCAATTTTTCTCATAATCTCTTTTCCCTCATTATCGCTATCAGTATATTCCAACAAATGTAACAGACCGTGAATAATAACTCTTAAAAACTCATCATTAAGATCACATTTGAAAATTTCCGAGTTTTCCTTAACACGATTAATACTAATAAACATATCACCAGAGACAATAAGATCCTTACTATAATCAAATGTCACAATATCTGTGTAAAAATCGTGTTTTAAATATTTTATATTTATATCCTTTAAAAATTCATCATCACAAAAAATGTAAGTCAAATCACCAGAAATATAACCAAACTTTACTACAACTTGTTTTAACCACCTTGAAATTATTCTATAGCTGAGCTTTGGTCTTTTAACTCCTTCCGCAACAAATGATATTGACATTATCTTTTTAATTTAATTCTAATAATATTTCCTCGTCCGACAGTATAGCAAGTTGAACTAAGCATCTTAATAAAGAAAATACCCCTTCCTCCTTCATTTTTAATATTTGATCCAACAAGAGGTGATTCTATACTATTCAAATCAAATCCATCACCTGTATCTTCTACTTCTACCAAAATTTCATTTGCGCATATCGATATAAAAACTCTAACCTCCAATTCTCTTACACCCTTATTTCCATGTATAAAAGCATTTTCAATAGATTCCACCATTATGGTATGCAAACCAAAACTTGTATCAAAATCTAAATCAAACTGTTCTCTAACTTCACCTACGATATCAAGACATTTATTTAAACCCTCAAATGTTGAAGGAATAAACAACTCTTTCTTAAATAATGTTTGACTCATTATTGTTTAAATAATTTTACACGCAATAAAGCAGTCCTAATATATAATCCGAAATAAGTATTCCTTTTCTGGTTAACACAATTTTATCACTATTAAAATAAATTAAATTGTCATTATAAAGATTTTTGATTTTCTTCATGAAATGACAAGAAATTTTTTCATCAAAATTTTCAATAATATACTTTTTTGAAACGCCATTAGAATTTCTTAAACCAGTAATAATATATTCATTAAAATGGTCATTATTAGTTAAAAACTCAACTTCATAAAAACATTTTAACTGATCAATATTACTACAATATTTTTTTGTATCGCTTATATTCCATTGTCTGGAAACCAGATTATAACTATGCGCCGAGGGACCAATACCTAAATATTTAACATTTTCCCAATATGAACAATTATGACGAGACTTAAATCCTTCTTTTGCATAATTACTAATTTCATAATGTAAAAACCCATTATCAGACAATAAATCAATTGTTTTATTAAACTGATTAATCAAATCTTCTTCATTAATTTCATTTAACTTATTATTTTTAAGCATTTTATAAAATAAGGTTCCTTTCGATATAGTTAATGAATATGCAGATATATGTTGAACATTTAACTTTATAACCCTGTTTAAGGATTCTAGATATGTCGACAATTCCATTCCGGGAATTCCAAAAATCAAATCCACAGAAATGTTTGTAAAACCAATATTTTGTGCTGTTTCAATAATATATTGTAATTTTTTACTGTTGTGCCTACGTCCTAAAAATTTTAAAATACTATCATTAAAGCTCTGAATACCAATACTTAATCTGTTAATTTCTAAACTATACAAACATTTCAAATATTCCTCATCCAAATCATCAGGATTTGCTTCAAAAGTAATTTCACATTCATTTGAAATTACAAAATTCTGCTTTGTACAATTTAAAAGTTCACTAATATTATCAATACTAAGTAATGAAGGCGTTCCACCACCAAAATAAATTGTTTCGATTAATTCCTTATTAAGGTAATCCTTCCTACTCACTAATTCCTTAATTTCGAATTTAACAAGTTCTTCTAAACCATTTGAATCTTTTCTTGAATAAAAATCACAATAACTACACTTTTGCTTACAAAAAGGAATATGAAAATATATACCTGCCATTAAAATCAATTAAAATAATAAATACAAAATATACCTATTTATTGATTATGTGCTCATAAAATTTAATGAGAAATACTTCCCTATTTTGGTAATGGAATTTTTAAAACCCTGTTTAAATGCCTACCACCATCGAAATCTTCATTCAAAAATACACCAACAATTTCTTTTGCCTCTGATTCTGTAATAAATCTGGCAGGTAAAGAACAAACGTTAGCATCATTATGATTTCTAGCCAACTCGGCAATTTCTGTATTCCAGCATAAAGCAGACCTTACTCCCTGATGTTTATTAACAGTCATATTTATTCCATTTCCGCTTCCACAAAAAACAAATCCCCTTTCAATCTCTTTATTATCAATTGCATAACCTATATAATGAGCATAATCAGGATAATCACAACCTACTGAAGAATCACATCCATAGTCCTTAATAATGAAACCAATTTTCTCCAAATATTTTTTTATGTAACATTTCAAATCATATCCCGCGTGATCTGAAGCTAAGCCAATAATTTTCATTGTATATTTTTAAAAACAACTTTTTAAAAATACTAAATAGTTTTCTTATTTAATAATTGTGAGTATGCTTTTAATACCCATCCTTTTTGTTCACAACACATGTTAATTTTCTGTTAAAAATGGTTACTTATTTTTCAATAAAAATTATAAATCATCAAACATTAAACCTGTATACAAATATTTTTCAAAAACCAATAAATATTTCAAATTAAATAATCATCAAAAATGAATAGATAATACACATCATAAAAAGAAAAAAATATATAATTTTTTAATTTTACATCAATATCAACTAATCGTTGATAGCAGTCTAAAATATTATATATAAGTTACTTTTAATGTTCATATACCCCATAAAAGTATCTAATAACTTCATTTCATTAAAAAAACAAGAAAAAAATATAAAACTTTTGAACCTTATGAACCGAGTATTAAAATAAACATCTCTTTAAATTTATAAACTAATATTTAATAATACTGGCACTGTTGAAATTTGAATTCATTTTATTCGATTGCATTGAAATCTTCGGGTTAAATTTGTTTAAATTTGTTGAACTTAAATAATGAATAAGCAAATGAATTTTGATGACAAATTATCAATTCTTTATGTAGAGGATAATGAACTTAACCAAAGACTAATGAAAATTAGTTTAACCCGATATAACTACAATGTGGAGGTAGCTGTAAATGGTTTAGAAGGAGTCCAAATGTTTAAAAATAATAAATTTGATTTGATTTTGATGGATCTGATGATGCCGGTTATGGACGGATTTGAAGCAACAATTGAAATACGTAATATTGAAAGTCAGGATGCAAACTTAGGACATATTCCAATCATTGCTTTTACGGCTAATACAATCAATAACGATCGTGAAAAATGTGTTCGTGGAGGTATGGAAGATCTTCTCGAAAAACCTTTTGATATCAATAAATTTCGTGAAATTTTGAGTTTCTTGCCTTAAAAGAATTATTGATTTCACGTTTTCAAAGAGTACTTTTGCTTTTTTAAGCCTCTTAATGTATGGATGATTTTATCGATTTGCGAGGGAATAGCACTGATAATATAGATAATGAGCTTGATAGTAAGCTGAGACCGCTGAGATTCTGTGATTTTAGTGGACAAAACAAAATAGTAGACAATCTGAAAATTTTTGTTAAAGCTGCAGTAATGAGAGGTGAATCGCTTGATCACGTGTTATTACACGGCCCACCTGGATTAGGAAAAACCACCTTATCTAATATAATAGCTAATGAATTGGGAGTAAATCTTAAGCTTACTTCCGGGCCTGTATTAGATAAACCAGGCGATTTGGCAGGCGTGCTTACAAATCTGGAAAATAATGATGTGCTGTTCATTGATGAAATTCACAGATTAAGTGCAGTTGTGGAAGAATACCTATATTCGGCAATGGAGGATTATCGTATTGATATAATGATTGATAAGGGTCCTAGTGCAAGATCAATACAACTCGAACTAAATCATTTCACACTTATTGGCGCAACTACAAGAAGTGGTTTACTTACTGCTCCTTTGAGAGCCAGGTTTGGTATAAACTGTCATTTAGAATACTATGATGTTGAAGTTTTAACAGATATTGTGAAACGATCGGCAAAAATTCTTGATATAAAAATTTATCAGGATGCAGCTGTTGAAATTGCCCGAAGAAGCAGGGGTACACCGCGAATAGTGAATGCCTTATTACGAAGAGTTCGTGATTTTGCAATGGTAAAAGGAAATGGAGTTATTGATCTTGAAATAACACGTTATGCGCTAGAGTCTTTAAATATAGATAAATATGGTCTTGATGAAATGGATAACAGAATTTTAAGCACAATTATAGATAAATTTAAAGGCGGACCAATTGGATTAACAACTATTGCAACAGCTGTAAGTGAAGATGCCGGAACAATTGAAGAAGTTTATGAACCATTCTTAATTAAAGAAGGTTTTTTAAAACGTACACCAAGGGGACGAGAAGCAACTGAATTAGCTTTTAATCATTTGGGCAGAAATTGGCATAAAGATAGTACACAAACACTTTTTTAAAACTATTTTAAGCTTTTAACTAATTCTATTTCAAATATTTTAGGCCAAAGTTTACCAGTCACATAAATTTTGTTTTTGTCATTATCAAAGGCAATTCCGTTTAATACATCCACGGTTGTTTTCTGATTTGAAAGATTAGAAGCTAAAAGTCCTTTTAAATCGATTTCTGCCACAATTTTACCTGTTTTTGGATCTATTTTTACAATGATATCTGTCGTCCATATATTTGCCCAAATTTCGCCGTTAATATATTCAAGTTCGTTTAAATTTTCGACTACACCTTTATTATTACAAACCTGAATTCGCTTGATCTCTTTTAAAGTTTCAGAATCAAGATATGTAAGAAACCCAGTACCATCACTCATAATTAAAGACTTACCATCATTAGTCATTCCCCATCCCTGAATATTTTTATAATTCCAGGTTTTTTTCAATTCAAAAGTATTCAAATCCCGTACGAATCCAATTTGAGTTTTATAGGTGAGTTGGTATAATTTTCCGTTCAAAATGGTCATTCCTTCACCAAAATATTTGTCATCAAGTTTATACTCTTTAATAGGTTTCCAACTCGAAAGATCAATCTTGTATATTGAAGATGTTCCTTCCTGGCCTGTACTTTCGTAAAGATATCCGTTACGGATTTCAAATCCTTCTGTAAAGTGTTCAATATTATGTGGATAAGTTTTAATAACTTTATAAGTAAATTTTTGGGGAATTATATTAGAAAGAAGAAGAAAGTCGGAATAATTTTCTCCGGTTGTACCATCATTTGTGGTGGCAATTGTTTTCAAATAATGGGTGCCTACTGCCGAATTACTTGTTTCAATTTCAAAAAAACTCTCAATTTTATCACTTGTAAGTACTGACTTTCCATCAAGAAAAAGTTCAATTTTACTGAGTGAGCCATCTTTGATTTTAATTTGTAAATTAACTGTTAATTTGTCTCCTATGGTAAATTTTTTATTTTTAGGCGTTATTTGAATGGAAGTTACCGGTTTTCTCGTATGCTTTGAAGACTGTGCACAATTCACCAAAACAAAGGATGTTAAAAAAACAACAAAAACAAAAATAGTTATCGTTCTCATAATCAGTTAAAATGTGAGCAAATACCGGCCAAAATTTCAAAGTTGGAAAATATAAAAAAAACAGCTGATATTAACAATTTGGGATGGTTTTATTAACAATGCTTCACGTGGAACGTTATCTGTCATTCGATTGTATTTTTAATATGACCTGAACAATCTAAAGCATTATCTTTGCATTTTAGACTTTAATAAAAAGAATATTTTGAGTGCGTTAAAAAAACTTGCCGGAGAAACTGTAATTTATGGTGTGTCGAGCATTGTTGGAAGGTTTTTGAATTATTTTCTAACGCCTCTTTACGCATGGACGTTTTTGCCTGATGAGTTTGGTATTCTTAGTAATATTCTTGCATACGTTGCCTTTTTGCAGGTTGTCCTCACTTATGGTATGGAGACTTCTTATTTTAGATTTGCCGGACGAAGTGAAAATCCAGACAAGGTTTTTACAACTTCGATGGTTTCATTAGGTATTACCTCAGTTGCGTTTGTCATTTTGGTCTTAGGTTTTTCCCGGAATATTGCCAACTGGATTAGTTACGAAGGGCATCAAAATTATATTATATGGATGGGAATTACAGTAGCACTCGATACACTATGTGCTATTCCTTTCGCCAAATTGCGATTGAAGTCGAGACCTTTGAAATTTGCTTTTTTAAAATTGGTTAATATTACATTAAGTATTTTCCTTAATGTATTCTGGATCTATTTGTGTCCTAAAATATTACAATCAAATCCTGATTCATTCATTCAGTACATTTACAATCCCAGGATTGGTATCGGTTATGCATTTTTATCTTATTTGGTGGCTTCTGCTATTACCCTGCTTTTCTTTATTTTCGATCTTAAAATCAAAAAATCAAATTTTGATGGAAAACTTCTCCGTCAGATGTTAATCTATGGATGGCCAATTTTAGTAATTGGTGTTGCAGGAATGGTTAATTTGCAAATTGATAAGATTTTGTTGCCAAAACTTATTGTTGGTTCAGATAATCCAATTTTTGAGTTGGGCGTTTATTCTGCAAATAGTAAATTGGCAATTTTGATGATGCTGTTTATTCAGGCATTTCGTTTTTCATTTGAACCCTTCTTATTTTCGCATTACAAAAATGAAGACTCTAAAAAGATCTATGCCGTGATTATGAAATACTTTGTGATCCTCGGTCTATTAATATTTTTGGGTGTAATGTTCTATATGGATATTCTTAAATTCTTTATTGGATCTTCAAAATCGGGTTATCACGAAGGGATAAAAGTTGTTCCATGGTTGTTGATGGGAAATTTATTTCTTGGAATCTTTTATACGCAATCATTATGGTATAAACTGACCGATAAAACCCATTTTGGTGCCCGTTTTGCAATTATAGGTGCAATTATTACGATCGTTTTAAATGTACTATTTATTCCTGTATTGGGTTATATGGCTTGTGGATACGCATTTTTTGCTGCTTCATTTGTTATGACAGTTATTTCATATATCGTCGGACAGAAATATTTTCCCGTGAAATACGATCTCAAAAGAATCGGAACATATTTTTTGGTTGCCATGGCTCTTTATCTGATTGAAATTAATGTTGTTTTTACTGATAAAATTGTTCGAATTAGTTTCAATACGAGTTTGCTTATGATTTTCTTCCTGTTTATCTGGGTAAAAGAGAACGCTGATCTGAAAAGATTATTTAGCCTACAAAGGAAGTGAGAATGACAATAGAACGGAGATTGGAATTGTTTACTATCTTAGCGAATTGAAAAAATTAAGAATGAAAATAAAGATCGTCAATAAATCGTCGAATGAGTTACCGGAGTATAGTACGGAACATGCAGCAGGAATGGATTTGCGGGCAAACCTTAAGGATGATGTTATTCTGGAATCTTTTGAAAGGAAACTGATTCCAACAGGATTATTTATTGAATTGCCCGTTGGATACGAAGCACAGGTAAGACCCCGAAGTGGCCTGGCTATAAAAAAAGGAATTACAGTTCTTAATTCTCCCGGAACCATTGATGCCGATTACCGAGGTGAAGTAATGGTAATTCTAATTAATCTTTCTTCTGAAAAATTTGTTATTCAACACGGTGAAAGAATCGCCCAAATGATTGTCGCTACGCATGAAACCGTTAGTTGGGAATCTGTTGAAATACTCGAAGATACTACAAGAGGCGAAGGTGGATTTGGACATACCGGAAAGCACTGAATTGTATGCTGCTTCCTGGATAAGAATTAAAATTATTAAGAATGACAAGTAAAGAGAGATTGATAGGTATTTTATTGATTACGATAAGTTCGGGTGTTATTTTTTCCTGTAAAATTCAAAAAATTGTTCCTGTAAGTGTTGTTTCTGTTTCGAAAGATACGACTGAAATAAAGTTAAGTGAAGATGCCCAAAAAGAGTTTGAATATCTTTTTATTGAAGGGTTAAAACAAAAGACGTTGGAAAATTTTGACGATGCAATCAAAATTTTTTCGCGTTGTCTTGAAATAGATCCCCATTCTTCGGCGACTCTATATGAAATGGCGAACATTCATGTATCAAAAGGTGATTTTCAAAGTTCGATGTTCTTACTTGAAAAAGCCGTTTCGATTAATCCTGACAATCAGTATTATCGTCTTTTGCTTGTTAAAGTTTATCAGCAGAACAAGTTATACGAAAAGGCGGCTTTTGAATATGAGGCAATTTCGAAATTAGTACCCGATAATCCTGATTACCCGTTTTATCAGGCTGCATTGCTGACAATGGCTGGTAAAAACAATCAGGCACTGGCAATGTATAATCAGCTTGAACAAAAATTGGGAATTTCTGAACCTATTGCTGTTGGAAAGCAACAAATCTATATTCAACTTGGAAATAAACCGGCTGCTTATGCTGAGATTGAAAAACTTATTCAGGCAAATCCGACCGTTTCGAAATATTATGGGCTGCTTGCTGATATGTATCTGGCAGACAAAAACAGAGAGAAAGCGCTCGAAAATTACAATAAAATACTTGAAATTAGTCCAGATGACGGATTTGTTCACCTGTCTATTGCAAGTTATTATCTTGAAGGCAATGATTCTGTGAAAGCGTATGATCACATCAAGTCGGCTTTTAAAAGCTCATCGTTGGACCTTGAGACGAAAGCTCAGATGTATATGTTGTTAATACAAGCTGGAACAGCGAAAATTTCAGAAGAACAACAACTCGAATTACTTCATATTTTAATCGAAACAAATATTGATGATGAACGTCCCAGGGCACTTATGGCCGACTATTTTCTGAATAAAAAGCAACCGGAAGAGGCGCGGAAACAGTTAAGATTAGTTCTTGATATGAAGAAGGACAATTACATGTACTGGGAACGTCTTTTATTGATTAATAATGATTTACTTGATTGGCAGTCGATGAATGAAGATAGTAAAAAGGCTTTGGAATATTTTCCTGAGCAACCTTTAATTTATATACTTAAATCAGTTGGATTGTTGCAGCAAAAGAAATACGACCAACTACTTACCGTACTAGATTCTGGCGTTGTACATGCGAAAAATGATCCCAAAATTCTTTCACAATTATATACTTACCGGGCCGAGGCTCTCTATTATCTAAAACGTTTTAAAGAAGCTTTTGATGTTTTCGATAAAGTAATAGAACTTGATCCTGAGAACTACATGGCAATGAATAATTATGCTTATTATCTTTCTTTAAAAGGTGAACGGCTTGAAATTGCTGAAAATCTGAGTGCAAAAGTTATTCAGGCCAACCCCGATAATGCAACTTATCTTGATACTTATGCATGGGTATTTTTTATGAAAAAAGACTATAAGCTGGCTAGATTTTACATTGAGAATGCTCTTTCTAAGACCACTGAAGATAGTGCTGTTCTTGTAGAGCATTATGGTGATATTCTGTATCACCTTAATGAAAAGGAGAATGCATTCACACAATGGAAAAAGTCCCTTAAAATGGGTAATGATTCAAAAGTTCTTAAACAGAAAATTGCTGAAAAGAGATTTATTGAAACAAAAGAAAACTAATTTTATGTGTGCAGGCAAACAGTTTATTCATTGTTTATTTTGGGTAATTATCTTGTCATTTTTCTTTACAAGCTGTAAGCAGACCCAAAAAATTGCCATCCCCAAAAGAATTAAGCGGTATAGTGTGGGTAAGGTAATTAAAATGACCAATGATAATTCATTAAAATTTGAAACATTAACTGTAAAGAAGGCTACTATATCTTTTTCAAATGATGGTAAAACTACCTCTGTTCGTGGATCTTATAAAATTAGACGCGACAGTATTATTCAGGTTTATGCTCAGAAACTTTCAATACCTTTGGGGAAACTTGAGGTGAATACCGATTCTTTCAAGATGGTCTATTTTATTGAACAAGAATTACTTGTAGGAAAAAATAGTTATTTCAGTAAACTTCTTGGAATGGATATTGATTTTAGTGTTTTGCAGGCGCTATTGAGTAATAAAATGTTTTCATTTCGGCAGGATCCTCGGGAAAAAGACTTTAAGGAATTTTATTGCGATATTGAGGATGATATGTATAAAATTTCCTCTCTTCGCGACCGGAAGCTTCGGAGGTTTAATAAAAATGAAGAAAAACTTGAAAGATATCGTAATCGTTTGGATGAAGGACATGTGATCAAACAAGATATCTATATTGATCCTGATTCCTTTGTGGTAAGGAAAATGGTTTTTAACGATCTTGATAATAACAGAGGGGTAAAACTTGAGTTCTCGCATTATGAAAAGGTTATGGATCAATGGTTTCCTGCTTTGATAGAAATTCAGATAACTGGGGAGAAAAAGATTGAATTGTCGATTGAATTATCTAAGATAAGTATGAACAACGAAACAAATTTTGGGTTTTCTGTCTCTCCGAAATACAAAAAGAAATTGATTGAATAATTAGTATCATTTTGGTTATATTTTATCGATGAAGTATTCTATTTTGAGACTTTTAGAACTGATCTGTCTTTCATTTTTGATGTGCTTTGCCGTTAATACTTTTGGCCAGTCGCTTGAAGCACTCCGGAAGCAGAAGGAGAAAACTGCCTCAGAAATTGAATACATCAACAATTTATTAAAAGAGACAAATAGCAATGCAAAAGTTTCGCTTAACAGGCTTGCAGTGTTGGAAAGACAAATAAAGCTTCAGGACAACCTTATTAATAATATAACCGGTGAAATCAGTTACCTCGATACTTCTATTCAACAAAATTCAAAACGCATAGATTCACTAAGTACAGAACTTCAGGCTGTTAAAGTTAAATATGCATCTATGATCAGATATGCTCACCGTAATCAGGATAATAATAACCAATTGCTTTTCCTGCTTTCAGCCCAGGATTTTAATCAAGCCTATAAGCGGTTTATCTATTTAAGGCAGTATGCAGATTATCGGCGCAATCAGGCCGAAAGAATTACTGAATTTAAAAATTCCATAACTAATCAGTTGTTAGAGTTCAATAAACGTAAAGAAGAGAAGCAAAGTTTATTGGTTTCAAAAGTCAATCAGACAAAGATTATTGAACAGCAAAAGAAGCAGCAAAATGATGTTTATTCAGATTTACAGCAAAAGGGGAAAGATTTAAAGAAAAAGCTTGAAAATCAACGAAAAGTGGAGTTAAGGTTACAACAGGAAATTGAAAGAGTTATTTCGGACGAAGCCAAAAAAGCAGGTCGTAAATCATCTGCGGAACCGGGCTTTGCACTAACATCAGAAGAAAAGGTCTTATCGGGCGATTTCTCCAATAACCGGGGCAAATTTCCATGGCCTGTTCAACGTGGTTTAATTACTGATCATTTTGGTGAACATCCCCATGCTGTTTTGAAATATGTGATTGTTCGTAATTCGGGAATAGATATTACAACACAGGCAAATGCAAAAGCGCGCGCAATTTTTAAAGGGGAAGTAACCAAAGTTGTGGCCATACCTGGGGGTAACATGGCAGTGATTATTCGGCACGGAAACTACCTTACGGTTTATTCAAACCTCAGCGAAGTATTTGTAAAAGAAGGCCAAAAAGTGGAAATTAAAGAAGAGGTAGGCAATATTTTTACCGATCAGGATGAGGATAATAAAACAGTTCTTAAATTTCAGTTATGGCGCGAAAACAATAAACTTGACCCGGAGGATTGGTTGAGCCGACAGTAAAATATTGAAGGTGAGAAAGTGAGAGGGTGAGAAAAGGAACCAAAACCATGAGAATAAACATCAAACTTAAAACAAATTGTAAAGTACATCAAACAAAATCCCAGACATTTTAACCTTTAACCTTTCATATAAGCCCGCAGCTCATAAATTCATATTTCCCGGCCTTTTCCCAAACAATTGTATTTTTTCATAATAATTTGCTCAAATGATCCAATAGATTACTATATTCGCATTGGCAACCAGACATTAATCAAATAATGGTATGACATGATAAAAGATATCGCCGTACTATCGCCACTGTATATTACTGTATTCTGGGGAATTGTCTTAATAACTGACTACTCAAAGAGCGAACATAAATTACTTTTGGGTATATTTATGTTTGTTTCTTTTTTGCTTTATCTTACTCAAACCTTTTTCTTTACCGAAAATTATCTTGCCTATTTTCACACAGAGAGTATATACCTGCTCACGTCACTCACGGTATTTCCCCTTTACTATTGTTACATTAAATTATTGACGATTGAAAGCGCTTTTAAAATAAAGAATTTAATCCATTTTGTTCCGGCGGTGTTGCTTGGCTTGGCTTCCTTTATTACCGGACTTTTCTTTACAGATCAACAGCGGCTCGATTATGTTGAACTTTTTGTGATGCGGAAAGATACTTCCGGAATTGAGCTTTTTTCACCTGCCGGGATTAAAAGCTTTATTTTTATCATTTGCCGCATCGTATTCGTAATTCAAGTCTTTTTTTATCTGCTCAATGGTGTAATTCTGACGCAGTTGCACGAACGGCGAATTGCCAACTTCTATTCGAATGCCGAAGGAAAATCGCTGTTATTGGTGAGAATGGTTACGCTCTCATTTTTGGTGATATCTGTGATGAGCATCACCTTTGCAATCATCGATCGGAATCTGTTCCTGCTTAATCAACATTTGCTGCTCATTCCATCTATCATTTTCAGTATACTACTCTATTTGATTGGTTATCTGGGAAATAAAACGAAACAAGTAATGATGGAATCCCGCCATAATCAACTCCGACCGAATAGTTCACGAATTCATAATACGGAGTTGATGCGGGAGAAGATTTTACATCTGTTCAAAGATGAAAAAATATTCAAGAATCCCAACCTATTACTTACCAATTTGAGCGATACTTTTCAGACTCCGGGTGCAGATGTTTCGCAGTTAATCAATGAGGATTTTAAAACTGACTTTAGTGACTTTGTAAACCAACACCGGATATCAATTGCCAAGGAGCTAATTGATAATGACATAAATAATGGACGAACCTTTGAATCGATTGCATCTGAATCGGGTTTTGATTCGTTGAGCTCCTTCACGAGAGTTTTCAAATCATATGAAGGAATTACGCCTCAGAAATACTGGATGATCAGTACTCAAAAAGAGTTTCCATTGTGAAAAATGAATTCATTCCATTCAGTAAAAAAGAAAACCGCAAATAGATATCTGCGGTTTTCTTTTGATTTAAAGCGGCTTATTTTTTTACTGGAGCAGCTTCTTTTTTTGCTGGAGCAACCACTTTTTTAGTTTTTTTAGTTTTTACAGCTTTTTTATCTGCTGGCTTTGCAGCTGGTTTTACAGCTTCTGCTGGCTTTGCAGCTGGTTTTGCAGCTTCCTTCTTTACTGGTGTTTTTACTGGTGTTTGTGCGTTAACAGCAACCAAACCTAATGCAAATACAAAACTTAATGCGAGAATTAACTTTTTCATAATTGAGAATTTTTAATATTGTTTACGGTTCAAATGTATTATCCCAATTATGAAGGAATCGTGAAGATTTAAACAGAAGTAATTAAATTAACATTTTTTAACGGAAACTGCACTTTAAACACAGATCCTTCACCTTTTATTGATTTCACATTAATCAATCCACCATGAAAACGAACAATACTGTTTACGATCGAGAGTCCCAATCCGTGGCCTTCGCCAAATGCAGGATCGGCTCTCTTAAAACGATCGAAGACTCTTGATATTTGATCTGGATCGATACCTATCCCATTATCAATCACTTCAATACAAAAGGCACTTCCAGTTTCGAAAGTGGATATGCGTATCCATCCTCCGTCGTTATTGTATTTTATGGCATTGCTTACGAGATTAAATATCAGAATGTACAACAGCGATTTATTGACACTGGCCAGTGATACGTCTTGAAGAACCAGGTTTTCAATGGTAATGTTTTTCATTTCCGCCCGGTCTTCGATATTCAGGATGATCTCCTCAACAATTTCATAAATATTAACGGTCTCATTTCTGGCATATTGATCATTTTCAATTCGTGCAATCAGGAGTAAGGCTTTAATGATTTGCTGCAACCTGTTTAAATGATTTTGCTGATCCATCACATTTGTTACATACTTTTCAGGTAAATCGCCGGATGTCAACAGATTTTCAAGCTTGGTTTGCATGATGGATATCGGCGTAAAAAGTTCATGCGAAACGTCAGCGGTGAATTTCTGCTGGTTCTTCAGTATGGCGGTAACTTTATGCATTAGTTCGTTTAATGCATTATTAAGATAAACAAAATCAGAAGTAGAACTGCCCAGTTCTGAATAGTCGAAAGTTTCAGGATTGGTTATTGTCTTCAGTTTTGGAATAATCATTCGGTTAAGCGGATACAACAAATATTTATTGATTCCAATATCGAATAGAATCGTGCTTAGTAGGACCAATAAAATAATTGTTATTGAGATATTTTTCATCATCCTGTTCAGGGCGTTGATGAGCTGAATGTTCTTGCCTATTTCCAGTATATAATTCTGATTCCCGATTTCAAAAGTGTAGTTAAGAATCCGATAATCAAACTCTTCGTCTTCAATAACTCTTGCTTCATCTGAAAATAAAATCTTCCCATCCCCTTTTTGAGTATCCAGATCAATGGTTATATATTCATCCTTGAGTATATTATAACTGGCAAAAGCACTGTCTTTTTCGATATTCAGGAACGAATTAATACCGATTTTATTGACGTTTGCCATTGTTTTTTCTTTCATTTTAATCAGGGCCCGATCAGTATGCTGCAAAGCTTGTTTGTCGATAACCTGTTGTAGCAGGATCAACAATATAAAAAAAATAACTATTTTAGAAAGTGCACCGATCAGTGCCAGTTTTAGTTCAAGTCTCATTTTTTAAAAATACGATAAGATATCACAATAAATTGCGAAAAATTAATATTTTTTCGATTAGATTTGAAACATTAAATTTACTGAAAAGTTTCGAAACTATGCATATTTTAATCGTAGAGGACGAGATCCCTTTAGCCAACGAAGTGAGAGACTATCTTGAAAAAGAGGGATTTTCATGTGATGAGGCACATACCGGAAGCATTGCGTCTGATAAACTGTTCTCAAACGATTACGACCTGTTATTGCTGGATTTGGGGTTACCTGATTATGACGGGATCGATTTGCTGAAAGAATCTATTGCAAACAATAGCGAAACTGCAGTAATCATACTTTCAGCCAGAAGTGCATTGGAGGATCGAATCAAAGGGCTTAACGTAGGAGCCGATGATTACCTGCCCAAACCATTTTCATTGCTTGAATTGAAATCGCGAATCATGGCCGTCATGCGGCGGAAACATGGAATTAGAGTTAACGTCATATCTATAAATGGAATAGAAATCGATTTGGATAAACGACAGGTTACTTCCGGAGGGAATATGATAACCCTGACCCGTAAAGAATACGATATTCTATGTTTTCTTATCCTTAATAAAAACAGGGTGGTTACCCGTCTTCAGATTTCAGAACACATCTGGGGCGACATCATCGAAGAGAATTACAACTCAAATTATATTGATGTCCACATCAAAAATCTGCGTAAAAAACTTTCTGAATTTATTGAAGGCGACTTTTTGGAAACAGTAATGGGGATTGGATTTCAATTTCTCGAAATCGACGCTGTGTAAGCGCGCGACTGAGTGAGGGAAAGACTGAAAGATGGAGTGACTGAGAGACAATTACCATTATTGGGTAGAGTAACTTTCTGGCTACGAGTCTGCCAGTCGCACAAATATTATACAGACTATCATTCCATTTCCGTTAGTGCGCTTCATCCTCAGGAGATTTACCGGAGATATACTTAACCGGAAACCAGGCTGCCAGAAAGCCTATAAGGACTACAGAACAGAATATCAGCAGAATATCAAGCGGAATAATTTTCATCGGATAGGCATCAATGATAAATGAACCACCACCACCTTGAAGTTTAACGAATCCAAAGGTGATTTGAGCCTGACAAATTGCAATACCGGCTACGGTGCCGATAATCGCCCCAAGAATTGACACAGACCACCCTTCAAAAAGAAAAATATTACGGATCAGCCGTTTATCGGCTCCCATACTTTGTAATATAGTGATATCTTCCTTCTTGTCGATAATTAGCATGGTAAGTGAACCAACAATATTGAATGATGCGATGATCAGGATAAGAATCAAAATCAGGTAAACTGCATATTTTTCACCCTGCATTGTTTTATAAAGGTAGTCATGCTGCTGATAACGGGTTTTCACCGTAAACCGATTGCCCAGCTGAGTAGAAATTGTCTTCTGAACCGTCTTCACAGTGGCCCCTTCCTTTAATTTCAGTTCTACTGAATTAACCTTTTCCGGGATTTCAAAAATCTCGCGGGCAAAAGCAATAGGAACTATAATATACTTTGAATCAATATCTTGTTGCACTGAAAAAACGCCTGAAGGATAGATGTGACCTTGATTAAAACTCCCTTCGATTGCCATACCCGTACTCCTCCCCTTTTGTGGCACATAGATATTTATCGGATTAATCAGTTTAAGTCCCACCGAAAGGTAATAGGCAACCCCTTGTCCGATAACAGCATACTGATTATCTCCTTCGTTCAGAATAAATTCGCCGTCAACGATCATTGTATCGAGTCCAGTCATTTGGCTGTAATCGTCACTTACCCCTTTTATCGTAGCAAGAACCTGCCTGTTTTCGTATCGCAGCAGGGCATTGTCTTCGACTACTTCAGTAAAAAACAGGACATCTTTCATCTGACGGATCTCATTAAATGCCTGGTTATTTGCATCGAAACTCTTCCCTTCAACAAGGGTAATCTTCAGATCAGGATCAAAAGATGAAAAAAGTGATTTTATAAGACTGTCGAAACCGTTAAAGCCTGAAAGTCCAATAATCAAACCCATCGTTCCGATAGCCATTCCGACCACCGATATTGCCGAGATGATATTGATCAGATTGGTCCTCTTTTTCGAGAAGAGGTATCTTTTAGCTATGTAAAACGAGAGATTCAAGTCCTAAGTCGATTATTAGTCATTTTTTGTATGCCTTCACCAATAAACCAGTACCTTTTTTATGACGAAAAATTACATCAGAATAATTGAGTATGACACAAAACGGGAAGGTTATCAGGTAATATAACGGCAAGAGGATAAAAAATAATTTCGATTTGCCCAGCATTAAAATCGGGTATTTCATCGAAAACTTCCACGAAAGAGAACCCGTTGTACCATAAGTATAACGCACCTCAACATCCGAAAAGCCGGCGTGATTTAATTTTTGGGAAATATCGTCGATTCCATATCCATCACGAACATGTTCTTCGATAAAACCATGAACAGCATCCTGGTCGTGATCGTTTGTGTCGGAACCTCCCTGATCGGAAGGAGTTGAAATCAGGAGTACACCATTATTCCGGAGGGATTTATAAAAGTTGTTAAAAACCAGTTCATCTTCTTCGATATGCTCCATGACATCTACGGAAAGAATTAGATCGTAACTATATGGTTCAGAATATTCAGTGAGATCGGCATATTCAAAATTCACCCTTTCCTGCAATCCTGCTGAATTAAAAAACCGGTTACAATCATCGATCTGCTCTTGCTTTACATCAACCCCTTTAATGATGGAACCAGCGAAAATCCGGCTCAAACGATAACTATATTGCCCAAATCCTGAACCAGCATCCAGAATTCTGATTTTACCAGAGAAAGATCTCTTTTTCAATGACCTTAACTCTTTAAAGACGTGCCATGCCCGAAGCAGAAGAAGATCAAGAAGTGAATAAAAAAGTTTTCGCAAAAACGGGGTTCGGTTGAAAACATTTCCAAGTCGCCTTTTAATAGGATCGTACTCCATAACGAACTTTTTTAATTCAATGATTTGTCAGGATTGGGGTTAAAGGTTCAATGTAAAAGCTTATCAATCTTTTCAATATAATCGAGACTGTCATCCAGAAAAAACTCGAGTTCGGGAACATGTCGCAACTGGAAACGTACAATATTTCCAAGATCGCCCCGTAACTTACCCTTATGAAGTTTAATATCGGCCATCACTTCTTCTGCTCCGAATGAAGGGAAAATGCTAAGGTAGCACCTGGCCAGCGACATATCGCGAGTAACCCGAACCTGAGTCAGAGAAAGTATCCGTCCTTTTGCCAAAACCTGAGTGTCGCGTCGTAAAAGTTCACTCAACTCTTTTTGAATCAACCTTCCGATTTTATTTTGTCTTGTTGTATATTGTTCCATCTTTGATCGTATATGATGCAAAAATAAATAAAATCAGCGGGTTCTGAAGATTTCAACAATTATCTTTTCCGGTTAAACTCTACCTTTGTCTCTGTTTGAAAGCAGAAAAACAGCTCTACCGGTATATGATCAGCGAAAATCAGGAAACAGATTTACCAATATATTCATTTGCACCCATAGCAGATTCCCAAAGTAAGGTGCTGATTCTGGGAACGATTCCCGGAAAAGAATCATTGAAGGCAAACGCCTATTACGCCCACCCGCAAAATGCGTTCTGGAAGATCGTATTTAATTTACTGGACCTACCTTTTTCAACTGATTATCAAGTCCGAAGAAATGTACTGCTCCAACACAGGATTGCCCTCTGGGATGTTCTGAGCACGTGCGAAAGGAGATCAAGTCTCGACAACGATATCAAGATGGAACAACCAAATGATATTCACTCATTTCTTTCCTTACATCCTTGCGTTGCAAAGATCATTTTCAACGGCAAGGGTTCGGCCAGGTATTTCAGGAAGTATTTTGCAGACATTACTCTTGCCAACCAGATTCTGCCCTCAACCAGTCCGGTGCACGCCATAAAATGGGAGCTAAAACTGGCAGCGTGGCAGATAATTAAATACATCTGAAATAAATAAATGTCAAAATGCTACAAGAAAGATGTGCTTCATAACTTTTTAATACCTTTGACTGTAAGATAAATTAATATTCAACATAATGAAAAAAAGCGAATTCAAGCTCAAAACTGCGCAATTAAAACATATTGCCCTCGATCTGGAAGATAAAATTGAAAACGGATTGAAAAACGACAACACGGAGATAAAAAGTATTCCGACATATATTCACCCGCTTTCGTGTGGTGCTGAAGGCCAGGCCGTTGTCCTCGACTGGGGTGGTACAAATTACAGGGCAGCTGTTATTAATTTTGCCGGTGGAGTTGCAAACATTACGCCCAAAAAAGCGGGAGGCAAAGAACTATCGGCTACAACCACCAAAGGTTTCACCCAGGAAGATTTAATAGCAAAACAATCTGAATTTGTAAATGAGATAGAACTTCCGGCCAAAGCTCCGATCGGTTACTGTTTCTCCTATCCGGCCGAGTGTTTGCCTAATGGCGATGCTGAATTGCTTAAGTGGACTAAAGGTTTAGATATTAAGGATATGATTGGTAATCCTGTAGGAAAACCACTTCTTGATCAACTAAACAAATCCGGAAAAGCTGAGTTCACAGGAATTAAAGTGATCAATGATACTGTGGCAAGTCTTTTTGCAGGATTAACAAATCCAAATTTTGATGCATACATCGGTTTGATCGTGGGTACTGGGACAAATATGGCCGCATTTGTTAATGCCAACAAAATTCCTAAAATCGATAGTAGCCTCAACTGGCAGGGTCTCACACCGGTGAACCTCGAATCGGGTAATTTTAATCCTCCTCATCTGACGAAATATGATGAGCTGGTCGATGAAAAATCGGACAATAAAGGATCTCAGCGGTTCGAAAAAGCAGTTTCCGGAATGTACATAGGACAAATTCTCAGAGAAGTTTTCCCTGAAGATGGGTTTGATGAACACACGGACGGAAAGGCGCTTACAGATATCATTAATACACCGGATCAGCATAAGAATAAACACGTAAAAGTTGCAAAACAAATCTATAAAAGATCAGCTAAACTAGTTGCAGCCTCGCTTGCCGGGTTGATTGATATGTTGATCGCACACGACAAAACGATTAAAAAAGTCAGAATTACTGCCGAGGGTAGCCTTTTCTGGAGCGAAGTTATTGGTTGCAAAGACTATAACAAAGTTGTGAAAAGCACTCTCAAAGAGTTGCTTAGCGAAATGGGACACAAAAAAATTAAATTGGATATTGCTGAAATAGAAAGTGCAAATATGATTGGGTCGGGAATAGCGGCTTTGTCGTAAATAATTCCTGAAAGAAGGCAGCCACAGAGCTGTCTTCTTTTTTTATAACTATTCAACCTCCACTTAATGCCATGAAAAATTGCCGATCATTCCATTATCTTTGATCCCAATGGTCGATTTCTTTTATCAATACGGTTTATTCGGACTTTTCATCGCAGGATTTCTTTCTGGTTCAATCTTCCCTTTTAATTCAGAGGCAGTTCTGACCCTATTGATTTATTCTGGTTTTGATGTGGTCAGTTCGTTGGTAGCAGCTACAGCGGGAAATATGCTTGGAGGAATCTCCATTTACTACCTGGGATATCTCGGAAAGATGGAATGGATCGAAAAATACGCGAAAGTAAAAGAGGAGAAAATCCATGCTATACTTCCCAAATTAAAACGTTTTGGACCTTTGGCAGCAATACTTTCGTTTGTTCCCATCATAGGCGATCTGGTAATTCTCGGTTTGGGATTTTTTCGTATCTCTCCGGCTTTTACTATGTTTTTCATGCTGATTGGTAAAGTTGCCCGTTACCTTGCAGTTATCGGGGTTTTAAAAACAGTGATGTAAGTTTGTAATCAAATCAGGTTTTATGAGAGTTGTGATCCAGCGGGTTTCAGAAGCTTCAGTTACGATTGACGAAGAATTAAAATCGTCGATTAAACAAGGCCTGCTTGTACTGGCCGGTTTTGAAACTGACGATAAGGATGAAGATCTCGAATGGACTTGTAAGAAAATCACCCAATTACGAATTTTTAATGACCTTAACGGGGTAATGAACCTGTCGGTGAAAGATATTGAGGGTGAAATTCTCGCTGTGAGTCAGTTTACACTACATGCTAAAACCAGGAAAGGTAACCGGCCATCCTATATCAATGCAGCCCCTCCCGATATTTCTATTCGGCTTTATCACCTATTTGTGGAAACGCTATCCGAAAATCTGGGTATAAAAGTTCAAACCGGCGAATTTGGAGCGCATATGGTAGTTCGCCTAATCAACGACGGACCGGTTACAATCATTATCGATTCCAAAAACAAAGATTTATGAGTGACGACATTACGATCAGAAATGCACAATCGGCAGTTCACGAGTGGATTACAAAGTACGGCGTTCGCTATTTCAGCGAATTAACCAATATGGCCATTCTTACCGAAGAGGTGGGTGAGGTGGCCAGGATTATTGCCCGTAAATATGGTGATCAATCCTCGAAAAAGAGTGAATCTGACGGCGACCTGGCCGACGAACTGGCCGATGTACTTTGGGTGATCATTTGCCTTGCCAACCAGACCGGGATCGATCTGACAGAGGCATTTATGAAAAATATAGATAAAAAAACGGAGCGGGATCAGCTTCGTCATTTAAAAAATGATAAACTATTTGCTTAAATTTTAATACGATAAAACTATGAAATGGCTTTTAGGTAATGTTGACCGGGAGTTCCCGGGTGGAGAAGTAGAACAAGCTGTTGCTGAAATTGTTAAAAAATCGCAGGAATTGAAAAGCCGCGAATGGTATGAGCTGGCACTTTCGTGCATCGATTTGACCACACTAAATTCGACAGACAGTCATATTCAGGGCGAAAAATTTGCATTGAAAGTTTCAGGTTTTCCCGGTGAATTTCCCGGATTACCAAACGTTGCAGCAATATGCGTCTATCCAACACTCGTTGAATCGGTTAAGAAAAATCTCCGGGCTTCAGGAGTGAAGTTGGCCGCAGTTGCTGCAGGATTCCCCTCGTCACAGACTTTTTTGGAGGTTAAAGTGTTAGAAATAAAAATGTCAGTATCACAAGGAGCTTCAGAAATTGATATTGTACTTAATTTGGGAAATTTTCTCGCCGAAGATTACCCCTCAGTGATCGAAGAAATTACTATCCTGAAAAGATCGTGTGGGTCAGCCCACCTGAAGGTAATTCTGGAAACCGGAGCATTGAAAAATTACGCTAATATTTGGAAGGCTTCCATTCTGGCGATGCAGGCAGGTGCTGATTTCATTAAAACTTCAACAGGAAAATTAGAGCCTGCAGCTACACCCGAAGCTGCATTGGTGATGTGCCAGGCCATTAAATACTATTACGAAAAAACAGGTATAAAGATCGGCTTTAAAGCGGCAGGTGGCATTGCCGAAACGGCTGATGTGCTTAAATATATCGCGATAGTGAAGGAAGTTCTTGGTGATGAATGGCTGAATAACAAGCTATTTCGCATCGGAGCCAGCCGATTGGCGAATAATCTGCTTACCTCAATAAAAGGAGAAAGTGTGACCTATTTTTAAGGACAATCAAAAAGAAAATACTGATTTAATGCACCCGATAGTCTAAAACTTTCGGGTGTTTTTTATACAAAATAATTAACTTTGGGATTTAGTCCACCTAAACAAATATATATGAAAATTCTGACCTTAATCCTAGTTTTTTTTCTATCTGCTGTTCTTTCAGCACAGGATGTCCCTAAAAATCAACAAGTTAGCTCTGGCACTAACAGCTCTAACGCATCAACTGATTCAACAACCGTGAGAACTGAAACTTTTAATTGGAAGAAGGCGCTGATTATACTTGAAGGAGTAGAGATTTCGAGTAAACTTTACAGTGCAATTAATCCGGATCAGATCGAATCCATTATAAAGTTGAAACCTGATTCAGCCATGGAAAAGTACGGGAAAAGGGGTAAAAACGGGGTTATTATTCTAACCTCAAAAGCCTCTACGACTACGATTGGCGATATAAATGCAGATGATAAAATATATACTTTTCCTGAGGTAAAGCCTGAATTCCCTGGGGGAGAAAAAGCAATGATGAAATTTATTAGTCGAAATCTTAGATATCCGAACGAGGCAACAAGTATCGGTCTTCAGGGAACCGTAATTACAAGTTTCATCGTTCGCAAAGATGGCAAAATAATCAATGCCAGAATTGTTAATGGTCCCAGCTTCTCTGTGAATGCAGAAGCATTAAGAGTTATTAATAGTATGCCTAATTGGACACCTGGTAAAAATAATGGGAAGGCAGTAAATTCTTTATTCACAGTGCCATTAAGGTTTATTATTCAATAAATCGGGAGGCAGCCAATGAAAATTTAGCAACCATTAGGTTTACCCGGCATTTTTTAACACAAAATAATTATCTTTCGGATCTTAACCACCTGATTTATACTTTATGAGAACACTTCTTTTTTCGCTGTTGCTTTTTGTTTCTACTGCCACTTTATCGCAAGAGGTTCCTGCTGATTCTAAAGTAATCCCTGATAATAAGAACACTTATATATCCGCAGATTCAATTTCGGCGATAATAGAACCCTTCGTCAGGAAAAAGGCAATGATAATGCTTGATGATAAAGAGATTACATTTAAACAATTCAAATCGCTCAATCCCCAGGAATATAAATCTCCAATTATCCTGACACCTGATGAGGCATTGGAAAAATTTGGTAAAATGGGTAAAATGGGTAAAAATGGTGTGATTATTTTAACTTCAAAGCCTGATATAGAGGCGGATGAACCAATATATACTAAGGTAGAGAGGATGCCGGAATTCCCCGGAGGATTAACGTCAGTAAGGAATTATATTTACTCTCATTTGCAATATCCATCAACAGCTATCTTTAGAAAAATTCAGGGAAAAGTTTTTGTTGGTTTTGTGATTAACAGAAAAGGGAAAGTGGATTGGGTAAAGGTCGTCAGAGGAGTTCATCCTCTACTGGATGCTGAAGCGGTAAGGGTTGTGAGTCAAATGCCAGCTTGGAAACCTGGTTTCCAGGCTGATAAACCTGTGAATGTTAGATTCGTAATTCCTATTGAATTTCGAGTCCAATGATAGAACAACAAGTACTTGCAAGACTCTAGCAGCCTTTTTCTAGCTCACCCGCGAAGTAATATAATTAACATACTCTATCAGTGCTGTTTTAATCTCGGATTCAGGGTAGTCCGAAAGTTGGGCAATCGCTTTTTCGGTGTAACTGTGCATCACTTTTTCGGCATATTTAAAACCGCCATTGGCCTCCACGAACTCACCAACTTCGCGAAAATCGGCTGCTGATTTGGTACGCTTGCGTACAATTTTCAGGATACGCGATTTATCGCCGTTTCCGGTATTGTTCAGCGCGTGGAGCAATGGAAGGGTGATTTTCTTTTCACGCAAATCATTACCTGTAGGTTTGCCAATCAGGTTCGACTTTTGGTAATCAAACAAGTCATCTTTAATCTGGAAAGCCATTCCTGCATATTCTCCGAATAACCTCATCCGTTCAATCACCTCAATATCAGTAGTTACAGAACAAGTTCCAACAGCAGCACTTGTGGCGAGTAGCGAGGC
>JAPLDR010000018.1:196580-243475 GCA_026391655.1 Bacteroidia bacterium | reverse complement strand
TCAGTGATATCAAGTTTACGCGCTTTTTCAACCTGGAGAATTTCACCCTCGCTCATATCGCGGACAGCCGTACAGATGTGATCCAAAATATCGTAATCGCGGTGCTCAATCGACCAAAGCAGCCCTTTCGCGAGGATAAAATCACCAACCAACACGGCAATCTTGTTTTTCCAGACCGCATTCACCGAAAAAAAACCGCGTCGCTGATACGAATCGTCGACTACGTCGTCATGAACAAGTGTTGCAGTGTGTAATAATTCGATGGTTAATGCGGCGTGGTAGGTACGCTCATTAAATGTTCCATTTAATTTTGCTGCCAGAAAAACCATAATCGGCCGCATCTGCTTCCCTTTACGGCGCAGGATATAATTTATAATGGTACTTAACAGTGGCAAGTCACTCTTCGTCGCTTTTTTGAAATAGGGTTCAAATTTACTAAGTTCCTCACTAATAGGCGATATAATCCGATCTTTAGATGACATTCTTTAAAAATTGCATTCTTCCTTTTCATTCTCCTTCCGGCCAAAGGTAAGAATAAATTTCACTCCAACATTATTGTTTTTAGCCATTCTAAATTACAATTTAGAATTCTGGCAGATACTGATAGCGACAATTTTAAATTATTAATTATGAGCACATAACAAAAAACTTCAAAATTATTATGATCAAAAAATGTTTTTTAGGGTTTTTATTCTGACAGCTAATAAAATATATATTCATATATTTGCATCAATAATTAAAAAGGCCGAATTTACCACCAAGTCAATATTTAAACATTCGTAAGATAATGAACTACTCCGAGTTAAATATCGAGAAGTTGACATTAGCCACAGAAATGTTAAAGGCTATTGCCCACCCGATGCGGATAGCAATTGTCGGTTACCTCGATGGTGGAGTAAAACTTACTGTTACCGAAATCCACGAGCGTCTCGGAATTGAGCAATCAACAACCTCACACCATCTTGGCATACTTAAAAACAAAGGCGTTCTAAGTTCGAAACGTGATGGAAAAAACACCTACTATTTTCTGAAACATCCGGCTTTTACCGGAATACTTGATTGTATCGAAAATTGTGGTTGTCAGGATTAATTATCTGATTAATAATATATTCTAGGCCGACAAAATCATTGTCGGCTTTTTTATTAAATTATACGTAGCTTTGATTCGGTCTTAATTCCAATTTTACCATGAACCGATTGTTTTTGCTTGATGCCTACGCATTGATTTATCGCTCTTATTTTGCGTTCATTAATGCACCACGAGTCAATTCCAAAGGACTCAATACCTCCACGATGCTGGGATTTGTCAACACACTGGATCAACTCCTCAGAATTGAGAAGCCTACACATATTGCCATAGCCTTTGACCTGAAAGGACCAACTTTCCGTCACGATATGTTCGCTGCCTACAAAGCCAACCGCGAGGAAATGCCAGAAGATATCCGAAAATCAATTCCTTACATCCGGGAGATTATCAAGGGATACCATATTCCGATACTCGAAAAAGAAGGATTCGAAGCTGATGATGTAATCGGAACACTGGCAAAAACTGCTGAGAGAGAAGGATTTCAGGTTTTTATGGTCACTCCGGACAAAGATTATGCACAATTAGTTTCGGAAAATATCTTCATGTATAAACCTAAGCGGATGGGCAACGAGATGGAGATTTTGGGTGTCGAACAGGTTTGTGAAAATTTTCAAATCCAAAATCCGTTGCAGGTAATTGATGTTCTGGGTCTTATGGGCGATTCATCCGATAATATTCCTGGTTGTCCCGGAATTGGCCCTAAAACAGCGATGAAGCTTGTAAGCGACTTTGGCAGCATCGACGGAGTTTATCAGAACATCGATAAATTGAAAGGAAAACAGAAAGAGAATCTTGAACAGTTTGAAGAGCAGGTTCGTATGTCGCGCACCCTGGCCACAATCATACTTAACGTTCCTATCGAATTCAATCAGAAGGATCTAATCATCTCTGAACCTGACTATAAACATTTGCGCGATATTTTCATCGAACTCGAATTCCGGACACTGGCCGAAAGAATATTGCCAGCCGCGCCTGCCCCTAAGCCACCAACTCCGGCATTCGAACAAGGAACCCTTTTCAATATGGGAGAACAAACCCAATCCGAATCAGAAAGTGTTCATGAGAATATCCGTTCGACAACTCACCATTACTATTTGGTTGATAATGAGGAACAAATAAAAGATCTGATTTCCAGGTTAGCGCGACAAACTGCTTTTTGTTTTGATACCGAAACCACAGGACTTGATCCACATTCGGATTACCTGGTTGGACTATCTTTCTCTTTCAAATCCGGGGAAGCATACTACGTACCAGTTTCGCAGGATCTGAAAAAAGCAATCGCTATCGTTCAGGAGTTTAAAACAGTATTTGCCAACGAAAATATCCTGAAAATTGGTCAGAATTTGAAATTTGATATTCTGTTCCTTTCACGATATGGCATTGAAGTAAAAGGCGAATATTTCGATACGATGGTTGCTCACTATCTGATTCAACCTGAACTTCGCCACAATCTGGACTACCTAAGCGAAATATACCTTGGCTATAAAAAGGTGGCGACCGAAGAGCTGATCGGCAAAAACGGCAAAAATCAACTATCGATGCGACAGGTTGACATCGGGCAGATCAAAGAGTATGCCTGCGAGGATGCAGATATCACCTATCAACTTAAATCATTGTTAAATAATGATTTAGACAAAGAAAATGTGAAGAATCTGTTCACCGGGGTCGAAATGCCTTTATTAAAAGTGCTGATTCAAATGGAACAGACGGGTTTAAGAATTGATCCAAAAGTTCTTGACGATTACGCTGTTACGTTGAGAGAGCAAATAATTGAACTCGAAAAGAGCATCATCGAAATGGCTGGCGAGCAATTCAATATTTCGTCGCCCAGGCAGTTGGGCTACATCCTGTTCGACAAGCTGTTGCTCGATTCAAAAGCAAAAAAAACCAAAACAAAACAATACTCAACCGGTGAAGAAATCCTTGTCAATTTGCAGGATAAACACCCGATCATCAGCAAAATACTTGAACATCGCGGATTAAAAAAATTGCTGTCAACTTATGTCGAAGCGCTTCCTAAATTGATCAATCCTCAATCAGGTAAGATACACTCTTCATTCAATCAGACGATTGCCGCGACCGGGCGGCTTAGTTCCACAAATCCCAACCTCCAGAATATCCCGATCAGGGATGAAAACGGACGCGAAATCCGAAAAGCATTTATCCCGAGTGACAAGAATCATCTGTTTTTATCTGCTGACTACTCTCAGATTGAACTTCGGATTATGGCAGCCGTTTCCGGCGACAAAGTAATGACCGAAGCTTTTCGCAACGGCGAAGATATCCATGCCGCTACAGCTTCAAAAATTTTCGGTATACCCATAAGCGAAGTTACCTCCGATATGCGCCGCAAAGCAAAAACTGCCAATTTCGGTATCCTTTACGGAATCTCGGCTTTTGGGCTTGCTCAACGCCTGAATATTTCCAGAAGTGAAGCGAAACAGCTGATTGATGATTATTTTGCCAATTTTTATATGATCAAGAATTATATGGACCGCCAGCTTGTGCTTGCCCGCGAAAGAGGTTATGTCGAAACAATCATGGGGCGAAAACGCTACCTAAGCGACATTAATTCTGCCAACGCTTCCGTACGGGCATTTGCCGAACGTAACGCGATCAATGCTCCAATTCAGGGTTCTGCCGCCGATATCATCAAAGTCGCGATGATCAACATCAATAAACGGTTTACGGAAAAAGGATTTCAATCAAAGATGATACTCCAGGTTCATGACGAACTAAACTTTGATGTTTTAAAATCGGAACTCGAAGAGGTAAAAGCAGTGGTGAAATACGAGATGGAAAATGCTGTAAAACTGGCCGTTCCGCTCGAAGTAGAGATGGATGCTGCCGAAAACTGGTTACTTGCTCATTGATTTTGTGTTTTGATTAAAAGCCTTCTTATGAGCACGGCTACAATTTCAAAATATAGGCGACTGTGCATTAATTTGATGTTGTAAAACATGAATCAGGTTGTTAGGGGTGATAAAAAACAAACTATGTTTGCCGAACGGATCAGAACAGATGTTCCACAACATCAGAATGAGCATAGCATTTTTAAAACATGAATATTAAAAATTTGATCAGGCAGACCAGGCATGGTTCCAAGGCAAAAATCTGGATAATGACCCTCGGCGCCATGATTTGTCTGGCAATTATTGTGACCATTAACACGATGTCTTCGTACACTTCTACCGACAAATATTGTATGTCCTGCCATGTTCACCCATGGGCAGAAGAGACCTGGAAGTTGTCTTCACACCACAATAATAGAACTGGTGTTACTGTCCATTGCGTTGAGTGTCATTTACCTCCCAAAGGAGAGGGTTTCCTGTTCGCAAAAGCGAAGCACGGAGCAATAGACGCTTATGGTTTTCTGTTGAAGGATAGTGCCAAAATCAACTGGGAAGCCAAAAAGTTACTTGAAAATGCAAAAAGTTTTACCTATGAGGCATCATGCACTAAATGCCATCAAAATCTCTTCCCTGTTACGCTGTCAGTGAACGGGAGCAATGCCCACCTGGCTTATGTGAACACAAAAGAGGAGCCAAAACCAAATTGTATCAACTGCCATCTTAATGTAGGGCACTTCGACAAAAATGCAAAACACGAACATGATATAAACTTTGGGGTCAACGCAGCAGCAAGCAAAGAACTATTTACTGAAGCCACTAAGGTTGAAAAATTTGAAAATTTCACCGAAAAAATCCCTGGGACTACCGTTGCATTCGAGATGGTTGCAATACCAGAGGGAACGTTTAAAATGGGAAGTCCGGATGACGAGCCATTGCGCAAACCCGATGAAGGTCCTGTACGAAAGGTGAAGATTTCCAAATTCTGGATGGGCAAAATTGAAGTTTCGTGGAACGAATATCTCGCTTTCTTCCAGGCCACGGGGTCGCAAGGAAGAACCGAAGGTCAGGTTATTAAGAATAAGAATGTTGATGCCATTACGGGGCCTACTCCACCATGGGGTGCTCCCGACCAGGGCTGGGGCAAAGGATCGCGGCCGGCAATTACGATGTCGTGGCGTGCTGCAAACACTTATTGCCAGTGGTTAACGAAAGTCACCGGTAAAAAATACCGTTTACCTACCGAAGCAGAGTGGGAGTATGCATGTCGCGGAAATACAACAACCCCCTATTTCTTTGATGGTGATCCTAAAAAATTCACCTCAAAAGGGATTTTAAAGAAAATTTTTGGCCCCGATACCACAAATATCAGTTCACGAATTGTTTACACCGAAAATAGCTTATCAAGGACCAAAGATCCTGCTTTTGTGAAGGAGAATCCTTTCGGATTGAAGAATATGGCCGGAAATGTTGCTGAGTTTTGTTCAGATTATTATTCACCTGATACTTACAACAAAAGAAAAAGAGAATTGGTAAATCCTATAGGACCAATGTCGGGGGAGGAGCATGTGATCAGAGGTGGTTCGTTTAAAAGCGATGCCAAAGATGTCAGAAGCGCTGCGAGAGATTATACCAAAACGAAGGCATGGCTGGTAACCGACCCGCAAATGCCCAAAAGTAACTGGTGGTATTCCGATTGCATCGATAACGGATTCAGGGTTGTGTGTGAGGCAGATAGTATACAATGAAAGAATTAAAGAATTAAGAAATAAAATGGTATGTCACTATCAGGCCTCCATTTATATAATTCAACCTTTAGCGTATAGGACAACAATTAAGAATAATACAATGGAAAACGAGTCAAAAAATATCAACAGAAGGAAATTCTTAGGTGTCGGTGTGCTCGCCGGATTAACTGTTGCCGGTGCCGGAGCTATCCTTTCATCGTGTAATAAAGAGTTAAATAATGAAACTTTAGGACTACCACCTATCCTTAAAGGTGCACCAAAAGGGCGAAAACTCCGTGCAGGTCTTGTTGGTGTTGGAAACCGTGGAACGGGTGCCGCCATTAATTTTATCAGTGCAGGTCCCGATCTTGAGATTATTGCGCTTGCCGATGTATTTCCGGATAAAATCAAAAGCTGTCGCGAACGATTTGAATCGTTCAATATACCAATTCCTGCTGAAAACTGTTTTGTCGGTTTTGATGCTTATAAAAAACTGATGGCAATTTCAGATATTGATGTTGTTATCCTGGCTACTCCGCCACAATTTCGCCCGGAACATTTTCTTGAAGCTGTTGTCAATAAAAAACATGTTTTCCTTGAAAAACCCGTATGCGTCGATCCGGTTGGTGCCCGATTGATGATTGCCACAGCAAAAAAAGCTGAAGCGCTGGGACTTTGTGTTGTATCCGGAACGCAACGACGACACCAGGAAGATTATATTGAAACTTACAAACAAGTGGCCAACGGTGCCATTGGCAGATTAACCTCGGCTAAAGCATTTTGGAACCAGGAACACGTCTGGTTCCGCACACGCGAAGAGGGATGGTCCGATATGGAATACATGATACGCAACTGGAATAACTTTTGCTGGCTCTGTGGCGACCATATTCTCGATACCCATGTTCATAACATCGATGTAATCAATTGGTTCATGGGTAAATATCCAGAAAAGGCTGTTGGATATGGTGGTCGCGCACGAAGGGTAACCGGCGATCAATACGACTTTTTCAGTATCGATTTCGATTATGGAAACGGTGTCAGTTCGCATAGCATGTGTCGTCAGATCGACAGCTGCGCCAACGAAACCGGAGAAATCATCAATGGGACAGAAGGATATACAAACTGCATGAACACCATCTGGAATCTTGATGGAAGTGTGAAATGGCAGTTTGAATATTCCAGGGACGAGAATGGTAATCCAATGAACCAGCTGAAAATTCCAGCCTATGTACAGGAACATATGCACCTTGTTTATGCGATCAGAACTGGTAAATATGTAAACGAAGCCGAGCGAACAACTCTATCAACGCTTACCGCAATTATGGGTCGTACTGCGGCCTATACAGGACAGATGATCACCTGGGATGCTATTATGAAATCGGATATAGATCTGGGACCAACCAAACTGGAATTTGGTCCCGTTGATATGGTTTTTGAAACACCAATTCCTGGTACACCAGTAAACGTATAATTACCAACAACTAAAATTAATCACAATGTTTGACAAATCTAACAGACGAGATTTTCTGAAACGATCAGCTGCCGTTGCAACAGGCGCATTGATCCTCCCACAGATCATCCCATCAACGGCTTTGGGCATGGGTGGTAAACTTCCACCCAGCGACAGGATTGTAATGGGAGCTATTGGAACCGGTTCGCAGGGAACCAGTAATTTGAAAGGCTTTTTAGGTCGGGTTAAAGAGCTTCAGTTTGTTGCTGTATGTGATGTTGATACTTCACATTCAGCCAAGGCCAAAGGGCTGATTGACGAAGTCAACAAAAACAACGATTGCCGCACCTATGGCGATTATCGCGAATTTCTTGAAAAAGAAAAACTTGATGCCGTATCTATTGCATTGCCCGATCATTGGCATGGCATTATATATTCATCCGCTGCGAACAAAAAGTTGGATATTTACGGCGAAAAACCCCTTGCCCGCACAATTAACGATAGCAAAGCAATTGTTAGCGCTGTAAAGGCAAATAACATTATTTGGCAAACCGGAAGCTGGCAACGTTCGCAGGAACATTTCCGTCGGGGAGCAGAACTGGCAATCAATGGCCGGGTAGGAAAAATAATTCGCGTTGAAGTTGGTTTACCCGATGGTGGTAAAGGGATTGGTACGCCTCCCGTTTTAGAAGCTCCTGCCGAATTGAATTGGGAAATATGGCTCGGACCTGCTCCTAAAGTTCCTTACCGTGGAGTAAGCCACTGGAACTGGCGCTGGATTCTCGATTATTCCGGCGGACAACTTACCGACTGGTCGGGTCACCATATCGACATTGCCCAATGGGGAATTGGCATGGAACGCTCAGGCCCGATTGAAATATCCGGTGAAGGAGTTTATCCGAGAGATGGTATTTATAACGCTCCTGTTGAATACGATTTTACATGTAAATATGCCAATGGGATAGAGATGAGAGTCGCCAATGCATCACGTTTGCGTTTCGGTATGGGCGCAACCTGGTATGGCGAAAAAGGATGGATTCATGTCGACCGTGGCAATGTGCTCAAAGCCTCAGATCCAAAGATTCTCGAAGAAGTGATCGGCGAATGCGAGATCCATCTTTACAAAAGTGATAATCATATTGGGAACTTCCTCGAGAGCATTAAATCCAGAGGTGAAACAGTGGCTCCTGTTGAAATCGCTCATCGTTCGATCTCGGTAGGTTTATTGGGCGAAATTGCGATGACAACCGGACAGAAAATTCAATGGGATCCTGTAAAACAGGAAATGATTGGAAATCTGATCGCAAGTCGCTTATTGAGTCGTCCTTATCGTCAACCCTGGAGCTTACCAACAATTTAATTTGAAAACAAGATGAAGAAACAATATCTGTTAATATTCATTTTTGCCGGACTACTGGCCATTTTCAATTCATGCCAAAAGAGTGCTGAATACAAGGCGCTTATTGTCACCGGACAAAATAACCATAACTGGAAAGCCAGCTCACCAATCCTGAAACAGCTGCTCGAACAAACCGGTCTTTTTACTGCCGAAATTGTTAAAACACCTGAAAAAAAGGGTGATATGAGCACGTTCAATCCCGATTTCTCAAAATACAATGTTGTTGTTATCGACTATAATGGTGATTCGTGGTCGGACAAAACCAAAGCCGCCTTTGTTGAATATGTAAATAATGGTGGCGGTGTGGTAATTTATCATGGCAGCAACAATGCTTTCCCGGAATGGAAGGAGTTTAACCTGATGACCGGATTGGGAGGCTGGGGAAATCGATCAGCGAAAGATGGTCCTTATATCTATTTCAAAAAAGATTCAATGATCATTGATACTACAGCCGGTCGTGGTGGCTCACATGCCAAACGACATGAGTTTGAAGTAAAAATGCGTAACACCGGGCATCCGATCACCAAAGGATTACCCGCACGCTGGAGACACGGGAATGATGAATTATACAGCCAGTTACGCGGACCCGGGAAAAATATGGAAATACTCGCTACCGCCTTTGCTGATACAGCTGGTGGCGGCACCGGGCGAAGCGAACCAATGTTAATGACAATCACTTACGGGAAAGGGAGAATATTCCACACCGTTCTTGGTCATGCCGATGAGGGTGGTGGACCGGCAATGGAATGCGTTGGTTTTATTGCTACTTTCCAGCGCGGAGCCGAATGGGCTGCTTCGGGAAAAGTTACACAAAAAGTGCCGTATGATTTCCCTAATGCAGCAGGTGTTTCTTTAAGAACCGGTTTTATTGAGCTTTCACTTGAATACGACCTTTCAAAAATCAGCCAATATGATATTACTAAAAGCACGAAGTATTTCACGGATTTACAAAGCCGCATACGCAATGAGGCCAAAACTCCTGAAGAATTTCAGAAATTCGAAAAGCTGATGATTAAAGTACTTGGAAATAAAGACGCAACAGATGAAGGCAAGAAGTTATTGCTTGGAGAACTCAGCTGGATGGGTTCCGATTTGTGCATTCCTGTAATCAAAGAATTAGCAAAAAAAGAGCAGTTAAAAGATGCCGCTGAATTTGCTTTAGCGAGGTTACAACCGGCAAAATAAATTTTTTGCTTACATTTTGATGCTATAAATCTCTTGCCACCAAGACACCAAAACACAAAGAGTCACTAAGAAATTCCTGGTGAAACTTTGTGAGTTCGTGCCTTTGTGGCTAAAATAAACTGCATATAACGTTAAAGCACTGGATTTTTAATATATTTACAGCTCATAGCCAAGAAACAATACTATGCTCTCAATCGTAATTCCCATCTACAACGAAGAAGGATTGATCGACGATCTCGTGAAGAGGACGGTGTCGGCATTGGAAGCATTTATTGATGATTACGAGATCATATTTGTTGAGGATGGCAGCGAGGATCAAAGCCTTCAGTATCTCCTCAACTGGCAAAATAAAAACCATAATATCAAGGTATTATCACTTTCGAAAAATTTCGGTCATCAGGCTGCATTTACTGCCGGACTGGAATACGCCGCAGGAGAAATAGTAGGGATGATGGATGGCGATTTGCAGGATCCACCCGAATTATTTGGAGAAATGTACCGCAAAATCACAGAAGAGAATTACGATATTATCAGCGGTACACGAAGCGGAAGAAAAGGGAAAAGCGGCAGAAATATTTACACTTCTCTTTTCCATCTTTTGTTCCGAAATGTTGCGGTAATCCAAAACATGGAGAATACAGGTAACTTTTCGATGATGAAACGCGAAGCTGTTGATGCGCTTCTGACAATGAAAGAAAAAGTCCGCTATTTGCCCGGCCTTCGTTCATTTATCGGATTCAAACAAGGGTATGTCGAATTTGTAAGGGACGAACGGTCTGAAGGTGATCCCAAAATGAGCCTATCCAAGCTGTTTATTCTTGCAGCTGATGCCATCTTTGCCTTTTCAAGATTTCCGATCAAAATGTGCCTGTACCTTGGCCTGATTGGAACCATTGTGTTTATGTTCGCCGGTATTTATGTGCTGATTGCCAAAATATTTGGTTTTGCCGTGATCGGCTGGTCTTCCACCTTGCTGAGTATCTATTTCCTCGGATCCATCCAATTGGTTTCGCTGGGTGTTGTGGGTGAGTATGTTTATCGTATTTACAAGGAATCGCAAAACAGACCGATCTATTTCGTTAAGAAATTCTACGATGGGAATCGGGCAAAATAATGAATAACAACCGCTTAAAATATATTTTTTACAGCCTTACCGGATTACTTCTTATTTTGATGCTAAAAGGTGGCGTTGATGCCGGAATATCAGGCGACGAATATCTACATTACAATCAATCGGCGTCGGTATATGATTATTTCGCATCACTGGGGAAAGATACTTCCGTCCTCAATACTCCGGTTACACACCTTAAATACTATGGCCAATCGTTTGACAATGTGACCACTATTTTAGTCAGATGGTTCAATATCGACGATTTGTTTCTATTTCGCCATATTTCATGTTCCCTGGCTGGTTGGCTTACGGTTGTTGTCACAGCTATTTTTGCGATTTGGCTGGCCGGATACGGAGCAGGTATCATCGTGATTCTGTTGTTCGCCCTCTCGCCCACTTTCCTTGGTCATGCACGAAACAATCTGAAAGATATCCCTTTTGCGCTGAGTTATATCTCGGCAATCTTCTTTACCCTAAGATTTCTCTTTCGTGAAAACAAAAGCAAGTTTTGCGACGCAATTCTGTTAACTGCAAGCATTGCCTTTTCGATCAGCATCCGGCCCGGAGGATTGTTGCTAATCTGCTATCTATTCTTTTTCCTATTCCTGTTCTTTATTTATAAATACCATACCAACAAGCAATTCGATTCGCTATTATTCCGAAAGAAATTGACCCAAACTCTCGTAATTACCGTTGCCGCCTGGATCTTTAGCTTGATTTTATGGCCTTTTGCCCAGTTGAATCCCATCCTGAATGTTTGGAAATCGGTTGAGGTGATGACGCAGTATCCAACAACGTTAAAGCAACTCTTCGAAGGAAAGGTGGAATGGTCCGATTTTATGCCCTGGTATTACCTGCCTAAATATATGGCCATTACAATTCCATTGATTGTCTTTGCCGGACTTGCTGCGTTTGTCGTTTTATCCAAAAAGATCATTAAATCAGATAATCTGTTAAAATACGGATTCCTGATTTTCTCAATTCTTTTTCCGGTCGTATTCGTCATATATGAAAAATCGAATCTTTACGGTTCGTGGCGACATTTTTTGTTTGTCTATCCGGTGATTATCCTGTTAGCGGCCATCGGATTTTCGTATCTGATTAAATACTTCAAAAACAAATATGCAATCATAGCAACACTACTTTTTGCTTTGATTTTAATTTTTCATCCGGTCAAATTTATGATCCGGAACCACCCGTATTACTATCTGTATTACAGTCCATTGGCAGGTGGCATCAACGGTGCTTACGGGAAGTACGAAACCGATTACTATTATCACACTATCCGCGGAGGATCGGAATGGCTCGCGAAATACCTGGCAACCAATAAGCAGGTAGATTCGATCAAAATTGCCACTAATTTTTCAGTCAACTGGTATTTTCGTGATCACCCCGATATAAAAACCTTCTATTGTCAGTATGACGAAAGAAGCCAGAGCGACTGGGACTATATGATTGTTGCCAACAGTTATATCCCGGTTAATCAGATGAAAGAGAAAAAATGGCCTCCCCAAAATGCCATTCATGTGATTTATGCCGACCAGGTTCCTGTTTGTGCAGTTCTGAAGCGGGAGACAAAACTCGATCTGCAGGGGTACAAGGCTTTGAAAAATAGGGAAACAACCGATGCGATCAGGTATTTTGAGGGAGCATTAAAAATTAATACACAGGATGAATTAATCTTTTATAATTTTGCCGCCGCGCTTGTAACAGCGGGAAAAATTGACAGCGCCCGATTAATGCTTCAATCGGCGTTGAAAATCAATCCCGGTTATGAACCTGTTTTAATGTACCTTGGGAATATCGCTGTCAGTCAAAACAATCCCGGCGAGGCGATCAGGTACTACGAAACACTCATAGGCTACAACCGTAAATATTTCGAGGCTTATGTCGGATTGTCGAAGTTGCTGATGGATAAAGATATCGTAAAAGCAAGAGGTTTATTAAAAACCTGCTTAACGATGAATCCCCGTTACAAACCGGCAATTATGTCCCTTGCCGATTCGTACCGGAAGTCGGATCCCGAGGTGGCCAGAAAGTATGATGAACTTGCAAATTTGAATAAATAACAGATTTTAATAATTATAAGATGAAAAGAGCAATTTTAATGATTTCGATGGCAGGAATGTTGTTCCTGAGTGGTTTAAGTTTGGCAGTTGCGCAGGATCAGCCATCTGCAACAAAAGATTCAGTAAATGCCGATAAGGCAGCAAAACCTGTATTCTACGATGCCGCGGCGACAGAAGAAGCACCTAAAAGCAACACAACGACCTATATTTTGATTGCAGGTGCCGTAGTGGTTTTAGGTGCAGCTGGTTATATTCTGATGAAGAAAAAGAAAAACTAAAGAGATTCTTTTAAGCTTCATATAAAAGCGGCTGTTCATTTCGGAGAATCAGCCGCTTTTGTTTGGAATAAATCGATTTATACTTAGCTCCTAAATTGAGTTTGAGTTCAGTACCGCGATTGGTCGGGGGGTATGGGTCAAGTGATTTTCAATCGCTTTATTTTTTTACCGCGATTGCAAATCGCGCGACCCTATTTACTCAAGATATCCAATTCACAATTAATTCGACTTCACCACACTTCCAGCAACCCCGGATGATTTCCCGTTATATTCCGGCCACCCTGGGGAGTAACAATAAAAGTGTTCTCAATTCCAACCATCCCGATATGCGGAATTCCCTTTTTAGGTTCGATGGCAAACACCATCCCTTCCCGGATCGGCTCATCGAAACCGTTGGCAATCACAGGTAATTCATCGATTGTCAACCCGATTCCATGACCCAGGAACTTTACTTTACGCGTTCCGAATCCCATAAAGTTTTCGAGAAAGTCAGGACTCAATTCCTTTAAAATATCGTTATAAATGACGGAAGGTATGGCACCAGGTTTTAGCATGGCGGCTATATTATTTTGAACATCCACACATTGCAAATGAATTTTAATCGCATAATCCGGCAGTGATTTGCCAAACATATAGGTCATGGTTTTGTCGGTATGATAACCTTCGACACCGCAGCCCGTATCCACAAAGACCAGATCCCCTTTCCGGAGTTTCCGGTTACGGCTTCCCATAATCGGAACGGCAGGACTCATTCCATAATTACCTCCCGGACCATTAAAACAAGTAGGATAAATGGAACTCTCGCCAAATGCGATCTGCCCAAGAATTGTTTCAGTATCGAACATTCCGAAGCGCGCCACACCATGATGCCCTTCATTCATCATCGCCGTATAGAGATCACAAAAGAACTCCAACTCGCTCATCCCCTCGTGCAACATCGCAGGCACCAATTTTTCGGTAACCCGCTCGTGGATTTTCCCCGACTGCTCCATGAGCGCCAACTCATACCTGCTTTTAACGGATCGTACCGCCCCAATCTGAAGATCGGCCGATTCGATCACCGAAAAGGGGAAGTATTTCTGGAACCGCTGTAATATAGCGATCGGAACAATCTCCTTTTCGAGATAAACGATTTCCGGAAGGTTTTTCATCGTCACCGCAGCATCGCGATAGCTCTCCATGGGTTTGATAGACGGGAAAAGCGACTCGTCAACAGCCCTTTCGTAACTGCGCCGAACCCATAAGACGGCTTCATCAGACTTTGGAATAAACAACACCCCTTCCTGCATGGTTCCCGTGAAGTAGTAGAGGTTAATTTTGCTAAACACTATGGCGATCTGCCAGTCGGGACAACTGTCATCCATTCTCTTCCTGAAACGTTCAAGGCGGGAATTCAATTCTGTTAAGGGTACTTTTATCTGCATGGGTTACTGATTTTGGTGCAAAATTAGAAAGTTTATCGTTAAGGTGAAAGCCACCGCAGTTATTAAACTTATTGAAACAGATAATGGTAGTCCCTGATGATCCTCTCAATTAGGCATAGACCTGTCAGGTTTCCAAAACCTGACAGGTCTGAAGCCTAATTAAAGGTGCCCCATTCCCGGAGCACCTTTTTTATTCCCTAATGGAAACAATACGGATCGGTACACAAAAAGCCATTCCTATCTCTCCCCAATCCGATAAAGTGTTGATTCGTTTCGAATTAGAATGGAGTTTTGAGCAATTGCAGGTGTAGCATAAAGTTCTCCGGGTAATTTATTTTCAGCCAGAATTTCGAGTGTCCGGCCTACTTTTAAAACAAGAGTTTCCCCTTTAACCGAAGTAAAATAAATCCGTCCTCCGGCATATACGGGCGAAGAATTATATTTGTTTTTCAGTCTTTTAGTGTATAACGAACTTCCGGTTTTTGCATCAATAGCAATAAGGTTGTTTTGGCTATCGACGGTGTAGATAATCCCGTCCTTCACCAATGGGGTCAGCAACTGCAAAATAGGTCCCTTGAATCGCCAGAGAACATGCGATTTGGTTACATCCCCGGCGCCTTTGGGATCGACAGCCAATAATTCCACGTATTTTTCGCCATTAGCAGGTGTTACAAAACTAGTATAGAAAAAGATCACACCATCTTCGGTAACAGGCATTGCTATTGTGGAATCTTCCCCCTGAACAACGCGCCAAATCTCTTTTCCGGTTTGAATATCATAGGCAATACAAACTGCCGATCCATTCGAAATTAGCAGATCTTTTCCTGCAACATTAACAACGATTGGAGTTATATAAGCTTTTTTCCCGATAGGAAGAAGGAGGTCGTAACATGCCGAAGGACGATCTGTCCGCCAGATAGTTTCTCCTGTTCTTTTATTCAACGCAACGATGAATTGCTGATCTGTTCCTTCAAAATGGAGAATCAGTAAATCTTTGTAAAGTATTGGGGAAGCGCCAGTTCCCTGCACATGCTCCACTTTTAAATCGTCCCTTTTCCAGATAATCTTACCATCCAAGGTATTGACACAAGCCGTACCGGAACTTCCAAAATTCATATATACAAAGCCTTGTTCAATGCAGGGTGTCGGAGTCGCATAGGTGTTAATCGAGTGTTTCCGGTAGATACTATCCTGTTTAAAAAGCAGAATATCATAGAGAACCTTGCCAGACTTAAAATCAACACAAATTCCCGACATCTCTTTCCCATCCACCGTTGCCGTTGTAACCCAAACCTGATTTCCGTAAACTACCGGAGAAGACCACCCTTTCCCCCTGATCTCAGTTTTCCAGATCACGTTGGTGGTATCATTCCAGAAAACGGGTACATTTTCAGCAGAAATTCCATCAAGGTTGCTCCCCCTGAAATGGGTCCAGTTACTTTCCTGGGCGATTATAATAGTTTGATCGAAAACGAAAATTGATGTAAAAAAGGCGATTAGCAATACGAGACGGTTAGTTTTCATAATTTGATAAGTGTCTAACTTATAAATAATTTTCAGGATATTCATCTTGGAGGTACAAATATCTTAAAAATATACGATATTTATTAATTGCTTTTTATATTTTTGCATTCAGATTATCATGATAATACAAACCGCCACTTTATAATATCATGTATTTAAGAAAACAAACCTTTGAAGGACTGGGTACGGAAAGTGCCTTTTTGTGGGGTGCGCGCCAAACAGGCAAGAGTACCTTACTTCATGAATTGTTTCCTCACTCGCAATGTTTTGATTTACTTCTTTCAAATGAATATGAACGGTTTAAGCGAAATCCTGCATTGTTACGAGAAATACTTCAAACCAGAGATACGGCAGAATTGGTCATTATTGATGAGATACAAAGGATACCCGATTTGCTGAATGAAATTCAATGGATGATCGTAAGTAAAAATATCCGATTTATCCTCAGTGGATCGAGTCCTCGCAACATTTTAAGAAAAGGGGGTAATCTTCTTGGAGGACGCTGTCTCAGATATGAATTATATCCTCTGATTTATCGGGAAATCCCCGACTTCGACTTGATAAGGGCATTAAATAATGGTCTGTTACCACGACATTATCTCTCTTCTAATCCAGGTAAGCTTTTATCGGCCTACATTGGCAGTTATTTGCGTGATGAGATTATGGCTGAGGCCCGAATCAGGAATATCAACTCTTTTTCAAGATTCCTTGAGATGGCCGCATTCTCGAACGGTGAAATGGTAAATTACACCAATATTGCATCAGATTGCGGGGTAAGCGCCCCAACGGTAAAAGAATATTTTCAGATACTGGAAGATACCTTAACCGGTCGGTTTTTACCGTCTTTTCAGAAAAAACCCAAACGAAGAGTAATTCTTGCGCCAAAGTTTTATTTTTTTGATATCGGTGTCGCAAATTTTCTCCTGAAAAGAGGACGAATTGAAATGGCGAGTGAGTCATTTGGCAAGGCATTTGAACATTTTATTTACCTGGAATTATACGCTCACAGCAAATATTCTGATTTAAATTACCCGATCAGCTTTTGGCGTACTACATCACAAATTGAAGTAGATTTTATATTGGGAGATCATGAAGTTGCAATAGAAGTAAAATCTACTGACATGGTAAACTTGCGTCATATCAAAGGATTGAAAAGCTTTTCGGATGAGTATCAGGTAAAAAAGTTAATCCTGGTAAGCAACGATCCCTATCCACGTCAAGTAGACAATATAACCGTATTGCCATGGAAAATATTCCTTGATCAATTGTGGGCCGGGGACATAATTACCGGCTAAAAATCAACTACTATATTAAATTTTCTGAAGGAGATCCTTCCAATCCTTAACAACCACATCTGCACCCGATTCCCATAAAACACGATCGTCCAATATACCGGTATTTATGGCAAGTGTAAACATCCCGGCTGCTTTCGCTGATTGAATCCCTAAAGGAGCATTTTCGATTACAACCACTTCACCGGATTTCAATCCCGATTTCTTCAACGCTGTTAGATAAGGTTCAGGATGAGGTTTACAATGTTGGACATCTTTTCCGGAAATAATCTGTTCTTCCGAAACCAAACCTGCAAAATCCTGAAGCAAGGCATCGAGAAATTTTTCCTGTGATGAACCCGTGACAACCCAGATATCAATGCCTTGTTTTTTAAGGCTTTCCATTAGTTCTTTGGCTCCTTTAAACGGGATCGCATCTGGAAAGAATTCGATCAGTTCCGTTTTTTTGGAATAGATCTGACCGATCTCCGATTCGGTAGCATCTCTTTCTTCGTTTTGCTGATACACCAGGTTAATGGTCGACTGGGCCGTCCGACCCTCGTTATGGTAAACCATTTCTGGTGGAAAATCAATTCCAAAGTGTTGAAAAGCATTGCTCCAGGCATCAGCATGATAACCCATCGAATCGTAAAGCACACCATCCATATCAAAAAACACCCCCTTTTTACAGGCTATCAACTCTTGAATTCCTCTATCCATAATTTTCTAATGCACTCAGGCTTTTGTAATTCATTATCTTGTGACCGTTAATTGTCATTTCTTGCTCTCCTGCATATACTAAATTGGAACTTTCAATCCGATCGGGTATCAATTTTCGCAAATAGTCGAGCCCTTTCAAAAAGTGGGACGTAAAAGTCTGACCCGATTTAATTTCAAACAAATTCAACTGGTATCCGGACTCTTGCAAAATATCCACCTCATTCCCATGATTATCGCGGTAGAAATACAGATTACTGTCTAAACCGGCATTAAAGCGTTTTTTCAGCAATTCTAAGATTACCATATTCTCAAACAATGCTCCACGAAGCGGATGCGTTGATACGTGAGTAATATTCTCAATTCCCAATAGATTGGAAGCCAACCCAACATCATAAAAATAGAGTTTGGGGGTTTTCACCATTCGTTTACTGATATTTGCAGACCAGGGTTGCACCATAAATACAATAAAAGTTACCTGTAAAGTTGCTAACCATGCATGTATTGTCATTGACGACACTCCAACTTCAGTGGCTAAACTGCTGGCATTAAACAGTTGCCCCACACGTCCGGCGCAAAGCTTTACAAACCGCTGAAAATAAATAAGATCTTTCACTTGCAATAGCTGACGTATATCCCGCTCCACATAGGTTTCGTAATAATTTCTGTAGGCCTTAACAGGATTTAATCCTTCGGAATAAATTCCAGGATAAAAACCATTCAGCAGATAATCATCAGTATGATATTCTTTTACAACACTAGTTATTTCGCCTATAGTAAATGGAAGAAGCTTTAAAAGTGCTACACGACCAGCCAGACTCTGCGTTACATGACTAAGCATTGATATATTATTGCTTCCGGTAAGTATGAACTGTCCCTTTTGCTTTTTGTCATCCACAATACCCTGCATATACGAGAGAATATCGGGATATCGTTGAAACTCATCAATAATTGCTCCATCAGGATTTGCTAAAAAAAAAGCACGCGGATCTGCAATAATTTGTTCACGCACATCCGGATTCTCTAGCGAAAAATAGGGTTTTTCAGGGAAAGTCCTTTGTGCAAGCGACGTCTTCCCAGCCTGGCGAGGCCCGAGGATCATAACGACTGGGTACTGTGACGCAAGATACAGTAATTCAGACTTAATATCTCTTTTAATCCACATTTTGTACAATTTTAAAGTTGGACTTTAAATTTGTACAAATGTAATCACAAAATCTGATTTAAAGATCATTACAAGGCGGTTAATTTTAAAAAAACCTGAAAACCGATATAAGAATATAAATTAGCAGAGACTTTTTCTAAATTTAGAAGCAAACCCCATAAATGTTAATACAATTTCCAGATTATGGCATCCTCCGATCAGTTTCCGGTCTGGGTTTCATCGCCGGTTTTTGTGGTAATTTCGCATTTCGCATCGCTGCATTATAGACAAATGAAGCTGTGATTACGGCATTTTGCTTAAGATCGGCCATCGATAGTCTTTCATAAGTATCCATCGTGGTATGATACCCGCGGCCATATTCTATTTCATCCTGTATAAACTGAAATCCGGGCAATCCGACTGCATCAAACGAAAGATGGTCGGTACCGGAAGTATTCCTTATCGTGATCGTTGAAGCACCCATATCGGCAAATGGCTTAAGCCACTCTTCAAAAACAGGTCTTACAAGTTCATTTTCCTGGATATATATTCCGCGATATTTACCCGATCCGTTATCCATATTGAAATATGCTGCAAATTTGTCAAAGTCAGGTTTGTGTTCCTTGTTTGTTGGATCAACAAGATATTTTTCCACATACCCGCGTGACCCGTTCAACCCTTGTTCCTCACCACCCCAGAGTGCAATTCTTATCGTCCTGCGTGGGACAACATCGAGGTTTTTAAGGATCCGGAGCGCTTCCATCATGACGATACATCCTGATGCATTATCAGCTGCACCAGTTCCTCCGTGCCACGAATCTATGTGAGCGCCTACCAGAACCACTTCATTTTTAAGTAGTTTATCTGTACCGGGGATTTCGCCGATTACATTATAAACTGACGGACTGTCAAAGAATTTATTTTGTATTTCGACTTCCATCTCCACAGGAACATTATGACGCAACAGCCGTTCCATTCTGCCATGGTCTTCGTTGGGAAGGTTAAGTTCGGCAATTGGCTCTTTTGTTCCGGCGGTATAATTTCCTCCGTTTGACCTTGGAATATTGTAAGTGCCTGAATTATTAAGAATCACGGCAGCCCCTTCATTATTGAGAAATTCAAGAATTTTAGTCCGTAGGGCTCTCTGGGCTGACATGGCAGCAAAGTCAAAGTTTTGTCTTCTTCCCTGGGGCGACGAGGATGCCATTGAAAGATCTTTAAGTTGTGCGTCAGTTAGACGGCTGGCCAGAGGTTCATAACTGATTTCATAAGTTGACGTGGAAGGCATCAGCACAATTTTACCCGATACTTTTCCTTTATATTTTTCAAGGTCGGTTTCAGTTTTTACATCCAGAAGTACAACTTCACCTTTCACCGATCCGTTTGTACTTCCTGTCCATGCTACAGGATTACAAGCGAAGTTTGTATAATACGGCGATGTAATTGCAGCATATGTCTTTAGATTATCCCAGCCACCACGACTGAAATCCCTTGCTGCTTCAATTCTTACATTTTGAAAGCCAAGTTCTTCCATTTTTTTCTTTGCCCATTCGTTTCCGCGATTGTTTCCCGTGGAGCCGGTTAGCCTTGGACCGACAAAGTCAGTCAGCCAGAAAGCGAGGTCTTCAATACTTGAATTTTTTAATCCTTCCTGCTTGATCTTGTAAATCATGCTGAGGTCAATATTTTCATTCTGCGACATTACCCAGAATGGCAGAAATAACAGGAACAAAAAAGCGATTGAGATTTTCTTGAGTTTCATTTTATGATTTTTTCAGGGTTTTGAAGGTTTCAAATGTAGAAAAAATATCCCTACCTTTGCCGGGTTTGTCTGACCTTTTTCGTGTCTCAGGCATATTTAAAAAAATCAACTTTAATCTTCTGATTGAATGGTTTACGACGTAATTATTGTTGGGGCTGGGCCGGCCGGGATTTTTACGGCCTATGAATTGGTAAAAGAGCGTAAAGATCTCAAAATTATTATCCTCGAAAAAGGTCGGGACATCCATCACCGGAATTGTCCCAAACAAACCAACGGCGGCACATGTGTCGATTGCAAACCGTGTTCTATAACAACTGGTTGGGCAGGAGCAGGTGCTTACTCCGACGGTAAATTATCCCTTTCGCACGAAGTGGGCGGCATGCTCCCCGACTATATCGGCAATGAAAAAACAATAGATATGATCGGCTATGCCGATGAAATATACCTGAAGTTTGGAGATGATTCGAAAATTCACGGTGCGACCGAGACACCTGCCATGCGCGAAATCAGAAGAAAATCTATCGAAGCAAATCTTAAACTGGTACCTTGCCCCGTCCGACACCTCGGTACCGAAAAAACACAACAACTTTATCGTGCTCTTTACGATCATCTGACAAACAGTGGGGTAGAGGTTCGGTTTAATTCTCCTGTCGAGGAGTTTATCATCAATCAAAATCAGGTAGAAGGGGTAAAAAGTTCGGATGAAACCTTTTTTGCGAAACAAGTTGTGGTTGCAGTTGGTCGCGAAGGTTCTAACTGGTTGCTGCAACAATGTAATATTCAACATATTCCCACAGAAACAGGAATTGTAGACATCGGAGTTAGGCTTGAATGCCGGAACGAAATTATGCAGGAGATCAACGAGAATTTTTACGAAGCCAAACTGGTTCACTATACCCGAACTTTCGACGATAAAGTGCGGACTTTTTGCTCCAATCCGGGTGGATTTGTCTCGTCGGAATACTACGATGGACATCTGGCTGTAGTCAATGGCCACAGCTACAAAGATTTGAAAAGCGACAACACAAATTTTGCCTTATTGGTATCTCAGAAATTCACGGAACCATTTAATGCACCCATCGAATACGGGCGCCATATTGCCCGGCTTGCTAATATGCTGACCCGAAATAAAATACTGGTTCAGCGTTTCGGCGATCTGGTCCGGGGTCGAAGGACAACTCCGGAACGACTCTACCGGAATAACATTATTCCGACACTCAAAGACGCGGTTCCGGGTGATTTGAGTCTTGTGTTACCTCATCGTATTTTGCTGGATATCATCGAGATGATACGATCGTTGGATAAAGTAAGTCCGGGACTTGCAAGCGATGAAACATTATTATACGGCGTTGAGGTTAAGTTCTATTCAAACATCATCAAAGTGGATAAGTCTTTTCAAAGCCAAGCTGTCAAAAACCTGTATTTTGGAGGTGACGGAGCAGGTCTTACGCGTGGTTTAATGCAAGCATCAGTTAATGGGATATTGATTGCGAGAGAGATTTTGAAAAGTATTGCCTAATTTATCCGTTTAATTAGTTCATTGCCACTTTTTTCTATGCAATCAATAATTTATGGAATTTAAAGGGATATTCTATTTTTCAATACCTTTGTAAAAAAAGAGTCAAATGCATACTTTGAGATTGAAAGTAAACGACAAGGTTTATAACAAGCTTTTAGGGCTTCTTGGAAAATTCAACCGGGATGAGATCGAAATCATCGCCGACACTTCTGATTTTACAAAGAATCAAAAGTATTTAGCCATCGAACTAAATGAAATACTGAATGGGACAGCCAATTTTATTGAGATAGAGGAGGCTGAACAGCGGCTTGAAAATGTGATTATAACCCATGAAAATCGTATTTAAAGATACTTTCATAATCAGATTAGAAAATCAACTCGAATATATTTCACTCGACAGTACTAATCGAGCCAGAAAGTTTAAATCAGATTTATTGGCCAGAATAAAAGAAATCTCTTCAAATCCCTATAAATACAGAAAATCAATTTATTTCGAACAAGATTCCATAAGAGATTTGATATTTAAAGGTTATACAATTGTCTTTCGTATAACGGAAGAACGCATTGAAGTATTTGGTTTTGTGAAGTATCAAAAAGGACCAACCGACTAATCTAATTTCGTTTGTTGGACATTTTTGACTTAACGTTGTCAGTAAATAACGAGTTTTCAACTCTTTTATTCACCAAATCTTCAACTTTGAATTAACTTTGTACCAATAATTTTTATCATTTTCCGTACCAGAAATTAGACCATTCCTAAATATAGATATTCAATACAATACGATGAGTTTTAAAAAATCTTACGAGGAGATCAACGAAAAAATCAGAAAGGGGAAAGCCGTTGTTCTTACTGCTGAGGAAGTTTCGGCGATGGCGCGCGAGCTTTCACCTGCTGAAATTGTCAAGAGAGTTGATGTTGTAACAACGGCTACATTCGGTGCCATGTGTTCTTCGGGTGCTATTCTTAATTTTGGTCATACCACACCACCCATGCGAATGGAACGGATAACGCTTAACGGAGTTCCTGCTCATGGTGGACTTGCAGCGGTGGATACCTATATCGGCGCGACTTCCGAGAATCCCGATAATATCAAATATGGTGGTGCACACGTCATACAGGATTTGGTTGAAGGTAAAACTGTCGAACTGGAGGCCTGGGGAAAAGGAACGGATTGTTATCCCCGTAAATACATTAAGACAAAGATTTCGCTCGAAACGATCAATGAGGCAACACTTTTCAATCCACGCAATGCCTACCAAAACTACAATGTTGCAACTAATACCACCTCAAAAATCAAATATACCTATATGGGGACCTTGCTTCCCGGAATGAAAAATGCGAACTATTCCACTGCAGGAGAGCTGAGTCCGCTGCTGAATGACCCCGAAATGCGAACCATCGGCATCGGGACACGCATCTTTCTGGGTGGAACTGTGGGATATGTGGTATGGCCCGGAACACAATTCAATACAAGTAAAGAGAAAAACCAGTTTGGTGTTCCGATGAGTAATGCCGCAACAATTGCAGTGATCGGAAACCTTAAAGAGATGAGCGCCGAATTTATCAGGGCTGCATATTACGAAAAATATGGGGTAAGCCTGTTTGTGGGAATCGGTCTTCCGATCCCAATACTTGATGAAGATATGGCACACCGTGTATCGATTCGAAATGAACAGATTGAGACGACAATACTCGATTACGGGACGGCTGGAACACCTGTTTTGGGAAAAACCAACTACGCCGAACTACAGTCAGGTGAAATCAGTATTAACGGAAATAAAGTTCGTACCGCACCCGTTGCCAGTCTTCAGAAAGCACGCGAAATCGCGGATCTTCTGAAAAAAAGTATCCAGGATGGGAAATTTGAATTAACAGCTCCTGTGGCAATATTTCCGACAGGGACATCTTTGAAAAAACTATTTGAAACGGAAGGAGGAGAAAGATGATAGAGGTAACCCGAAGATATGTAATGAAATTTCCGCCGGATAGTGCTGACAAAGCCTTAACATACAAGCTGATAAAAGATTATGACATCAAATTCAGTATTCTGAAAGCCGAAGTTCGTCCGGGACGTACCGGCAGTTTGTTGCTTGAACTTGAAGCACTCCCCGAAAACATACAAAAAGGAATCGAATACCTTGAGGCCAATGCTGTTATTTGCGAACCGCTTGGAAAAAAGATCAAATTTGAGGCCAGTAAATGTATTAATTGTGGTAACTGCACGGGAGTCTGTTTTACGGGAGCATTGACGATGGATCGCGAAAGATGGAAATTGAATTTCGAACCCGAACTTTGCGTTGTTTGCGAACTTTGTGTCCCCGCATGTCCGATGAACCTCTTTGATATCAATTTCCATGAAGAAGAACCGGAGAAAATTGCTGTTGGCAATTAGTTGGGTATAATGATAAAATTCTTACAACTATGAAAAAGCATTTATTGACGATTGTTTTTTTTGTTTTAATCTTTCATCTCAATGGCAATTGCCAAGAAGACTATTTTTCTTTAGGAAACAAGTTTTTTCAACAAGGAAATTTCAGAATGGCTGATTCCATGTTTACTCTTGACATTTATAAAAGATCAAGTCCTGACTGTTATTTTAATCGTGGTGTTGCTAGACTTTACCTAAAAGACACCACTGGATTCTGTTCTGACATGGAAAACGCAGACCTTATATATTCAGATAAAGAAGCAGTATTGCATTATAACAGGTTTTGTTGCAAACAAGTTGATACAGTTTATTATGATAAAAAATACAAAAAAACCATTAAAGGAAAACATCGTTTTTTCGAAGTTGTTAAAGACTTGAAGTATTCAAATCAAATATATGGTGAAGCACATAATATTTATTCCATTTATACAAAGGTAAGTGCTGACGGTTCTTCCAGTACTTTTAATTTGAATGAAATAGAAACAGATATTTATGCAACATTTTTCCTGAAAGATAGTTCTAGAATATATTATTCAACAATTACTCCTCCCAAAACATTGGGTTATGATGATTTAAAATTGAGTAAGGAATTGATAGATAAAAGTATATCCGCTAAATACAATTCGTTTATTGTAAAAAACAAATTAACTTCAGTAAGATTATTTTATAGTTATATCGTAAACACCTCAGGAACAATAGAAAATATTTCGTTTTTAGGAAATGATAAAAATATAGATATTTCCGAAATCAATGACGTTCTTAAAAAAGATGTTGAAATGGGGCTTGAAAAAATTAAGTACAAACCTGGAAGTTTTAGAGGAGAAGTGGCATCTTTTTATAAAACAATTTTCTTTGAATTAAATTAATTACTACGCCCAATACATGCTAAAAATTATTGTGGTTGAAGATGCAATGGAAAGTTTCTCGCTCGATGGCAAATTCATTAACAATGGTTGCTACCGAAACCCCGAACTCCCCAACACTTTTTAGCCTGGGAACGGTACTGGCAACTGGCCAATCCTAAATCATGATTGAAGAAAGAACATATCGACAAGAGATGGGAGTGAGGCGTTTTCACTCTTTCACAACAGGTTATAAAGAGACCGACTTGTGGATTGGTGTCGATCCCGATTCTTTTCGAGAAGAGATAAAAAACTTTTGCTTCGGGAAAATTAAAACTTATCGCACAGAACTCGAAAATTACCTTGCCACAGATCCGGAATACGGTTTGTCACTAATTCCATATCAACCAAATGGTTATGCTCCAGAAATGGCATTCACAATGGCTAAGACTGCTGAAAAAGCCAATGTTGGTCCCATGGCGGCAGTAGCGGGTGCATTTGCTCAAAAGCTGGGAAATGACTTAATGGACAACTTTAAGATTAAGGAAATCGCGATTGAAAATGGCGGCGATATATTCCTACATTTGATAAATCCCATTATCATGTCGATATTTGCAGGAAATTCACCCCTTTCGGGAAAAATTGGTATCGAAATTCCTAAGAAAGCCGGGAGTATTGGCGTATGTACCTCATCAGGAACGGTTGGTCCGTCGCTGAGTTTTGGGAAAGCCGATGCAGTAATGGTCGCCTGTAAAGATGCTGCACTGGCTGATGCCTGGGCAACTTCTCTGGGAAATCGGGTGCAAACGGCTGAAGATATTGATATTGTATTAAAATTTGCAGAACAGATCAAAGAGATCCTCTCACTTGTTATAATATGCGACGGAAAGGTAGGAATCCGTGGAATTTTTGATTTGAAGCTTATAGAATAGAAAAATGGTTATAGAAAGCAAGATACGGCAGGAATTAAAGCATCGGATACTCGTTCTTGACGGAGCGATGGGTACGATGATCCAACGGGTTAAATTGACGGAAGAGGATTTCCGTGGTGAACGATTTGCCAACTGGCCTTTGTCGCTTAAAGGGGATAACGATCTGCTTTCACTTACGAAACCTTCTGTAATTCAGAATATTCACGAAGAATTTCTCGAAGCCGGCGCAGATATTCTCGAAACGAATACTTTTAATGCCACGCGTGTTTCTCAGGCTGATTATGGTATGGAAGCGCATGTGTATGAGATGAATAAAGCGGCAGCTCAAATTGCCCGTAACGCTACAGCCCGTTATTCGACATCTGAACATCCCCGCTATGTGGCCGGTTCTGTCGGGCCAACAAACAAAACCTGCTCTATGTCGCCAGATGTGAATGACGCAGGATTCAGAGCCATCACATTTGCCGAAATGAAAGATTCATATCGCGAACAGGTGGAGGGTTTACTTGACGGTGGCGTAGATTTGCTTCTCGTAGAAACAATTTTCGACACACTGAATGCCAAAGCGGCCATGATGGCAATTGAAGAGGCATTGGAGAGCCGACATACCAAGATTGATGTGATGATTTCGGGAACAATTACCGATAAAAGTGGTCGAACCCTGTCGGGGCAAACCGTTGAAGCATTCCTTAACTCTTTATCACACATCGACTTATTAACAATAGGACTCAACTGCTCATTAGGTGCCAAAGAATTGCGTCCCTATCTTGAGGAATTAAGTCGGAAAGCTCCTTTCTATATAAGTGCTCATCCAAATGCAGGTTTGCCCAATCAATTTGGAGAATACGACGAAACGCCTGAAGTAATGGGACTTCATATTCAAAGTTTTTTTGAAAACCGCATGGTGAACATTATCGGCGGATGCTGCGGAACAACCCCTGATCACATTCGTGAATTGGCAAAAATTGCCGCTAAGGCAAAACCACATAAACGCAGTCAACCCGATATCGCAACGCGTTTAAGCGGATTAGAGCCATTGACCGTCGCCAAATCTTCGAACTTTGTAAATATCGGCGAACGGTGTAATGTAGCCGGTTCCATAAAATTTGCGCGACTAATCCGCGAGGAGAAGTACGAAGAAGCACTTGCCATAGCCCGCGAAATGGTTGAAGGTGGTGCGCAGGTGATCGATGTGAACATGGACGATGCCATGCTCGACGCCGAAAAAGAGATGGTTCGGTTTCTTCATCTTGTGATGTCGGAACCCGATATTGCCCGTCTTCCCGTGATGGTCGATTCGTCGAAATGGTCAGTCATTGAGGCTGGATTGCAATGCCTTCAGGGGAAGGCAATTGTAAACTCGATTAGTCTGAAAGAAGGGGAGGAGAACTTCAAAGAACGCGCCCGCAAAATAAAAAAATACGGAGCAGCCACTGTCGTTATGGCCTTTGATGAACATGGTCAGGCCGCGACATTTGAACAGCGGATTAGTATCTGTGAGCGCGCTTACCGGATTCTGGTGGATGAAGTTCATTTCCCACCTCAGGATATCATTTTCGATCCCAATGTTCTGACGGTCGGAACGGGAATTGAGGAACACAATAACTATGCACTTGATTTTATCAACGCGACAAGGTGGATAAAGGAGAATCTTCCTTATGCCAAAGTAAGCGGTGGTATATCAAATGTTTCCTTCTCCTTCCGGGGGAATAATACATTGCGCGAAGCATTTCATTCGGTATTCCTCTACCATGCCATTGCTGCCGGTCTCGATATGGGTATCGTCAATCCGGGAATGCTGCAGATTTATGACGAGATTCCCAAAGATCTGCTCGAATATGTCGAAGACGTTATTCTTAACCGCAGACCCGATGCAACCGAACGGATTCTGGCTTTTTCGGAAAACATGAAGGAGGGCGATAAAAAGGAGGAAAAAATTGAAGAGTGGCGTTCATTTCCGGTTATTGAACGAATCCAGCACGCGCTTGTTAAGGGCATTACTGACTTTATCGAACAGGATATTGTTGAACTTCTTCCGTCATATAATAGCGCAATCAGGGTGATTGAAGAACCATTAATGGATGGAATGAACCGGGTAGGCGACTTGTTTGGAAGTGGAAAAATGTTTCTTCCTCAGGTGATTAAGTCAGCCCGTGTAATGAAAAAAGCGGTTGCTTTTTTACAGCCTTATATCGAGCAGGATAAGCTTGATCTAAAACAAGCTCCGACTATAAAAAAGAAAATCCTGCTTGCCACAGTCAAGGGTGATGTCCACGATATCGGAAAGAATATTGTTGGCGTTGTCCTGGCCTGCAACAATTACGATGTGATCGATCTTGGCGTGATGGTTCCTGCTGAAACAATTCTGAATAAGGCAATTGAAGAAAACGTCGATATCATAGGACTAAGTGGTCTGATCACACCTTCGCTCGAAGAGATGGCGCACGTAGCCCATGAAATGGAACGACGTGGTTTTAAAATTCCACTGTTGATCGGTGGCGCTACAACATCGAAGATTCATACGGCAGTGAAAATTGCACCCGAATACAGCCATACCGTCGTTTATGTGAAAGATGCCTCGCGCGCCGTTCAGGTTGTTGCGAGTCTTTTGGCAAACGATCATGAATATCTTGCCTCCATTAAAAGTGAGTACAAAGAGCTTCGCGCCACACACAGCGCTAAAAAACCCAAAGAATATCTCACAATCGCAGAAGCAAGAGCAAATGTATTTAATCCGGGCTGGAATGAATCAATGGTTTATTCTCCTGTTTTTAAAGGAATTAAAGTATTTGATGATTATCCGATCGAAGAGTTGAGACGCGACATCGACTGGACTTTCTTCTTCCTTGCATGGGAGTTCAGGGGAAAATTTCCGGCCATTTTGGATGATCCAAACCAGGGCGTTGAAGTCCGCAAGCTTTACAACGATGCCAATAATTTCCTCGATGAAATCATCGCCAAAAAAATGATCACGGCCAAAGGTATATTCGGAATCTGGCCGGCTAATTCTAACGGTGATGATATTGAATTATATACGGATGAAAGTCGTCAGACGCTTATTGGTAAGTTTTGTCATTTACGTCAGCAACAAAAAAGAGGCTCTAACCTTCCCAATTACTGCCTGAGTGATTTTGTGGCACCTAAAAGCTCGGGCATCGCCGATTATTGTGGCGGATTTGCTGTAACTGCCGGAATCGGAGTCGCCGAATGGGTTGAAAAATTCAAAAAGGAAGGAAATGATTATCAGGCTATTTTGCTTGAATCATTGGCAGACCGTCTGGCTGAAGCATTTGCAGAACGGCTTCACGAAAGGGTGAGAAAAGAATTCTGGGGATATGCTCCTGACGAAAACCTATCGGCGCTAGATCTGATCAATTGCAAATACCAGGGAATTCGACCGGCAGCCGGCTATCCTGCATGTCCCGAGCACTCCGAAAAGCAAGTTTTGTTTGATTTACTGAGTGCAACCGAAAAAGCAGGTATCCAGCTCACGGAGCATTTTTCGATGTACCCGACAGCTTCGGTTTGCGGCCAGTATTTTGCTCATAGCGATGCCGTCTATTTTGGGTTGGAACGTATTGCAAAAGATCAGGTTACAGATTTTGCCCGTCGTAAAAACGTACCAGTCGGATATGTTGAGAAATTCCTGCCGTCAAATCTGAATTACAAGTAAGAACACGAATTATATTTTTGAATTTTCGTCATAGATTCATAAAACTAATCGTGACGCGGTTATTCCTATTTTAATCCATTATAAGATAAATTTTCTGTTACTACTGAGTAATTTTTACCTGACTCAGGGTTACATGCAACTTCGATACAGTTCTCCAAAAGCATAAGATAATATTTGTCCGCTTGATTTTCAGACCATTTATCAAAGGTGTAATTCCAAATCTTGGTTAAATCATCAACTGCTTTATTTGTTAATTTATACCTGGCCATTCAATTTCTTTTTAGCTTTTAATCCTTCTAAATGTGACTCAGGATTGAAATTATAAGCTATTCCGCTTTCAATCCCTTCTTGAATAGCTTCTCTTAATGCAATAATTTTGTTTTCTTCTTCTTCCAAAAGTCTTAATCCTGCCCGGACTACTTCGCTTGCATTTTTAAATCTTCCGGCAGAAATTCTATTTTGAATAAAACTATCAAAATAGTCTCCTATTGATATTGAAGTGTTTCTACTCATAATTCACCAATTTTTTCACAAAGTTACCAAATATTGGTACAATAATCAAGATGCGTTTCATTTTTTATAATCCCACATAACATGTTTATATACCTGATAAAATCATACCCTGCCAAATTGGGTGAGTAGGCCTGACAGATGTCAGATTTATCTTTGCAAAAATAATGTTCCTCCACTCATCAAATTTCAATATCATTTCGCAAAAGTGGTTCCCTCCCACAGCAAGCTTGGAAAAAAAACACAGCAAAATCAATCAGGCAATCTCATCAACAGCAGTTTTTAAAAAACTCCGGATATAATAATCCTGATCAATGATCTCGCCATCCCATTTTATGATGTCGAGATCGATAGTTCGGGGACCAAATTTTGGTGCTGTGCGATCGCGGTTTAATCTGTCTTCAATGCTTTTTAAATAGCCCTGAAATTCAATTATTTCCATTTCTGTGACAACCTTAGCTGCACCATTCAGAAAATCGGGTTGTTCAGTAATTCCAATGGGGGAGGTTTTGATCAAAGATGATGCTGATATCAACTCGTGTTCCTGCCTAAGAAAAAATAGCGCGGCAGTAATGTTTTGCTCCGGATTTATATTCGACCCTATTCCGAGGATGCATTCGTGCTTCTTCATCGTTTTGCCTCCAATTCAACTGAAACAGACTCTGAAAAACGAAGTGCGTGCAGTTTGTCTATTTCAACCTTAGCTCGTATTACGCGTTCATCCTTCATGATCAATTGCAAAACCTCGTAAGTCAACTTTTCCAGCAGATTATACTTACTTTCTGATACAAAGGCTATTAATGTTTTGGTAATTGCCTTATAATTATAGATTCCATCCTGATGGTCGGTAGTGACAGCTCTGGAAACATCAACCTCAATTTCAAGATTAATGATGACATCCTGCCGGTTTACCCTCTCCTCAGGATTATAACCGATAATGGTCCGAATGAGCAAATTTTTAATTCGAATGATAGCCATGGCTTAATCGTTAGGTTCATTCAATTTGAAGGTTAAATATACAAAAATTGCAAATATCTCCAAAACACATCCTTAAAGGTTTATTAGTGCCATTAATAAATGCTCCTGGCAGCTTGCGACTGGCAGATCTAATCTAATCAACAAGAAAGGTAATCCCCAATAATAAATTCTAACATTCTCATTTTTCCCCACATCCCAATCGCTAAATCGCTTCTATCAATATTTCTTCGTGACTGCCAGTTGCCAGCCGCTAATTGCCAGCCGTATATTCTAAACCAGATAACTTCACAACAAGTGTGCTCCTCCGTCACAATAGATTAATTGACCTGTTAAATCCTCATTATCTATTATAAAATCGATACTTTTGAGTACAGAATTCACTCCTGAAGAAATCTTCATCGGTGTATTGACGGCAACCTTTTCAAGATAGCGCTGATCTTTTCCGGCAGGCGTCAAAACGGCTCCCGGGGCAATTGCATTCACGCGAAAGTGAGGAGCCAACTCGAGGGCCGCCATTTTTGTCAATTCCCAAAGTGATTTTTTCGAAAGAGAGTAGGAGAGGTAATCACTTTTATTATTTTTTATCCTGGCATCTGCAATATTAATAATCTGACCATTATCAGCAATATTTGCAAAATCGCGCATCAGAATAAAAGGAGACACATAATTTACCATCATATGCCGGATCATTAAATCGGTTGAAGTCTCTTTCAATGATGACGGCTCAAAAACTGAAGCACTATTGACGAGCAGGTCAAGATGGCCGAATCGATCAATAACCTGCTTAATAAGATTCTGTGTTTGTTCTTTCACACCCAAATCAGTTTGGAAAATGTGAAAACGCTGATCAGGATAACGGATCTTTAATTCCGCTTCAAAATCGAAAATTTCTTTGGAGGAGGACCTGTAATGCAATGCCAGATCCCAGCCACTATAAGCCAGATGGAAGGCAATTTCACGACCAAGTCTCACCGCGCTTCCGGTTATTAATGCCACTTTAGCCATTTTGCTACTTTTTGATAAATTTAAAACAATAATTTAACTAATGCAAAAAAAAGGATGTCCCGAAGAACATCCTTTAAATCCAAATCTTGAAATGAGAAATTTATTTTTTCAGAGCAACAACATTAAAAGCCAGTGTAAAATCATCGTAAATCACCTTATCTCCCAGTCCCTGGAAAAAGCTGCCGGAACCGTATTTGATACCAAAAAGGGTTCTGTTCACAGTAATAATCCCTTCTGCATTAAGTTTATCCCCATTAACTGAAACTTTCGCATTGAATTCAACAGGGTTAGTGATCCCTTTTATTGTAAGGTCGGCTATAAACCGGTATTCCTCGCCCGACACCAAAGTCACTTTTTTAATAGCCATATTTGATTCAGGGAATTTGACAACGGAGAAAAAATCATCCGAAGAAAGGTGTCCCATCAGTTTTGATTTCATGCCTTCATCCGTAATATCTTCATCTGCTATTGTTTTCATATCAATAACAAAAGATCCTCCTGATATTTTATTATCTGTAACCGAAACCGAACCATTACCGAACGAAATGGAACCGTTATGCTTTCCTGTCACTTTTTTTGCTTCCCACTTTACTTTACTGGTGGCCTTATCCACAACGTATTCAGTTGCATTCACTATTACACTAAACCCAAGAAACATCACTACCATAATAATGAATGACGTTTTAAACCGTCTGAAATCTGCAAACCCCTTTGTTTTGACCGTTGATTTTAATCCTTGATTATTCATATCCTTATATTTTTAATTACACTTTTAAAACGATTAAACCACTGCTTTTGTTTCAAAAAGAAGCTTGTATAAAATTCACAAGTTAAATTGTATCTTTACGGCGCTAAAAAGTTCATACTATTTATCTTGAATATGAAGAATAATAACGAATCAACAGAAGATATCAATCTCTCAGGTTTTCGCTTTTTCAAGTCATTAAGCGAAGAAGAACTTAAAAGCCTGAATTTTGAAAAGACCTGCACCGCTTACAAAAAAGGGAGCATTATTTATAAAGAAGGTAGCAGACTTACAGGGTTTTACTGTATTATCAGAGGCATTGTAAAGGTTTATAAGACAGGCATCGATGGTAAAGAGATGATCATCCGCTTCGCTAAAAAGGGAGATATTATTGCTTATCGGTCGCTGTTAAGTCAGGAATCGGCCTGCACAACTTCGAAAATTATTGAAGATGCTTTATTGTGTCACATTCCGTATAAAACCCTTCTCAACCTGATTGAGAAGAATCCGTCATTTTCGCTTGCTATGCTGAGAATCGTTTGCGCTGAGTTAAAGGAGGCAAATGAATACATAACGGATATTGCTCAGAAAACGGTACGTGAACGACTTGCTGAGGTTCTGTTGCTCCTGAAGGATAACTTCGATGTGGATGCCGATCAAACGCTCCAGATTTCATTAACAAGAGAAGAGTTGGCTAACACGGTAGGCACCGCTACAGAGTCAATCATTCGTCTTCTATCGGAGTTTAAACAGGACAAGCTGATTGATCTTCAGGGACGAAAAATTAAAATTATTAATCTTCCCGGACTCACAAAAGTGGCGAATCTTACAAAATATTAGCAGAAAGTGAATAATTGAGGTTAGAGGCTGTCTCAAAAGGAAAAATATTTTTTACCGCAAAGGTCACAAAGGAACATCGCAGAGATCGCAAAGCTAAGAAATACAATATTTTAACTTTGCGTACTTTGCGACAACTTAGCGAACTTAGCGGTTAAAAAGGACTTTTGAGACAGCCTCTCGTTTTTCTAAAATTTCCTTTTTTCCCCTTCTTCAGGTCTCTCCCAGCCACTCTCAGCTACCTGACTTCGGAACCTTCTTTGATTCTTGTAGCAGGTGTAACGAATACGAGTGATCCGTCGGTATTCTCAGCCATAAGGATCATTCCCTGCGATTCAATCCCTTTCAGGTTTTTCGGAGCCAGGTTCATCAATATTGAAACTTGCTGTCCGATAATCTTTTCAGGTTCAAAATACTCGGCAATTCCCGACACCACAGTTCGTTTATCAATTCCTGTATCGATGGTGAGTTTTAGTAATTTCCTGGTTTTGGCCACTTTCTCGGCGGCTATTATCGTCCCAATACGGATGTCCATTTTGGCGAAATCCTCGTATTCAATGTTTTCTTTGGTTGGATTAATCATAACCTCTTCAAGTTCATTTGCTTTTTTGGTTGTCTGCAACTTATCAATCTGCGCCTGAATCGCTTCATCTTCAATTTTATCGAAAAGAAGTTCCGGTGTGTTTATTTTGTGGCCTGCTCCGATAAGATCAGTCCGACCGAGTTCCTGCCAGTCAAATTTATCAAGGTTCATAATTCGGCGCAGTTTTTCTGTTGTGAACGGAAGAAATGGCTCAAAAACAATGGTCAGATTTGAAGTGATCTGGAGCGAGATGTTCATAATCGTTTTTACGCGTTCAGGATCACTCTTCACAACCTTCCAGGGCTCCATATCTGCGAGGTACTTATTCCCCAGACGAGCCATGTCCATGGCGTTTTTCAGCGCTTCGCGGAAGCGGTAAGTTTCGAGTGATTTTTCAACCTCAGTTTTAAGGCTGGTTAATTCGTTCAGTGTACTCTTGTCATATTCAGTTAATTCTTTATTTCAGGAACAATTCCTTTAAAATAATTATTTGTTAAAACCAATGTACGATTGATGAAATTACCAAAGATAGCAACCAGTTCGCTGTTATTTCTTGTTTGAAAATCTTTCCATGTAAAATCATTATCTTTGGTTTCCGGAGCATTTGAACACAGGGTGTACCTGAGAACATCCTGCCTGCCGGGAAATTCCAGCAGGTATTCATGTAACCATACTGCCCAATTGCGTGAAGTTGAGATTTTATCCCCTTCAAGATTGAGGAACTCGTTGGCCGGAACATTTTCGGGTAATATATAAGACCCTTCGGCTTTAAGTATGGTAGGAAAGATGATACAGTGAAACACGATATTGTCCTTTCCGATAAAATGAATCAACTTGGTTTCAGGATCTTTCCACCATTTTTCCCATTCGGGTGTCCATTCCTTTGTGGCCGAAATATATCCGATAGGGGCATCGAACCACACGTAAAGTACTTTCCCTTCGGCTCCTTCAATGGGAACCGGAACCCCCCAATCGAGGTCACGCGTAACAGCACGCGGATTCAATCCTCCGTCGATCCACGACTTACACTGCCCGTAAACATTGGGTTTCCACTCTTTGTGACCTTCAAGAATCCATTCACGCAGCCAGGGTTCATATTGATCGAGTGGCAAAAACCAGTGTTTTGTTGCCTTCATTACGGGTTTGTTCCCGCTAAGCACCGACTTTGGATCAATCAGGTCGGTAGCGTTGAGTGTACTTCCGCAACTCTCGCACTGATCGCCATACGCTTTCTCGTAATGACATTTGGGGCAGGTTCCTGTGATATAGCGGTCGGCCAGAAATTGGTTGGCCTCTTCGTCGTAAAACTGTTCGGAGGTTTGTTCGATAAAGGCCCCTTTGTCGTAAAGCGTTTTGAAAATTTCGGAGGCAGTATCGTGGTGAATTTTTGCACTCGTCCGCGAATAAATATCAAAAGATATACCGAATTTTTCGAACGAATCTTTGATTATACAATGGTATTTATCGACCACATCCTGAGGTGTAATGCCCTCTTTTTTAGCCTTTAAAGTGATCGGAACGCCATGCTCGTCCGAACCACCGATAAACGCAACCTCTTCACCTTTGAGGCGGAGGTAACGCGCATAAATATCGGCAGGGACATACACTCCTGAAAGATGGCCAATATGAACAGGGCCATTGGCATACGGTAAAGCCGAGGTGATCAGCGTTCGTTTAAAATTCTTCATCGGATGATATCTTCTTAATATGTTGTATCAGAAACAGCGGTGCAAAGATAATACTATCAGACACAAGAATCAAACGATAACAAATGCCTTCTAAGAGGTTAGTTTGTCAATGTGCCAAATTGGTGTTTCAGAACGATAATAAGAAATGAATGAGTGAGTGTCCGGAAGGATCAATTTAAAATATTGCTTTGGTATTCTGGTATTATTATTTAAATTTGAACAAATATTGTGTAATCTGAGTTATCTTAATTTAGCTGCAATCGTTTTAACAGCAGCATGAACTTGAAACTTTAGAAATGTAACGTAACGGCACAAAATTTCCGCGATAACCTATAAAACTTTGAAAATCTTCATCAAATACATGGTATCGATCCGCTGCAAAATGGTGGTGAAGTCGGAGTTGGAGAAACTCGGGCTGCATTATACAAAGTTGGATTTAGGTGAAGTTGATGTCAAAGAGAAAATTACTACGAAACAGCTGGATCAGCTGAAAAGTGCATTATCGAAATCAGGGCTTGAACTCATGGATGACAAAAAAGCCATTCTGATTGAAAAAATGAAAAATATCATCATCGAGATGATACATTATGCCGACGAACCTTATCCACGAAATTTTTCGGATTTAATCAGTGAAAAACTCAAAGAAGATTACACCCATCTCTCCAACCTTTTTTCGGAAGTAACAGGCACTACGATTGAGCATTATATTATATCACACAAAATTGAACGCGTAAAAGAATTGCTCTTATATGATGAACTCAATCTTACTGAAATATCCTTTCAACTGAACTACAGCAGCGTGGCACACTTATCCAGCCAGTTCAAGAAAGTCACGGGATTAACGCCTACCTTTTTCAAGCAGCTCAGGTGCAAAAGACAAGACACATTGGACAATGTGTGAATGATGTAACTTTTTTCAGAAATTTTATAACGTTTTTCGGACTAACAGAGCTGACCTTTGTGAATGAAAATTTATTCACATCTAAAATTTATTCACATGAAAAAGTTAACGCTGAGTTTAATGGCAGCATTCGTAATGTTATTATTTGTTCCAACGCAATTACAGGCAGCAACAGATCCGAGTCCGGTTACGGTAGCTGCAACGAATACTGTTAAATCAGTAGACGTTAGTGTTTTAATTGCCAGGGTAGAAACCATTAAAGCGATGGATCGTTCAACGCTGAGTGCATCAGAAAAGAAAGAATTACGGAAAGAGTTGCGCACGATTAAAAATGATCTCAAGGCAAGCAGTAAAAACGATGCTAACGCTAACTCTGCCACTGTCTCTAACGGAGGAATTTATCTTTCTGTAGGAGCAATTATAATTATCATCCTGCTTTTAATTCTTTTGCTGTAAGCTTTATTGCACCAGGAATTAGTCGGTTTGAAATAAATCTGATATTCATTTCATGCGTATATAATTTTTTTTTAAAAGGCCACATGGAATTCGCATGAAGTTTATATTCCTTCCGATTGGTGATTTTCAATCATGCTCATTTCATTTAATCTGGATGAACTTTATTACCGATAAAGTTAATCCAGGTCTTTTTATTGCCCCAAAACAGGTTTTTCCAATACAAAGAAGGAAAATTCAAACATAAAAGCGTCTGTTAAACCAATCTTTTTTGTGAGTAATCCGCTGAGGTTATCTCCTTAAATTATGAAAGATAAAGGAGATTAATCCTTAAATTATTCATGCAATCAAACGCATAATACATTTCATATGCGCGAATGTGTGAATCATGTAACTTAATACTAAAGTTGTGTAACACAATTGTGAATTAAGTTGTACATCTTTGCCCGAATCTGTCTAAAAAGAAAATATTTGAAATTATATATCAAATACATGGTGAGTAACCGCTGCAAATTGGCGGTGAAAGAAACCTTGAAACGACTTGGACTTCATTTTATCCTGATCGAATTAGGTGAAGTCGAGATCATGGAAAACATTTCGGAGGAACAGCGGGAGCAGGTAAGAATTGCTTTAGACGCCGCCGGATTTGAATTAATGGACGACAAGCGGTCTGTATTAATTGAAAAAATTAAGAATATAGTAGTTGAAATGGTACATCATTCAGATGAAATAGTCAAAGTGAACTTTTCTGATTATTTAAGTGAAAAAATAAATCACGACTATACTTACCTGGCAAATTTGTTTTCTGAAGTCCAGGGATCTACGATTGAGCAATTTATCATCTCTCATAAAGTTGAACGGATCAAAGAATTGATCATTTATGATGAATTAAACATTACGGAAATTGCGTGGAAGATGAATTACAGCAGTGTTGCGCATTTATCGAATCAATTTAAAAAAGTTACAGGACTCTCGCCGTCTCATTTCAGACTATTGAAGGAAAAAAGGCGCAGCCCGATTGAAGAAATTTGAAATTAAAATTGGACCAAAGACCTGACAGGTTTCTAAAAACCTGTCAGGTCTAAATCAGATAACAAGATGGAAGCAGAAAGAACAAAGGAATCACAATACGCCAGAAGTTTGATAGAAGCCAGTTTGGATCCATTGATTACCATCAACACCGATGGTAAGATCACGGATATGAATGAGGCGTTTACGAATATTACAGAAATATCACGCAAAAAACTTACGGGTACCGACTTCGGTAATTATTTTACCGAACCACAAAAAGCGCGTGAAATTTATCAGGAAGTATTTGCGAAAGGCTTTGTGAAAAATTTTCCTTTAACCATTATGGATGGAAAGTTAACAAATATGCTACTTAATGGTTCTGTTTATAAAGACGATAGAGGAAATGTGCTTGGTGCAGTTGTTGTGGCAAGAGACATTGCCGAGCAGAAATGGGCTATTGAGTTACGAACTGCCAACAAAGAACTTGCCTTTCAGAACAATGAGAAAGAAAAACGGGCTGCAGAGTTAGATATCGCCAACAAAGAACTTGCTTTCCAAAACAAAGTGAAAGAAAAACGGGCAGCAGCGTTAATTATTGCCAACAAAGAACTTGCTTTCCAAAACGATGAGAAAGAAAAACGGGCAGAAGAGTTAAGTATTGCCAACAAAGAACTGGCCTTTCAAAACGATGAGAAAGAAAAACGGGCAGCAGAGTTAGACATTGCCAACAAAGAACTGGCCTTTCAAAACAATGAGAAAGAAAAACGGGCAGATGAATTAATAATTGCCAACAAAGAACTTGCTTTTCAGAACAATGAGAAAGAAAAAAGGGCAGATGAATTAATCATTGCCAATAAAGAACTTGCTTTCCAAAACGATGAGAAAGAAAAACGGGCAGATGAGTTAATCATTGCCAACAAAGAACTTGCTTTTCAAAACGATGAGAAAGAAAAACGGGCAGATGAGTTAATCCTTGCAAACAAAGAACTTGTCTTTCAAAACGAAGAGAAAGATAATCCTTGCAAACAAAGAACTTGTCTTTCAAAACGAAGAGAAAGAAAAAAGGGCAGCAGAGTTGGTCATTGCCGACAAAGAACTTGTCTTTCAAACCGGAGAGAAAGAAAAAAGGGCAGCAGAGTTGGTCATTGCCGACAAAGAACTTGTCTTTCAAACCGGAGAGAAAGAAAAACGGGCAGCAGAGTTGGTCATTGCCGACAAAGAACTTGTCTTTCAAACCGAGGAGAAAGAGAAACGTGCAGCAGAGTTAGTCATTGCCGACAAAGAACTTGTCTTTCAAACCAAAGAAAAAGAAAAACGGGAAATTGCAAATATTGAACTTGAAGCATCGAGCTATTCTTTAAAATTAGCCTCTCAATATGCAAGAAGTCTTATAGAGGCCAGTCTTGATCCACTGTTTACAATTAGTCCGGCGGGAAAAATAACCGATATGAATGAGGCATCTGTAAACATAACAGGAATATCACGCGAAAAAATAATTGGCACCGACTTTTTCGATTATTTTACCGAACCACAAAAAGCGCGTGAAGTATATCTGGAGGTTTTTGCAAAAGGCTTTGTGGCAGATTATCCGCTAACAATTAGGGATAATAAGCTTACAGATGTATTATTGAATGGTTCAGTTTACACTGATGATCGGGGACATGTGCTTGGTGTAGTTGTTGTGGCAAGGGATATTACCGACCAAAAACGGATTGCAACAGAACTCATTGAGGCAAAAGTATTTGCGGAGTTGGCCACGGAAATCGCTGAAGAAGCAAAAAGTAAAGCCGAAAATGCCACGCGAATTGCAGAAAATGCAGTGAAAGCGAAACAGCAGTTTTTGTCAAATATGAGTCATGAAATTCGCACCCCAATGAATGCGATCATCGGATTTACAAAAGTGGTGTTGAAAACAGATCTGTCATCAAAACAAAAAGAGTATTTAACCGCAATAAAATTATCGGGCGATGCATTAATTGTGCTTATTAACGATATCCTTGATTTGGCAAAAGTAGATGCCGGGAAAATGGTATTTGAGCAAACGCCGTTCAAAATGGCCTTGTCAATATCGGCTATGCTTCATTTGTTTGAGACAAAAATACAGGAAAAGAATTTAGAGTTGGTTCGGGAATACGACCACAATATTCCTGAGGTGTTGGTTGGCGACCCCGTACGTTTGCACCAGATTATTTTAAATCTTGTAAGTAATGCCGTAAAATTTACAGCAAAAGGTAAAATTACAGTTCGTGTTCGTTTATTGAGTCAGGATAATGAGAAGGTAACCATTGAATTTTCAGTTGCAGATACTGGAATCGGGATACCGGATGATAAAATAGAAAGGATTTTTGAAAACTTTCAGCAGGCATCCAGCGGTACCTCAAGACTGTATGGCGGAACCGGATTGGGACTTGCCATTGTGAAACAGTTAGTCGAGCCGCAGGGGGGAACGATCAGCGTTAAAAGTAAAATTGACGAGGGCTCTACCTTTAGTTTTACATTAAGTTTTCTGAAAACAAACGCAGAAGCTGAGATTGAAACAGAACCCGAGGAATTGGATACTGAGATTAAAAATATAAAAGTATTGGTGGCGGAAGATATTCCGCTCAATCAATTACTGATGAAAACACTTTTGGATGATTTCGGATTTGAACGTGATATTGCCGCCAACGGAAAAATAGCCATCGAAAAACTGCAAACCAAATCTTACGATATTATTTTGATGGACTTGCAGATGCCCGAAATGAATGGATTTGAAGCGACTGAATACATTCGCAATACCATGAATTCTAAAATCCCGATCATTGCTTTAACTGCCGATGTAACTACTGTTGATCTGGCCAAATGCAGGGCCGTTGGCATGAATGATTACATCGCAAAGCCCGTCGATGAAAGATTGTTGTACAATAAAATAGTCGGGTTGGTTAAGAAACCCTTACCTATAAAATATAATGGCCCTGGAATTGATGAAAACTGTGAAGGCAAAAAAATAAAATGCATTGACCTGGATTATTTAATCCGCCGTACAAAATCGAATCCTAATTTAATGATGGAAATGATTTCACTATATCTGGAACAAACTCCTCCTTTAATTAGCGCCATGAAAAAAAGCTTCAAGGAAAAAGATTGGCATTTATTGTATTCGGCGGTGCATAAAATGATTCCTTCATTTTCGATTATGGGTATTAGTGCAGATTTTGAAAACATGGCAAAGAAAGTTCAGGAATTTGCAAGCACACAGAAGCAGTCTGAAGGAATAAATGACCTGGTTTTACAACTTGGAAATGTTTGTACGCAGGCATGTAGTGAATTAGAAGAAGAGTTAATAGGATTAAAAGAACAAACACATGAATAGCCATGATTGATAAATCACTGTTTGAAAACGATAATATAGAATCATGGCTATCCATTTGACCATTAAAAAACAAATTATAAACAAATGAATAACGAAAAAATAAAACTGTTTCTGGTCGATGACGATGCTGTATTTTTAAAATCATTGGAAATTGATTTTCTTCAGCGCGCTGATTTTACCATCGAAACATTTGCAACAGGCGAACTTTGCATGGCGAATTTATCACACGACCCCGATGTGATTATTTTAGATTATTACCTTGACGGAATTGAAGCAACCGCGATGAACGGAATAGAAACTTTGGATAAAATAAAAGCCTTCAATCAGGATATTCCCGTAGTGATGTTATCCTCTCAGGATAAAATTGAAGTTGCGGTAGACTGTATGCACCACCGGGCTTTCGACTATGTAGTGAAAAGCGAAACCGCTTTTGTGCGTTTACAAAAAATCATCACCACCATTTTCCGTTACAAAAAAATGGAAAAGGAATTGAATTGGTATATGGAACGAATGTAATCTCACCATCTGTTTTTAATTGTCCAGATAATGCCATTTTGTGTGATATCTCTCTATCCCACAGACTTTAGACTGCCATAATTGAATTCAATAATATCTTTATTATTACCTGAAGGTGTGAATTTTGCAAATTTTCATCAGAATTTTGCAACAACTTCCGGTATTTATAGGCTCACCTTTGCGATGTGACAATGAAGTCACGAAAAAAACTAAAAAGTAATGAAACTAAAAAAAGTATCACCAATCATAGCAATGCTAATGGTTGTATTGGTATCGGGATGCAATAAAGATCTGGGTAACGGATCATCCGATATGTCATTAAAGTCAGCCGCCGTTATATCTTCAGGTTTAAAATCAGCTGAACTACCTTCGAACAGTGGATCATTGGCAGGTGTAAATCTTGGTGTCGCCGGTGATTTTGCGATTCTGTCAAAAACAGGAGTTACCGATGTTTATAAATCTGCTATTACAGGAGATGTTGGCTCAAGTCCTATTACCGGAGCAGCTGTGCTTGTAAGATGTTCAGAAGTTGTTGGAACAATTTATACTGTCGATGCAGCAGGTCCACTTCCATGCAGGGTTACCAACGCCACGAGGTTAGGTACTGCAGTTCTTGACATGCAAGCCGCATATACTGATGCAGCAGGCCGTGTTAACCCCGATTTTCTGAATTTGGGTGCCGGAAATATCGGTGGTAAAACTCTTACTGCTGGTCTGTATAAATGGTCAACTTCACTTATCATCCCAACTGATGTTACTATTTCGGGTAGTCCGACTGATGTCTGGATCTTCCAGATTGCCGGAACATTTAAGATGAGTTCAGCCGTGAGAATTACCCTTGAAGGTGGTGCACAGGCAAAAAATATTTACTGGGTCGTAGCAGGTGCCGTTACTTTCGGAACAACCAGTCATTTCGAAGGAAACATTTTAGGACAGACAGGTATTAATTTGCAGACAGGTGCTTCCATAAACGGAAGGATGCTTGCTCAGACTGCTGTAACTCTTCAGATGAATACTGTTGTAATGCCCTAACAGATCAAAGCAATTATATTCTCCAAAAGAGGCTGCCGAAAGGTGGCCTTTTTTGTTTTAAAGGATAACATAGTCGAGGGTCGGTAGTTCAGCAGGACAAAGCCGGGGTGCTGAAGGACAAAGCCGAGATTCGGAAGGACAAAGCCATTTTTTGTCTTTTTTTAGAATTTGCGATTTCCATAAATTTGATTGAAAGAAATGACTAACTTTGAGCTAATCCTAATAACCAGAATATGACTATTGATCAATATATTCAAAATATTAATGCTGCATATCAAAGGGGCAATGCAACAGGTTTAGGATTGGAATTTGTGGCGGAGAAAAATTCCACTCAATCCGAGGGTCTCAATTCCCCTCCTTTGGAGGGGTGCCCGAAGGGTGGGGTGGTTAATTCCCCTTCTTTGGAGGGGTGCCCGAAGGGTGGGGTGGTTAATTCCCCAAATCCGCAAGATATTATTACCTACATCAACCACATTCCCATCAAACGTAACTTTGTTGAAAACCTGCCGCACAATCCTGCACTCAATCAATTGGCCAGGGATAAACGAAAAGCTGGAATACTTTCCGAAGTATTGTTTTGGCAACAAGTCCATCAAGGGAAATTCCACAAAATTGACTTTGACCGACAAAGAATTATTGGGAATTATATTGTTGATTTCTATGTGAAAACGTTGGGTTTGATTGTAGAGATTGACGGTGACAGTCATTATGACAAAATAGAATACGACGCAAGAAGACAACAGTATTTTGAAAGTCTCGGTTTGAGAATGTACCGTATTGCCGATGGTGATGTTAAAAATAACCTTGACAATGTAATATTGGACCTGGAGAAATATGTTGTAAGTGAGTATGGGGAAACTAACAGTACAATGTAGACACAACCACCCCGGACTGCGTCCACCCCTCCAAGGGAGGGGAATCTGCCCCTATCGATCTGTTGGATTATATCTACGCAGTACTGCACTCGCCAACATACCTCGAGAAATATAAAGAGTAGAAATTGAAATAGTCAGACCCTCACCCACCAACGTAGATTAATTGTTTTATCCTATGTGATCTATTGTGCCTAAGTGGTGAACTTCGTGAAAAACTTCGGGCTTCTTACTCTCCTCCCCTCATGTGTGAATGATGTAACAATTTTCAGAAATTATATAACGCAAATAGGATCAGGGGTGCTGATCTTTGTTCTTGTGGAAATTAATTCACAAATTAAAATTTGAATATGAAAAAGTTAGCGCTTAGTATAATGGCAGCATTCCTGGTGTTGTCATTTATTCCGACACAGTTGAAAGCCGCAACGGATAACAAAACCGTTTCATTGGCTGCACCTAAAACCGTTGAATCAGCCGATGCCAATCTCGCCAGACTGGAAGAAATCAAAACGATGGATATGTCGACACTGAATCGGTCAGAAAAGAAAGAATTGCGTAAAGAAGTGCGCGCGATTAAAGACGATCAGGACGGACGCGGCAGAGGATACCAGAATGGACGTGGCAGAAGATATCATGACGGCGGTAACAGTGGTAATGTAGGTGTTCGAGGTGGCGGAACGATATATATAATGGGCGGAGGCGGATTGCTTATTATACTGCTGATCATTCTATTGATTTGAGTAGCATAATAGCAGACAATAAAATTGAAATTAGTCATTCTTAGAAATAAATTAGAAACTTAAAAATTGATTATCATGGGAAATTTACTTTATCTTATAGCCGTCATATTAATCATTGCATGGCTTATTGGATTTGTTGGTTATGGTACGGGAGGCATCATTCACCTTCTTCTGGTTATTGCGCTCATTGCAGTGATTTTGAGAGTTATTGAGGGAAGAAGGCCGCTGTAAAATCTTTGCATTTTTTAAAATCCTCTCCTGTTGGTGTTCCCGCCAACAGGTTGTTGGATACTTATGCGTTAGTAACAGAATAAATACATTACATCACAAACCATATTTCAAAAATTCGACACATGCCAAAAAAAACTATAGGAATTGTCCTGATTATAATTGGGGTAATCATGATCATTTATACAGGATTCAACTATGTAACAACAGAGAAGGTAGTTGACCTGGGTCCGTTAAAAATAAATGCAGAAAAGAACCACCCGGTCCAATGGTCGCCAATTGTAGGCGTAGTATTACTTGTAGGAGGTATTGTAGTTTTAGTAACCGGTAAAAAGGATAGTCTGTAATATTCTTTAAAGTAGTCCAATGTAATATTAGTAATCAAAGCGAGCCATAAAACCCGAATTTTAATCTCGAAAAAAACAAGAAGATGGAAGTCGGAGGACAGAAGCCGGAAGTGTGGAAGTCCTTTGGCTTCCAGATTTCTGTCTCTAATCTTTTCACCATAATAATGCCAGAATCAGTTTTATAAATCGCAATTTAATGTTGCATCAATGAACAAAAAAATAAAAATACTGCATCTTGAAGATTCTATGCTTGATTCCAGGTTTATACAAACATTTATCGAAAGTGGAGAAATCGGATATGAATATTTTTTGGCCGACAACGAAAAAGATTTTGTAAATATCCTGAAAACTGAAAATATCGACATCATCTTATCTGATTACAACCTGCCCGAATACAATGGTAACAAAGCTCTAAAGGTTGCAAGAGAAAAATATTCTCACATACCTTTCATATTCGTTTCCGGAAAAATTGAAGAAGATGTCGCAATTAAAGCGATGTTAAACGGGGCAACGGATTACGTACTCAAAAACAAACTGGAGCGGTTGGTTCCCGCAATTAAAAGAGCGCTAAAGGAAAAGAAACTTGAAATTAATCGTAATCAGGCTGAAGCAGAGCTGAAAAAGAGTGAAGAACGATTCAAAGCCATTTTTAATGATGCTCCCATGGGCATTGCTTTAATTGATTCCTTAACCGGAAAAATTCAA
>JAPLDR010000018.1:186341-196567 GCA_026391655.1 Bacteroidia bacterium | reverse complement strand
CGATGTTTGCTAAAATTGCCGGTCGTACAATTGCAGAAATGGCTAATATAGACTGGATGAGCATAACCCATCCCGACGATACTCAGGCAGACCTGGACAATATGGCCCGATTGGTTGCCGGAGAAATTAATGGATTTCATATGGAAAAACGTTATGTTCATCCCGATGGATCATTTGTTTGGGTGAACATGACCATATCTCATATTTTGTACGACGATAAATCACATCCCCTGCATCTCTGCATGATTGAGGATATATCCGAGCGCAAACAGGCAGAAATGGAGTTTATTATTGCCAACATAGAGCTTGCCTTTCAAAACAAAGAGAAAGAAAAACGTGCAGTAGAGTTAATCATTGCCAAGGAGAGAGCAGAAGAAAGCGATAATTTAAAGACCGCCTTCCTGCAGAATATGTCTCATGAAATACGAACGCCGCTGAACGCCATAATCGGTTTTTCCACGTTGCTGATTGATGAGGATATAAGTAAGGACGACATTAAAGAATATACAGCTTTAATAAATCAAAGCGGGAGACGTCTTCTTGATATTGTTACTAATGTGCTTGATATCTCCAAAATACAAACCGGACAGGTTGTAATTGAGAAGAAGCCAGTCATCATTAATTCGATATTTTCGGATTTATTAACCTTATTCAATCCTGTTGCGAAAGCAAAGAATATTAGTTTGAATTACCATAACCAGCACCATAAAGATGAAACGGTAAATTCTGATAAAGCCAAGGTACACCAGATTCTGGTCAATTTAATTAATAATGCGCTAAAATTTACAAAATCGGGCAGTATAGAGTATGGCTATGAAATTAAAGATGATTTTGTACAAATATATGTAAAAGACACGGGTATTGGCATTCCTCCGGAATTATATGACAGTATTTTCGATCGGTTCATACAGGTCGAACAATCAATGAAGAGAAATTTTGAGGGTGCAGGTCTTGGGCTTGCCATTTCGAGGGGGCTTGTCGAATTGCTTGGAGGCAAAATCAGGGTGGAATCTGAAATCAACAAAGGTTCTACATTTTTCTTTACATTACCCTATACGAAAGTTGCCGTATCTTCCAAAACAGTCAGAAAACATTCTGGAATTCCTGTGAAACATGGTACCGGAAAAATTCTGATCGCCGAAGACGATTGGATAAGCTTCAAGTGTCTTCAAAAAGTTTTAATGAAATTTGATGTCACTGTAATTCATGCAGAAAACGGGGAAGAAGCGGTAGAATTAGTCAGGAATACACCCGATATCGATTTAATTCTCATGGATATCCGAATGCCGGTTATGGATGGGATGGAAGCAACAAAACTAATAAAACAGATCAGACCTGATTTGCCCATAATTGCTCAGACCGCTTATGCCTACAGTGAAGAAAAAAGTAAAATTTTAACAATCGGTTGCGATGAATATCTGGCAAAACCATTGGAATTTTTAAAACTTAAAGAACTAATAAACTTGTATTTGAACTAGAAATGGAAACAAAAAAACCTGCTTCAAGCAAGCTTTCCAAAATAAAGAAATTTTTTAATGTTTTCGGGCCGGGAGTGATTACCGGAGCGGCTGATGATGACCCGTCAGGAATCGCAACATATACTCAAACGGGAGCCAAATTCGGCTATGGCCAACTGTGGACAGCAATAGCTATGCTTCCGCTCATGGTCGCTATTCAGGAAGCCTGTGCACGGATTGGCGCTGTAACCGGTCATGGTTTAGCGGCCGTAATCAAAGCCAATTATAGTAAAAAGGTACTTTATGCTGCTGTCTTACTTGTGGTTGTTGCCAATACAATTAATATTGGCGCAGATATTGGCGCTATTGCTGCCGCGGCCCAACTGATTATTCCTGTCAATTTTGTCATTTTAACTTTAGGTTTTACGGCGCTGATTTTAATTTTAGAAATTTTCACTACCTACCGGGTTTATTCACGTATTTTAAAATGGCTGGCCTTAACGCTACTCGCCTATCCGCTAACGCTCTTTATTATTGACAAATCCTGGCAGTCGATTCTTTCCGCTACTTTTCTGCCGCATGTTGAACTAAATTTTGAGTTCTTCTTCATCATTACAGCCGTTTTGGGTACAACAATTTCTCCTTACATGTTTTTCTGGCAGGCGGCCCAGGAGGTTGAGGAGGAAAAGGCGCAACATTTGATTGGCCGATATGGAAAGCCGAGAATTGGTAAAAGTTTTATCAGAAATCTGCGTCTCGATAATTTCATTGGCATGTTATTTTCGGAATTCGCCACATGGTCAATCATTGTGGTGGCTGCCACAGTTTTACATGAGAATGGAATTACAAATGTAGCATCAGCAGCCGATGCTGCCAAAGCGCTGGAACCTCTTGTTCAGACTTTCCCTTATGCCGGTTTCTTATCCAAACTAATTTTCGCCACAGGCATCATCGGCCTTGGCTTATTGGGCATTCCTATATTATCGGGTTCGGCAGCCTATGCCTTATCTGAAGCCTTTAACATGAAAGAAGGACTCAACCTTAAACTAAAGAAGGCTCATGGTTTTTACGGAGTAATCACCATTGCGACGATTATTGGTTTAATGATTAATTTTATCGGTATTGATCCGATCAAAGCGTTGGTTTTTACCGCCGTTTTTAATGGTGTGGCGGCAGTACCTTTAATATTTTTGATTGCCAGAATTGCCCGTAACCGGAAAATTATGGGTGAATACCGCAGTGGATGGTTGTCGAATACTGTGGTTTGGATAACATTCATGGTTATGCTCGCATCTGCGATTGCGATGTTTTACACTTTAGCCCAGGGATAAATGTGTGAATGATGTAAATCTCTCCATAAATTGTGTAACACTTGGCGGAATCAGGTGGATTACCTTTGAATAAACTTCTAAATTATTTTAATATGCCACTACTTAATGTTTTAATTGCAATAATTGTTGTTGGGGTTCTGCTTTGGATTATCAATACGTTCATCCCCATGGATCACAAAATCAAAAAAATCTTCAACCTTGTGGTTGTGATTATTCTTATCATTTGGCTTCTCAAGATATTTGGGATTTTCAGTTATCTGACGAATATACATATTTAAAAGTAATCACGATGAACCTTAAAAGAATCTTTGGGGCATTACTTACTCTCCTCGGAGTCGGTGGTCTTATCTATGCTGCAGTATTATTTGTCAATACCTCGGGTGGTACGCGTGATATTAAGGCGCTGTTCATTTACGGTATACTCGGTCTTATATTCTTCGTTGCCGGCATAGGTCTTGTACGCACAACAAAAGACGAATCATAAATTACAAATTCAATTCAGAGCTGATTATCACTTTTATTCTGATAAATGAATATTCAGAACTCAAATGGCCGCTCTGTTAAAACACAAAAGTCCGCTCTTGTTTGAAGTGGACTTTTGTGTTTTTAAAATGGTGATCATCATAAATTGATTAAAAACACTTAAAACACCTTCAGAAACGTTACCTTCGCAAATACAGAATGGCAGAATTATTTAAACCCGTTCTTTAAAACTGAAAACCATGCAAGTTGCTGTAACCAGAAAAAAGTTTACATTTTCTCCTGATTCTTCCAGGGTAATCGCCCGTTTTCTATATGTGAGTGATGAGAGATCAGCTGATATAATCAGGAAGGTATTGGTAATGTCAGAGAAAGAAGTAAATATTGCCATGAGCCAGTTACTGAGAGGGTATTCCCGGCGTCACAGGAATATATCACAAATATTTGAGAAACATTTTGCCAGACTCGCTCCTATATTTGAAAAGATTGAAGTTAATGAACAGGATCTGAGTATGCCCCAGAAAGCACTTATAGGATCATATTTTACAATGGAATATTCAATTGAATCAGCTGCTTTTTTTAATCCTTCCGTTGTAGAACATCCTGATCAGTCTGAAATAAGATCAAATGAGAAAAGAGTGATTTTTAGTTTTCGGGCCACGGGTGAAGGTCATATCTCATCTGTGGTTTTCCGCACAGGAACTCTTGACAGGAATAATAACCTGAGTTTAGAACCTGTTGGTAAAATGCTGGCCGAAGCAGATAAAATTATACGGAATACTTATAATAAAAAAAGTTTTCAGGAGAAACTTGAGGGAATGCAAGACCATGGTACTGTTATGTCTCCTGTTATTCTGGATAACCTGGATGAAATGCAAAGCCCTCAAAATGTTATTCCTGCTGCAATCATAGATAAACATGATGAATTGCAAGACAATGAAAATACTGTTTCGGCTGCTTTTATCCTGGATAAATTAGGGGACGATTTTACGTATGGCGAATTGATGAAGAACCTTGAAATAGCCATAAAGGATCCCGATATTAAGGAAGATCATTTAAAAATTATAAATCATATGATGTGGCTGGCTTCTTCACATTACGAGATTCATTTTTCAATTGATTCAGCCATTTCCGAAAGGGTTATCTTCCCCGTTTCGGCAACCGAACAAAGAGGTATTGAAGACGCCCGTTTTGTCAAATTCACTGATGATAATGGCGACATAACCTATTATGCCACCTACACAGCTTTCGATGGGATGGCGATTTTGCCTAAGTTAATCAAGACTACAGACTTTTATAATTTCAAGATATTGCCTATTAATGGAAAGATCGCCCAAAACAAGGGGATGGCTTTGTTCCCCCGAAAGATCAACGGTAAGTATGTCATGCTGTGCAGGATAGATGGCGTAAATAATTATATTGCTTATTCAGATAGTATAAATATCTGGCATGAAGCTAAAATTATACAGCAGCCCAAATACCCCTGGGAACTGGTGCAAATAGGCAATGCCGGTTCCCCTATTGAGACAGAAGACGGTTGGCTGATTATTACACACGCGGTTGGCCCGATGAGGGAATACACTTTGGGTGCGTCGTTGTATGAACTTGAGAACCCGGAGAAAGAGATCGGAAGGCTAAATAGTCCTTTAATGGTACCAAATGAAGTAGAAAGAGAAGGTTATGTGCCGAATGTGATTTATTCATGCGGCTCAATTATTCATAATGAAGATCTGATTATCCCTTATGCAATGTCAGATCATTCATCATCCTACGCCACTGTTAATCTCAGGGAACTGCTTGATGTGCTGAAGGCCTCCGGTAATAACGGGATTAAATGATGCAAATCAACATTAAAGGCAATCAGAATGGCTCAGGCAGCTCCCGAAATTTCGGGATGCCAACCCTTCGGGTTTATTAAGATTTAACCCTTAATTCGTATTATTCATAAAAGTGTAGTTGCCAAATGCCGGCAGGCAAATGATTCACTCCTCCCACTCCAAAAATTTTAACAATAAGAGCTCATTCTGCGCCAAAATGTGTGAATGATGTAAGTTTTCCTTGCAATTGTGTAACGCAAAACAGCAATGAGTACCTCAACTTTGTAGTATGAAAAGTTTTCATCTAAAGAATCGAAAATATGAACTCAACTGAAGTAAAATGGAATTGGAATAAGCAGAAAGCTGAGCTAAAACAGAAATTAGCAGTTTTAACGGATAATGACCTGATGTTTGAAGAAGGAGAGAAAGAAAAGATGTTTGCGAAACTTCAAATCAGGCTTGGCAAAACAAAAGATGAATTGCTCAAAATTATTACCGCGCTTTAATACGTTGCTTTTACTTTATTAAAAAGAAGCCGTTTAGCGAGGCATATGTTAAATAATGTTTTTTATTTCACTTCGAATATTATGGATCATGCAGCCCAAATTAAAACCATGGATACCAGCGAAATTATAAAGTCAAAAGCCAACATTACAGTTGAGATCATCGAATATCAACCCAATTCGGTGGTCAGCAAAACTATCCTTAAAAAAACAACAGGAAATGTGACCGTGATGTCGTTTGATAATGGGGAAGGGCTAAAAGAGAAAACTATTCCCTTTGACACTTTCGTTCAAATCATTGACGGTGTGGTGGAGATCGTAATTAGCGGAAAATCCAATTTTCTGTGTGCCGGAGAGTCCATCGTAATTCCTGCCCACGCACCCAATTTTGTAAAACCAAACAGGCGTTTCAAAATGATTCTGACCGTGATAAAAAGCGGATATGACATATGATTCTGCTGTAAAGAAGCATCATGCCTGATAATGTGTGAATGATGTAACTCTTGCCTGTAATTGTGTAACATTTATCATCAATAAGAACCTCATCTTTGTATACTGTAATTATTTAATCACCATAAAAAATAAAATTATGAGCACAGGAAAAGTATTATTAGGAGTATTGGCCGGCGTTGCTGCTGGTGCATTGGCAGGAATCTTATTTGCTCCGGCCAAAGGTTCACGTACCCGAAGAAGAATATTGAAAAAGGGCGAAAACTATGCTGAAGGATTGAAAGATAAATTCAGTGAATATGTTGACACCATCTCCGAGAAATTTGAACATGTAAAGGAAGAAGTTTCAGCAATGACTAAAAAGGGTAATGACAAATTAGCAGAGATTGAAAAAGATGTAAAAGCCGCTAAAGGTTAGTCTGCTTGCAAGGTCTTTTAAGCATTGAGTCTGCTCCGGAAATTTCGATTTTAAAGATTAATACTGTCTGGGATCTTATAAGTCATTGATAAAAAGTAAAATACTCTTACATTTTTTATAATAGATCAAACCTTAAGGAGATTTTTGGAGTGGACTCAATATTGAAATTTTGATAAAAATAGTAACATGGAAAAGGAATCGTTTAAAGCCAACTATCTTGTGCATAAGGATAATAAATCGCATAATCCTTCATTGCTCATTTTCGATTTGCCAACTTTAGTTGAAAAGATGAAACTAAAACAAAGCTGGGCAAAGGGTGAACTTAATTCATTGATTCTTTTGAAAACACCCGATAAGCAGATTGTGCTTACCGCTTTGCACACCGGAACTGAAATTCAATCTTTTCAGTCGAATGATTCAATTACGGTTCAAATAATTGAAGGGAAATTGATGTTTCATACGCGCAAAGAATCTGTAAATCTTGACAAAGGTCAGATACTGACACTACATGAAAATATAAAGTACAGCCTGACATCTAAGGAAGAAACTGTACTCCTTTTAACAATTGCAAGCGGTGCCTTACAACTGTCAAAAAACTAAAGTCCCTGTTGTTTATTAAATATGATCAAGACTGAAGCCATGGAAGACAATGAAAATATGATTGAATCACTAATAAAAAGAGCTGCTGAATACGGCAAAACAAGCTTTGAGTTAGTAAAACTTAAAACACTGGACAAAACGGCGGATGTTGTTTCCACATGTATAACTCATTCTGTTGTTATTGTCTTTTTTTTGTCATTTATGCTTTTCCTTAATTTCGGATTAGCGCTTTGGCTTGGCGAAATCCTCGGCAAAACCTATTACGGATTCTTTGTGATAGCTGCTTTTTATGGGTTTACAGGGATTTTTATACATTTAGTTATGCATAAGTGGATTAAAAAGCTGGTGCGCAACAATTTCATTAAACAGGTGCTTAAATAAAATCACATGGAAAACATATCTGCAACTGTCGCGTTAAAAAATGCAATACAACGATTAGAAGTTGAGCAGGCTATTAGTGGGCAACTATTGAAAGAACAATTCTACTTTACTTACGAGAGCTTAAAACCTGTTAATATTCTAAGGAGTACTTTTCACGAAGTAGTTACTTCACCTCATTTGATCGATGACATTTTAGGTACCGCCGTAGGTTTGGCAACTGGTTTTGTTTCAAAAAAAATAGTGATGGTAGGTGCGTCAGGTAATTTAATCAGAAAGCTTTTCGGCGCTGTTTTGCAGTTAGGAGTTACTACAGTTGTTAGTCAACATCCTGAAACGATTAAGTCAATCGGACAATTTATCTATCAACGTATTCTCCGCAAAAAAGAAAAGGTTCTGCCACGAATTAATGAAAGCGGGTTTTAAAAGAAGGAAGACCGGAGTCTGGAGTCTCGAAAACCTAAGTCTGGACTTTCAGCTGATTTTAAGAAATAATATAGGAGATATAAACTCTCTTCTTCTTGCTTCTGGCTTCTGTCTTTTTCAAATTTTCCTTAAAACATTGGTTGCATCAAATAAGTAAAAATTGTGAGTATAGATAAAGAATTACAATTGCCATTTTACGCAAAGGCATCCATTTTCCTGATAGGTTTGGTTGCCTTTGTAGCAATTTTGTATATTGCTCAGAGCATTATTGTCCCTATCGTTTTTGCAGTTGTTATTGCAATCGTACTTCATCCTGTCGTGAATTTTTTTGTGCGGATTAAGATTAACAGGATTATAGCCATTGTATTTACTTTGTTACTTATGTCCTTTGTCCTTTTTGCGTTTTTCGCTCTTTTATTTTCACAGGCGAGCCAGTTTAGCGATTCATGGCCACAACTGGTTGATAAATTTACCGATACGCTTAATCAGTCAATCTCCAGTTTATCAGGTTATCTTGATATCAATCCACAAAAAATCCATACCTGGATAACAAAAACCAAAGATGAATTCCTTAATGTCAGTAATGAAGCCATTGGCCAAACACTTCTTTCGGTTGGCGGAGTGATAATGGTATTGTTTTTAATACCTGTTTACGTTTTTCTGTTATTATTTTACCAGCCTATCATCATTGAATTTATTCACAGACTTTTTCAGGAAGAGCACCAAAGTAAGGTGAAAGAAATCGTTTCCCAGACCAAAACAGTTATTCAACACTATCTTATCGGACTCATTATTGAAGCCGTTATAGTAGCAATACTTAATACAGTTGTTCTTTTAACGCTTGGCATCGAATATGCGCTTTTGCTCGGGATTATTGGTGCGGTGCTGAATGTTATTCCATACATCGGAGGACTCGTGGCAGTGGCATTACCTATGTTAGTTGCACTGGCCACCAAATCAACAGCCTGGTACCCGGTATACGTTTTGATGGGTTATTATATCATTCAGCTAATAGACAATAACTATATCGTTCCTTATATCGTTGCCTCAAAGGTTAAAATAAATGCGCTTTTCTCAATAATAGTAGTTTTTGTCGGGAATGCTTTGTGGGGCGTACCCGGTATGTTTCTTTCCATACCACTTCTCGCCATTGTAAAACTTATTTTCGACCATATCGATTCCTTAAAACCCTGGGGATTTTTATTGGGCGACACCATGCCTCCATTATTAAAAATAAAACCGATTTTGAAAATTTTTGAAAAGAAGGAACTAAAAGTCTGAAGCCGGAAGACCTAAGCCGGAATTTGTACAAGGCACTTCAAGTAATTTAGGCACTTTAAGTACTCCAGGCACTTCAAACTTTTTACATTGAATTTAAGAAAACAGAAACATGATAGAGGTTAAAAAAGAAGGCGTATTATTATCAAAGACCGATCTGGAATTTGAAAATGAAGGGGTATTAAATCCGGCAGCAATACGCGAAGGCAACGACGTTCATATGTTCTATAGGGCAGTAAGACAAGGAAATTATTCGAGTATTGGCTATTGCAGACTCGATGGCCCGTTGACAGTTGTTGAAAGGTGGGATAAGCCTATCATGGTTCCTGAATTCGAATATGAATCGCATGGTATTGAGGATCCCCGAATTGTCAAGATTGACGACCTTTATTATATGACCTATACTGCCTACGACGGGAATAGTGCTCTTGGGGCTTTAGCTACTTCAAAAGATTTAGTGCATTTTGAAAAGCAGGGAATCATTGTTCCCACTATAACTTATGCTGAATTTGTATCACTTGTTGAAACGGCCGGTAAAGTAAAGGAAAATTATTACCGCGATCATAAGTTTTACAGCCAGGATTCAGATTCTGAAAAAATTCTTTTGTGGGATAAAAATGTAGTTTTCTTTCCCCGAAGAATTAATGGCGAATTGGTGTTTCTTCACCGGATCAGACCAGGCATTCAACTCGTTTCTGTAAAAAGCCTAAAGGAACTCACTAAAGAATTTTGGAATAAATATTTTATTAATCTCCAGGATCATATTGTCCTCGAGCCTATTTATGCGCATGAGGCAAGGTACACTGGCAGTGGTTGCGCTCCCATTGAAACTGAACACGGATGGCTGCTGATATACCATGGAGCAGAAGAAACTGATAAAGGGCTTGTCTATTCTGCCTGTGCAGCTGCCTTAATGGATATAAATAATCCTTCAAAAGAAATAGCCCGCCTGCCTTATGCTCTGTTCTCGCCCGAATATAAATGGGAATTAAAGGGAGAGGTTAATAATGTGGTTTTTCCAACCGGCACAGCATTATTTGGGGATACGCTTTACATCTATTACGGTGCAGCCGATGAACGAATCGCCT
>JAPLDR010000018.1:88146-186284 GCA_026391655.1 Bacteroidia bacterium | reverse complement strand
GTTATTACTTTATACTGCGAAGGATGAAAAATAGAACGACTTCCATTGAATCTGATGATCAGATTCCGCATCAAACAGAGATCTCTGATTTAGAAAATACCATTCATTCCATAATCGGATCCAAAGACAAAAAACAAAAACCAGGTCCGGATTACATAAATGATCCGATTGAAATCTTGTTTATCACTTCATATCCACCCAGGGAATGTGGTATCGCAACCTATTCGCAGGATTTAATAAAATCGCTGAACAATAAGTTCAGCAATACTTTTTCCATAAAAGTTTGTGCACTGGAATCGGGTGATGTTAATTATCCATATCCCTCTGAAGTAGAATACGTTCTTAAAACTTCCAAAGCAGACGAATATGAAAAACTGGCATTAATAATTAATAAGAATAAACGCATTAAAATCGTCGTTATTCAGCACGAGTTTGGCTTATATAGTGAGCAGGAACAAGCATTTCAGCAATTTTTATCCGGACTTTCAAAACCGGTTATTACTGTTTTTCATACAGTACTGCCTCATCCTGATGAACAGTTAAGAACAAAAGTAAGGTGTATTGTAGCTGTTTGCGAGTCAATCGTTGTAATGACAAATACTTCGGCTAATATTTTAACGAACGATTATAGTGTACCACTGCAAAAAATATCTGTTATAGCTCACGGCACTCATTTAGTTCCCCGATTAAACAAGACTTTTTTGAAACTGAAGTATAAACTAAAAGGTCGGAAAGTGCTGACTACTTTTGGTTTGCTTAGTTCCGGAAAGGGAATCGAAACCACCATTGAAGCCTTACCTGCCATTGTCAGGCAATGTCCTGAAGTCGTATTTCTGGTTATAGGAAAAACACATCCCGAAGTGGTGAAAACGGATGGAGAAGAATACCGTGAAATGCTCGAACAAAAAGTTGAACAACTTGCCCTTCAGGATAATGTGCGATTTGTTAACAGGTATTTAGATTTGCCGGAATTGCTCGAATATTTACAACTTACCGATATTTACCTGTTTACTACCAACGATCCGAACCAGGCTGTAAGCGGCACTTTTGTTTATGCCATGAGCTGTGGCTGCCCCATCATTTCTACACCTATACCGCATGCAAAAGAGGTACTGACCAGGGATAACGGAATTATTTTTGATTTTCGCAACTCACAACAATTAGCCACTGCCGCCATCCGGTTACTCAACAATGATAAATTACGAAGGAATATCAGTTTAAATACCTTGCAGAAAATAGTGTCGACAGCCTGGGAAAATTCGGCAATAGCGCACGCAATGTTATTTGAGAAAACTGCCTCCGATAAAATTACAATCCGATATAATCTCCCGGTTATCAAACTGAGCCATCTGACACAAATGACTACCAGGACCGGGATTATTCAGTTTTCAAAAGTCAATCAACCAGATATAAGTACAGGATACACATTGGATGATAATGCCCGGGCCCTGATAGCAATGTGTATGTATTTTAAATCGAAAGGCGGTAAAAAAAGTGTAAATGACATCCGAAAATATCTCAGCTTTATAAAATATTGTCAGGAGCCTGAAGGCTATTTTCTCAATTATGTGGATAGGGATCTCAACTTTACCGATCAAAATGAAGCAGTCAATTTGGATGATTCCAATGGAAGGGCTATTTGGGCTTTAGGTTATTTATACTCATTAACAGGGTTGTTACCCGCAAAAATCATCTCTGGTGCCGGAACAATTTTTGAAAAATCGTTGCGACACATAGAAACAATGCACTCTACACGGGGCATGGCATTTGCAATAAAAGGTTTATATTACTATCAACGCACCATAAAATCTCCTGAAAATCTATCTCTTATAAAAATCTTCGCCAATCGTTTGGTTCAGATGTATAGGCACGAATCGAACAATAAATGGGAATGGTTTGAGGATTATCTTACTTATGCCAACAGCATTATGCCTGAGGCCATGTTATATGCCTGGTTACTGACCGGTGATATAGTTTATAAAAACATCGCCATTTCGTCGTTTAATTTTCTTCTGACGCGCACTTTTAATGAAAACGGGATAGAAGTAATTTCAAACAAAAAATGGCTGCTAAAGGGAGAAGTAAGTTTTACGATGTACTTGCAGACGAAGACTATCGCCAAAAAATGCTTACAGCATTCAATTGGTTTTTGGGTAACAACCGCCTTCATCAAATTATTTATAACCCATGCACCGGTGGTTGTTACGACGGGCTTGAGGAATCGAATGTGAACCTTAACCAGGGTGCTGAGTCGACAGTAAGTTACCTGATGGCGAGATTAACCATTGAGAAGTATAAGAATTGTATATCCCAATCAAGATTAATTATGCATAATCAACGAGCCTGTGAAGCATAAGAAAAGGTGTGAATTATGTAATTAATATCAATAATTGTATAACGCTTTTACTTCAACCATTTTTTATCTTTTCGACGAAATATTTCAGAAAATAAAAAAATGCGAACGAGATGAATGTATTATTAATATTTCCGCAATACCCCGATTCATTCTGGAGTTTCAAGCAGGCCATACGTTTTATTTCCAAGAAAGCTTCGGTACCCCCTTTAGGGTTAATAACCGTATCGGCGATGCTCCCAAAAGTATGGCAGAAGAAACTGGTTGACATGAATGTTTCAACACTAAAGACAAGTGATATCCTATGGGCCGATTATGTTTTTATTAGTGCGATGCACATACAAAAGGAATCGGTAAATAAGATCATTGAGGAATGCCTGAAGCACAAAATTAAAATTGTTGCGGGTGGCCCCCTCTTTACTTCTGAATTCGAAAACTATCCCCGGATTGACCATTTTATATTGAATGAAGCAGAAATAACATTGCCTTTGTTTCTCAAAGACCTGAATACCGGGCAACTTCCCCAAAGAATTTACAAAACCGATGAATTTGCTGATATTACATCGACTCCTGTACCCGATTATCATTTGCTGTCGATGAAGGACTATGTTACCATGAACATTCAGGTTTCGCGGGGATGTCCTTTTTCCTGCGATTTTTGTGAAATTACTTCTCTTTTGGGGCACAAGGTTAGGATGAAGGATACGAGTCAGGTTATTAAAGAGCTTGAAATACTTTATGATTTAAATTGGCGTGGTTCCGTTTTTATTGTTGACGATAATTTTATAGGGAACAAAAATGAGGTAAAAAACAACTTGCTACCGGCAATGAGAAAATGGATGCAAGAACATAAAAATCCGTTTGCATTTAATGTCCAAACCTCTATTAATCTTGCTGATGACGAAGAACTAATGTCTTTGATGAGCGAAACTGGATTTACTTCTACGTTTGTGGGTATCGAAACTCCCGCAGAAAAATCGCTGATGGATTGCAATAAAAGTCAGAACAGAAACAGAGACATGCTTCAGAGCGTAAAAAAAATACAAAAGGCGGGAATGCAGGTTTCAGGTGGGTTTATTGTGGGTTTCGACAGCGATATGCCAACTGTTTTTCAACAACAAATCGATTTTATCCAGCAAAGTGGAATTATTTCTGCAATGGTAGGACTATTAAATGCACCCAAAAACACGAAGCTTTATAAAAGACTGGAAGCTGAAAACAGGCTAACGACCGAATCATCCGGGAATAACACTGATTTCTCGATGAATTTTATTCCAAAAATGAACTATCAGGAGTTACTGGAAGGATATAAAAAGATCATTCAAAATATCTATGCAACAAAGCCATATTATAAAAGAATCCGCCAGTTTTTATTAAACTATAAACGGCTTCATACCGGGAGGAAGAAAATAAAACTTTCCTACCTCAGTGCTTTGTTTAAGTCAATTTTTATTATTGGAATTATAAATAAAGGCAGAGGTGAATATTGGAAACTATTGATTTGGACGCTTTTTAGACGGCCGGGCTTAATAAGTGATGCAATGATTTTTATAGTATATGGATATCATTTTAGAACTGTATATGGATTAAGGAATTAGAGCAATTTTAATATTAATAATACTCAGCATGAAGACAAAAAAATGCCTTGGAATTTACATGGATCATTCAATTGCACATTTGATGGAATTAACAAATGGTACAATTGTTTCAAATATTGTGGAATCACAACCTGAACTCCAGGCTGAACAACAAATTGAGTATAAAGATGAAAGTCATAGCCTTAACAAAGAGCAAGGCCAGCTTTCAGCTTATTACAAGAAACTAGGCGATGTAATTTTGGATTTTGAAGATGTTATTCTATTCGGACCAACTGAAGCCAAAAATGAATTATTAAACATATTATCGGTCAGCCATCTTTTTGAAAAAATAAAAATTGTCATTAAGCCTGCTGATAAAATGACTGAAATTCAGCGGAATACTTTTGTTAAAGATTATTTCAATACCTCCATATAATTGTCCAAAAGTCAAGGAATATGGATGGAAACAAATCAAAGACAGTTGTCCTTATTGTGGCTCACCCCGATGATGAAACATTATGGGCCGGTGGAGCTCTGCTGAGCCATCCCTCATGGAAGTGGTTTATTGTATGTCTCAGCCGGAAAAACGATGCGGAGCGCGCCACAAAGTTTTATAAAGCATTAAAAGTTTTAAAATCGGAAGGAATTATGGGCGACCTTGACGACGGACCAGATCAAAAGCCATTGAACGAAAAAGATACTGAACATGCTATACTTGATTTATTACCTCAGCAGCATTTCGACCTGATCATTTCCCATAATCCTGCAGGCGAATATACGCGGCATCTCAGACACGAGGAAATAGGTAAAACTGTTATTAAACTCTGGCATACCGGTAAAATATTGGCCAATGAACTTTGGGTCTTTGCCTACGAAGATGGCAATAAAAAATATTTTCCCCAGGCTGTCAAAAACGCTACAAGTTGCCAAATGCTTTCAAAACAGATCTGGATGAGAAAATATTGCATCATTACAGAAACATACGGCTTTGAAAAAAACAGTTGGGAAGCCGAAACAACACCACGATCGGAAGCATTCTGGCAATTTACAGATTCGCAAGAGGCCGTGAGAATACTTAATCAATGTGCTAATTTGACAATGTGCCAATGAAATATTTGACACATTATCCAATAAGCCTGTTCTCCCATTATCATTCGTCATCTGACGGATGAATCGTCTCAATGTCGAATTAGTATATTAACATATTAACAAATTAAATATAATGAAAGTATTAGTAATGTATGATTATCCGCCTTCACCCGGTGGGCTTGCAACTCAGGGAGATCTTCTGTACAGGGGTCTTCTTGAAATGGGAGTTGATGCCCATGCTGTTCACTATGAATCAGCACAGGAGAAAGAATGGTACTATCGATGGTTTGAACCAGACGTAGTGGTTGGTGTCGGTTATTGGGGGCATACGCCACAATTGGTACTTCATCCGCAACGGTATGGTGTACAGCCCGTACCGTGGTTGGTTGCTGACGGTTATATTGCAAACTATCAAGAAATATTGAATGCTCTTCCGCTTATACTGGTAACCTCAAATTGGGTAAAAGAGATGTATGTCCGCGACGGGATCAGTGGAGACAAAATTGAAGTGCTGCCTGTAGGTTGCGATACAGATGCATTCACCCTGTACAGTAAGGATGATCCAAAAATTTTGGCCGTGCGCGAAGCGTTGGGTATTTCACACGATCAGTTAATGATTCTCACAGTGGGCGGCGATGCCGCATCAAAAGGCGCACAGGAGGTTATGCAGGCGCTTGCTATTATTGATGTTAAAGCACCCGATTGGAAATATGTCTGCAAAGTGTGGCCACAACCACGAACTAAAGCTCAAAACCTGATTGACCTGGAAATGGCAACAAACCTGGGCATTGAAAAAAATGTCACCTACGAAACCAACACCATCTCACGAAATTTTATGCCTTATCTGGTTGGCGCATGCGATATATATGCCGCCCCCTCCAGGCTTGAGGGATTCGGAATGCCACAAGTGGAAGCCGGAGCTTGTGGGAAACCGGTATTAAGCATCAAGGCTATGGGAATGCTGGATACACTTATTCACGGTGAAACGGCATTTCTGGCAGAGGTCGCCCGGAAAATTGTTGTAAACGAAGTAATGCTTGGAAATGAATCGGGTTTTGAAGATCATCACAAAGTGATCTTTAATGTACCACGAACAGTCGATTATCGTGCAAATGTTCAGGATATTGCCAAATATTTGCTGAATCTTATGGAGGATGCTACATTGCGCGAAAAAATGGGCAAGGCCGGAAGAGAGCGTGTAGTGGCGAATTTTGACTATCGCATTGTTGCGAAACGGTTTGTTCAGATAATAAAGGATAAATTGGGGATAGAATAATTCGGCAATTTGCCTATTCGACAATGTTTTACAATGCTAAATACATCACCGTAATTTGTAGGGTAATTGTCAAATTATCAAATTGTCAAATTTTAAAATCATGCAAAAATCAAACTTGAAAGAGATAGAAGAGGCAAAGAAGGCCGCACTTGAGGTGCTGCTTCATAATGCACACGGCCCATTTCATGGACTCCCAAGAACTGCCGGCTGGGGATATCCTGAGCCATATACACGAGATTTAATGTTTTCAATTCTGGGAATTGCTGTTTCTGAGAATAAGAAGCTTCTGGATAGCATTCGAAAGGTATTGGAAACGCTTGCAAAAAATCAAACAGAACGGGGCCATATTCCTTCGTTAGTGCACGACAAGGAGAATCGTGGTGCAAGTGATACAACACCATTGTTTTTGCTTGGTGTTGGCATATTCAGAAAAGTCTCCGGCGAAACGGACTTTCTTAACGAAGCTGTCGAAAAAGCCCTGACATGGATGGAATATCAAAACCCATCTGATCGGTACCTGGTTGCCCAGCAACCCACAAGTGATTGGCGCGATGAACAATGGGTTACCGGATATGGACTATATGTAAACACCATTGTATATAGTTATCTTCGGCTTTTGGGGAGGAATGAAAGAGCAGATAGAATGCACGATGAGATGAGGCGGTTTACGATTTCCAGTGATACGTCACACCATCATGCCCACGAAGGTCTTGTAGTAAAACACAAACCTCACTATGCTTTCTGGTCGTATAAAATTCATAGCAGCGAACGATTCGACCTGCTCGGTAACAGTCTGGCTATCCTCTCCGGAATAGCATCGCCCTCGCGGGCAGATGAAATGGTATCCTGGATCGAAGAGGAGTGTACTGCCATGAGAAAAAGAGGAGAATTGACAGTTGATCTGCCACCTAATTTTTTTCCTTTTATTCAACGCGAGGATCCTGACTGGCTTCCACGGTATGAAATATTTAACAAACCCGGCGAATACCATAATGGAGGTATATGGCCCTTTATATGTGGATTTTATGTGGCGGCCCTGGTTGCAGCAAAAAGATATACACTTGCCGGCGAAAAACTTATAGCACTTACCCATTGTGTAAAAACCTCGAATACCGGAACCGTCGAATATGGATTTAATGAATGGATAAAGGCTCAGGATGGCAAACCCAAAGGCCAGGACTGGCAAACCTGGAGTGCAGCGCTTTACCTTTATGCCGCTAAATGCGTTGATGAAAAACGCACCCCTTTTTTTGATGAAATACGCAGTTGTCTGAAGGAATCAAAAACAGCGTAATGTACACTTCAGTCTTCTGACTCTGGTCTTCCTACTTCCCAAATGTGTGAATGATGTAATCCTTTTCTGCAATTGTGTAACACTTTCAGAAACAAATGAACCCACCTTTGCTCTGTGAAAATTCGTTCACAATTTTAAATTTATTAAAATGAAAATGTCAAAAAGTGTAAGAGCAGGTAAAGTATTAACATCTGTACTTGTTCTCTTTATGTTGTCATGGGTAACTCTTTTATCCTCATGTACCGCAACTCTCCAAACTCCACGACATGTCAGAACTGATGTTGTTATTTCGGGTCAGGTTCGCGGTGAGCGCCAGAATGGTGGTGATCGTCAGATGAGACGTGAACGCCGTCAGGAGAGACATGAGCATCACGACTAATTATTAATAATACCATCATTGGGAATTTGGCGGATTAAGCGCACACCAACTGCCGTTTAAAAGCGGCAGATGACCGGGGAAATTTCGAAAAAGGTATGTTAGTTTATAAAGCTTATTTTGAACCATTTTTCCTTGCTGAATTTGTGGCCGCAATGCCAGAAATTAGAATAATTCAGTAATTTAACCAAAAAATTGGTAAATGAAAGCTTGCATAAGTTTACTCTTCATCTTTTTGCTACAGGCTTTGTATGTTGATGGTCAGGAAATATTTAACCCGCCCATTAAGCCCAATACGGCTTTTATCGCGGGTGAAATCATTACCTATCAAATCAGATATGGCTTTATTGAGAGGCTTACAAAGGGAAATCGGTTTATCATGCTACTGCTATTGGGCAAACCACCGGAGTGGCCAATACACTTTATGGAGTAAAAGATATTTATGAAAGTTGGTTCGACAAAGAAACGAACCTGCCCTACAAGCAAATACGCAACATCAAGGAAGGGCACTACACACTATTCAACGAGGTAACCTACAACCGAAAAAACAACACTGTTAAATCAAAACTTTCTGGTATACACAGTGTTCCAGAAAAAATTCTTGATTTGTCTTCAACCTTTTATTACATAAGACGAATCGATTTTTCGAAAATAAATGAAGGAGATGTGGTTTCTGTGAACATGTATTTCGCTGACGAAATATTTCCTTTTCGCCTTAGGTACATGGGAAAAGAGACGATCAGAACCAAATTTGGGAAAATCAGTTGCCTTAAAATTAGCCCGGTGGTTGAGGTGGGGCGCATGTTTAAGAATGATGACGATTTAACCATTTGGTTTACCGACGATGACAACCGCCTTCCGATTATGGTTCGCATGGACATTCGTATTGTTGGAGCCGTTTTTTTAAAACTCATCAAATATGAGAACATTGCAAATCCGTTGATGTTTCAGAAGTAAAAATCACTCTCTATGAAAGTTAAAAAGACTGTAAAAGACTTTCCTATTGTATGCGTGGGCGGTTCAGCCGGTGGCCTCGATGCCTATACCCGGCTACTACAGCTTCTGCCTACTGATATGGGCGTTGCTATTGTCTTCGTTAATCACCTGAGAACGGTTGCCACCATGCTTCACGAGATACTCCCGCGTTATACAAAAATGCCCGTTGAGCTGATTACGGAAAGACTAGATATTCAGCCTAACCATGTGTTCATAATTCCGGAAAAACGAGATTTGCATGTTCTTGATGGAGAATTCCGCTTAAAACCGATATCAAAGCCCAGAGGATGGCCCGACGTAATTACGATTTTTATGCGTTCCCTAACACAGAACTGGGATGGCAAACTCATTGCTGTTATTGTCTCTGGCTATGACGGCGATGGGGCAGAAGCACTACGCGACATAAAAGAAGTGGGGGGAATTACTATCGCTCAGAAGCCCGACACAGCAGCGCAGCCAGATATGCCGAAGAGCGCAATAGAAAGCGGGTATATAGATTTTGTTCTTTCACCTGAGGATATAGCCAAAAAAATTGTACGTATTGTGCAGGGTTAAATATTCTGATAGTAATGTGCCGCTATACTATTCTACAGTCTCGTCATACTGTCGTGTTGCTTGTTCTATCAATGTAATCATACCTTCCAGGCAAATGAATGTTTCAAAACGCATTCATTCATTTCTTCGGACTTTTAATAAGGGTGGATTTAATTCCGGTCAGGATAGATTTAGCACAATAATTAAATAGAAATCTTTCGGGGTCTCTTTTATAGTCTATTAATCCATCTCTCACGGCTTCACCCGGAATCGGGTTTGAATTTAATATTATCATATTGGCAATTAGGGAACTAACCCGCGCTGTAATGGCAGTTGTATCATCTGTCCGTTTATTTTTTACTGCTATGTCCAATCCATGATAAAGCAGTTTCATTTTGCCCGTTGCTTTGGCGTTATTTGCTGTAAGGCTGAAATTCATTGCATCAATTTTACCTGATGTGGCATAAATGAATGCATTTTTCCCGAGCATAGGATTCAATTCTTTTGCATCCATTCCCGAAAGGGTACCATTCAGTGAAAATGTATTGTGACTGTCGAATATTCTCCCTTTTAATAAAACGGTTATCTTACCTTTTCCCATCAGTAAACCTTCAGCATTCAATTTTAAATAAGCCTTTTCTGTTTTGAAAATAGTATCGTTGGTTATTTTATAGATTTTGGCATTAATCTCATTAAAATTAATAACTCCCGGCTCATTTGCTTTCTCAACATGTTCAGAATACGTGACATTCCCGCTTAAAAGACCGATTGAATCAATTCTGATTGTACCGGGATAGTTATAAATCATATCCTGAAATGCGGGATTGTTCACATGCCTGAGTTCTTTACGTGTATCGCGAAATACTTTCATATCCATTTTCCCTATTCCGATATAGGAGCTTACCAGACTTCTGGACCTGAAATAAACTGCTGCAGAGAAATCATGAACAAAAATATTACTGAATCCGGCTTCAATACGATCTGTTTGAAATTTATGGCGTGCTGTAAAATCATAATCTTTATAATTCGGATGAATTGAAAAGCTATCTAATGACAAAGTATTTAAAGTTGCCGAACAAACAATACTGCGTGCCCTAATCGTATACATACTGTCAGCCGAAACCGTAATGAGTTCTTCCGCGTTGAAATCAAAATGTTTAAGGATGACAGGGGATAAGGTGTCCTGTTTATTAACTTGCAAATCATATACTTTCAAAACACCTTCTTTCACCGAATATGCCTTTGTGTTTGATGTGTTTTCAATGGCCACGTCAATTTTATCAAAACGTAAGCTATCAATCCTGATGTTTAACGTTGAAACTTTTGGTTGTTTTGCTTTTCCGGGAAATGGAATCTTGCCCTTGATACTACTGTTCGAAATAATTATTTCCCTGATATCGACATCATTTTTGAACAGAAATTTTACCAGGCTGACTCCTTTGAATTTTATTGATGCTATTTCGCCGTTAAAATCTCTGAGTCCTCCATGCTCGAGTTTCGAGCCTATAGTAAGATTTTCCAGTTCCAGCGCTGACGTAAACAAGGATATATGAACCTTGTATATTTCAACAATGTAATCACTATACTTTTCATTAAATGTTGTTTCTATTTTTTTCCCCACCAACGGCTCAATAAAGACGACCGTTATAATTTTGATCAATAGAACAATAGCGACTATCCCGAGTAATATTTTTAGATAAATATTCCGTTTCATGATTTGAATTTGCGTGTTAAGTTCCTTAAATTCCGTCTTCTTAAAAATTGGAAAATATTGACAAGGCAAAGCTAACTCTACTTGTTTTCAAAACCGTTACACAATTCCGGACAGGAGTTACAACATTCACACATCCGACTTCCGTTTCCGGACTTTGCACAATTTCAACCTTCCAAAATGTGTGAATCATGTAACTCATCCCAATAATTTTGTAACACTTGCAGGGTTCTGGTGCTTAACTTTGCTCCATCGAAATTAATTATTATTCAAAAATCATTCAACCGGTTCTCCGCTTCACTTCATTTAAAGGTGAATGAACTGGTTGCATCATACGAGTCTGCAAACAATGCGGTGATTCATGCAAAAGAAAAAACTGAACGTGAGATCAACATTCTTTCAAAAGAATATGCTGAACTTGTTGAACAGGCAAAAGATGAAAAAGAAGAAAAGTCTTAAATTTAATGCAGAGTTGATTAAATTTGCAGAGAAATGAGTGAAAGGTAAGATGGGGGATTTTACTTTCTTATTTACTATAGTTGAATATGTATTAAAATTTTGCAAAATATCATTTAAAAGTCAAATATTAAAAGAATTAATTATGAAAAAACTTAGTTTAAGTGTTGTGGTATTGTTGATGTGCTACGCATTAACTTTTGCCCAGGAAAAGGCAAAATCCGAGCCTTACAAAAATTGGGAAATCGGCATCAGTGCAGGTGTTGCAAATTTTGCCGGGGAGTACAATATGTTCAAAGATGCTCGCTTTAACCATTTCAATCACTGGAACAGCGATTTGAATTTTGGTTTTGGAGCATTGGTAAAGAGGAACTTTTCGCATGTGTTTGCCCTGGAATTAGGATGGAATTACTCAAATCTTACAGGTTCATGGAAATACGACAATCGACCGATACCTGATTTTAAGACAGAAGTGAATGAGTATGATTTGAATACAGTATGGAACATCAATAATTTATTTTCAAAGAATAAATTTGATCGTAAGATTTACTGGTATGCTAAATTAGGAGTAGGCGCTACCCATTTGTGGAAAAAAGTTGGTGTGACGCCTCTCAATGACCAGCACTGGAAATTTCCTACTATTCCGCTCGGAACAGGTGTTGCTTTCCGTTTGAGCGACAATGTGAAGTTAAGTATTGGAACTCAGTGGAGTTGGGTGAATACTGACCGACTTGACGGTCGCAGAACGGATATGGTTAATCCTGATGGTACTCGTGGAAATATTAAACCCGGAAATACTGAAGCTGACATTTTTGGAACTAAGCTTTATACACACGTTGGGCTTTCTTATTCTTTTGGAAAGAAGAAACCTGAGCCTGTAGTTGTTGAAGCTCCAATTCCGGTACCAGTGCCTGTCCCGGTAGCTAAACCGGAACCAAAACCAGTTCCAAAAGTAGAACCAGTCCCGGAAGTGATATTTGTTCAGCCAGCTGTTGTTGGTAATACTTACAAAATTAACTTCGGATTAAACTTTGCATTTGACAAATGGAATCTTGACGCTAAATCTTCTACGGAGCTTGATCGTTTAGTAAAGGATATGACTGATAACCCAACTGTTGATGTTGAAATTAAATCGCATACCGATTGCAGAGGTGCTGCAAGTTACAATATGACACTTTCCGAAAAACGTGGTAAATCAGTTAAAGATTACCTGATTAGCAAAGGAATCAGCGCTTCAAGAATTAAATCACTGGCATTCGGCGAGACACAGTTGACAAACAAGTGTGCAGATGGTGTTCCTTGTACCTCAGCTCAACATGCTGCCAACCGCAGATCTGAAGCTACTATTGTTATTTGGAAGAAAGACTAAGATATTGGCCTGATTACAAGTAATATTTAAGATAAAATTAAAGAGAGGTTGTCATTCGGCGGCCTCTCTTTTTTTAGTATATGGTGGCCTTTTGATGCTATTTCATCGGAATAAAGGTAGACACGTATACTGAAAAACCTAAATACTCCTTTCGATGATAAATTGAGATAAAACAATCATTATATTTGTTCCTGATATTCTATCCATGTAATTTGTATATTTTCTTGAATCCCATTCAAACTTTAAAACTTACAAAAAATGGAAAACGAAAACGAAAAATACCGACTTACCACTAAGGTAATCCGTTGGACCGCAAGGATCTGGAGCATCGCTGTCATTGGTTTAGAATTGCTTCTTATTGTCGGCGAAGGTATCAACCCCTCCAATACTATTGAGTGGCTTGGGCTTCTGTTCTTCCCGCTTGGAATTACAGTTGGAATGATTCTTGCATGGTGGAGGGAAGTATTGGGTGGCAGCATCACAGTGGGAAGCTTTCTTGCGTTCTACGTTATTCATTATGCATCAACCGATACCTTTCCCATAGGTTGGGGCTGGTTTTTGTTCTCAATCCCAGGATTTCTTTTTTTACTGTGTTGGTATAGGTCACGAAAAGCTAAAACAGCAGATAATTAATCTGGTACTGGAAAGGTACTGAAGTGGTTCCGATGGTACCTGACAAATTAAAATACATAATACGCAGATCACCAGGCAACCTTCAATCAGTTAGTTTTCATCTTGCAAATGAATCAGATCAATTTTTTTGGTTCAAAGGCAAATGGAATTACTTAAAAATAAATGAGATGAAAAAGCTTATTCTACTTACAGCATTCATCGGGCTGTTCTTTACCCCGACTTTTTCGCAAATCAATGGACGGTTTAAAACAGACACGACAATAAAGAATCGTTCAACCTTTAGTTATCAAAAACTATTCAAACTGAGCGATACAATACGTTTTAACCTTCCGTTTAGTGGCTCATTGAATAACAAACCCCTTGTTTTTCCTAAATTTTCAGAAAGAAATTTCTACCATGGACAAATCCCGACAGTCAATTTTGCGAATGCCTGGTCATACGACAGAATGCCTTGCTTGAGACCAGAAGGATATTTCCCAATGAAGATTGCAAAACCCGACTCAAACGTCAGGTATTCGTTACTGATTAAAAGATACTGATAAAAACCAGGTTATAATTCACTTATTGCATAAATTGGCCAAAACTTTCAAAAAATCTTCCCAAACTTGCATATTGTTGCCTTTTAAGTTAACTTTGCTTTGTGAAATTTTTAGGCAGGACAATTGTATTTCACGGAAAGCATTTTGCTGACTTCTATCTTGAACAGACAGATGACGTTCAGGAGAAAATAGAATATGTTCTAAGGATTATCAGGCAAGTTGAAAATATTCCTAAAAAGTTTTTTGATCATATAATCGGTTCTGATGGATTGTTTGAGATTCGTGTAGAATATGGATCTAATATTTTTAGAATATTTTGCTGTTTCGATCAAGGGAATATTGTTATTCTATTTAATGGGTTCCGAAAAAATACTCAGAAGACACCAAAAGATCAAATAGAACAAGCGGAGCGATTGAAGAAAGAGTATTTTGAACTAAAAAATAAGGGCAATGAAAAGTCAAAAAGAAGCAATAAGAAAGTCTAAAACATTCGATGAGTTGTTAGAAATAAAATATGGCAAGGTCGGTACACCTTTAAGGGATAATTATGAAGAGAAAGCCAATTATTTTGTGATTATGGAGATTCTCAAAGATGCCAGAAAGGAAGCAAATATTACTCAGCAACAGTTGGCCGACAAGATTGGGACGCAAAAGAGCTACATATCAAGATTGGAAAATGGCAAGTGTGATATACAATTGTCTACATTATTTAAAATATTTGAAACAGGCTTGGGTAAGCAGGTTCAATTATTGATAAAGTAATGGTTTACAGTATTTTAAAAATGCTTTTCTGCTCCAGATAAAACCGCTTTAAACACACGCATAAAATTGCCACCCCAGATTTTCCGAATCTGTTCTTCGGTGTAACCGCGTTTGACTAATTCGAGTGTGATATTTCCCATTTCGCTCACGTCATAGCAACCCGATAATTCTCCTCCGCCATCAAAATCGGTTCCAATTCCGACATGGTCAATCCCTGCGACTTTTACGATATGATCGATATGGTCTACAACATCCTGCACTGTAGCCAATTTCTGAGGAAAGTCCTTTGCAATTTTGTGCCATTCTTCATTGCCTGCCCGATCCTGTTCTGGTGTTAGTCCTTGAAAATTATTGTATTTCCTTCGTAACGCAACCCTTGCGGAGTCGCGTGCCGGATTCGGATCAGACTTTTTCACATAATCCGTAAGAATACACATCTGAACTACGCCACCGTTTTTCGCGATTGCACGCAGATCTTCGTCAGTCAGGTTGCGTGGATTGTCGCACATCGCTCTTGAACAGGAGTGACTTGCAATAACAGGAAATTTAGTGATTTTCAGAACATCGAAAAGCGAAGAATCAGAAATATGAGAAACATCAATCATCATTCCTTTGCGGTTCATCTCTTTGACCACTTCGACACCAAACGGTGAAAGTCCGTTATACTCAGGTCCCTTTTTGTCTGTCGAAGAGTCGCAGATATCGTTGTTCAAAGTGTGGCACAGTGTGATGTAACGTACTCCCAATTGCCAGAACTTTTCGATCATCGATAAATCGTGTGCAATGGCATACCCGTTTTCGATTCCGATATAGATAGCTCTTTTGCCGGTTTTTTCAATGGCGTAGCCATCTTCCGGAGTTTTTGCTATTTTAGCAAGTTCTGGTGCTGCTTCAACGCTTTTATAAATCGCTTTTATAATTTCGAATGCTTTTTTATTGGCATTCGCATGTCCTTCTTCTGTCCGTTTTCCCTGACTTAGAAAAACTGCCCAAAACTGCGCATCCAATCCCCCTTCTTTCATTCTCGGCAGATCGACCTTGGTATCTGTCTTTTTCGCATCGTGCCTTTCAGCCACATTAAAATCCGACTGGGCAAGATTCATCGGTGTATCGCAATGCGTATCGATCGTAAAAACAGCATTGTGAATGCGAGCTGCCTTTTGAACCAATGTTTCCTTTTGCTCAGGTTGATAAGCGGTTGAAAGCAACATTAAAATTGCAGAGAAAAATAGAATCTTCATAGGATGATTGTTATATGGACATTTTCAAATTACCGAATTACCGAATTACCGAATTGTCAAATTCAACTCTTTGTAGCTTGTCAGACGGCTTAAGTATTTACCGATAATGTCAAATTCAAGGTTGACAACAGTTCCTTCACTGAAAGTATGGAAGTTGGTGTGCTCGTAAGTATAGGGGATTATCGCTACCTGAAATGAATCATTTTTCGAGTTTACAACGGTCAGGCTAACGCCGTTTACCGTTGCCGATCCTTTTTCAACGGTCATATAGCCCTGACGAGCCTTTTCGATGTCGAAGTCGTATTGAAAGGTGAAATACCAGCTTCCGTCCGATTCTTCAACTTTTGCGCAAATTGCTGTCTGATCAACGTGGCCCTGAACGATATGTCCGTCGAGGCGACCGTTGATCATCATACTTCGTTCAAGGTTAACCTTGTCGCCAACCTTAAGTAATCCAAGATTTGATTTCAGCAAAGTCTCCATGATGGCCGTAACCGTGTAGGTTGATTCACTCTTTTTCACGATAGTGAGACAGACTCCGTTATGCGAGAGACTTTGATCGATTTTTAACTCACCGACAAAATCGCATTTTAAAGTCAGGTGAACGTTTTCGCGTTCTTTATTGATAGCCACTACAGTGCCCATTCCTTCAACAATTCCAGAAAACATGTTGCAATAGTTTAAATTTTGTGACGAAGATACCCTTTTTATAATCAGAGTAAACTGTTTTTATTACCTTGCGGCATTAAATTTTAGTAATATGGCAACTTCACGTACAATTTATCTTGGAGAACTTCGTACTGACAATGAGCATATTCGCTCGGGACAAAAACTAATTACCGATGCTCCGGTTGATAATCAGGGGAAAGGTGAGGCTTTTTCGCCTACCGATTTGGTGGCTACTGCACTCAGCGATTGTATGATGACCATTATGGGAATCAAAGCCAGGGACAAGGGTCTTGATCTTACTGGAACGACCATCGAAACGACTAAAATAATGTCGTCTGAACCAAGGCGAATCGGCGAGATTGTCGTCGAGATCACATTCCCGAAAAACGATTTTTCCTTGAAGGACAAAGCAATCCTTGAAGCGGTAACAAAAACCTGCCCGGTAGCTTTGACCCTTCATCCCGATGTTAAACAGACCGTTAAGTTCAATTGGTAACACTGATGGAGCAGCCCGATCAGAAGATTATTGCTTTTCTGAAGAAACACCATGTGATGACGCTTTCGACAAGTGTGGATCAGCAACCGTGGTGCGCAAATTGCTTTTATGCCTTTAACGAGGGAAGGATGTTACTGATCTTTACTTCCGATTTCGAAACGAGACATATTAAAGAGTCGATGCAAAATAGCAGAGTGGCTGGTTCTGTTGTTTTGGAGACCAGCGTAGTCGGGAAAATTCAGGGAATTCAGTTTTCAGGAGAATTGTTATTGCCGAAAGGAGAAGAGGCGAAACAGGTGAATTCTATTTATTTGAAACGATTCCCATTTGCAGTTTTGATGGATACAAACCTTTGGGAGTTGAGGATTGATTATGCAAAAATGACGGATAATCGACTGGGATTTGGGAAAAAACTGATCTGGATCAGGGAGGGAGAGAAGGAGTGACTAAGAGATAGAGATGTTAAAACGTCCAATTTTGGGATTTATTTTTGAAATTCTGTATTTAAGTCACACCCTCTCTCCCTCACACCCTCTCTTTCAATGCCTAAACATATCCGGAATAAACCTAAAAGCCATTTTACCCTGCCGTTCCCTTAATTTACTCCAGCTGTCAACTTCAAAAACGATGCCAACAGTTGAACATGTGGGAACATCGTCGTTGAAATCGCGCAACAGGTAGTGCATATAATAATAGACAGTAGGATTGTGCCCGAAAACGATGACCGTCTCTTTTTTTTTTTTTTTTTTCTGTAGCATTGCCAGGAAGTTTTCTGATGTTTTTCCGCTGTAAAGTTTGTTCTCGTAAAGGATTGTTTTTTTGGGATAACCCAGGGTATCAGCATAAATCCATGCGGTCTGACTTGTTCGTACCGCCGGGCTGGCAATAATCAGATCGGGATGAATATTCATTTTCTGAAGTTCGAGGCTGATGGTTTGGGCATCTTCTTCACCTCTTTCGGCTAAGGTCCGGTCGTAATCCTGATCATAACCGTGTGAAACACTTTTGGCATGGCGCACAAGAATCACTCTTTTCATTGTACTGTGTTTAAAATTGTCAATCAATAAAAATGGTCTTATTACAAAATATAGCTACTGGCAATTTGCAACAGGCAGCTGGCAGATTTTAGCAGGAAGAAAGTTGTTCTTCTTAAATACTCATATATTTCAAAAGTTTATTACACTTTTAATATGAAATAGTTATAGCAGTACTTAAGTTCATGGTTAAGACAGCAATCCCAATCGCGGCCAAAGCCAGCTGCCAGCCACAAGTTGCCAGCCGCTAACGCGAAACCCTATTTAAAAAGGGAATAGTTTTTACCTATACAATAAATTTCAGATTCAATTCTTCTCTAATTCTTTCCAAACCAATGCACTGGCACCTACGATGGCCACTGAACCCTCTTTTAGTTTTGAAGGAAGGATTTTTACTTTGTTACGGAAAATCGGGAGCAGATGTCGTTCCATGCTCTCTTTGGTTGGTTTGAAGATATAATCACCGGCTGCAGCGGCGCCACCAAAAAGGAAAATTGCCTCGGGACTCAGGTAATGAACCGTATCGGCTAACGAACGACCGAGTAGTTCACCTGTATGTTGGAACACCTCTTTTGCAATTGGATCTCCGTTTTCGGCAGCATCAAAAACGATTTTGGCTGTCATATCAGCATACGGAACTTTTGCTAATTTGCTTTCAGTGGCATTGTATTGTGTAAGTAGTTCAAATACCGTTCTTTTGATTCCCGTTGCAGAGCAATAGGCTTCGAGATGTCCGTAACCACCACAGCCGCATAATCTTCCGTTAGGAACAAGAGTCGTATGTCCAACTTCACCGGCAAAACCGTCTGCACCATAAACCAGGTCGCCGTTTACGATCAAACCACTTCCCAGACCGGTTCCCAAAGTGATCATTACGAAGTTTTTCATTCCTTTTCCACCCCCGTAAATCATTTCTCCCAAAGCAGCAGCATTGGCATCATTTGTGAGTTTGACATGTTTGATGTGTGGAAAATTTTTCTGGATCAGCTCTGCAAGATACACAACACCGACAAAAGGAAGATTGGCTGCGTTTTCAATAGTTCCGCTGTAGTAATTGCCATTTGGTGCTCCGATTCCGATACCTGCAATTTCAATTTCAGGATTGATCTGTTTCACAGTGTCAATCGCGGTCTTTATTTCTGCAGTCAGACTTGCAATATATTTTTCGGTTAGCTCTTCCGAAACAGCCACTGTCATATTGGGGTTTTCTCTTTTCTGAGGAGTTGGCAGCTGAGGCTTCTTTTCGTATAAAACGTTACCTTCCAGGTCAACAACTCCAATCGCCGTATTGGTGCCGCCGATATCAATTCCAATTGCTACTTGTCTCATATTTAAATGTATAATTAATAATTAAGTGAATTTTTTTTTTTTTTTTATAATACATAAAATTACAGTTAAAAATTAAAATGATGGAAAAAAAGAAACAGGAATCATCCGATTTTCTGGTTTTCCATCATTCAGTTTGAAATTATTTAGTTTTCAACAATTGATCAGCGGATTTTACTGCCCTTCAAGGCAAAGAAAGTGATGTAAGCATAACAGATGATCGGAACTAACAGAGCTGATTTTATATTTATGGAATCTGTTACAGCTCCCATCACCAGCGGAACAACAGATCCTCCAACAATCATTGTATTGATGATACCGGAGGCAATAGGCATTTCAGAAGGATCAAGGTCATTGACACTCAATGAAAAGATATTCGGGAACATAATTGAGTTAAAGAATCCGACAGAAAGTAAACACCACATACCGATTTGCGGAGGCAGGAGAAATCCGGCCAAAACCAAAAGCATATTTGTCGCTCCAAAAACGCCCAGTGAAACATTGGCAATACCCTTACCCAAAAGCATCAACAAAAAATTTATTGACGCTATCGATAAGAAAATTAAACCATACATTGGCTTCGATTCAAAAATGAACTTTCCATCTGTTACTCCTGCTGAGAAGATAAACCAACCCACAACAAATGCAAAGACCAGGACAAACACAGAGTATTTGTATTTCAAATTTTTAGACAAGGTACCGAGTAATATTGAACCAAAAAACCGACCGATCATTTGTCCTCCCCAATAAATCGCAGTTAATTTAACTGCTTCGTCTTTAGCTAAATTCAACAGTCCGGTCAAATATTCACTTAGTTGGGATGCCGTTCCGACTTCTGCCCCAACATAGCAGAATATTCCGATTGCGCCAAGCCATACCTGAGGTTTTCTCAAAGCTGACATCGACGCAACAGTTTCATCCCCTTTTATTTCTGGTAATTTAATAAATAATATTCCGATGGCAATCAGAACCACAATAGATCCGATGATTACAAAAGGCATTTTAACAAAATTGGCTGCCTCCTGAGCAGAAGCACCATTTTTGAGTGCGAGAACGGCGGGTGCAAGGACTAATATTCCGGCCAGGTATGGTGCAATTGTAGTGGCTACACCATTTAAGGCTTGAGTCAGGTTTAGTCGTGCAGGGGCGGTTTCTTGTGACCCCAGCGCTGCAACATATGGATTTGCAGCAGTCTGCAAAAACACAACTCCGGTTGCCATTACAAAAATTGCTCCCAAGAAGAGGGGATAGGACAAAACTGAAACTGCCGGGAAAAACAGAAAACTTCCTGTAGCAACTAACAGTAAACCAGCAATAACTCCATTTTTATATCCAATTCTTTTGATAATCATTCCACAAACAAAACTGAAACAGAAGTAGGCAAAGAAGAAAACACCATTGACCAATTGCGCAAAGAAATTCTCCCATCCGGGATAAAGTGTCTTTAGATCAAATGCCAATTGCACCTGATCCTTCATGGCGATGTTAAAGTTGGTAATAAACCCGAAAATAAAAAAGATCGACGCCATAAAGGTCATTCCGATGCGGAGATTATTATTAGTCTTCTGTTCCATATTCGAAAATGCTTTTGATATTAATTAGTTTGGTTTCTCATTTTTTGGAATAACAAATATAGAAATAATTCATTGGGATAGGTTATTATTTATAATTTTATGACCATAAATTTAAATTACAATACGATGAGCTATATTCCTGAAAATGACCGGTATGATAATAAAACAAGCTACAGACGATGTGGACGCAGTGGCATCAGACTACCCGAAATCTCATTGGGATTGTGGCATAACTTTGGGGGAGTCGATGTTGTAGAAAACGGAAGAGCCATGCTTCGGTACGCATTTGATCAGGGAATTACTCATTTCGATCTTGCCAATAACTATGGTCCACCTCCCGGATCGGATGAAGAGAACTTTGGCGCAATATTTAAGAAAGATTTTCTCGCCTACAGGGAGGAGCTGATCATCTCTACAAAAGCAGGCTACCTTATGTGGCCAGGGCCTTATGGTGAATGGGGCTCGCGTAAGAATCTGTTATCCAGTCTCGATCAAAGTTTGAAACGAATGAGACTCGAATATGTTGATATTTTCTACTCACATCGTCCCGACCCCGAAACGCCGCTCGAAGAGACCATGATGGCACTCGATCGAGCCGTACGTTCCGGCAAAGCGCTCTATGCCGGCATATCAAATTATCCGGCTGAATTAACAAAAAAAGCCTCTGCAATACTTAAACAACTTGGAACGCCCTGTCTGATCCATCAGCCCAAATATTCGATGTTTGAACGTTGGGTCGAAAGAGGATTATTAGATGTTGTAGAAGAGGAAGGCATTGGAGTGATTGCTTTCTCTCCATTGGCTCAGGGTCTTCTGACCGACCGATACCTAAATGGGATTCCGGAAGATTCCAGAGCGGCAAAGTCTTGGGGATTTTTAAAGAAGGAACAGGTTGCTCCGGCAATAGCAAAAGTCAGGCAACTGAATGAGATAGCGAAAGAGCGTGAACAATCATTGGCTCAAATGGCCATTGCCTGGTTGTTGAAAGATCACAGGGTGACCTCTGTTCTGATCGGGGCAAGTTCGGTGGCCCAGCTTAAAAATAATCTGGTCTCACAGAATAACCTGGTTTTTTCGGAAGAAGAGCTAACACGAATCGAAGTGATTTTAAAAGCCTAAAAATGAGCTCTTTCTTTCTGGCGGCCAAATCCATTCTTCCATTGTTTCTCGTTATCCTTACAGGTATAGGTATGGTTCGTATAAAAGCTGTACATCCGGGATGGGTTGACGTTTTGAATAAATATGCATTATGGATCGGGCTGCCTTCGTTGATCTTCGTGGCTCTGTCTCGTCTGGATTTACGATTCGGCGAATATTCCAATCTTATCATTTTAAATTCCATTTATTTGATTATCTGCGTATTATTAGCTTTCCCGATAAGTATGCTTTTTAAAACATCGCTAAAGACAAAACGGACACTTTTTCTGCTGTTAGGCTTTGGGAATATTTCTTATCTTGGAATTCCTCTAATATCCAGCGCTTTGGGTAATGAGGCTCTTGGCCCGGCCATACTGCTTTCGGCGGTATATCCTTTTTGGATGTTTACACTGGCAATTGTTTTGATCGAATTAACCGGACACGAAAAGGTACATATCCTTTTGATAATTAAGAAACTTGGAACGAATCCACTTCTTGTTTCCGTTTTCCTGGGAATAATTGCTTCCTGGTTTAAAATTCCAGTCCAGAGCGCTTTAATGAAAACCCTCGATCTTTTCGGTCAGTCGGTAACTGCAGTAGTACTATTTTCATTGGGGATCTTTCTCGGATCGCAGCAAATAGGGAACCGAAAAGAGTGGTGGCCGGTTTTTGGACTTTCAATCGTAATCATGATTATACTTCCGGGATTATTCTATTTTCTTGCGAAAGGATCAGGTATGACAAACCTTCAGTTTCGTACCTCCATTCTTGATGCAGCAATGCCGATGGGACTAACCGCTTATGCGATGACAGAACAATATCAGCTAAATGCCTTGTTGACTGGCCGATTAGTAATCCTGTCAACACTTCTTGCTGCTATCATTCTTCCAATTTGGATTGTGTTTACTGCTTGAACAAGACAAATTTATTGGCTCCCTAACGAATAGAATTAGTTACTTTACCGCGTAGGCGGTTAAAGTATTGTAGCATAAGATTGTGTAGAAAATCATTGGCGCATCTGCCCACAATAAGTGAAAAGCTAAGGATATATGCGCCACAGGCAGAAATCATTAAAAAGCGTTGGGTTTAACCGCTACACGGTAAAGGATGTCCATGAATATGGAATTTCTACAATACTTAAATCGCTACGCGATAGTTTGATAAGTTACCTTTCTATTTCAATAATAATATTTCATAACATCTAAATTCTTGATATTCAAAAAAAGATTCGTTCTATTTTTTCTTCATGTCTTTTTTGTAATTCTTCATCATTTTACCAAACTCCTTGTCCTTTTTTCGTTTTTCTACAATAGTCGATTCAAAATGCGCTTTCTCTCGCTCCATTTTCAGGAAGTTTTCATAAGAAGCTTTATCTAATTCACCATTTTCAACAGCTTCCAGGATTGAACAACCTGACTCAAGAGTATGAGTACAATCTTTAAATTTGCAATTTTGGGCAAGTCGAAATATAATATCAAAGGTGAGTTCCAATCCGCTTGTCGTGTCTGCAATACCTACTTCCCGCATTCCCGGATTGTCAATTAAGATTCCTCCATTTTCAAGAATGATTAATTCCCGATGACTTGTAACGTGTCGTCCTTTATTTGTACTCTGGCTTATTGTATCAGTTCTCATTAACGCTTTACCAGAGAGATTATTTAATAGGGTGGATTTTCCAACACCCGAGGAGCCAAGCATGCAATATGTTTTTGTTTTTTCAATAATCATGTTTATTGTTTCGTATCCGTTCCTGGTCTCGTTACTTATCGCAATAACCGGAATATTTTTAATACGAGTTTTTATGCTTTCAATAATTTCATTTATCCGTAGTTCATTTACCAGATCAATTTTGCTAAGCACAATAATGGGTTTGACTGCGGAAGTGTTGCAAATAGTCAGGTATCTTTCTAATCTATTAATATTAAAATCTCTATCTACCGCCTGAACTATGAAAGCAAAATCAATATTTGTTGCAATTATTTGTATCTCGCCGAATTGACCAACTGCTTGTCTTTTAATTATTGAGAATCTGGGGAAAATATTATGAATTATTGCAGAATCAGAATCATAAGTTGTCATAGCAACCCAATCACCCACAGCAGGAAAATCTTCCCGGCTTTTTGCTGTAAATCGCATATGGCCGGTTATCTCTGCTTCAAATTCACAATTAGCTGTCTTTACGATATATCTTTCTTTGTGTTCTGAAATAATCCTCCCTATCTCGAAGCTATCGAGATTATTCTCTATCTTGAATTTCTCAAGTTCATCATTGTATCCAAAATCTTCTAATCTCATTTCAGTATCTTTTTCCTATGGAGGCCTTTTGGAATTGAGAACAACTTCGAACTTATAGCGCTTCAATCCTTTCCGTCAAAAACTTTTTTAAAATACTTTATGGCGCAATCCTGAAGCGTTTTTAGTTTAAGTTCCTCTGCAATAACTGGTGCAAGTGCTTTTTGACGGAAGATGGGCCAACCTTCTTTATCTTCACCACTTAATTCTATCAATCCCATCTCCTGGTAAAGAGTGCAACTCCCCAGGTTGATCAGGTTCAATTTCTCTTCTTTGGAGAACTTCTGAAAGGTTAATCCCCGTTCGCGAATCCCAACAAGAAAAAGTACGCCGTTCAAATCGACGTCAATTCCAAACATTCCTGTCAGATGTTCGCATAAATCCTTCCAATTATCGGGTGCTTTCATTGCTTAACTTTTTGCAAAAATACGAATATTAGGTCTTTGTTAAGAATAAAAAGATTCGTTATGAATTGGTTCGCAGAAGGGGCAAAAAATTTTACTTTTGCGGTTGAATTATTCCACAAAATTAATCTTTGAGGATTTCACAAGCTAGAACAAATAAGATGAAGAACTTACGAATTGTTGATATTTTAAAAACGGGTCAGGTTGGCGCCGAAATAGCTGTAAAAGGTTGGGTGCGTACCCGCCGGGGAAGCAAGAATGTGAATTTTATTGCCTTAAATGACGGCTCAACGATTCATAATTTGCAGGTAGTTGCCGATGTTGAAACCTTTGGGGAAGAGATTTTCAAGAGTATCAACACAGGTGCAGCTATCGGTGCAACGGGAATACTTGTTGCATCAGGTGGTTCTGGCCAGGCAGTTGAATTACAGGCCTCTGCGCTTGAGGTGATCGGGGTCGCCGATCCTGAGAAATATCCGATTCAACCGAAACGCCATTCGCTCGAATTTCTGCGCGAAGTAGCTCACCTTCGGCCACGTACGGCTACTTATAGTGCAATTTTCCGCATCCGTCATGCCATGATATTTGCAATACACAATTTCTTCAACGACAGAGGTTTTTATAATGTTCATACTCCTATCATTACGAGTTCTGATGCTGAAGGTGCCGGCGAGATGTTTCGTGTTACAACGCTTCCGGCAAAAGATGCACCGCTGAATGAGGAGGGAAATGTTGATTTTAGCCAGGATTTCTTCGGCAAAGCGGCAAATCTTACCGTTTCGGGACAGCTCGAAGGAGAACTGTTTGCGATGGCTTTATCGCGGATTTACACTTTTGGCCCGACTTTCCGTGCAGAGAATTCGAACACTTCACGCCATCTTGCAGAGTTCTGGATGATTGAGCCGGAGGTAGCATTTTTCGATCTGAACGATAATATGGATTTGGCGGAGGAATTTCTAAAATACCTGATACGATATGCTTTGGAACATTGCATGGACGATCTGATCTTCCTGAGCAGCAGATTGGTTGAAGAAGAAAAGAATAAGCCCGCCGATCAGCGTTCGATGGAGCTGATCGAAAAGTTGAAGTTTGTTGCCGACAATGATTTTGTCAGACTTACCTATACCGACGCAATCGACATCCTGAAGAATTCAAAACAGAATAAAAAAGGTAAGTTCCAGTATCCTATCACCGGTTATGGTGCAGATTTACAGAGCGAACACGAACGATTCCTCGTTGAAGTGGAATTTAAAAAACCTGTGATTCTTACCAATTATCCCAAAGAGATCAAAGCTTTCTACATGCGGATGGACGACAACGGAAAAACAGTTTCGGCCATGGATGTGTTATTCCCGCAGATCGGTGAAATTATTGGTGGTTCACAGCGTGAAGAGCGGCTCGATATGCTGGAAAAACGGATGGATGAAATGAATATTCCGAAAGAAGATATGCAGTGGTATCTCGATACGCGTCGGTTTGGCGGATGTCCTCACGCAGGTTTCGGTCTTGGATTTGAGCGGCTTCTCCTTTTTGTTACGGGAATGGGCAATATTCGCGACGTTATACCTTTTGCCCGTACACCCAAAAATTGCGAGTTTTAATTGGAAAGTCGGAAGACCGAAGTCCGAAGACGAAAGTTGGAAGGGAACAGGCAATTGGCAGGAGTGATATTTTTTCTCATTTTCTCACCTTCCCATTTTCAAATTGGCGCCTTGCCATTTTGATAAAGAACTGATAATATTGACCCCGGAGAATCATATTCTGCCGGGGTTTTTACTGTTTTCTTCGTATGCTCGATAAAATTTTTTACCTTTCGGACGGAAAAAGGGTATAACAAATTATGCAGAAACTAAGTCTTCAACAGAAACTACTTCAAAAGCTTTCTCCACAGCAGATACAGGTTATCAAGCTGTTGGAATTGCCTGGTTTACTGCTTGAGCAACGGATAAAAAAAGAGCTTGAAGAGAATCCTGTGCTCGAAATCGAAAACGAAGAGTTTGGATCGGCAGAAGAAGACTATTCCAATGATTTAAAAACGAATGAAGACCGCGATAATGAAGAGTTTTCAGTAAGCGATTATCTGAACGAAGAAGATTATCCGACCTACCGTTATAACACCCAAAACTCTTCGAAAGATGATAAAGTGACTGATGTCCCCTTTTCAGACGGTACATCTTTTCACGAGTATTTGCAGGATCAGGTAAGCATGGAGATGCTCGACGAACGCGAGAGCATTCTGGCAGAACACATTATAGGGAATATCGACGAAGATGGTTATTTACGTCGCGATATAGCTTCAATTGTTGATGATCTTGAGTTTACGCAAAATGTTAAAACCAATGAGATTGAATTGATCAGGATTCTCAGGATTATTCAGGAACTTGATCCGTCTGGGGTTGGCGCACGAAATCTCAGAGAGTGCCTCAGATTACAGATTTTTCGCAAGAACGACCAAAAACCGGAGATCAAACTGGCAGGGCAAATTCTTCGCGATGCCTTTGATGAGTTTACACGTAAGCATTTCGATAAGATTTCCCGGAAATTTGGAGTGGATGAAGAGACATTGAAAGGTGCAATTGACGAAATCCTTAAACTGAATCCAAAACCCGGAAGCTCGTTCAGTAACAGCATCAGTCAGGGAAATCAGGCGATCATTCCCGATTTCATTCTCGAAGTTGTTGATGATGAACTGCAACTCAGTCTGAACCAGAAGAATGTACCCGAACTGAATATCAGTCGCCATTATACAAATATGCTTCGGTCTTACCACGATAATCGTAAAGCGATGACCCGCGATGTGAAGGAAGCTGTCCTGTTTGTCAAACAGAAGATTGATTCAGCTAAGTGGTTTATCGATGCCATTAAGCAAAGGCAAGAGACCCTTATGCTCGTGATGACTGAAATAATGATGTATCAGAAGGAGTATTTTATGGAGGGGGACGAAACGAAAATGCGTCCCATGATATTGAAAGATATTGCCGATCGCACAGGACTTGATATTTCGACGATATCGAGGGTCTCGAACAGTAAATACATTCAGACCCATTTTGGGATTTATCCGTTGAAATTCTTTTTCTCGGAGTCGATGCAAAAAGATAACGGTGAAGAGGTTTCGACACGCGAGATTAAATCAATATTACGGGAATGTATTGATGATGAGAGTAAACGTAAGCCTCTTAATGATGACGACCTCACTCAGATACTCAATGACAAAGGCTATGAAATTGCGCGTAGGACCGTAGCTAAATATCGGGAACAACTTGAAATTCCTGTTGCCAGGATGCGAAAGGAACTTTAGATTTAACTGTATTAACATGCTTTTATGGAGAAGATATTGGCGAGAATTGTGCAGGTTTTGTTCCATCCTTTGCTGATTTCAACAATAGGGATGCTTATCCTTTTCAGAACCAACCTTTATGTTGCATTTATGTCTGTGGAAATCAGGCAAATAGTGATGTTGACAACACTCGTTTCCACCTGTTTTATCCCTTTGGTTTTTATAATTTCTGTTGGAATAATTAAAAAGCACTTTAATGACAAGGGGATGTTTCCTGAATTAACAATGATCTATATATTCACGGCAATCAGCTATTATTTAGGTTATTATTTTCTTTCGAAAATGCCATTGTCCGGATTCTTCAAGGCCGTATTCCTGGCCGGAACGCTGGTTCTAATCACACTCTCATTGATTTCTCTTCGCTGGAATATCAGCTCACATATGGCCGGAATGGGAGCGATAGCCGGAGTTTCAATAGCGATCATGCTGAGACTTGGTGTTTTCAATCCATTTTTCCTGACGGCAGTTCTGATTGCAGGTGGATTGACTGGATTTTCTCAGTTAGCGCTTGAAAAAAATAACCCGGCGCAGATTTTCGCCGGGTATATGATTGGATTCGGAATATTGTTTTTGGTATTCAGGTATATCTGATCCGGGCTAGATAATAAATTTATAGCCGATACCTTTGAGAGTGCGGATATGGTCATTTCCGATTTTCTCGCGCAGTTTCCTGATATGGACATCAATGGTCCGGTCGCCTACAATAACATTATTACCCCAGACTCCTTTGTAAATTTCGTCGCGCGTGAATACTTTATCGGGTTTGGATACCAACAACGAAAGGAGTTCAAATTCTTTCCTTGGCAAGGTAAGTTCTCTTCCTTCAATTATTAGAACGTACCGCTCTTTATCAATCACCATATCTCCGATATTCAGGATCTTGTCATTTCCGGTTGCATCGGCATTGATTCCTCCAGACCTCTTAAGCAGCGCTTTCACGCGACTAATTAGAACCTTTGGGCGAATTGGCTTGGTAATATAATCGTCTGCACCAGCCTCAAACCCTGCAATCTGAGAATAATCTTCACCTCTTGCAGTCAGAAATGCGATGATAACATTTTTGCAGGAGGGAAGTTTTCTGATTTCTTCACATGCTGCTATGCCGTCCATCTCCGGCATCATCACATCGAGGATAACAAGATCAGGTTTAACTTTACCTGCCATCTCGATTGCTTCCAAACCATTGCGGGCAGAAAAAACTCTAAAGCCCTCACGTTGAAGATTATAACTAACAAATTCAAGAATATCCTCCTCGTCGTCGACAAGAAGTATACGCGGAGTATTATCTTTTTCTACCATGGTTTATAAAATCTGAGTTTGTGAATTTCAATGAATTAAATTTAGCAATAATTAGAATACGGTGTTATAGGGCAGAAAATATTTTTTTTATTTATTGAGTTTTTCAAGCATAAAAGTAAAGGTTGTTCCTTTATCTGTCTGACTTTTAACGTTTATAGTCTGCTCGTGCGCCTCAATGATATGCTTAACGATTGAAAGTCCTAACCCTGTTCCTCCCTGCATTCTTGATCTGCTTTTATCGACGCGGTAAAAACGTTCAAAAATTCTGATCAGATCTTTCTTCTCAATACCAATTCCGTCGTCGCTCACCTCAATAAGTACCATCTTATCCATGTCGTAGAAAACAACATTTACGTTTCCCCCTTTTTTTCCATATTTAATGGCATTTCCGACCAGGTTACTGATGACTTCAAAGATTCGTTTCTTATCGGCCATGACAATCACAGGTTTATTAGCTTTTACTGCGAGGTTCATACTAATCCTCCTTGTGTTTGCATCGCGCAATTCGAGCTCAAATACCTCCTCTGTCAGTTTTACCAGGTCGAATGGTTCAATATTGAGTTTCATCTCGCCCGATTCAAGTTTTGTGATCGATTCGAGGTCTTCAACGATACTGATCATCCTATCGATACTTTTTTCAGTCCGCTCGAGGTAAAGACGGTTGATTTTTGGATCTTCCAAACCTCCGTCAAGCAATGTCAGGATATACCCCTGAATATTAAATATCGGAGTCTTGAGTTCGTGCGAAACATTTCCAACAAAGTCTTTCCGGTATTTTTCGAGATCACGCAACCGGTCAATCTCTGCCAGTTTATCTTCAGCCCATAGCTTGACCTCCTGATCGACTTCTGCAATAATGTCTCGTGTCCCGTAGATCAGTCTGGTCATCCGTTTCCCTTCTATTGGTACCTCTCTGATTGTTTTATAGATAGGGGTGATTTTATCATTAATCAGTACCGATAGAATATAAAGTGTGGTAAAGTAGGATATCACAAATGTGATCGGAATGAAAGTGATCATCCAGATCTCCCAACCCAGCCAATGCGAAATGATCAGCAATGCAGAACTAAACACTGTGATGATAACAGATGAAATGAGTGAGAGTTTTTGTGGCGTGGTTGACTTTATTGAGATCATCGTCGATAATTATTAAAATTAGAGCAAGTAAAGTTATATTTATTTAGCCTTTCTAAAAATTTTCAACTGTTAATCACTAATTAACATTTATTTAATACAATAATGGGTGTTAAGAACCTTTATCAGAAATACATTTGTAAGTTCGATAAAGTTTGTTTTTAATGGAAAAATTATATTCGCTTATTTGGTTTATTTTAGGAATTTTAGTAGGGTGGGTAATTTTGACTTTTTCCCGTGATCGTAAAAAAATTTCGAAAGGTGAAACCAACTTGTCTGGACCCGATGAGTTTTCGGAGACTTCGGTAAAAGCTGAAAGTATTTTGGTTAAAACCACTGAAGATTCTTCAAATGCAATCATCATGATTTCCAAGGCATATTATTTGGGGATTTCAGGTTTTCATTCCGAAAACAGAAAGCTTTTGGGTGAGATTGAGACGGAGATTGAAGAGTTTAATCAAAGAGTCAGAAAGCTGAAAGCAAATACCTTCTTGATTCTTCAGCAACTTCAGCAGGGTTCGATTGAAACGGGACATTTTTATGTGCAAATAGTTGATTATTTGCGCGAAATGGCTCATTCAATTAAGTATGTGGTTAGTCCGCTTAATGAGCATTTGATGAACAATTATAAACCATTTGCTGAAGATCAAAATACAGAATTGACCCAGTTCAGCAGTCATGTTACAGATTTTCTGAATTTTGCTCTTCATATCATCAAGGAATCACGGTTTGAACAAATTGCCGAACTGATCCAGAAGCGTCAGTCTATACTTGAATTGATGCGCGAACTGGAGAAGCAGGAAATCCACCGAATTAAAAGGAAAGAGACCAATACCAGTAACTCTATTCTGTATTTTGGGGTGATGTCCGAAACAAAACACCTGCTTTTGCAGACAGTGAATTTGCTAAAAGCCACACGGGATTTTGTATCCTACACAAAATCCTGATCAATTGAACCCAACACTCCACCTTACGTTCAGATAATTACGAATTGAATTCCTTGAATTCATCAAAATCAATTAAAATATACGTGTTACTACCATAAATCAGCAAATCCTCCATAAGAAAGTTATAAATTTGCAACTTTAAATACTGAGATTAATTAAACTGCAAAAACTATGAATCTGGACAAAATTTTCGGATTTCTTGTTCCAAAAGACCGCAAGTTCTTTCCTCTGTTTAACGAAGCCGCCAATAATCTGGTTCTTGCATCTGAATTGTTGATCAAGCTGATGGACGAAGATGATCTGGTTCAACGCGAAGTGTACATCAAGTTAATAAAAGAAGCTGAGCACAAAGGCGATGTCATTACGCATAAACTTCTTGTCGAGTTGAATGGTACGTTTATAACACCTTTTGATCGCGAGGATATTCATCAGCTTATTTCGACAATGGATGATGTAATCGACTATATCCACACCGCTTCTACAAGGGTTCATTTTTACAAACTTCCGACATTCCCTGAGGAGTTTGGCAAAATTGCAGACTACATACATGCTGCCAACAAAGAGATTCAATTAGTCCTTCGCAGTGTCAGAAGTGCATCCGATTTTCTGAAATTCACCGATTCCTGTGCCAAGATCAGCGATTATGAAAGCGAAGTCGATTACTTGTATCAGGAATTCCTCTCCGAACTTTTCGAGGTGGAAACCAACGCGATTGATCTGATTAAGAAACGCGATATCCTGGCCTCCCTCGAAAAGGCAATTGACAAATGTGACGATCTTGCCAATGTCTTTTCATCAATCATTGTTAAAATATCATAAGTATAACTGATGTTTTCGTTTTTCGGAACGAATAATTGGCGGTATAATATGCTCAATATTAATTAACACCTTATGGAATTTACCATTTTAATTGCCATTATCGTACTGGCTTTTATTTTCGATTTTATCAATGGCTTTCACGATGCTGCAAATTCTATTGCTACTGTTGTATCCACCAAAGTGTTAACTCCTTTACAGGCTGTGATCTGGGCTGCATTTTTCAACTTTGCGGCTTATGCAATATTCGAATTACGAATAGCAGACACTATAGCTAAAGTCGTTGATACACAAACGATTAATCTTCAGGTGATATTAGCGGGTATCATTGCAGCAATTATCTGGAACCTGATCACCTGGTACCTTGGAATTCCTTCAAGCTCGTCGCATACACTTGTCGGAGGATTTGCAGGTGCTGCAATTGCATACGCCGGTTGGAGTGTTGTGCATACTGATAAGATTATGAAAATTGCGGCATTTATTTTTCTTGCTCCATTAATCGGGATGTTGCTCTCCTATTTGTTATCTATTGCACTTTTATGGATTTTTAAAAGTTTCAACCCTTTCAGATTGAAACGGTGGTTTAAGATCGGACAATTAATATCATCCGCAATGTTCAGTCTTGGACATGGTGGAAACGATGCTCAGAAAGTAATGGGAATTATTGCTGCCTCTTTACTCGTCTTTTTTAAGGCTGCAAATCCTGCTTCAATACCGGAATGGGCTCATATCACTTTTAACGAAGCTGGGAAGATACATACTATTCCTCTATGGATTGTATTTGGTTGTTATACTGCAATTTCTGCCGGGACTATGCTTGGAGGATGGCGAATTATCCGAACAATGGGTGGAAAGATTACGAAACTTACCCCATTTGAAGGAGTCGCTGCCGAAAGTGCTGGCGCTATGTTGCTATTTGGTACCGAGGCATTTGGAATTCCGGTCAGTACAACACATACCATAACGGGCGCAATTATGGGAGTAGGAATAACAAAACGTGTCTCCGCTGTTCACTGGGGGGTTACCAGGAGTTTACTTTATGCCTGGATTCTGACCATCCCTGTTTCGATGGCTTTGGCAGCAATTATTTATTGGATTTTTAAATTGCTGAACTTCGGATAAATCAATTGTCTTGCATTTTACTTCAGTTCCAGAATCATTGATGTTTTCGCAGGAACAATGATGTTATTCAAATCATTTACTGTATTGCCCGACATAACTTCTTTCGCAGATGTGAATCCTTTAAGTGATTCCGCAAATCTATTGGTATTAAGTGTTTTGCTTTCAGAATTCTTGTTGAGGATTACCATCACTGTTTCTTTAGCGTTATATCTGAAATAGATATAGAAATTATCCATAGGATAATAGTGTTTAAGCAAACCATTATGAATAAGGTCTTTCCCTTTTCTCCAGTTGACCAGCTTTTTCATGAATTGTTGTACATCAACCTGTGTTGCAGTCAGACCATCTCCTTTAAAACCGTTGATCTGATCACCCGGCCATCCGCCCGGAAAATCTTTTCTCATTTTGCCATCTCCATCGCGTTTAAATCCTGTCATCAATATTTCGCCACCGTAGTAAACCTGTGGTATTCCACGTGTAGTCATCAGGAAGGTCATCGCCGTTTTATATTTGGAAATATCTTCGCCGATTGTGGTGAAAAAACGTTCAGTATCATGATTTTCGGCAAAAATGACAAGATTGTCGGCTTTTGGGTACAAGTAATCAAGCGCCAATGTTTCGTAAAGATGATTCAATCCCCAATTATCAGTCATTGATTGGACGATGGCATTCTGTGTAGGGAAATCCATGAGGCTTGGAAGGTAGGAAACATATCCGTTAGGATTAATCTTCCCTTTCTGCCAGAATGCAACAGCCGCAGGGTTAGTGTTCCATTCTTCACCGACAATATTAAAATTCGGATACTCGTCCAATACTTTACATGTCCAGTTGGACATCATCTGTTTGTCGGGGTAAGGATAGGTATCCATCCGAATACCGTCGAGGCCAACGTACTCAATCCACCAGATTGAATTCTGGATCAAATAATTGGCTAAATATGGATTACGTTGGTTCAGATCGGGCATACTTGGTACGAACCATCCATCGGTAAATTCCTTGGCATCAACTCCTGATGCATAAGGATCCTGGACTGTCGTTTTTTTGTGATTGGTGATTTTAAAGTTGGGATATTCGTTTATCCAGTCTTTCATCGGCATGTCTTTCATCCACCAGTGACTTAGGCCACAATGGTTAAAAATCATATCCATTACCATCTTAATCCCTTTCTTTTTTGCTTCAGCGCTAAGTTGCTGATAGTCGGCATTTGTCCCAAGACGGCTGTCTACTTTGTAAAAATCGGTGGTCGAATAACCATGGTATGACACGCGGGGCATATTGTTTTCGAGTACCGGATTTACCCAGATAGCCGTATAACCGTTTTCCTTGATATAGTCGAGATGATCCTGGATTCCTTTAAGATCTCCGCCATGCCTTCCATCCGGGTCTGTTCTGTTTGCTTTTTCAAGCTGATCGGCTTTTGAGTCGTTCGAAGGATCTCCATTTGCAAATCGGTCTGGCATAATCAGATACATAACATCAGAAGTGTTGAATCCGACCCGCTGAGACGAACCTTTTTCGCGTGCTTTTAACTCGTAGGTTGACGCCACAATAGTTTTGCCGTTCTGTTTAAAAGAGATTTCAAACTTACCCGGTTTTACATTTGAGGATAAACGCAGATCGAGAAAAAGATAATTAGGGTTCCCGACAGAAGAAGAAGCGACCAGTTCCACACCTTCGTAATTGATTTCAGGTTTGGTTTCCGATATACGTTCTCCGTAAACCATCAATTGCAGCGACGGATTTTTAAATCCTGTCCACCAGAAGGGTGGCTCGACCCTGTTGAGCGTTGGTTGGTTGGCAGCATAAATCGGAATCACGTTAAGCAATACAATTGCGAATAAAGCGATTGTATTGATTGTTAATTGTCTAATTTTCATTGTGATCGTGTTTAAGTTGAACGTCTGTTTTTTTGTATCTACCGATAAATTGTTTCTGATCATAAAGCGTTAAAGTCAGCTCCGTATCGGAAAGGTTTTCGATACAAACGGTCTCTTTATTGACTTTTATTTCCAGAATAGTGTTTCTAAAATTGATCCGAAACGAATAAGAGGTCCATTTTTCAGGAATAAATGGTGCGAAAGATAGTCTTCCATTTCTGATCCTCATTCCGCCAAACCCTTTCACAAATGCCATCCATGTTCCTCCCATTGAGGTGATATGACATCCGTCGGATGTGTCGTTATTATAATCATCGAGATCAAGTCGTGCTGTCCGGAGATACATTTCATATGCTTTTTTCTTGTAGCCGATTGCACTGGCCAGAATTGTATGAATGCATGGTGATAATGAAGACTCATGGACAGTCAGCGGTTCATAAAAATCGAAATGCCGTTTAATGGTTTCTTTATCGTAGTCATCTTCAAAAAGAAACATACTTTGAAGTGTATCAGCTTGTTTAATATAAGGTGAGCGCAATATCCGATCCCACGACCAATGCTGGTTGATGGGTCGTTCTGCGTCCGGAATTTTGGAAGCTATCGTTAAATCTTTATCAAGGAATCCATCCTGTTGCAGAAATATATTCCGTTTTGCATCGAAAGGAAGGTATATATTTTGAATGATATTGAGCCAGTTAGCGGTTTCAGCCTCTTCATTAAAAGCCCATATCTCCTGCAGCTTACCGTATTGCAACAGGTGTTTTTCTTTAAGATATCCAATTACTTTGAGGGTATAATTGAGTGTCCACCGGGCGATGCGATTGGTGTGAAAGTTGTTGCTGACATTGTTTTCATATTCATTGGGCCCCGTAACTCCAAGTATAACAAATTTTTGCCGTTCCTCTGACCAGTTAACGCGTTGTGCCCAGAATCGTGAGATGGCAAGAAGCACCTCAAATCCATAGGAAGCCAGGTATTCCTTATCGTCCGTGTAGCGGATGTAATCGAAAATTGCAAAAGCAATAGCACCATTGCGATGGATCTCCTCAAAAGTGATTTCCCACTCGTTGTGGCACTCTTCGCCGTTTATCGTGACCATCGGAAAGAGTGCAGCACCCTTATTAAAACCAAGTATCGTTCCGTTTTCGATTGCTTTTAACAGATGTTTATGTCTGTATATTAGTAAATTACGCGCAACTTGTATCGGGGCTGTTGCCAGGTAAAACGGAAGGCAGAATGCCTCTGTATCCCAATAAGTTGAACCACCGTATTTTTCACCTGTAAATCCCTTGGGACCAATATTTAATCGTTGATCTTCGCCTGTGTAGGTTTGCTGTAACTGAAAAATATTAAATCGAATTCCTTGCTGGGCAGCTACATCTCCTTCTATATTAATATCACTGGTTTTCCATTTTTCGAGCCAGGCGCGAGTATGTTCCAGTTCAAGCTGATCGAAACCTTTTTGAAATGCGGAGTTTAAATGTTTGACCGCGGTTTTCATCAGCTTCTCTTTAGGGAAATTTTCGGAGGAGACGTTAATACCGTATTTTTCAATCGTGATTGATTCTCCATCTTTAATGTTTAACGGAATAATGTTCGCGATAAATTTAGTCCGGTTTTCTACATCTGCCGAAAAAACGCTTTTTTTACCGTTTCGCAGAATGTTGATTTTCATTCCGGTACAGACATGAAAGAGTGTTTTTCGCACCTCTGCAGAGATATACCCTTCACCAAGTTTTACATCAACCTCAACTTCGTCCCAAAATTTTTCGTCGTAATTGGCGTCTTCATTCCGGATATCAAAATCAAGGTAGGGTGTCAAGGTGAGTTTATCGGAAAAATTCAGGGCCGTAACAGTATATCTGATGGCGCCGATTTCGGAATCGACTATACTTAAAAAACGGCGGGTGACAACCTTTATCTGTTTGCCAGATTGCAGTTCGGCAATAAATTCACGATCAAGATGACCCTCTTTCATATTCAGCTCCCGATTGAAATCCAAAACTTTAGCCGTATTCAGATCGAGAGTTTCGTTGCCTATTTTTACATCAATTCCAATCCAGTTTGCAGCGTTGAGTACTTTTGCAAAATACTCGGGATAGCCGTTTTTCCACCATCCGACACGAGTTTTATCGGGATAGTAAACCCCTGCAATATAATTTCCCTGAAGCGTTTCACCCGTGAACTTTTCTTCGAAATTGGCCCGATGACCTATTCGTCCGTTTCCAAGACTCATCAGGCTCTCGGTGATTTTATTGTATTCGGGATGAAACTTATTTTCAATAATTTTCCATCCGTCATGTATGATATAATCTTTCATTTTACTGTCCTTATATTGACTATTAAATTACATCTCATGAGTACCATGATCTTCAATTACAGACGCATACCGTCCAGTCAAACAATCCGGACTCATGCCATCCCTACGCACACATTGCGCCTCTGAATCATGAATACCATGATATTAATTGATCCAGTCTCATTGTTTCAAATCCCGGGATAACAAAATCGGCATTTTTCAGGTTTTCAGGCTGACCAATACCTATGATGTGCATCCCTCCGTTCCGGGCGGCATCGATCCCTGCCTGAGCGTCCTCAAATACCAGACAATCATTGGGTTCAATACCTAATTCGGCTGCCCCCTTCAAAAATACCTCAGGATTAGGTTTCGCTTTGGATACTTTATTTCCATCAATCACCGCATCAAATTTTTGTGCAATGTTGATTTTATCAAGAATCGACATCGCGTTCTTACTTGCCGATCCCAGGGCAACCAGTATGCCTCCATTATGCAATTCATCTAAGAATCTGATTACTCCGGGGAGAATCTCATCGGGAGTCATCTTCTGAATGTACGAAATGTACAGGCTGTTTTTTGTGGCAGCCAATTCCTCCTTTGTATGGAGATCTACTTTTATTTTGCCAATTTCGAGCAGAATATCAAGCGATTCCATGCGGCTGATTCCTTTAAGCCGTTCATTATCATGTTCTGAAAAATCGAAGCTGAGGTCGGAGGCAATTTTTTTCCAGGCCATATAATGGTACCTGGCTGTGTCAACCACTACTCCGTCAAGATCAAATAAACAGGCTTTAATTTTCAAAACTTACTCTTTAGCGATGACAAATTCTTTAACGAAAACAACTGAAACTCCTGCTACAACCATCGATAATCCGGCCACACCAAGCATAAGAATTGCTTGTCCGCCCACCAAAGTCAAAACAACACTTCCCAATAATCCGGCAGCAATCTGTGGAATAGTAATGGTTGCATTAAAAATTCCCATATAAACTCCCATTTTGTCAGCCGGCAATGCTGCCGAAAGAATTGTGTAAGGCATCGCGAGAATAGCAGCCCAGGCAATACCCACACCAACCATGGAGAAGATTAGTCCGTATTGATTATGAATAAAAACCATTGAAATTAAACCAACTCCTCCGGCCAGTAAAGACAACATATAGACAGTTTTACGTCCTAATTTGGTGGCTAGTCGCGCCATTACCAACGAGAAGAGAGCTCCAAATACGCTATAACCTGCAAAGATTACTCCAACCCAGTTTCCGGCTTCGTTATAACCTGCTGAAATTGAATCGCCTGAAACTGTGTTCCAGACATTTTGAGCAACTCCGGGTGTAGTATAAACCCACATCATAAAAAGGGCAAACCATGAGAAAAACTGGACGATGGCCAATCTCCACATAGTAACAGGAATTTCTCTAAGTAATGCAAGAAAGGAGCTCTTTTCTGTCCTGGGATCTTTGCTTTCATTATATATCCGATATTCTTCAGGTGGATATTCTTTTGTCCTGAAACTGGTCCATAATACCGAAAGTAAAAGTGCACCACCTCCCAAATAGAAAGCCCAGATAACAGTAGGGGCAACTTTTTCGCCTGCAGCAGGGATATTCGAAACTCCGATCCACGTTAAAACGAAAGGAAGTATTGAACCTACTACAGCTCCGGCATTGATCAGAAAACTTTGTACGGAATATCCCAGATTTCGCTGCTCCTCAGACACCATATCGCCTACTAACGCTCTGAAAGGCTGCATGGTAATATTAAAAGAAGTATCCATAAAAAGGAGCATAAATGCCCCAAAAAACAGGGGCGGCAATAAATAAGCGAAGAATTCAGAATTAGGCATAAAAAACATTGCCAAGGCTGAAATTATCGCCCCGAGAAGAATGTAGGGTATCCTTCGTCCAAGTCGTGTCCAGGTACTGTCACTAAAAAGTCCGATTATTGGTTGCACAATCAATCCGGCAAGTGGAGCAGCAAGCCAAAAATAACTCAAATGATGTACATCTGCTCCTAAAGCAGACAAGATCCGGCTTGTATTGCCATTTTGCAGCGAATAGCCGATCTGAACACCCATGAAGCCAAAGCTCATGTTCCAGACAGACCAAAAAGAGAGACGCGGTTTTTTTGCCATAATTTAATTGTATTACAAATCAGACTCGACTCAGAAACTGGATGATAAAACTTATATGCAAAATCAATATCACAAGCGAAACACATCCGAACAAAAATTCAGCAGTGTACAGTACCAAAATATGGAACAAAAAAAGATCGTAGTCCTGAAAAGGATTACGATTCGTTTTGGGGAAGGACAACTGATATTCGGCGACAAATATAGTTCGGAAAAAATACAAAAACAATAGCTAAACGCTTTTAAATCAAAATAATATATCGCGAAATGTTAAAACCCTTTATGCAAACGTTTGCGAACGCATTCGAATTATCAGATTTTTTTTGTCGATTCACGTATTACAAGATTCGTATCGATATAAAACGTTTCACCCCGACCTGTTCTTTGCGTCTCAATTCTTTTTAAAAGTATCGTTGCGGCTTTTACTCCCATCTCGTAGCCATGCTGATCGACGGAACTAAGCGTGGGAGTGGTAATATCGGAATAACTCCCTGCCGAAAAACCCATAATGGCCACTTTTTCAGGAACGGTGATGCCCATTTTCTGCAACGTTTTCATTACACCAACGGCAGTAAGGTCGTTTACAGTAAATATTCCATCGGGAGGCGATGGAAGCTGCATTAGTTTTCGGGTAGCAATTGCAGACAGATCAAAGGAATCAGCAACAATCACATAGTCTTCAATATAGGGCATGTCATGGTCTTTAAGTGCCTCCTTGTATCCCTCAAGCCGATATCTTCCGATGGCAAGAGAATCAGGTGCGGCTAGGTGTGCAATTCGATGGCATCCCGATTCAATCAGGTGACATACTGCGTTATAAGCGGCTTTCTTGTCATCAATAATAACACGATCAGAATCGAAACCATCAGGAGCCCTGTCGAAGAATACCACAGGGATTCCACTTTCTTCAATCATTTGTAAATGAGCAAAATCCTTGGTTTGTTTCGAAATTGAAATCAAAGCACCTTCAACGCGGTTCGAGAGTAATGCCTGAGCGTTGATGATTTCCCTTTCGTATTTTTCATTCGATTGGCAGATCATAACATTATAACCGGCATCGTAGGCAACATCCTCAATTCCACTAATTACAGATGAGAAGAAATAGTGAACAAGCTCCGGTATAATCACCCCGATTGTATTGGTTTTGCTGTTTTTAAGCGACAACGCCACAGCATTGGGTTTATAATGAAGCTTTTTCGCAAGTTCGTTAACAGCATCTTTTGTATCACGGCTGATGTCAGGATGATCTTTTAAGGCGCGTGAAACTGTAGACGCTGAAATACCAAGGGCTTTGGCGATATCTTTTATGGTGACCTGACTGTTCATCAATTTATTTAATTCAGAGGTAAAATGACTTTACTAAATTAACAAATATTTTCGGATTAACAAAAATTCGATTTGCAGCGGGTGAAAACCGGTGATGCCAAAGCAAACAACAACACACAACTGCCATGTCGATTCCGGCAACATGTAGAGGAAAGAGGGTCTTCGGTTATGTGAAGATCAATTGTCGCCGATAACAAGGAAAAACAGTTATATCATTATTTCTTTACCAGTTTACATTGCATCTTTGTAGTTTTCGAACTGGCTATTAATATAAATGCACCGGGTTTTAAGGAATTCATTGTGAGTTCCTGTATATTTTCCCCTGAAAAATATTGTTTATCTCCAAAGTCTAATACTTTTTGTCCCGATACATTATAAACCGATATATTCATTCGTTCAGGTTTCGCAAGTTTGAGTTTTATTGTAGTATTTCCTTCAATAATCGTTGGATTACAGGTTAACTCTCCGGTTTTTGGGCTTTGGATTACGGCTATATCATTTATAACCTGAAAGTTTGCAGTAACAGAAAAGTTGCTGTTTATTGTAACTGTTACAGATGGTAGTGTACCTGATAAATTACCGGACCAGTTAAAAAAACTATTGCCAGACAATGATATAGCGGTAATTGTAACCTGTGTTCCTGGAGCATAGATACCTCCGGCCGGCTTTAGAATGATGTAACCGGAACCGCTGGCAGTGACATTTATAGTATAATTACCCGTCTCCCATGCTCCTAGATCGGGTTTTGAACCGTTATATGGGAGGTCAACATTAGTGCCTGCATCAATAAGATCGCTGCCGCCAGCTAAATGCATGTATGTTATTACCGGAAGGCTGCCATCAGCCTGGCGCGGAGCGATAACTTCCGCAGGAATAATACTTAAAAAATCGGATGCATTTACAGTATAAGGACTTAACCAACTATTGGTTTGCTGTACGACGAAAGAGCCCAAAGAAAATTTACCCAATACCACACAATTTTTTATTGTGCACGTTTTCCCGGAATTCAGCGCAGAGGACACGGAAAAATCGTTGCCTGTATTGTTGTGTCCGGTGCAATTATATAAAGTTATGGAACCTTTGTTGTTGTTTTGATCGAATCCTTTAGCTTTATTACTAAACGATAAGCAGTTTAATAGAATAAAATTATGCATCAGCGTTTTATCGTCGCTTCCGCCCATTTTAAAGCCGTTTCCATTGGCATTAGCCCCGGCATCGGTGCCATCTTTAAAATAGCCATTATTCCATGTCCAGCAGTTCTCAATGGTTGTGGTTACATCGTTGGCTCCACGCAGATAGCCATCCCATCCGTCATCTACATTTAGCCAGGAGCGGCAGCCAAAGAAATAATTACCAGTGCCAACATCCATTTTAACGGCAAAACCATCGGCATCGCCATAATCGGTAGGATCGGCGTTATAATAAGAATCGCAATTGATAATTTTGTTGCTGTTGGCACCGCCACTTAACTGAAGCCCGCTATCACGGTTTTCGTAAAACTCGCAAAATTCAATAATATTGTTGTTGGCATTATTGCTGACCAACATACCATTATCACCAGCACCTTTAATACTTATACCCTTGATATACCAATAGTTTGAAGCAAGATTCATGCCTGCTATTCCAAAAGATTCACCGGAGAAATCAAGTAGCGGTCTTTCGCCCGGAAAAGCCCATAATATCATGCGGGAAGCAGCGTTACCACTTTTTGATAAATCAATCCTGGCCGTTAAAGTGTAGTTGCCTCCCCTTATGAAAATTGTATCGCCCGGGCTGGCAATGCTTACTGCATAAGCAATCGTCAAAAATGGCGAATTAATTGTTCCGCTATTGATATTACTACCATTGGACGCGATAAAGTAATTTTTACCATACAGGCTATGTCCATAAAGGGTCAAAATAGAAATAATGACATACAGAAATATTCGCTTCATTGGTATTTTAATAAGATGCAATCAATAATTCCGTAAAAGTATATGAAATTCAATAGAAAGAGGGGGTTCTGTGTCTCAGTTAGGGTGGTTCAAATTCCCAGAAGGGGAAAAATATATTGAAACATGTTGTATAACATGTTGGCTGCAAACGTCACCGCAAACGTTTGCATAATAATAATCAAGTTTCCACAAAACAAATCATGTTAATTTAGGTTAAAAGTGTATTTCTTTGTAATGCCAAAATGGAAAAGGGAAAGGATTCGTGGAGGCAAGCAATTGATATTCAAATGTAAATATGAAAATGCCTGTGAAGGTGAAATTTTTTATCCATGATTTATGAACCATTAATTTGACTCACATGAAATTTGAATTTGTAAAAATGAAAGCAATTTGGTTTTTCCTTTTTGCATTACTGACACTGTCGGTAACTGCACAGGAAAGATTAATTACCGGTAAAGTTACCGATGCTGCTACTAATGAGGGACTTGTAGGTGTGACAGTTTTGCTTGAAGGAACCTACACGGGTACTGTTACCGATATTGATGGAAAATATTCGATCAAAGTGACTCCCGCATCGAAGCTTGTTTTTTCATTCGTTGGTTATAAAGCTCAAAATTTAGCAGTTAATCAGTTATCAGTGCTGAATGTTGCCTTAGCTCTTGAAGCCCGGGGAATCGACGAAGTCGTTGTAATCGGATACGGAACTGTTAAAAAATCTGATGCAACAGGTGCGGTCAGCACAGTTAGTTCGAAAGATTTCAACAAAGGTGGAATCACTTCAGCTCAGGATCTGATCGTTGGTAAAAGTGCAGGAACTGTGATTACCTCAAGTGGAGGTGCTCCCGGAAGCGGATCAACTATCCGGATCAGAGGAGGCTCTTCTATGTCAGCCAGTAACGATCCTTTGATTATTATCGATGGTTTTCCTGTAAGTAACTCAGGAATTTCCGGATTGGCAAATCCGTTATCTACGATCAATCCAAATGATATCGAAACTTTCACGGTTTTAAAGGATGCTTCAGCAACGGCTATTTACGGATCGAGAGCTTCCAATGGTGTTATTCTTATAACAACTAAAAAGGGAGTTGTCGGAAAACCTATGCAAATCAACTATAATGGAACGATGTCAGTAAATTCTATTCCGAAGTATATGGATGTACTCTCAGGTGATGAGTTCCGCGCTCTTGCATTGGATCTTGCTTCCAAAAGTGCCGTTGGTTTAAGTATGGGTAGTCTGACCCGTCTTGGAAGGGAAAATACCGACTGGCAAAAACAGATCTATCATACAGCTATTGCACATGACCAGAATATCAGTATCAGCGGTGGAATGAAAAATATGCCTTACCGTGCTTCTTTAGGATACACCGATCAGGATGGTATTCTGAAAACAACTAATATGGAACGCTCGACATTGGCAATCGGCATAGATCCCACCTTTTTAGACAACCACCTGAAATTTAGTATTAATCTAAAAGGTAGTTACACGAAGCAGAATTTTGGTAACGCAGGAGCAGTTGGTTCTGCTGTTGCATACGATCCTACACAGCCCGTGTATAATGGCAATACCAAGTTCGGAGGATATTTTACCTGGATAAACCTTTCAGATGTTTTGCCCGACGGGACGATGAACCCCAACGGCACTCCAAACCCAATCGGAGTGTCCAATCCCGTTGCTTTGCTTAATCAAACAGATAACAAATCGGCAGTTAAGCGTGGTTTGGGTAATGTCCAGATCGATTATAAATTTCATTTTCTCCCCGAACTGCGTGCCAATATGAATGTTGGTTATGACTATTTCACCACGACAGGACACAACAATTCCCCAAATGAGGCAGCTTTTACAGTAAGGGGTGGAACTGGCCAAAAAATTGACTATACCCAGGAAGGAAAGACGAAACTCTTCGATTTCTACCTGAACTATGTGAAAGAGCTTGGTTCGATTAAAAGTAAGGTTGATGCAACTGCAGGTTACTCATGGCAACATTTCTACAAAGAAGGTACGAATTTTTCCCGTAACGGCCTTACTCCTGTTACTGTTTCTGATAACTCAAAATTCATTAATGAAAACTATTTGGTATCTTTCTTCGGACGATTGAATTATACTTTCATGGATCGCTATTTATTGACAGTAACCATTCGCGATGACGGATCTTCAAGATTTGCAAAAGCCAACAGATGGGGGCTTTTCCCTGCAGCAGCTTTTGCATGGAAAATTAAGGATGAGTCGTTCCTTAAAAATACTTCTGCCGTTTCCGATCTGAAATTAAGGTTGGGCTGGGGTGTCACGGGTCAGCAAGATATCGGTAACGATTATCCTTATCTTCCTGTTTATCGCGAAAGTACAGCAACTGCTCAATATCAGTTTGGAAATACGTTCTACAATACCTTACGTCCAAATCCATACGATGCAAACATCAAATGGGAGGAAACTACTACGTATAATGTCGGTATAGACTTTGGTTTTATGAATAACCGGATTACTGGTTCAATAGATGCCTATCAGCGTAAAACAAAAGATTTATTGAACTTTATTCCGATCGCCGCCGGAAGTAACTTCTCTAACTTTTTGACAACTAATGTTGGAAATCTTGAAAACAAAGGGATAGAACTTTCTTTGAACGGACAAATTGTAACAAATAAAGATTGGAATTGGACTGTTGGCTTTAATGCTGCTTACAACGAAAACAAAATCACGAAACTGACCAAAACCGATGATCCCAATTATGCGGGCGTTGATGTAGGAGGTTGGTGGTGGAGTTGGAAACACCATTCAGAATCAGCGTGTTGGATTTCCTTCAAACTCATTTTTTGTCTTCCAGCAGGTTTATGGTTCAAATGGTATGCCCATCGAAGGGCTCTATGTTGACCGCACTGGCACAGGAGGAACGGTTACGAGCAATAACCTGAATAAATACCATTATAAAAAGCCTGCACCTGATGTGACGGTGGGGATAAATTCACGGGTTACATATAAACAGATGGACTTCTCATTTTCCGGGAGAGCGAACATCGGCAACTATGTTTATAATAATGTTGCCTCTGGTGCTCTTTACTCAACTGTATATAATCAGTCAGGATTCTTTAACAATATTCCAAAGCAGTCTGACAACGCGAAGTTTACGAACACACAGTATTTCTCGGATTTCTATATTGAGAATGCATCCTTTTTTAAGATGGATAATATGAGTATCGGATATAATTTCGATCAGTATATTAAAACCCGGTTAAGCTTTACGGTACAAAATGTCTTTACAATCACTAAATATAAAGGACTTGATCCTGAGGTGAATGGTGGTATCGACAATAACTTTTATCCTCGTCCGAGAGTCTTTGTACTTGGCGTAAATCTTACATTCTAACTTTTAATAAGAATACGACATGAAAAATAATAAAATAAAATCATTAGCAGTTATCTTTGTCGCACTGATGTTTACCTCGTGTATCAAAGACTTGGATGTCACTCCGAAGGATCCAAATATCGTTACTTCTCTTACCGTTTACAGTACTCCCGCAGCTTATAAAGAGGGATTGGCAAAGCTATATGCCACTCTGGCGGTAAGCGGACAGCAAGGTCCTGCCGGGCAAGCAGATATTTCGGGTATTGATGAGGGTTTTGGAAACTATCTTCGTCAATACTGGAATGTGCAGGAATTAACTACAGACGAGGCGGTAATGTCATGGAATGATGCTACAATCAAGGATCTGCACTGGCAAACATGGGCTCCGAATGATGTATTTATCGCGGCCATTTATTCCAGAATTATGTATACGGTAGCACTTAGCAACGAATACATCAGGGCAACTGCCGGTAATACAGATCCGGATATCAAGAAATATCATGCCGAAGCAAGATTCCTTCGTGCGCTGGCTTATTATCATGCAATTGATTTATTTGGAAATCCACCATTCGTCACCGAAGCTGACGCACCTGGTGCGTTTTTTCCAAAGCAAACAACGCGCGCCGAATTATTTACCTATCTCGAAACTGAGCTGAAGGCCATTGAAACGGAATTGGGTGCTCCAAAATTTGAATATGCGAGAGCCGACCAGGCTGCGGCATGGACACTTCTTGCAAAACTTTATTTGAATGCAAAAGTGTATGTTGGAACAGACAGAAATGGTGATTGCGTCACGTACTGTAAAAAGGTGTTGGCCTCTTCCTACTCTTTAGCTCCCAGCTATGCCAATAATTTTGTTGCCGACAATAATTTGAGCCCCGAAATGATTTTGCCTATCACTTCCGATGGCTTACATACACAGACCTATGGAGGGATGACTTATCTTGTCCATGCCGCTGTCGGTGGAAGCATGTCGCCCGCCGCTTTCGGAATTAGTGGAGGATGGGGTGGTATCCGTACCACAAAAACTTTTGTCGCCAAATTTGCAGATAACAGTGGCGCAACCGACAAAAGAGCCATGTTCTATACCACCGGACAGAATCTTGAAGTTGTGGATATCGGTCAGTTCACAGACGGATGGGCAATCACGAAATTCAAAAATCTTACATCCACCGGGGCTGCTGCACCTGATGCGCATCCCGATTTTGTTGATACAGACTATCCTTTATTCCGTCTGGCTGATGTATACCTCATGTATGCTGAAGGTGTTCTCAGAGGTGCTGCAACCGGTGACGCTGCTACAGCTTTAGGATATGTAAATGCCTTACGTCAAAGAGCTTATGGAAATGCTACCGGAAACATTGCTGCCGGAGCGCTTACATTGGATTTTATCCTCGATGAACGCGCCCGCGAACTCTATTGGGAAGGACACCGCAGGACTGACCTTATCCGGTTTGGCAAGTTTACAGGTAGTGCCTATCTATGGCCATGGAAAGGAAAAGTCGCAGCAGGAGCCACAACAGAGACCTGGCGTGATCTGTTCCCGATCCCTTCCAATGATTTAGGCGCAAATCCAACATTAAAACAAAATACTGGTTATTAATCTTTTAAACTTTTAAGAAATGAATAAAAAAATATTTATATATTTAACTTTCATTGGGTTGATCGGACTTTTGTTTTCTTGTGAAAAGGAAGGAACAAAAGCAGTGTTATCGGACAGCCCAATTGCACCAGCTATTCAAAGTGTACCCAGTTTAACTTTAAAGAGGGCCGAGGGATTGAATATGCTCGAATTTGTTGGTACTGCTGTTAAACCTGGGTTCCAGGCTTCTGTAACTTATTACCTCGAAGCTTGTTTGAAGTCGAATAATTTTCAGGATGCAGTTTTAATACTTAGTGATAGTCAGGATCTTTCAATGAAAATTACTGTAAGCGATCTTAATGGGAAATTACTTACAAAGTTCCCTGCCGACCAGATATCTTCTCTTGATTTTAGAATTAGGTCTGTCTTATCTTTAAGTAGTGGCACTGGATCATATGTCTATAGTTCTGCTATAAAGTCTGCTGATGTTACTATTTATGGATTGCCTCGTTTGGATTTAATAGGTTCGGGTATTACCCAGAAAATTGAATCTCCATTAGGTAATGGTAATTATGTCGGTTTTGTGAACCTTGACAAAACAAAAGCGTTTACATTGAAAGACCCTGATGCAAATATTGTATATGGTGGCACAGGTGGAGTTCTCTCAGTAAATGGTGCTGGCATAGTAGCAGCAGCTAATGGATGGAATAAAGTTACTGCTGACAAAAATGCACTTACTTACAAAGTTGAGTCCTATATAGTTGGCTTGGTTGGTTCTGCTACTCCGAATGGCTGGAATGCCCCCGATTCAAAAATGGCTTACGATGCCCAATCAGGAACCTGGAAAATCACTATTACGTTGCTTGACGGCGACATTAAATTCAGGCTCAATGACGACTGGGCATGGAACCTGGGAGGTACGACAAGTAGTTTGACGCAGAATGGTGCTAATTATACTGTTGCTGCTGGTAATTACACTATTGCATTGACGATTATCAATGGAACTACCGGGTCTTTTACTATCGTTAAGAACTAATTTATATGGTACATTTTAAAAATATATTTATGAAAAGAATATTCATATATAGAATCCTGGCCGTGCTTGTTACTGCGACAATCTTTTTTGGCGCTTGTACAAAGGAAAAATCGCAGGTTACATTAACGCCAAAACTTGCTACAACTCAAGTTTTGAATGTTAAATCTGACTCTGCAACCGTTGTTGGTTATGTAGTTGCCGAAGGCGATGGTTTTATTGAAAAAGGTGTTTGTTATAATACCGCTACAGCTCCTACAATTTCCAACAGCAAAGTCATTTATTCAGGACAAATGACCACAGCTGCTTTTAAAGTAAAACTGGGTGGCCTTACTTATGCGACCAAATATTACGCACGAGCCTATGCGACCAATGCTGGAGGTACAATTTACGGTGAAGAATATACTTTTACGACTTTACCTGTTGTTCCTACGCTTACTACTGCTGCAATTACTGTAATTACTGGTAATTCAGCTACAGGAGGTGGAAATGTTACAGTTTTCGGCGGTGCTGCAGTAACAGCTCGCGGTATATGCTTTGGCACCACTCACAATCCATCATTATCAAACAGCAAAACAACTGATGGAAGTGGAACGGGCCCTTTTGTGAGCGCACTTGCCAGTCTGAAGGGCAACACTATTTATTATGTGCGTGCTTATGCTACAAACAGCGCAGGTACAGGTTACGGTCCCGAAGTATCTTTTACCACTCTGGTTGATGTCCCTGTTGTAACAACTACTCCAGTTACCGGTATCTCAAAAGTTGCCGCTGTATCGGGTGGTGAGGTTACCTATGATGGTGGTGGCGCAATTACTGCCAGAGGTCTGGCCTGGAGTTTAAGTGCTAATCCAACGATCGCTGGCACTAAAGTCGCTGGAGGTACTGGTACGGGTGTTTTTGTTAGTAATCTCACTGGTTTAACATTAAACACAACATATCATGTGCGCGCCTATGCTACAAACAGTGCTGGTACAACCTATGGGGCTGATGTATCTTTCACTACTTTAGCTGATATTACCAAATTTTGGCTTGTTGGTGACTATAATAGCTGGGGGAATAATGATAATGCTATGTATATTATATCAACATCTACCAGCAGTGGTGCTGCCGAAGGGTATGTTAACATCCTGGCTTCTGGCGGATTAAAACTTGCAACCGATCACAGTTGGGACAATGCGCATACCTTTGGAGATGATGGTACCGGCAAATTAACAAACCCCGGAAACAACATCAGTGTTCCAGCTGCAGGTTATTATCTTGTAAAAGCGAATCAGGGATTGATGACTTATTCTCTGACAAAAACGACCTGGGGATTAATTGGCGACGCTACTCCGGGCGGCTGGAGCACTCAAACCGATATGACCTATGATGCAACAGCCAAAACATTCTCGTTGGGATTACGTTTAACCAGTGGAGGATCTATTAAATTCAGGGGAACTTCAGATTGGGGCGTAAACTATGGAAGTACTGCCGCTGATGGCACTAAGCTGGATGCAGGAGGTTCTAATATCGCTGTAACAGCTACAGCTGATTATGCAATCACCTTAGATTTGAGTCATCCAAATGCTTATACTTATAGTGCGAACAGTTGGGGTGTAATAGGAGATGCTACTCCGGGAGGTTGGAATACCGACACTCCAATGACATGGAATTCAACCAGCAAAGTTTTCACTGCAACGCTAAATATGACGGCTGGTACCGCTGGCTACAAATTTAGGGCAAATGCAGGTTGGACACTTAATTATGGTGGTACTATTAACGCACTTTCAGCAGGTGGTGCAAATATGGCAGTGGCAATTGCCGGAAATTACACCATTACATTCGATCCCTGGAAGCTTATTGCAACTATTACAAAGAACTAATATTTGAATCTTAAAGGCTTATTCATCCATACCGGATGGGTAAGCCTTTTTTTTATTCCAATCAAAATGCGCTTTCGAATCAATCTTTTATTTTGGCTGTTAATTTTTTATCAGATAGGCCTTGCTCAGGTTACAACAAATCCAACATTGCCTATCGAAAACCAACTGGTGACCATCACCTTCGATGCGACTCAGGGAACAGCAGGATTGAAAGATTATACAGGCGATGTCTATGCCCACACAGGGGTAATTACCGATAAAAGCACGTCGGCAACCGATTGGAAATATGTTATTGCAGCCTGGACAACCAATATTCCAAAAGCTAAACTTACACGTGTTACTCCAAATACCTATACCCTCGAAATTACTCCTGATATCCGGAGCTTTTACGGTGTTCCTACCGGAGAAATAATTAAACAGATGGCCTTCGTATTCAGGAGTGCCGATCAAAGCAAGGAAGGTAAGGCAACAGGCGGGAAAGATATTTTGGTTGATGTTTTTTCTTCCGGGTTGAATGTGTCCATCACAAACCCCTCCACCAATTCAATTTTGCCTTTAGGTGCCGTTTTACCATTTTCGGCCTCATCGACCGTTTCAGCCGATCTTCGTCTCTATCTTAATAATAGTCAGGTGAAAGCCGTCACCGGAACCCAGCTTGATTACACTTTCAGTTTTTCGCAATCTGGCGATTACTGGATGAAAATATCTGCTTCGAACGGCATCACAACAGTTTATGATTCAGTATTTGTGAATATTCTTGGAAATCAGGTCGTCCAGACACTTCCTGCTGGTGCTAAAAAAGGGATTAACTACATTGATTCACAGACTGCAAGATTGGTCTTGTGGGCGCCGTATAAATCCTATGTTTATGCAATCGGGGAATTCAATAATTGGCTTCCCTCTTCAACATCGCGGATGAAAAGGGATGGCGATTACTTTTGGATCGATATTCAAAATCTAACACCTGGCAAGGAGTACCCTTTTCAATATTTTGTTGATGGACAATTAAAAATTGCCGATCCCTATACTGAAAAAACCTGTGACCCGAATAACGATAAATACATTACTTCTACTACCTATCCCGGATTAATCTCCTATCCAACAGGCAAAACCGATGGCATAGCCAGTATACTTCAAACCAATCAGGTGGCTTATGTCTGGCAGAAAAGTACTTTCACTCCTGCAACTGCTGATACCATGGTCATTTATGAATGTCTTGTACGTGATTTTGACGAAAAGCATTCATATTCTGGTGTTATTGATCACCTTGATTACCTGAAAGAACTTGGTACTAATGTTTTGGAATTAATGCCCGTAAATGAATTTGAAGGCAATAGCAGTTGGGGATACAATCCCTCATTTTATTTTGCTCCAGATAAATATTATGGTCCCATGAACGAACTGAAACGATTGGTCGATGAGTGCCATAAACGCGGTATCTCCACAGTAATAGACCTTGTATTGAACCATTCGTATGGACAAAGCCCCTTTGTTCAACTCTATTTTGACGGTTCAAAACCAACGGCACAAAACCCATGGTACAATGTTCAAAGCAATTTTACAAATCCTGCTGCGCAGTGGGGATACGACTTTAACCATGATAGTCCTGCAACCAGGGAACTTGTGGACAGTATTTCCTCATTTTGGATGAGTGAGTATAAAATTGATGGATTTCGGTTCGATTTTACAAAAGGATTTTCGAATAACATTAAAGATGCATCCGATACCTGGGGGAGCAAATATGATGCGCAAAGGATTGCCAATCTTGAACGAATGGCTGACCAGATTTGGAAAAGGAAGTCAGGTGCTATTGTTATTTTTGAGCATCTTGCCGATAATTCTGAAGAGACAGAGTTGGCAAATTTCAAAAAGGGGATTCTGTTGTGGGGAAATATGAATTACAATGCCACACAGGCGGCAATGGGCTTTAATAGTAATAGCACCTCGGATCTTAGTTGGGCTTCCTATGTCAATCGCGGATGGAGCAAGCCTTCGCTTGTTGGTTATATGGAAAGCCATGATGAAGAACGGATGGTGTACAAATGTCTTAATTTCGGGAATTCCCTGGGTTCCTATAATATAAAAGATCAGACAGTTGCGTTAAGCCGTGCAGCACTTACCTCAGCATTGTTTTTTCCGATCCCAGGTCCAAAAATGATCTGGCAATTTGGTGAACTGGGCTATGATATTTCGATTGATTTTAATGGAAGGTTGGGAGAAAAGCCGTTGCATTGGGAGTACAAAAGTGTTGCTGACCGCGCATTGTTATTTCAGGTCTTTTCAAAGCTGTTCTACCTGAAAAAGAAATACCCAATTTTTTCGACCACCAATTTTAGTCAATCGCTAAATGGTGAAATAAAATGGATTAAATTGAACCTGAATGGTGAGAATGGATTAATCGTTGGTAATTTTGGATTATCCACGTTAAACGCGCAGCTTGATTTTCAGAAAACCGGTACATGGTATGACTATTTCGGGCAGAAATCAATAAGTGTAGCGGCAACATCTCAATCAATATTGCTTGGGCCAGGCGAATACAAGCTCTTTTCTACCCAAAATTTCGGAGTGCCATTGTTTACAGGTATTGAAAAGGAGTTTAAGGATAACAATGATCTGCTTATTTATCCTAATCCTGCAACCGACTATATCAATGTAACTTCAGTCGAAAAAACTCAAAACGTTTCAATTTTTACTTTGGCCGGGACTAAAGCAAAAGAATTCAAATTGTCTAATATTCAAGGAGTTGAAAACCAGTTGTACATAGGAGATCTTTATTCGGGTATTTACCTTTTGCAAACGAAAAATGCGGATGGTCAAATTGTTGTCCGCAAAATTATTAAACGGCCATAAAATGTGATTCCTCAGACAAAGGGAGGCAATTTGAAAATGTGCCTAATATGCTAAATATTAATCAATAACGATTATAGATTATCAATTTTTTCCAAGAACACAGGATGCTGCAGTTTTTAATATCTTAATAATCTCGGCTAACCGCATTGGCTTTGCAATATAATCGTTCATCCCAATCTGCAGGCACTCTTCTCTGTCATTTGACATCGCGTTTGCAGTCATGGCAATGATATAGGGTTGCTCAATTTTCTGTCGACGAATATATCGGGTTGTTTCTAATCCATCCATCTCAGGAACATCATATTCTTTCTTTACAAGCGAATTGAGTACCTGAACTCCATCAGAGACTGTATCTGTCAGATAACCAAGTTTAAGAAGAATTCTTTCAATCAGTTTTTGATTGACGATATCATCCTCAACGATAAGTATTTTTAATGGATAATCTTTTGCAAATGAGGCTGTCAGAATTCCGCTTTGCGAATCTTCTGAAATAAAGAGGTTTTTATGAGGTGCTTCAAGTATCATCTGTTTTTTTTTAATAGTCGTTTTTTTATCTGATAGGTTGAATAAGTCGGAATAAATACCCTTGTAAAAGTATTGACACAACAAGGAGGAGCTTGTAGGAGAAATGCTATATGTTTGTAGGGAAAACACTTAATTTCTTGTAGGAAAATCCTGACACAGAGAAGCACTGAACAAGTGAAAGAGTCCTTGTGCTTGAAATTGAGCTTTTGTGAGAGTCGCAAAAGCCAAAAGAGTATTATTTTTGGTTTTGAAATTAAATTATAAAAATCAATGACTCAATCAAACACTAAGTAATAGAAATTATGTAATGCCGTATTTTTAAAAGCGGAATTGTACTTTTCAATAGGTTTCGGCCTGATTCCTTATGGATTTTATATTTATAGAAATAGTTGCAATATGTTGCATAATAGTCCCATAGGGACATCAGGTCTGTAAAAAACGGGAAAAAGACAATCAAAGTTGCGTAATACGTGAAATGCATGAAATATATACGACATTATATCTTTCGACCTACTTATTACTATAGGAGGAAGGGATATACGTTTTCAGACTACAGTCAAAATAACCTTAATCGTTATAATATACCAGTAATTTTTTATGTTGTTACTGTGCCGAAAAACAAGAAAACAGTGCCTTTCGGCACTGTTTTCTTGTTACTAACGTTAATAATTTTCAATCAGTCATCATTGTGTTATTTTATACGAAGCGAAGTATGCAGCCGCATTTTTTAGAATTTTCATAATCTCGGCCAGGCGCATTGGCTTGGCAATGTAATCGTTCATCCCTATCTTGATGCACTCATCTCTGTCGTTTGACATAGCGTTAGCAGTCATAGCAATGATATAGGGTTGAACAATTGTCATTTGACGAACAACCAGGGTTGTTTCAAATCCATCCATTACAGGCATCTGAACATCCATTAAAATGACATCATAGACTTTCTCTTTAAGTGAATCGAGTACCTGAATTCCATCATAAGCGGTATCAGGGAGGTAGCCAAGCTTTTGCAAAACCTTTTCAATCAGTTTCTGATTGATCATATTATCCTCAGCAATAAGTATTTTTAACGGATAAATTTCTGCAAATGAGGTTGTTAATATCCCTCCATACTGATCATCCGAAACAGATTGATACTTTTGTGGAGCAAATATCATCTGAAGACTTTTAAGGAGTCGTTGTTGTTTGACCGGTTTTGTTAGAATAAATGTAAACAAGTCGGGATAGGTTTTCTTCGTTTCGTCTCCGATGGAGCTCAGCATGATCAGCGGAGGTGGATTTTTGCTTCCATTAATGGTTGTTGCAAGTTCAACTCCATCCATATCGGGCATTTGCATATCAGTGATTACAAGATCGAATTTATCATTTTTAGGATCGTTCAGAATATCAAGAGCTTCGCGTGCCGATGAAGCCAGACGGGTAACTAATCTCCATTGTTCAAGCTGAATCTTAAGTATTTTTAGATTGGTTTGATTATCGTCAACAATCAGAACCTTTTTGTCATTAAAATCATTAACGTTTCCGGAGTGGGGCATAATCCGCTCTTTGGCACTCGTTGAACTTTGAATCGAAAAAATAAACGTGGAGCCAATTCCTAACTGACTTTCTACCCTGATTACTCCACCCATCAGCTTTACAAGGCGCATTGAAATAGCAAGACCTAATCCTGTGCCTCCATACCTGCGTGTGGTTGAGGCATCAACCTGAGTAAAGGCATCAAACAAACCCCCGATTTTATTCTCAGGAATCCCAATGCCCGTATCACTGATCTGAAATCCCAGCTCAATTTTAGAACTGTCCGGGTCTTTCGAAATAAGGGATATTTTAAGATATACTTCACCAATGTGGGTAAACTTAATCGCATTATTAATCAGATTTATAAGGATTTGTTTCAATCTTAGGTTGTCCCCCACAATCTGAGTAGGTACGTCCAAATCAATCTCATAGATCAGGTCGAGACCTTTGCTGGCCACCCTTTGCGAAAAAAGATCCATCACCTCTTCGACGCTACCGCGTAAATCGAAATCTTCGTGTTCCAATTCCATGTTTCCCGATTCGATCTTCGAAAAATCAAGGATATCATTGATAACTGTCAGTAAGTTATCTCCGCAGGTTGATATCGTATCGTTATACTCCCGTTGTTCTTCAGACAGCTTAGTTTCCGATAGTAGGGCTGACATACCAATAACCCCGTTCATCGGGGTACGTATTTCGTGGCTCATGGTAGCCAAAAAAGTACTCTTGGCCTGATTGGCATTTTCTGCCTCCTGACGAGCCTTGGACTCCAGCATTTTTTGATTTTGCAGCTCTTCCGACTGACTTTGCAATTCGGTATTGAGTTCCTTCAATTTCTTCGATTGTTCTGCGATTTGTGCAGTTCGCTTATCTACAAGTATTTCCAGTTTGTTTCTTTGTTTTTTTATTGCAAACATACGATACTTGTAGAAACCCAAAAGACTTCCGGCAATGAAGATAAAGGCCAGTATCTTAAACCACAATGTTAACCAGAAAGGGGGAACAATTGTAACATACAGTTTAAGGATTTTAGATGACCATTCACCCGATCTGTTTTGGCTTTTTACTTTGAAGATGTATTCCCCATGACTCAGGTTCGTATAGGTGGCGGAGTTTTTATTTCCGACAATGTTCCAATCACTGTCGAACCCCTCCATCATATAGGCATAGATTTTTTTATCCGGAGAGGAAAAATCCAGCGATGCAAACTCGAAAGTGATGACAGACTGGTTATATGAAAGACGTATTGATTTTGTTTCGGATATATCCCGCTTCAGAGGTGAGGAATCCTTTTCATTTTGTGTAATTGGAACACTTTTAGTAAAAAGCTGAAAATCAGTTAGAACAATTGGCGGATCATATGATCTCGCTATGATTTTATCAGGCATAAAAGAGTTATATCCGTTGATTCCTCCAAAATAGAGCATTCCCGATTTTGCTTTGAAAGCAGAATGAGGTTTAAAATCGTCCCCCTGTAAACCATCCTCTACAGAATAATTTTTAATTGCTTTAGTTTTCGGATTATACTCCGATATCCCTTTATTCGTACTAACCCAAATATTACCTTGCTCATCTTCCAAAGCGGCATATATGTAGTCGCTTGCAAAATTATTCCGGGATTCGATAGGGATAAACCGACGTGTTGATGGATCAAAATAGTTCAGTCCGGAATAAGGAGTACAGGCATAAATTGTTCCGGACCTGGTTTCCATTAAATAGTATACCGTATTGGTTGTCAAATTTTTATTCTCTTTGTTAAATCGAATGAAGCTGTTTGTTTTTGGTTCGAAAAGATTAATTCCTCCGTCAGAAGTTCCGATCCATATATTTCCTGTTTTGTCTTCAAGAATTGTATAAATCTTATTGTCGCTTACAGTATTCTTGTCGTTTTTGTTGTTTTTAAAGTGGATAAATTTGTTCGATTGATCGTCGTATATATCTAACCCACTGCCAAAAGTGCCAATCCATATTTTACCGTCCCTGGTAACCGTAATAGCATAGATATTGTTGCTGCTCAGTCCCTGGTTATGATTGTCTGCCTTGAAGTTGGTGAATTTTTGTGTTTTAAGATTAAGCTTGCTCATGCCATTTCCCCAGGTTCCAATCCAAAGGTTGTCTTTATCATCTTCAGCTAATGTGAGAATATAGTTTCCGGCAATACTATTTTGAGTAAGATTCTCTTTATACAGAAACGATTTACCGGTTTTCTGATCAAAACAGTTTAAGCCTCCGCCATCGGTTCCAACCCATAAATTCTTATTGCGATCTCCATAAATACTTAGAACAAAGTTGTTTGAAAGGCTACCCGCTGATGAGTTGTGTTTATAATGATTAAAACTGGCGGTACTTTTTTTATACAAGTTGATTCCGCCGGCAAATACTCCAACCCAAATATTTCCTTCGTTATCCTTTGTTATTGAATGCACTGAGTTTGAAGACAAACTGTTACCATCGATCTCATCGTTGATATAATTACCGAATTTTTGCAATGTGGAATCGAGAAGGCTAATTCCGCCATTCTCTGTTCCGATCAAAAGATTACCATTGTTATCTTCGTTGAGGCAAAGTATATTGTTATTAGACAGCGAATTGGCATCTAAAGAATGTTTGAAATGGCGAAATTTACCAGTTTCACGATTAAATAAATCCAGACCTTCGCCAGTAATGCCGATCCAGAAACGGTGCCCGCTGTCTTCAAAAATTGTGTAAATATTGTTTCCCGAAATTGCTTCGCGGTTTCTGCTGTCGGCTTTATAACTGACAAATGTGCTGTCTTTACCCGAAAAGCGATTCAATCCTCCATTCTGTGTTCCAAACCAGAAATCACCTTTACTATCTGCGAATACGTCGGTTACATTATTGTCACTGATCGTGGAAGAGTCATTTTTATCATGGAAAAATCGGATAAAATGGTTTTTAGCCGGATCGAACAGGTTGACTCCGTCGTTGGTGGCAATCCAGAATTTACCTGTTTTGTCTTCAAGGATGTTACTGATAATATTCCCGGACAGGCTGTTTGGATTATCAGGATTGTGTGTATACTGTTTAAAACGGTTTTTTTCACGATCAAATTTATTTAATCCTCCACCTGATGTGGCAATCCAAATGTTCCCCTTAGAGTCTTCTATAATTTTTTGAATGTAGTTGCTGCTCAAACTTCCTGAATCAGATGGATCGCTGTAAAATACCCTGAATTGATGACCATCGTAGCGATTCAATCCGTTGCGCGTGCCGACCCAGATAAATCCGCGGCTATCCTGCGTTACGCACATAACGTTGGGATCGGATAATCCTTTATCTGTTCCTATTCGCTCAAATTTTATTTGCTCATTTTGTGCAAAAGTCAATAATGAAATGAACTGAGCCAGAATGAGTAATTTGTATCTGCAATTTTTCATTTTTGTATTGCTGTTTATGCTGAAACTGAACTTGAACTGATATGTAACTGTAAATAAGACATATACTTATTTTTCAACTTAATTATACCGATCTGAACTTAAGCGTATATTTAGTGTTAAAATTAGTAAATACTTTACCGTATTATCTATCTGATGTAAAAATATACATAAAAAGAAATCTCCTGGCAATGCGACGATTTTTTTCAAAAGTGAAATTTCGAAGTCGGGTTGCTTTCTCTTTGTTTGGCATATTCGGAATCGAAAAGACTTGAAATTAAAACAAATGGAACGTATATAAGTTCAGATTAAATTGAAAAACTGAAGGAAATTTGCTTTTTATCTGACAACACCTAACAAATAATGACTTGATAAAGATTTACATAAGATAGAAAAGGAGAGAGACGGCAAGACCTGAAATAATCAGGATGGAAAAATTGACAATCAGATTTCTATTTAAGTCTTTGCTGCTTAGGGTAATGGCATAAATCATTTTTAAGATGTTATTGCTATTGGTGGCATTAATAATTGCCAATGCCACAGTTGTTTCAGTAATTCCTCCTGTATGCTGGAGCAGATTGAGTAAAAAGGGATCGATATCAGTAATTCCGACAATGAAGGCGAGCGAGGTTACACCAGAGGTTCCATAGGTTTTCATTACATATTCGGTTACGATCGCAAAGAAGACAAACAGTAATCCAAATATTACAGCAGTCTTCAGTTCAAGCGGATTTTTATTGCCTGCTGTATTCATGTCATCTGCTGAAGATGGCGAAATTGAATCATCGTGTTTACCGGATAATTTAGAAAGTATGATGCAGATTGCAAAAAGGATGAGGAAGGGGATGATCAGAGCCGTTGCAATTGCACCATTGAAAAGAAAGGCTAAAACAAGTATTCGCAGGTACATCATACCATTAGCTACCATGATCGCTGATATTGCTTTTGCCCCGCTACTTCCCACTTTTTGGCGGCGGGCAATAATCACGGTTGTTGCGGTGCTGCTATATAATCCGCCGAGAATCCCGGTCAGCATGATACCGGAATCGGGGAAAACAAATTTTTTGAGTAGATAGCTGATGTACGAAATACCGGAAACTACAACTATAGCCAGCCAAAGGTTGTAGGGCGAGATGGGGATCTGATCAGATATAGGTTGATCAGGAAGGAGTGGCAGAATCACCCCGGCTAAGGCGATAAACTTAGCCAATGTAATGAACTCCTCCTCGGATGCTTTCTTTGAAATAGAAATAAGATGGCTCTTTAGTTCTGTAAGTATCAGTATAACAACAACAAACGAAAGAAGGAGCCAGGCAGGTTGCGTGAAAACCATAATTGGCAGACAGTAAGTCAGTAATGCTAAAATCGAACTGGTCAAGCCATAATTGTTATGCTGACTGATTTTCTGAAAATATTGAATGGCAAGCAAAAGGCCGATAATTACAAATCCGGAGAGAAAAGGGAGGTATGATTTGGGGTCTGCAATAAACAAAACGTAACCTAATAAGCCTATAAAGGTAAAAGTTCGGTCTGTACCAAACAGAAGTTCTTCATTTTCAGCAATATGATGTCGGCGTTGTTCGAGTCCTATGATCAAAGAGAAAACGAGTACCAAAAGGAACCTGATGAATTCGTCGGGGATTAAATGCTGGATCGACATATTGCTTAGGATGATGAACAAAGATAATAATTCGGGCTCTATAACGAAATATAGGGACAGAATAATATTCCGCAGTTGTAAAGATTTTAGAATTCGCTACTTGCTTTTGGCAGCCAGCTACTTGCTTGTTGTTGCCAACTATTTGGCATTGAGTACTTAATCTGCCTTCTAAAAGGATTATTCTGGTTTTCAAATGTCAATTTATTCCTTGCAAAGTGTTAATTGCCAGTGTATAGTTGCAAGCAGCCAGAAGCCTTAATAAGCTATTCAATCCTAAATCCAACCTTTTTCAAATCGTCCCAATATCCGGGATACGATTTTGTAATTACTTGTGGATCGTCAATGATAATTTCGGGGTAAACCAGAGCTGCCGGGGCAAAAGCCAATGCCATGCGATGATCGTGGTAGGTCTCAATGATAGGGGAATGGTTCACTAAACTTTCATCAATTGTTCCGTCCCACGCCAGTTCTCCGTTTTTAGGTTCAGTAAGTATAGCTCCAAATTTCGACAATTCGGTCTGCAATGCGAGGATTCGATTGGTCTCTTTGATTTTTAATGTCAACAATCCTTTAAAGTGGAATGGAATTTTTTTGCAGACCGCAAGAACGGCAAAAGTCTGGGCAATATCAGGGTTTTCAACAAAGTCCAATTCTACTATTTTAATTTCGGGAGCTTCTGCCTTTGTCAGGCGTACATCATTGCCCTCTTGCTTCGACTGAACGCCGAAATATTCTTTGAACCATTCCGACTGGGTTGCATCTCCCTGAAAACTTTTTAAACGTAATCCTTTGAGCAAAAGATCGCATTCTTCGGAAAGTGCCGCCATTGCATACCAGTAGGAGGCTCCTGACCAATCTGCTTCAACAGAAAACTTTACCGGGTGATAGTTTTGCTCATCGATCCTGATCTTATTACCCTTCCACGTATGATAAACACCAAACTTCTTCATCAAATTAAGGGTGAGCTCGATGTAAGGTCTTGAAGTTATCTGATTTAATAATTTTAAGGTTATTCCTCCCGGAATGGTTGGTGCAATCATCAGTAAGGCAGAGATATATTGGCTGCTGACGCTCCCATCGAGTTCGATGGCACCTCCTTTTAAGGATGTTCCAAGAATGCGCAGCGGAGGAAAGCCTTCATTGTCGGTATATTCAATCGATGCACCAAGTTTTCTTAACGCATCAACAAGAATCCCGACAGGACGTTGCCGCATCCTTTCTGATCCTGTCAATATCCATTCTCCTGCTATTCTCGACAAAAAAGCGGTTAAAAATCGCATAGCTGTTCCGGCATGGCCAATATCAAAATGATTTGTATTTGCGTTCAGAACAGCCTCCAGTACCTTGGTGTCATCACTGTCGGAAAGATTTTCAATTTCATAGGGTGAATAGCTCAATGAGTTGATAATCAAAACTCTGTTGCTGATGCTTTTTGAAGAAGGAAGTTTGATTTCCCCTTTCAGTATTTTATCTGCTTTAGTGATGAAATATTGCATAGATAATCCTCAAATAGGCAATGATTTGTAATACTTTAAAGCTTCGAATATAAGATCTTTGTCGCAGTTTTGATTGATGGCCACTTCCCCGACTGAAGGGATTAGTGTAAAATTGACGCGTGTTCCTTCATTCTTTTTATCGTGAGTCATCAATTGGCAGAAGGCTTAAAGGAAAGTTACACACCTTGTGCGAAAGATACAATTCTGCAATCATCCCATAAGCTACTGCATAACCATGAAGAATCGGATAGCCAGATTCTAAAGCGAAACTTTCGAAAGCATGACCAATCGTATGTCCGAAATTAAGTGCTTTACGGATATTTCGTTCGGTGGGATCGCGGAGTACGAATGAATCTTTTATAGCTACCGATCGGGCAATTATTCCGCGAAGTAATTCATAATCAATATTTATAAGATCAAAATTGCGAACCTCTTCCAAATGTTCCGGTGAGTTAATCAGTCCGTGTTTGATCATTTCGGCATATCCCGAGATGAAATTCTGACTGTCAATTGTTTTTAGGAAACGGGTGTCTATCAGAACGGTATTGGGCTGATTGATCACTCCGATTTCATTTTTCAATCCGTTGAAGTTGAATCCGGTTTTTCCGCCAACAGATGCGTCGACCTGTGCTAAAAGCGTGGTGGGAATATTCATAAAATCCATCCCTCTTTTCATGGTCGAGGCGGCAAAACTGCCAAGATCGGTAAGCATTCCACCACCAAGATTTATGACAAGTGATTTACGGTCAGCTCCGTTCTGACTTAAAAAAAGCCAAATTTTTTCGACCGAAGAGAGTTTTTTATGCACTTCTCCCGAAGGGATCACCACTTTTTTAAAATATTCGAATCCAGGCGTTTGACTGATTATCGGAACGCAATATTTGTCACAGTTTTGTTCTGTAACCAAAAATATTTTATCTTCGGGATAGCCGGAAAGTATCTTCCCCAGTTCATTTTCCAGTTCACTGGTTACGATAATGGAAGCATTATAAACAGGATTATTATCCATTTTTAAGTATTATTGACGCAAAGTTAAAACATTTTGCTATTTTGGCTTCAAATCTTTGCCAAGGTGATTATTTAATAACTTTCAATATGGTATTCAGCAATAGGGAAGGGGTAAGGAGGCTTAGATTGTGTCTCCTGATTACTGGTATATGTTGGCTATTGACAATGTTGGTTCTTATTTTTGTGGAGATGTTCACCGTTCTGGCAATTTTGGCCGGGCTTTTCTTAGTTGTGGCAATCGTAATTGCTAGTCTGAATTTTCAGTATGTGAGAATAATGGTTGAGAAAAATAAGCTGATTGTCAGGTATTATTCCATCTTTTCTGTCGACAGAATGTTTCAAATGTTTGAATTTCGGGTCGACCAGTTTCGAAATGTTGAGGTTTATAAAAATATGTTTGGATTGAAATGGGATATCGTATTTACCATCAGGGTACAAAAAGGATTGGCCGATTATCCAAGAATTAGTTTTTCTGCTATTCCATTTCGCGAAAGATCGAAATTGGTTGAGGAGTTAAGAAAAATGATTCCTCAAAAAAAATAAGGGAGAAAAACCTGTTATTCCCAGACTCCTGGAATTTTTTCGCCACATTTTTTACAGGCTCCTTTTACAAGGTTATTTTGAAGGACTGAAAAACCTTTCCGCTCTACTACCAGTTCGCGGCATTTCGGGCAAAAAGTATTTTGCGCATCGAGGCCGGGCACATTACCAATGTACACGTATTTTATACCTGCCGCAAGGGCAATCTCTCTCGCCTGGACAAGTACGCCAATAGGAGTGGCAGACAACTGTGTGAGTTTATATTCGGGATGAAAACGGTCAAAATGAAGAGGATAATTTGCAAGTCCGTTTTCTGCCAGCCAGTTACACATGCGCCTGATCATGTCCAAATTGTCGGTCCAACCGGGAACAACCAGGTTGATAATTTCGAGCCAAACTCCGAGTTCGGCTATTGTTTTCAGCGAGTTTAAAATCGGCTGAAGAGCCCCGGCGCTCAATTTCAAGTAAATATCGTTACTGAACGATTTCAGATCAACCCTGGCAGCGTCGATATATTTGCAGAAATTGCGCAATGGTTCATCATTGATGTATCCCGCTGTTACAAGTACATTTTTAATACCTTCCTGCCGTGCCAGTTTGGACGAGTCAAAAGTATATTCGTAAAATGAAATGGGTTCGGAATACGTATAAGCTATCGATTGACAATTGCTGGCAATAGTATCAGCAATCAGTTTATCGGGCATTAAATCGTAGTTACGTGTATCTTTGGGACTTACCTGTGAAATGGTCCAGTTCTGGCAGTTCATGCAGGCAAGATTGCAACCTGCTGTGCCAATTGAGAATGCTTTCGAGCCGGGCAAAAAATGATTCAGCGGCTTTTTCTCAATCGGGTCGATATTTATGGCACAGGGGTTTCCGTAAGCAATGGTGTAAAGCTTGCCTTCGTGGTTAACCCGGTTATGACAACCGCCCGCTTCGCCTTCTTTGATTATGCATTCGTTCGGGCAGATCAGGCATTTGGTACCCCGGGGTGTTGGAGACCAGTATAAACCTTCCTTGCTCCATTTCCAGAGCTTATCTCCCTCACTACCAGCAAAACACATTAACGGAGAACAGGCAATTGCACCTGTTGCTGCGAGTCCCCGTTTCAGAAATTCACGTTTATTTATTCCATGAATGGCCATATTCATTAAATGTTTCTGGTTGAATACAAAACTTAATAATTTATAAATGAGGAACTAATGAAGAAATATGTTGTGGTTCAACCATTATAAACCAAGTTCTAAAAACAGAAGAAATGTCTATTTTTTCTTTAAAAATAGCCAAAATCCGAATACCAAATTTACAAAACTAATTGTCAATACTGATGCGACAATACCGAATTTTGGTACCAGAAAAAGTGTTACAGCAAGCGCCCCGAGCGCTGAGCCAAATAAATCGTAGCTATATGTTTTTCCTGAAATTTCGGCATAACTACCTGTTCTGCTTATACTGGCTTGTGTGAACTGAAAGCCGGTCAATCCGCCAATCATAACGGTCGCAGCCAAATACAATGAATATACAACCGACTGAGGCAATTCAGCCATTTCAGGAGAAAAGAGCATTATGCCCAGACTACCAGCAAAAACGCCAATCAACAGCTGGGTAATAGGAAGGTATTTTTTGTCATACAAAGTTTTGAATGATTTTCCAGAGAATGATCCGGTGGCAAGGCCGAGCATAAATCCGGAAAAGACAAAGCTCGTGAGCAGGTAGATATTTCCAAAGAAAATCTGCAAGCCAAAAAGCAGGAGGATTTCCAGTCCTGTGGCCGAAAAACCAGTAAGGAACATAGCTTTGGAAGAAGTGTTTCCTTTGAAAAACATGAACAGGGCAAGTGCCCCGGCAAAAACCGCCATTAACCAGTATTTTCCCTTGAAATAACTAAGCCAATAAGACAATTGCTGCCGGTATAAAACCGGCTTCAGGTTTTTGTTGATTTCGGCAGTTGGATTTAATGCCGAAAGAATTGTTTCGCCACGGTTTTTCAGCAAAAAGTCGTCGATATAATATTGGTTTACATAGCGGTTTTCGATCCGTTTCTCCTGAACAGCCTGGGCAATGTTATATGTCAGAAGCGCATCTGATGCGACAAAATAATTCTTCTCGCCCGGAATAATTATCACGTTTTTAAACACTTTTTTTAAGGTCGAATAAATAGTCGAATTAAGGTCAACTGCCTCATTGTTCATGTAATTGGCCGGAGCCGGAAGGCCAAAAGAAAGCACTGCTCCCATCGAAAGCCTTTTCTTCAGTAAATCAAAAAACTCAAGTGTGTAAAAACGGTCTGATTGAAGAGTGGATGGGGCAGGCAGGTTCAACAGGACAACATCATACTTTTTTATGGTATTTCGGATAAAACGAAGCGGATCGATTACATGAATTTTCACGCTTTCATCTGTCATTTTTTTGAGTGTATCTTTCATCAGAGATAGCAGCCATCGGTTGTCTTCCACATAATCAATCGAAATATTCCCGTATTTCCTGAGCTCGTCAATTTGTCCGGAAAGACCGCCCGAAACAAGTAAAACATTCGAAGGATGCTGGTGCTGGAGCATTGCGAAATGAACGGTCTCTTCGTTCAGCATAAAATTTTCGGAGTCGAATAACAGCACATTGTTGTTGTATACGCTCCACATGTTTTCACGCCTGGTAATCACGATGTTTCCGTAAGGCGAATCTTTTGAAATCTCAATTTCCTGATTGGGATACACCCAGCTTCTGATCTTCTTTTCAGGATGAAAAAAAAGCAGGGCGAATGCCGGGAGAACAACCAACATTGGCAACCAAAACAATTTCCTCGTGGTTTGTTTCAAATTGATCAGGAAAAGAATCAGGCCGTTGAGGATTGCCAGGACCAACAGACTTTCGATGGACGAAAAAACAAAAATAAAGAGGAACCCGCTAAGCAAACCACCTACCATGCTGCCTGCTGACTCAAAACTATAAACCGGACCGGTTTCGTTTTGGTTCCTGATTTCAGAATAACAGTTGGCGATGAAAGTAAACAGGAAGCCACTCACAAGGCAAAACGGGATTAACAACAATAGTGAAGCAAAGAAGATCTGAAATACACTGATCATTGCTCCGATTGGGAACACTATATTTTTCAGAAAATTGATAAGGAATGTGGTAATGAAAGGCAAAACCGAAAGGATAAGCAAGCCGGGAATAAGGACCGTATATGCTTTTTTTATTTTTAAAGGATATTTCCCAAGGTACGCCCCAATCCCGGTTAAAACCATCCAGTTGGCAAGCACGAGCCCGATAACCAGTTCGTTGCCGTTAAAAATTGTAAGGAACTCGCGCAACAAAATTATTTGCGCGATTATGGAAGTGCTCCCAAGTAAAAAGGCAGATATCGTTAAGAGTCGTGCATCTAAGTTATTTTCTATCAGGATTTGATGTCGAAATGCTTTGCTTTTTTCAGCCTTTAAAAGTTGGAGATAATAATTGAGGTGCCACCAGAAATGAAAAAAGCCGATGACAGCCATCCCAATACCAAACCCGACATGGTAGCCTACCAATTCGTCATAAAAGGGAATCACCAGTTTGTAATTGATTTTTATCACCATCAGCAATCCGATTAAACCGGTTGTCAGGAAGGCTATCAGCAACAGAACATTCCAGAATTTTCGGTGGTTTGCCTTGTTTAACAGTCCCATACGCGAAAATGCGAACGACAACGTGTAAAATAGAATTACCAGAATACTGATTGGGAAAAGGGGATATGCGGTGTTCATGAAAGAGGGATGCTATGGTTTCTGTTGTTGTTTTTAGTTTCTATTGTTTCTTTTGTTGGGATAGTTCATTTTTGTATGGACTTATAGTTTTGTATTTGTTGCCATTTATTTCGGAGTTTTGCAGGTAAATGATCAGGTTTGAGATTTTTTTAACCCAAAATCCTTTGAAAATGTTTCATGTAATTTCAGTTGAAAAATCTCATGACATAATTCCCTTGCCAGTTTCCATACTTCCAGATCCTCAAACTTTTTAACTGTACTCATATTACTGTCATTTAAACTATAAATGAAAAGCAATCGTCTCTAACAACAGAAACCACATTAACTTTCAGAACAATAGAAACTTTCTAAACCATAGAAACCAAAGAAACAACCGAAACTATTTCTCTCCTTCTCCAAAAACCAAAGCTTCATAAGTATAAAGCTCAGCGGTTTTCCAGCCGTTCCAACCAATCCCAGCTTTGTCCTCGGCGCAATGTCCAAGGAATTCTTCCTTGCTCCAGTTTGTTTGGTTTGCTACCTGTGGGAGAAATGTCCCCGATGAATTTCCTTTTTTTATATAAATGCCCTGTTTGCCCATGATAAATTCGTCTGCCGACTGAATCCGTTTCAACGGGGTCAGCACCGAGATTTCAATTTTCAACTCGCTTAATTCACCGGGCTGTACCTTACTGAAACGATAATCCTGGGTAGCTGCAGCCACGGCCATCGACTGTACTACTTTCCAGAGAGGCAGTATTGCATCGAAACGCCCGGTTTGATTTTTCGCCTGACTCTGAGTAAACGAAATGGCATAATACCCAACCACCTTCTGCTTGTCGCCATACGACGAATCACCCGAGTTTTTATATTGAACCAGGTCTACTGTAATGTCGGGTAATTGTTCAGTCATGTAAAGTAAAGTCAGTACTGAACTCCATCCGCATAAACTGGTTACTAATTCGGGTATGTTTCTGTTTTCATTACTTTCAAGAGCAGCAATTAACTTCGTTGCCTTGTTGGTTTTTATGGCTTCTGCTGTTGCCTGATCAGCCATTCGGGCATCGTTATATTTTGGATAATGTGAAAAGTCGCTGCTAATCACAAACAGGTTTTGCTCATTCAGGTATGGTTTTAAAATGGAGGCCAGTTTTTTAGCGGTTTCAGCCGTCGACGAACCAATGATTATGGGCACAATCTTAAAATCAGTTTTCAAATAGTACTGTAAAAAAGGGAGTTGCACCTCGATGCTGTGCTCGTTCAGATGAGCTTCGGAGTAGCACCTGATGAGTTTGTTTTCTTTTACCAATTGTTTGACTAGATCAAGATCAACTTTGACGATGCCCAGTGGCGTTTCGTAATGGCCTGTACAGTAAACCGAAGCTCCCGCGAAAGTTGTGGTATGACTTGAGCCAATGATAAATATCCGCTCAAACTTTCGGTTGGGATCAATTTGGTTGTAAGCCGAAGCAGCGACCTCGCCACTGTAAACATATCCCGCATGGGGAACAATGATTGCGATCGGTGTTTTACCAGTTTTTCTCTGTATTGATTTCGAAAAAAACTGCTGCAATTGGGTATTTAATTCGGCCGGTTGATCGGTATAAAACCGTCCGGCAGCATAGGATTTACGGTTTTGCAAAGTCTCCTGAGAGAAAACGGTTGCGGTATAAAAACTTACCAATACCGCGATAATTAAATGTTTCGCTTGCATGGCTAAATAGTTTAATAAAATAAAGTTACTACTTATTTGCATTACTTTTACAAATCGCTAAAAGTTTAGATTGTGAACCCCAAAGTATTGCTGATAACCCCTCCGTTTACCCAACTGAATACGCCATATCCTGCAACGGCTTATCTGAAAGGATTTTTTAATACTAAATCCATTCCGTCCTACCAATGCGATTTGGGAATAGAAACGATTCTGGCTTTGTTTTCTTTAAAAGGACTGACGGCTCTTTTTCAGGAAATTGAAAATAAAAAAACTGAATTGTCGGCTAACGGGCAACGAATTTTCAATCTGCGCGAAAGTTATATTCAAACGATCGATCAGGTGATAGCATTTTTGCAGGAAAGGAATGCTATTCTGGCTCACCTGATTTGCGGAGGAGATTATTTGCCTGAGGCATCTCGTTTTGCCCAAACTAATGATTTGGAGTGGGCTTTCGGAACTATGGGTATGCGTGATAAAGCCAAACATTTGTCAACACTTTACCTTGAAGATCTTTCTGATCTTATTCAGGAGGCCATCGATCCTCAATTTGGATTTAGCCGTTACGCCGAACGATTAGGCCGGTCAGCAGCTACATTCGACACGATTGAAGCCACATTGCTTGCGCCGGAAAGCTTCATTGACAAGATTTCACTAGGTTTACTACAAAAGAAAATCGAATTTTATGAACCAACTTTGGTGGCCTTTTCGGTTCCTTTCCCCGGAAATTTATACAGCGCTTTAAAATGTGGACAGTGGATCAAACAACATTTCCCGAACCTTAAAATTGTGATGGGTGGCGGTTTTGCCAATACCGAACTGCGTTCGCTTTCCGATCCGCGTGTTTTTAATTACCTTGATTTTATTACACTCGATGATGGCGAAGCGCCATTGCTGAACCTTGTTGAATACCTCAATGGGAAAAGCAGCAAATCAGCTTTGAAAAGAACTTTCACGCTCGAAAACGGCGAAGTTGTTTACCTGAATGCTTCCACTCTATCAGACTTTTCGCAGTTCAAAACAGGAACCCCCGATTATACCGATTTACAGTTGGATACCTACCTTTCGGTGATCGAAATCGTAAACCCGATGCACCGCCTTTGGAGCGATGGCCGCTGGAACAAACTCACGCTGGCTCATGGTTGTTACTGGAGCCGATGCACGTTTTGCGATACTTCGCTCGATTACATCAGGCGTTACGAACCCAACAGTGCACAAGTATTATGTGACCGCATCGAAGAGATGATCCGTCAAACCGGGCAAACCGGGTTTCATTTTGTCGATGAGGCTGCTCCTCCGGCATTGATGCGTGATCTTGCCTTGGAAATTATCCATCGTAAACTCACCATCGTTTGGTGGACTAATATCCGTTTCGAAAAAAGCTTCACCTACGATTTGTGTCAGTTACTGAAAGAATCGGGTTGCATCGCAGTTTCGGGAGGTTTGGAAGTTGCTTCAGATCGTTTGCTGAAACTGATTAACAAAGGAGTGAGTGTTGCGCAGGTAGCAAGAGTAACCGATAATTTTACAAGGGTTGGCATCATGGTTCATGCTTATCTGATGTATGGATTCCCCACCCAAACTGCACAGGAAACCATTGATTCGCTGGAAATGGTCCGGCAATTGTTTGAAGCCGGAATAGTTCAGTCGGGATTCTGGCACCAGTTTGCATTGACATCGCATAGTCCGATTGGTTTGAATCCAACACAATTTAAGGTGAAAATTGAAAATAAAAAATTCGGAACATTTGCCAACAACGATTTGATTCACAGTGACCCAACCGGAGCCGATCCTTCGCTTTTCAGTGAAGGGCTTAAAAAATCACTTTTCAACTTTATGCACGGCATTGGCTTCGATATTCCACTGCAGGATTGGTTCGAATTTAAGGTGCCACGGACCACAATTCTTCCGAAATATATTCAGCAGACTATTGATGATCAGGCTTATTTACCCGCGGACCCTAATGCCAGAATTATCTGGCTGGGGGGAATTTCTTCAATCCGTTATTATACCCGGAAGAAAAAAAACCAAACATTCGAAATGGCCGAACTCATTTTTTCAACTAAAAAGCAGGAATTGGGAATTCAAATGAAACATGAAGAAGGGAAATGGTTATTTGAACAAATTCCAAGAATTTCGGTCAACAATCAGTCAAAAAGCACATTTGGAGAACTTGAAAAGAGCTTTGAACAACAAACCGGAGCTGATTTTGAACTTTTCTGGAATAGTCCGGCTATTAAACAGCTAAGAGAAAATGGGTTGTTGACGTTGTGAATCAATTAATTATTTAGATTGATTAGTGTTTTGTTTATTGCGTCTCTTAGTGCCGGATTTACTTTGGTTTCTTCGGCATATTTCGACCAATTGTTCACTACTTCGTTGATCTGTGAAACAATATATGCAGCTTTTTTTATATTCATTTCCAGATATTTACAAAGGCTGTTTCAATCATTACCAGTCTGATTTAGATGTTGATTTCTTTTCATCTGAGCGTCGTGCTCTTATTCTCTTTGACTGCTCAAGTTTGGCCAATTGAATAGGGCTGATTTGCTGCCTAACCTGAAACTGTTGTAGCAGGTTCAGGATTTTTAAAGTGCGCAATAGCTGTATAAACACGAGCATGCTGGTATTCTTCCCTTTTTCAAACAAACTCAACGTAGATCGGGCTATTCCGGCTTCTTTTGCCAGTTGGTTTTGTGTTTTGTTTTGTTGCAAGCGGTGATGTTTAATGAAAGATCCAATGGTTTCCATCAATGCAGAGTCGCTTGCAGCAATCCAATTATTGTCTGAGATATCAGTCATTAATTTAGATATTGATATTTAATGCATGATTAATCACGCAAAAATAATAAATCTAATTCAATTTGCAGAATAATCTTCACATTTGGACCGCCTTGCATGTAGAGACGTTGCATGCAACGTCTCTACTATATTGAAATACAGAATTTTGTGCCCTTTTCAGGAACCGATGAAAACGTAATTGTTCCACCGTGCCGAAGGACGATTTGCCGCGAAATGGCAAGGCCAATTCCATTTCCCCCGGGATTCGTGGTGAAAAACGGGATAAAAATCTGATTGGCATATTCTTCCGGAATTCCGGTACCATTGTCTTCTACAACAATATTGGTGTACTCTCCGTTTTTAGAAACAGATAGTCTGATGCTTCCGTTTTCCAGGCCGGAAAGTGCCTGTTGTGCATTTCTGAGTAAATTAACGATGACCTGTGAAATCAGATTATCATCGGCATGAAAGTTATCGACTTCGGATGATTGGACATCAAACCTGATCCCTTTTTCGAGCATCTCCTGATGGTAAAGTATCCTAAACCGCGTGAGCCAATCTTCTACATTAATGGCTTTTATGTCTGGCTCAGGAATTTTATAAAGTTTTCTGTATTTCTCAACAAAGGACATCATCAGGTTACTCTGTTCTTCAATGGTTGTTGCAATACGTTTGATCCTGTTATAATCAACTTTTTCGGATGATGAGGTTTCTGATCCCTCCCTTGGAAGAGATCTTGAAATAGTTTGAGCAAGCGAGGTGATTGGTGCGATAGAGTTCATGATTTCATGCGAGAGTATCCTGAAAAGATTTTGCCACGATTCTACCTCTTTTTCGTCCAGTTCGGTTTTAATGTTTTGAAAGGCGAGCAACCGGTACCTTTTTTCCCCGAAACTAAAAAGGCTTGACCTGATTTGCAGTGGAAGCGTTTCTCCTTCACGCAAAAGCCTGTAAACAATTGTTTTTCCAGGCAGAAGATGATGGATCGACTGGTAAAAAGCAGGAAACCTGTTTTCAATTGTTTTCATGGAGGAGAGATGGTGAAGACCAAGAAAGTTGAGGACAGGAGGATTAACCAGTCTTACTTGTCCGATTTCGTCGTAAGCCAGCAGACCTGAGGTTGAATGGCTGATTAATTCTTCGTAAAACTGTTGTTGAAAGCGATTTTGAACCCGCTCGTCCTGGATAGCTTTGCTCAGTCGCAATAACGACTTGCTCAGATATTCATATCCGGGAGGAGCTGCTTTGGGCTCAAGCGTAATGGAAGAATCTTCATTCAGCAATCCCTCAAAGAATAGCGCCAGATCCTGGTTTGTTCTTTGAAGAAACTGGAAAAGCCTGATCAGTAGAAATATCAATAACAATAAGGGGAAAATGACCAATGTGCGGCTTAATCCAAACCACAGGTATGCTGTCGCCAGGGAGGTTAGTCCGATGAAAGCTACCTGCCAACCAATTTTTTTGATAAAAGGTTCAGAGCCCATATTTTTTCGCCTTGTTGTATAGGGTTTGACGTGTAACTCCCAATCTGGTCGCAGCAGCACTCATATTTCCTCCATTCTCTGCAAGTGCTTTTTCTACCATGGTTTTTTCCATTTCTTCAAGCGTTGTCCGTGAATCATCACGTTCTGCCATTGGCCTGAAATGAAAATCTTCGGGTTGGAGTGTTTCCCCATCCAATAGAATTACCGCTTTTTCCATGACATGGCGCAATTCGCGCACATTTCCGGGCCAATGGTAATGCCGGAATTTTTCTCTTACTTTTCCGCTTAGTATTAGCTTTGGTTTCTGATATTTTTCAGAGTAATAGTTTAGGAAATAATTAGCCAGCAGGATAATATCTTCTTCGCGATCGCGCAGGGGCGGTGCTTCAATACGGATCGTATTTACACGAAACAGTAAATCTTCCCGAAAGCGACCTTCGGCAACCATCTGGTCGAGGTTGCAATTAGTTGCGCATATCAGGCGGATATCAACGGGGATTGGATGGTTTGCCCCAACGGGAATAACCTGCCGGTTTTCGAGACAAGCCAATAATTTTGCCTGAAGAGGAAGTGAAAGGTTGCCAATCTCATCAAGGAAAAGTGTGCTTTTATCAGCAATTTTAATTTTTCCGTCCCTGGCCGTTTTTGCATCGGTAAATGCACCCCGTACGTGTCCGAAAAGTTCGCTCTCAAACAAGGTTTCAGTAATTGCCCCCATGTCGACACCAACCATCTGATGCGAAGCTCTTAATGATTTTCTGTGAATTGACCTTGCAATGAGTTCTTTACCTGTTCCGTTCTCGCCTGTAATCAGCACATTGGCATTTGTTGGAGCCACTTTATCTATAATTTTGCAAACCCGTTGCATGATACCCGAATGCCCGAGCATCTCCGTTTCTTTAAAATAATCGTTCGCTGTTGTGCCGCTTTCTTCTTTTATGCGATTGATTTTTTCCTGTGATTTTTTTATCCGGACTGCTGCCTTTATGGTTTCCAGTAATCGTGCATTGTCCCAGGGTTTTAGAACAAAATCGGAAGCTCCCATTTTTAAAGCCTTCACTGCCAGCTCAACATCGCCAAATGCAGTAATCATCACAACCTGGATTTCAGGTTTTAATTTTTTGATTTCTCCGAGCCAGAAAATTCCTTCGTTTCCTGAATTTATTCCTGCAATAAAATTCATATCGAGCAGGATAACATCCACTTTTTCTGTTTGAAGAATAAAGGGAAGCTGCTTTGGGTTCGAAAGACAAGTTACCGATTCAAAATCGGGTTGCAGCGCCAATTCAAGAGCACTCAAAAGTGTCTTGTTGTCATCCACAATGAGTATTCGTCCTGTCTCCATTTCTAAGAATTTATAATCCAAAGATATACACTGTATTCGAGTGCTGCAAGCAGTTGTCAAAACAATTGACGTAGTTGTTAATATTATTTACACTTGTAATGTTTGTTACGATTGTTAATGTGCAGTTATTTAGATGTATAAAACTGATGGCACGATCTTGGAAGTAATTCCTGAAATCCAGTACCAGGATAGACAATTTATATCTTAAAACGGGTTTCTAAATACTGAAATCATAAACAAGGCTAAATGAACTAACGCCTTCAAAATATAGCATCATGGATGGAATGGATCGTGTGAGAGAAAAAAGGAGTTTATGGAAACAGCGAAAGTTTTGGGTTTCCATTGTTGGGGCTCTCTTTTTAGTAATTGTCGTCATTATGTTACTTGGGAAAAATGTTTCGACTGTTAGAACAGAGAAAGATAAGATATCAATTAGTGTTGTATCACAGGGAATTTTTAATGATTATATCCGCGTTATCGGGTCGGTAGAACCCATTAGGTTTATCTATCTCGATGCGGAGGAAGGTGGTCGCGTTGAAGAGATTGTTAATGAAGAGGGTACGGTAGTAAAAAAAGGTGATGTGATCCTACGTTTGACAAATTCAAACCTGAAACTGAATATCCTCTCTACTGAAGCAAACCTTGCAGAACAGATTAATTTTCTTCGTAATACACGAATCTCGATGGAACAGGAGCGACTTGCTCTTCAACGACAGATATTGGAGCAAGATTATAGTATTATCAAACGAAAACGGGAGTTTGAGCAGAGCGAACGTTTTTACAAGAAAGATATTATTTCGAAAAATGAATATCTCGAAGCAACAGAAAGTTATGAATATGCGGTCAAAACCCGTCAAATACTTTCTGCACGGCAAAGTACAGATTCTCTTTTCCGCGATGTGCAGGTAAAACAGATGGAGTTCAACCTCGACCGGATGAAAACGAACCTTGAATTAGTGAAAGAACGACTTGAAATTGGCCAGTCAATTGCTCAAGGACAGCGGATGGGTCAGTTGAACGATCTGAGTGGATTTAAGGTAACGGCAAAGATTGATGAACACTATATCGACCGTGTAAAGAAAGGACTTGAAGCTTCGTTTACGCGGCAGGATAAAAATTTCGCAATGGTTGTTAAAAAGGTCTATCCCGATGTACGGGAAGGGACTTTCGAAATTGACATGGTTTTCGATAAGGATGTTCCTGACAACATCCGGCCTGGACAAACATACCATGTTGAGCTTCAGCTTGGGCTGCCCGAAACTGCGTTGTTGGTTCAGCGTGGTGGTTTTTATCAGAGCACTGGCGGACAATGGGTATACGTACTTATCGGATCTGGTTCTGAAGCAGTTCGCAGGCAGGTGAAAATCGGACGGCAAAACCCGCAATTCTATGAAGTACTTGAGGGTTTGAAACCAGGTGAACAGGTGATTACATCTGGTTACGAGATGTTTGGGGACAATGAAAGGGTGGTATTTAAGTAGTTGAGAGTAGAAAAATGTCAGAATCAAGATTTTAAGTATGAAAGGATAAACAGGATTTTAAAAATTTTATAGTAGTGAGGGCTTCACCCGAAGTGAAACCCTCACTATAACGAGAACACTAATCCTGAAAATCCGGGTAATCCTGATTCTGACAATTAGCTGGAAAGCAGCAAGGAGAAATCTGGTAGAAGCTCTTCGATACGATTAGCGAGAAAAGCAATTGTAATGGAGGAAATGAAATATGAATAAAACAAAACATCGAGAATATGATTTGGTACAATCTTAAATTAATTATCCGGAAAATTAAGACCAGTAAAACTTTTCCTGTTATCAACATTAGAGGGCTGACAATTGGTTTGACATGTTGTATTCTTGCGTTTTTGTATATACAGGATGAGTTGGAGTATGATAATAATTTTAAAAAAACCGAGAATATTTACCGAATGTTGGGCAATAACTTTTTCACAAACCTGCCGCCTGACATTAACCAACCTTCCAGGTTTATGGATGAAATTTTAAAATCAATTCCTGAAATTGAATCGGGAGTCAGGTTAAATTATCAAGACATAAATATTGGACATGGTACTGACTACCAAATAGAAAAGAACGTTCTTTTTGCCGATTCCGGTTTCTTCTCATTTTTTAACTGGCCAGTTGTACAGGGCGATCCAAAGACAGTTTTGACAACTCCTCTTTCGGTTGTTATTTCCCAAAGCAAGGCCAAGGAATATTTCGGAGAACAAAGTCCAGTTGGCCAAATGCTTAAAATGGATAATAATCGGAACCTTACCATTACCGGAGTATTTAAAGACTTTCCGGTTCGGTCTCATATTAGATCTGGAATAATAATCTCTTTTTTAGTAAAGTCAGTAGACAATCCAAAATGTTTTAATAGTTGGGGATGCTTTAACTGCAATTATTACTTAAAAAGTTACCCTAATGTTAGCAAGGGCATCATTGATACTAAGTTGACCAACCTGTGGAATAGCATTAAAGATAAAAATGGAGGAAGCACGGGGGAAGGTGTTAAATTAATAGCCCAGTCCTTTAAAGATATATATTTAAAGTCGGGCGATTATTCCGAACGCAGCCAATACAGTAGTATAACTAATATCAGGGCTATATCTGTCATTGCAATATTTATCCTTATTATCGTCTGTTTCAATTTTGTGAACCTCACCACTGCAATTATGGGCAAACATTATATTGAGATAGGAATCAATAAAGTCTTTGGGGCCGGGAGAAGGGTTTTCATGGGTAAAATTATCTTTGAAATAGCACTATATATTCTATTTAGTTGGATACTATGCTTTATAACTGCTTCTCTGTTATTACCTGGGTTAAATAGTTTTCTGCATAAAAATCTCACTGTTGGGACAAGCAATTTTCTACCACTGACATTATTTATCCTGGCGATTAGCCTGATCATCCTTTTCGCAACAAGCATCTATCCTATTGTTTTAATGAATAAAACAAATATCTCAGATGTCTTAAAAGGTGTAACAAATATGTCATTTAAGCCTGGCACTCAGAATGCACTTTTAAAAAACAATATCAGGGATTCATTCGTAATTGTTCAATTTACTTTTGGGATACTCCTGATTTTGATGGCCGTGACAATTAACAAACAAATGCAATTTATAAGGCATCGGAATCTTGGCTTTGAAAAAGATCAACTGGTAATTGTTGAGAATCCGTATGAATACCCAATGGTAACAAGATATCAGAATTTTAAACGAAATATTGAGAAATTTCCACAGGTAAAAATGGTTTCTTCCGGAAAAATTGTTCCTGGTACCATGATTGACAATTGGGGAGGTGATGTAGGTCTTGTATCCGTCGATTGTGATTACTTCTCTGCATTGGGAGCCAATTTTATCGATGGCAGAGGATTTCGGGATAGCGAGGCCGATAAAAGCAGCATTATCATAAATGAGTACTTACTTAAGTTATTAAAGGAAGAGAATCCGAAAGGTGAATTGCCAAGCATTCCCTTCAACAATAAAGAATATAAAATTATTGGTGTTGTCAAGGACATAGAATTCAACACTATCCATTCAGCTACCAAACCGGCATTATTCTATTTACGTGATACATATGATTACAGTAAAAATATCATAATAAAATTGGCTAGAGGAAATATTTCAGACGGACTGGACATAATTCAAAAAGAATGGGAAAAGGTGGCTCCCAACTGGCCTGTTAAGTATTACTTTATGGATGAGCAGTTCGAAAAAAACTATTATAAGGAGGCACAAGTGACGAAAGTAATCAGCACTTTAACAATTATTGCTTTGTTCTTATGTTGCCTGGGACTATTTGGCCTATCACTTTTTACAATCAATGGCCGGATAAAAGAAATCGGCATTCGCAAAGTTAATGGTGCTAAAATCTTTGAAGTGATGAGGATGTTGAATAAAGACTTTGTACAATGGGTCGCCATTGCTTTTGTAATTGCCACACCCATTGCCTGGTACGCCATGCACAAATGGCTCGAAAACTTTGCCTATAAAACCGAATTGAGCTGGTGGATTTTTGCCCTGTCCGGTTTGTTGGTATTGGGAATTGCCTTGTTCACAGTTAGCTGGCAAAGCTGGAAAGCAGCAACGAGAAATCCGGTCGAAGCGTTGAGATATGAGTGATAAATAATTAAAAAATTGATAATATGCCATTATCCAGATCGTTAATAAATGCTTTTATTGTACCAAGATTTTCATTTATTATTTCCCGGATAATCTTTGTTGAGCAATTTCCCCTGCGCAACCAGATTACCTTTGGAGGAAATCCCAAGAATGAAGCAAGGTTATTGAAATCACTATCTTTAGTAACAATTGTAAATCCATTCTTTTGGGCAAATTCCCATACAGCAATGTCATCTGATGCATCAAATCCGATTTCCTGTAAATGTTGGGAAGTATTAAAGTATTCTTCAAAGTACTTAGCCAGCTTAGGCGAAAGATTTTGGTCAAAAAGTAGTTTCATCAGGCACAAAGTTCAATCTTCTCTTTGTTGGCAGCAAAGCTTAAGCAAGCAAGAATGTCCTCTTTTTGAAGATAAGGGAAATCATCAAGTATTTCTTCAAAGCTCATACCTGAAGCCAAATACTCTAAAACATCGTAAACAGTTATTCGCAAACCTCTTATACATGGTTTGCCTCCACGTTTTCCAGGCTCAAGGGTTATTCTGTCTTTTAGTATCATGGTGATTAAATGTATAAACAAAAATAGATAAAAATGTGGACATATTTTTCAAAATGCCATTATAAAGAAATTGGCAAAGCTGGAAAGCAGCAACGAGGAATCCGGTGGAGGCGTTGAGGGATGAATAACAGTGTCAGAATCAGGATTTGCAGGATGAAACGATAAATAGGATTTTATTAAGAAAAATATGGAAAGGAAAATAGATGATGAATTGATTTATAAGATTATTCGTGATGAAGGTGTTGAGATAGGTGTGAAAATTAATTGTAATGTCCCTTACAGTTGGCAATAAAAATATTATTTTAAATATCAACTTTATAAACAAGTCTATGCTCATGAGTGATTCTTCTCGACCAGTAACCAGTTTTATTGAACTTGAGAAGTTCAGGTTTTACGATTCCTTGAAATGGGGTACGTCTTATACTTTTAAGAAGATCCAATATTTTTTTAAATGTCTGCTTGTCATAAATTGCCCAATTGCAAAAATCATCAAAGGCTTCACTACCAAAAGTAAGTTGTCTCATTTGCTGATTGGCAAGTCATTAATTAAAGACTCAAATTCATCTTCTGAAAACGAAACAGTATCCTTATTCTCTTCAAGATTTTTAATCGCTCTATTTAAACGATCTTCGTATTCCTTTTGGCCTTCTTTTGTTGTCAAACCAAAATCAGAGACAGAAGAGATTGAAATTTCTACCGCTGTATCATTTTTTAATAAGGCCTTTAATTTATGTATAAAATCAGGAGTTAACTCACTTGGTTTTATTCGAATAACAGTTTCCATTTTTATATTTTTAAACAAATATACATACTATGAGATGAAAAGAGAAATGTTCATATCTAATTTGTGGACAAATAATAAAAACATCTTCCAGGAAACAAACAGAACCAGGATAAGAGTTTATGAATAAAACAACCAAAAATATTTTAAATCTATAATTTCTATAGTCATGATCAAAACACAAAACCTTACAAAGATTTTTCAAACGGACGAGATTGAAACTTCCGCTTTGAATGAAGTTAATTTTACTGTACAAAAGGGCGAATTTGTGGCCATTATGGGCCCTTCAGGTTGCGGAAAATCTACATTGTTGAACATCGTCGGGTTGCTGGACAATCCCACGAGCGGGAGTTACCTGTTTAATGGAGTAGATGTATCTAATATGCGCGAAAGCAAGCGGACAGGATTACGTAAAGGGAATATTGGCTTTGTCTTCCAGAGTTTTAACCTGATTGACGAGCTGAATGTATTCGAGAATGTCGAAATGCCCTTGATTTACCTGAAGATGAGCGCTTCGGAGCGAAAGGCACGTGTAGAAGCAATCCTAGAAAGGATGAAGATCAGTCATCGCCGGAAACATTTTCCGCGCCAGCTCTCGGGTGGTCAGCAACAGCGTGTAGCCATCGCCCGGGCAGTAGCGGCTAACCCCGGTTTGATTCTGGCCGATGAACCGACTGGTAATCTCGACTCGAAAAACGGTCTCGAAGTTATGAACTTACTCACGGAACTGAACCGTGAGGGAACGACCATTGTGATGGTGACACACTCGATGCATGATGCCGATTTTGCTCACCGAATCGTAAACCTTTTCGATGGACAGATTATCACCGAAGTGAAAAAGCAGATGGGCGAAGGGGTTTTTTAAATCAAAATCCATTTTCAAGGTGGGTTTTGAATCCTGACTTGGCACTTAAATAAACATACAAATGAAAAACATCATTAAATCAACCTTTCGGAATTTCGTTCGGAAGCCGGTCACCAATCTTATCAACCTGTTAGGCCTGGCCGTTAGTCTGGCATTGGTCATCATTTTGTCTGTTTATTCATACAGCGAACTTACTACCGACAACTACCATAAAAATGGCGATCGGGTATATCTGTATGGTGAGTTGAATAAAAAAATATATACACCAGGAATTCTGAAAGAACAGATTGACCTGAGTGTGCCTGGGGTGGAATCAACTGTCAGGATGGCCAGTACGTGGGAAGCTCCGGTATTCCAGGTGGAAAATAATGATCCCATTACTTCGGATATTGTTTTTGCCGACGAAGATTTTTTCAAACTATTCACCTACATCACAGTTGAGGGAAATCTTGAATCAGCACTGAAAGAACCCATGTCGGTCGTAATTACTAAGTCTCTTTCAGAAAAACTTTTTGGAAGCGACCATGCAATTGGTAGAAACATGAAGATGAACAATAGTAAAGAGCTTACTGTAATGGCTGTTATCGAAGAGCCCAAAGCCAATTCGTGCCTTTCATTCAGCGCAGTTGCCTCCAATGTTACACGCAAAGTTGTTCTGCCCAATGGAGGTGAATTCACAGATTGGGGATGGTGTAATTTTCAGACATTTCTACTATTGAAAAAAGGAACTAATCCTGAAGAAACAGCAAAAAGCATTTTGTCCGTTTTTCCTGAAACTCAGCAAAAGGAAAATTCAGAATTAAAACTGAATCCCTTAAAAAAGCTGTACTTTTCTCAGTTCTCCATTTCCGGAAGCGACTACCTTCGTTGCGGAGATAAAAGAAAAGTAATGATTCTGGTCATGGTGGCAGCACTGGTGCTGTTGATTGCACTGATCAACTTCATTAACATTTCGTCATCACAATGGATCGATAAGATCCGGCAAACCGGTGTATTGAAGGTCATTGGGGCAAAGAGATCGAACATTCTCTGGAATGTACTTTTTGAAGCATTTTTCTTATTCCTGATGTCGCTGATCCTTGCAATAATCTTGGTGGGCGTTGCAACCCCGGTCATTTGGAACTATACCGGTATTCATTTCAAACAGCAATTGCTTTACACCCCCGCTTTTTTACTCGTATCATTGACTGGAACCTTTGCCTTAAGCATGATCTTCAGCTTAGTACCAGCCTTTCGGATTGCCTCATCAAAAGCTGTCGACAACCTGAAAAAGACAGTTGAAAAAAGAACAGCAAATTCCATTTTCAGGGGAGTTCTTGTTACTGCTCAATTTATCATCGCCATTGTATTGATCGCCTTTACAGTTTTGGTACAAAAACAAGTCAATTTTGGGAGCAGCAACCTGGGTTTTAATCAGGAAAACATTATCGGGATAAAATTAACGCAGCAACTGAACCAGAAAAAAGAGGTACTCAAAAAGCTGCTTCAGGAGAAACCAACCGTTGAGAAAGTCTCATTCACACAATATTACCCAGGCAAACAAATATCCCACTGGGGAACACAACAAGACATAAACGGAGAGAAAAAACAACTAAATTTTGACACATTTAATGCTGATCCTGCTTTCTTTGGAATGACAGGGTTACAACTTACACAAGGACGTTTTTTCTCTGAAAATCTTACTACTGACCAGCATAAAATGGTTGTGAATGAAACCTTCCTCCGCGAAAATAAGATGGACAATCCCATCGGAGCGAAATTTGTCATGGGCTTTGGCATGGATGCCGGCCTTTCCGAAATAATTGGTGTCGTAAAAGATTTCCATTATAAGGCGGTCAATCAGCCAATCGCCTCATTAGTCATCCAAAACGAGCCGAATTCTTCATATTGTCTGGTCAGCCTGCAAACCACGGATTTTAATTCTTTGCACAGAACCATTCAGGAAATAAATGCAGTGGCATCCGGCCTTTCTCCCTCTTTCCCTGTCGAAATAAGCTTTTTCGATCAGGCAGTAGAGAATATGTACCAATCGGAACTCCAGTTTCAACGAACATTTACGTTGTTTGCCGGGTGTGCTATCGTAATTTGTTGTCTGGGAATTTTAGCCATGTCACTTTTCACCTGCCAACGCCGCATTAAAGAAATCGGCATCCGCAAAGTGAACGGTGCCCGCATCTCTGAAGTTATGGCTATGCTGAATAAAGATTTTGTAAAATGGGTAGTAATTGCGTTTGTAATTGCCACACCTATTGCATGGTACGCCATGCATAAATGGCTCGAAAGCTTCGCCTACAAAACCGAACAAAGCTGGTGGATTTTTGCCTTGGCCGGTTTGCTGGCACTTGGAATTGCAATGCTGACAGTAAGTTGGCAAAGTTGGAAAGCCGCAACAAGAAATCCGGTAGAAGCATTGAGGTATGAATAAATTCATTGTCAAAAAATTAAATAGTACATCATGGGCTTAATAAAAATTAGTATCAGAAATCTTTGTAAAAATAAAGGTACTTCAATTGTAAATTTGCTGGGATTGACAATCGCATTGACTTCGTCGGTGCTGATTTTTATGTGGGTATACCACGAAGTAACTTTCGACAAGTTTCAGAAAAATTATAAAAATATCTACATGGTTGCCTCGGAATGGAAATACACCGACGGTAAGTCTGATTTTATTATGGAAACCCCGACCCCACTTGGCCCTTTTTTGAAAGATAACTTTCCGGAAGTCGTTCAAAGTACGCGGTTCGCAAAACAATTTGGGGGAAGATACCTGAAAACAGGCGATAAAAAATTTCTTGAACAGGGTCTGGTCGTTGAACATTCATTCTTTGATATTTTTACTGTCAATTTCATTAATGGAAACCCAAAAGCCTTTGAGAATAACCCAAATTCTATCTTTATTTCCCAACACCTGGCCAATAAATTTTTTGGCAACCAGTCCCCAACAGGCCAGTCCATCACTTTCTTTGAAAATTCTGAAACAACAAAGCAATACGAGGTATGTGGGGTATATAAAGATATCCCCGATAATTCGTCGCTACAATTCGATTTTCTTATTCCGTTTACCATTGACGATTCAAACAACTGGTTTTCGTTTGGTTATTCGACCTTCGTTATGCTACCTGATAATATCGACAGAAAACAGCTGAACGAAAAAATATCCAAATTTTATGATTACAAAAAAATGGGGTTTAATATCGATTGGTATTTACATCCATTGAAAGATATGCACTTCCAAAGCGATTACCAACAATTCGTTTATCATCCCGGAGATATTCAATATGTTTACATATTCTCTATTGCAGTATCCTTCATTCTTCTAATTGCCATTTTAAATTTTATGAGCTTAACCGGGGTTTTAAGCTCAAAACGGGTCAAAGAATCAGGTATTCGGAAAATAGTAGGAGCACGAAAAAATTGGATAGCTTTTTCATTTCTCGCAGAGCCAATGCTTTTAGTTTTCCTTTCGTTTTTGCTTACTTATATTTTGGTTGAGTTTATGCTTCCTTCGTTCAATTTTTTTGCCGACAGTAACCTTCCCGCGTTGCACCACAATGGGATTGTTTTGCTTATGCTTTTTCTTATAGTGGTTATAATCGGCACGATATCGGGGATATTGCCCGGGTTGTTTATTGCCGCAATCAAACCAATCGATGCCTTGAAGCAGCAAAAAACAGTAGGTAACGGCACTTTCAGAAAATATTTGATTGCTTTTCAGTTTACGTTAGCCATTGCTCTATTGAGTTCTACTTTTTTAATTAATAAACAGTTGAACTATATCTTCCATAAAGATTTAGGTTTTCAAAAAGAAAATATCATCCATATCGCACTCAATGGGAAAATCGGCAAAAATTATTCAATTATAAAACAGGAACTTCTAAAAAACCCAATGATAACAATGGTTGCAAATAGCTCTCCGTTATTAAGTTCGGGAATTGAAGTACCGGATTGGACATGGCCCGGGATCAGTGTCGACCAAAAACATTCCATTGCCCGCATCCAGGCCGATTGCGATTTCACCGGAACATTCGGCATCAAGATGGCTCAAGGGGATTATTTTTCCGAAGGCAATTCAAGTGCAAACAAAGTTGTTGTAAATGAAGAGGCAGCAAAGGTTATGGGTATGGAAAACCCGGTACGTCAGCATTTACAGTTGAAAGGACAAGATTATGAGATTGTCGGGATGGTGAAAAATTTTCATAGCCGGCATTTCTCTCATTTAATCAGACCATTGTTGATTTCGTATGAAGAAAGTGGGCGCAACCTGTATGTTCAATACAAAAGCGCTGGCGATAAAACAAGTATTGTTGATTTTATAAATAAGGTATATGCTAAATTCAATCCTGAATTTCCCTTTGAATATCACTTTTTTAACGATGAGTTTGTTGCGACTTACCGGAATGAACACAAAATGCTCGAACTGTTATTTTACTTTGTGATAGTAGCCTTTCTCATTTTATGTTTCGGCCTTTATGCCTTGTCAAAACAAATAGCTTTAAGCAAAACCAAGGAAATCGGCATCCGCAAAATTAACGGTTCACATATTTCTGAAGTGATAATCTTACTCAACCGCGACTTTGTGAAATGGGTGGCCATTGCTTTTGTAATTGCCACACCAATTGCATACTACACCATGAACCGATGGCTCGAAAACTTTGCCTACAAAACAGAACTGAGTTGGTGGATTTTTGCCCTTTCCGGTGTGCTGGCTTTGGGAATCGCCTTATTGACAGTGAGTTGGCAAAGCTTGAAAGCAGCTACACGAAACCCGGTCGAAGCATTGAGGTATGAATAGATAATAGAGCTTTAACATTAAAAGAATAAAAGATGCTTAAAAATTATTTCAAAACATCATTTCGGGGCATCATCCGAAATCCGCTGTATTCAATAATTAATATCACGGGATTAGTAATTGGGATAGTTAGTATAATATTAACCTTAATGTGGGTGAATTATGAATGGGGGTATGATAGGTTTCATGAAAACAGAGACAGGATTTACAAAATAAGTCAGGGAAGTAATTTCTCGATTGTACCGCCATTATTCATCCAGGTCAGAGATAAATTTCCTGAAATAGAAAAAATTATAAGGACTTCTAATGATGCCGTAGCATATATAAGCAGCATTAATAACGACATTAGGGTTAAGGTAAATGATGTACTTTATACGAATTCTGATTTTGATGAAATTTTCACCTGCAAAACAATATGCGGCAACATTAAAACAGCACTGAATGATCCCAATGGTATTATTCTAACCAAAAAATCGGCTTTAAAAATCTTTGGTAAAACCAACGTTGAAGGAAACGTGATCAAATATTGTGCGACTTTTCCTCTTCGGGAACTGACATTAACTGTTATGTCGGTTGTCGATGATTTGGCTTCGAACTCAACGCTAAAATTTGGTGCAATAATCCCATTTAAAGCGCTGGATAACATCAAACCCAATGGGATGAAACCTGATGAAAACTGGCGTGATGGTTATTGTAATATCTATGTTCTGCTAAAGAAGAGAATAGATATGCATTCATTTGAAAACAAGCTTAAAGAATTTGGTGGTAGCCTGGAAAAAATAGTGTATGGCATTGATCCGGAAAGTCAACAGGCGAAAGAACGAAAATTGGGGTTAGTTAATTTGAAAGATTTACATTTTTTCAACAATAATAAAAAACAACTCATTGGTTATATTTCAATTGTTGGTTTTCTGATTATCCTGATTGCCGTTATCAACTATATTAACCTGTCAATCGCTAAATTATTTTCAGCTTATCCTGCCATGTTCATTCGAAAAATTAATGGAGCAAACCGGTACGAGTTGATTTTAAATATTTTAGCAGAATCGATCCAGTATTCAATTATTGCATTTTTAATTGCCTTGCTATTTATTGAAGCCTGCAAACCCATATTAAACGGGCTGTTGAATATAGAACTCAAAATGGGCTATAGTGAACATCCGGGCATTATTCTCATTTTAATATTAGCTGCAATATTTCTCGGGTTGATTGCAGGTTTATACCCGGCATTAAAACTTACTTCGAATATTCCAATAAATACGGCCCAAACTAATTTCATTAAAAAAGACAGGAATTTTATCAGGCAATCATTGGTTGTATTCCAGTTTACCATTTCAATTGCCTTAATAATAAGTGTGATTGTAATTTCAAAGCAGCTTAACTTCTTAAATAAAAAGGATTTAGGATTTAATAATCAACAAATTATATATACACAACTGAATAAGAACCTGTACGGTACCTATAATACATTCAAAGAAAAGTTATTAAAAAACCCAGACATCAAAAGTGTAAGTGGTTCTCAAAACGAACTGGGCCAGGTTTGCGTAACACTTACCCGCGATATAAACGGAACCAGCAGATATTTTCAGGAACTACCTGCAGATCCTGACTTTATTGAAACAATGGGGCTAAAGCTTATTATGGGAAGAAACTTTTCGCGGGAAATGCAAACCGATAAGTATCAAACATTAATTATTAGTGAAACAGCCGTAAAGGCTTTTGAACTCGACAGTAACAAAATAATTGGAACAGAGATATTTATGTACGACCGTGTAGCCAGGGTGATCGGTGTGGTCAAGGATTTTTATTTTCAGTCGTTTCATCATAAACTCGATCCGTTCATGTTGTATTATCATCCGGGAGCAATTGGTACCGCAAATATTAAAATTGGTGGCAGTAACATTCCGGGAACGATAGAATATATCAATAAGGTTTGGAACGAATTTTCACCCGATATTCCGTTTGACTATCATTTTCTGGATAAAACATACGAAGAGCTATATAAACAAGATAAGCAATTCAGTAAAATCATTATTTCATTTTTGATTGTTGCCGTCATAATTGCATGTCTTGGATTATTTGGTCTGGTTTCATTTATTACAATCCGGCGTACCAAGGAAATTGGCATACGCAAGGTAAACGGTGCACGCGTATCGGAAGTAATGACCATGCTCAACAAAGACTTTGTAAAATGGGTAGTTATTGCCTTTGTTATAGCAACACCAATTGCATTCTATGCCATGCACCGCTGGCTCGAAAACTTTGCCTACAAAACAGAACTGAGTTGGTGGATTTTTGCCCTTTCCGGTGTGCTGGCTTTGGGAATCGCCTTATTGACAGTGAGTTGGCAAAGCTTGAAAGCAGCTACACGAAACCCGGTCGAAGCTCTCCGATATGAATAATTAGAGCGAGTTAAAATATAGAGATATGAATATTAAAAACAATTTTCTGATTAGTGTCAGGCATTTAAAAGCTGATAAAACAAATACAATAATTAGTATTTCAGGCCTCATTTTGGGGTTAGGTATAGTTGTAGTGGTACTGATTTTTGTATTGAATGAATTCGGCTATAACAGCTCATATCAAAACAGGAAACAAATTTACAGGGTTCTCAACAACAATCGGGACGACAATAACAACTGGGCTAATACGCCATTTATTGTTGGAGAAACCCTTGTCGGCCAGTTTGCCGAAGTGGAACAAATCGCTCACCAGTATAACATCTCCAATGTTGAAATAAAAAAGGATAATGATTTCATTTCCGAACGGGAAATGCTCTGTACCGAAAGTTCGTTTTTCAATATTTTTGATGTTGCGATTCTTCAGGGCAGTTTAAGGGATTTTGATCGGGCAGAGCGGAAAATCCTTCTAAGTAAAAAGCTTTCGGAGAAATATTTCCATCTCGAAAATCCGGTTGGTAAAATTCTTACGCTAAGATATTTGGGAAATGAATATCCTATGGAAATCGCGGCAGTCTATGAAGATTTTCCACAAAATTCAACCATAAAAGCCTCAATCATTGCTGGTACCGATTTCGGTTTTAAACACTTGGTCAGCAATATGGTATCAACCGGAGAAAAACCCGGAATGCAAAAATTGCGGGAATCCTGGGAAGGCGGATTATTTTTCACCAATTATCTGTTGCTTAAAAAAGGAACTTCAGTCGGGGATTTTGAAAGGAAACTGCAACGGTTAGGCGTTGAGCACTCAACCGACAATAATAAGCTGTCACTATCATTGCAGCCGCTCACCGAAATTTATTTCGGTTCAGGAAAAATTGTGGACAACAATCGCGGAGACCAGGGAAATTTGCCCATGATTTACATCCTGACTATTGTTGGATTGCTAATTCTCCTTATTGCTTGTATCAATTATCTGAATCTGGCCGCTGCACAGGCAATGACTCAGTCAAAAGGTTTTACAGTGCGTAAGGTGTGCGGAGCATCGCGGAAAAGCCTCATCATGCAGATGATTTTTGAATCCTCACTGATATCCTTTATTGCTTTGCCTTTTGCATTGTTCTTGGCTCATTTCTCATTGCCTTTTATAAGTGAATTGCTTGGGAAATCGTATTCCCTCACACTGAGTAACCGATTCTTTCTGGGTTTTGTGATTTTATTACTGATAACCGTTTCTACTGGTGCCATTTCTGGTGGTTTGGTTTCCTTAAAGATAACCTCTTTCAGTGTGGTTGAAATTCTGAAAGGACAAGATGTAACTTTTGGGAATAAACACAGCATGAGAAAAGCTATGGTGATTTTACAAATTGTAATATTCATCACGCTTGTCGCGACAATGATCCTGGTGCAAAAGCAAGTACATTATGCCTTTACAAAAGATATTGGAATTGGCAAAGAAGGATTGGTTCGCATAACCCTGGGCGATCATAATTACAAACTTTTTAAGCAGGAGATCAGGAAGAATCCTAACATATTAACCACCTCATAAAGGGAAGATGTATCTATCCGTTCCAAAAGTCGACAAACCAGATGAAATGGTAAAGTTGAACGGGCTATTTGTCGATTATCATTTCGCTGAAACAATGGGAATGAAGCTTATACTGGGCTCGGACTTTAATGAAACAAAAACCAACGCCGGAGTATTGGTAAATGAATCGGCAATTAAAGCATTGGGACTGAAAGAAATTTTGGGTGAACAAACTGCATTCGGACAGGTAAGTGGCGTGGTTAACGATTTTAATATGTATTCCATTCATGAAGCCATTCGTCCAATGATTATTGGTTTAAATCCGTCGATGTGCCATGAAATTGCCGTAAAAATGAACTCTGACAATCTGCCGAATACCATCAATTTTTTAAGAGATACCTGGAAAGCAACAGGAGGAACGACATCGTTTGATTTTGAATTTACTGACGATAAATTAAATCAGATCTATGATTCGGATATCCGTTTTTCAAAGACAATCGGATTGATGGCTGTTATTTCCATAATAATTGCAAGTCTTGGCCTGTTTGGGCTTTCACTGTTCATGAGCCGTCAAAGAACCAAAGAAATAGGCATCCGCAAGGTAAACGGCGCTAAAATCTCCGAAGTGATGATCCTGCTTAATAAAGACTTTGTAAAATGGGTGGCGATTGCTTTTGTAATTGCCACTCCCATTGCATGGTACGCCATGCACCACTGGCTCGAAAATTTTGCCTATAAAACAGAAATAAGCTGGTGGATTTTTGCTTTGGCTGGCATATTAGCTTTGGGTATTGCATTACTTACAGTGAGTTGGCAAAGCTGGAAAGCGGCTACAAGAAACCCGGTCGAAGCTCTTCGATACGAATAGTGAGAAGAGCGGAGATCCCGATGCATTTTTCGTAGATTTTTGAGGGACGAAAAAATCCCAGAAAAAGCAATCGGGATGGAGGCGTTGAGGCATGAGTAATGAATTTGAATGAAATAGCTAGTTTAGAAATTAATAAAGGGAATCAATATAACTTAATTCAGAATCATTTATGAAAACACATGGTTTTACTGTTGGGCCTGTAGTTATTGGTTTGGTTTGTCTTCTTTCAGTGAATAATACGTTTGCCCAATGGCCGCAATGGCGCGGGCCGATGCGTGATGGTATTAGTAAAGAAACAAACTTGCTCAAGGTGTGGCCCGCTGAAGGCCCCAAATTAATATGGTCAGTTGATACAGTAGGTGATGGCTTTTCTTCAACTGCAATTCAAGACGGAATGGTTTATACTACCGGGAAACGGGATTCTGTTGAAATTCTTACGGCCCTGGATTTAAATGGAAATGTGAAATGGCAAAAGATAATTGGAAGAGCATCGCAAGAAAAAGATTGGCCTCAAAGTCGCTGTACTCCTACTGTTTATAAAAATAAGGTGTACGCTATCACTGTTTATGGCGATGTAGCTTGTTTTGATAGCAAAAGTGGAAATATCGACTGGCAAATGCCTGCCTTTGAAAAGTTCGAAGGGAAAGGGTACAATTTGCCTCAAGGCGGAATTGCCGAATCACCTCTTGTAATTGACGACAAGCTGATATTTACTCCTTGCGGAAATACTACCACAATGGTTGCCCTGAACCGATTAACTGGCGAGACTATCTGGAAATCAGAAAGCATACAGGATACTACTAACTATACTTCTCCGGTATTAATTTCTGTAAATAATAAAAAGACAATTTTTACTTCAACAAAAAAATATGACCTGCTTGTTGATTGTAAAACAGGTCAGATTATTTGGAAAGACCGTACAATTTCAGGAATGATACCTCTTGTAAATAAAAATGAAATATACTATACCGGCGCCTATAAAAAAGGTGGAACATTATGCAGCTGGAATGATGAATGGAGTAAACGCTCTGTTCTATGGGAGGATACGGTTAGCGCCAATTCCATAGGTGGAGCTGTACTTTTTAAGGACAAAATCGTTGTATCAGGCAATTCGAAAGGTCTGTTTTGCATCGATTTAAAAACCGGAAAAGCATTGTCACAATATGAAAAAATAAACTATTGCAATCTGATAGTTGCTGATAATCTGTTGTATTGCTATGAAGATAAAATGGGAAGGGTCAGTTTATTTAAAATGAACGGAAATGACCTTGAGCTGGTAAGTTCCTTCAAAATCACCCTGGGAACTGGTCCGCGAGTCTCACATCTGGCAATATCCGATGGAATATTATTTGTCCGGCGGGGAAAGGTATTGATGGCCTATAATATAAAACAGCAATAACCATCATATTCAATTTATTAGCATTATTTTAAATTTTAAATATATAATTATATGATTCAATTAAGTCACATCGACAAGTATTACGACTCGAAATTTCAACGCACTTATGTGTTGAAGGACATCATTCTGGAAGTGAAAGAGGGAGAATTTCTGAGTATTATGGGACCCAGTGGCTCAGGGAAATCGACATTACTGAATATTATCGGCTTGATGGATGTACCATCTTCAGGTAAGTATTCGCTGTACGGCAATTCAGTTCTTGACCTGAAAGAGAAAGCGAGGGTTGATTACCATCGCAATTTTATGAGTTTTATTTTCCAGGCTTACCACCTGATCGAAGAAATGACGGTATATGAAAACATCGAAACACCACTGATTTATAAGGGAGTAAAAAGCCGGGACCGTCAGTCGATGGTGGCCGATTTGCTCGATCGGTTCAATATAGTGGCCAAAAAAGATTTATTTCCACAGCAACTGTCTGGCGGACAGCAGCAATTGGTAGGAATTGCCCGTGCTATAATTGGCAAACCCAAGCTTCTGCTGGCTGACGAGCCGACCGGAAACCTGCATTCGACACAAGGGGAGATGATCATGGATACGCTTAAGGAGTTGAATAATGAGGGAGTTACGATTATCCATGTGACCCACAATGAAAAATTTGCCCAATATGGCAAACGGATCATCAGGTTGGAAGACGGAAATATTCGGAGTGATAAAAATAAATAAAAAAGTCAGAATCAGGATTTACAGAATGAAAGGATAAACAGGATTTTATAAAGGAAAACATTAATCCTGAAAATACTACAATCCGGAGAATCCTGATTCTGATAATTAGCTGGCAAAGCTGGAAAGCGGTGACACGGAATCCGGTGGTGGCGTTGAGGTATGAATAAATGTCTGAACTTTGATTTAAATACTACGACGGAAAATAACTATACCAATGAAAAATATCCGTTATCGGATTTGACATCCGGAATTATTAAGTGTGCCAATGAAGTCCATAAATTTCTTGGAAATGGCTTTAAGAAAGTAATTTATCATCGTGCAATGGCTGTTGAATTTGCCGATTAATAACATTAAAGTGTAGCATCATGAAAACAAGTAAATTAATTTTTGGTCTGATGGTTCAATTTGTTTTTTTGCTTTCAGTATCTGCCCAGCAAGCTGAAGTGATTCCAGATTTGTCGAAGGCAAACAACCTTTCAAAATGGTCGGTCGTTAACAGGATAGTGACTTTAGATGATGGTGTATTTCTAAACAAAAAATCGGGCGATGGCTTACTAATCCTTAAGGATTTTACTTTTCAAAATGGGAAGATTGATTTGGACATCAAGGGAAAAAATGATCCGGGGATGAGCTTTGTCGGATTTGCCTTTCATGGGCTAAACGACAGTACTTTTGAGGCCATCTATTTTCGGCCGTTCAACTTTAAAAATCCTGAACGGAAAAACCATTCGGTGCAATACATCTCAATGCCCCAAAACGATTGGTCCAAGCTTCGGGAGCAACATCCGGGAGTGTATGAAAATATAATTCAACCAGTACCTGACCCGGATAACTGGTTCCATGCTACTATTATCATCAACTATCCTGAGGTAAAAGTATTTGTCGACAATTCGGGTGACCCCTCCCTTGTAATCCGAGAAATCGGTGTGAGAAATACAGGATGGCTAGGATTTTGGGTCGGTAATAGCTCGGAAGGACGGTATAAGAATTTGAAGATTGCATCGAAATAATGAATCAAAAAAACTTGCGTCATGAAAACAATCAAACTATTAACAATCCTTGTTTTGATTTCCTTATTTGGAAATCAAAATGTCCTGATAGCACAACAGATTGCGCATCCTTCTTCCCGTAAAAAGCTGATTCTTATAGATATTGCCCATAACCAGAAATTCTGGAATGACCCGGCCAATATGAATGGAAAAGATCCCAATCAGATCGAAAGAGTCAAATATATGACCAGCGAGATGACTAAATCCGCCTCTTCGCTGGATGCTGGTCTTGGGTACATTACGAAGGAAATAAAACCTGAACTTTTGGGGAACTGCGACCTGCTTTTTATTCATATACCTTCATCAAAGTTTGGCAAAGGCGAAATCGGGACGATAACTCAATATCTTCAAAAGGGAGGTTCGCTATTCCTGGTCATGGATGAGGATTATTGGTCAACATTAGAGCAAACCGGAGTGAATGAGCTAATTAAACCATTTGGAATACAGCTTAAAGGTCAAAGTCCTGATACTATAAATGGCGGATATACGAAGGCCGGTATCATTTCCAATAAATCACTGAAAATCACCTACAGTGGTGGACGGATAATTGAGGGTGGCACTCCTTTCTGTTTTAACAATCAAACAAAAGAATATCCTTTTGGCGTATTTATGCCCCTGAAAAACGGCGGGAGAATTATTGTGATGGGCGACGGAATGGTCTCGCTATACATGACCGGATGGAAAGGTGTTAACGACTACCAGTGCAGCGAATTTATGCACGATACATTTAATTGGCTTTTAAATAAAAACTAAACCGATTATTATGAATATAAATAATTTGAAAACCGCCTTGCGAAATCTGATCAATCATAAAATGTATTCTACCATAAAGATCGGTGGATTTGCGCTCGGAATAGCAGTTTGTCTGTTAATTGCTTTCTTTATAAAAGATGAACTTAGTTACGATAAACAATACCCTGACGTTGACCGTATTTACAGAATTGTGGGTGAATATCACATACAGGGTCAAATCATAAAGGAGTCTTGCTTTCCGGCTCCATTTGCCAAAACGGTTAAAGAAACATTTCCGGAAATAGAAAAATCAGGTCGGATAAATGCAAATGAATTACTTGGAGCTGGCGGCATCGAATTACGACGTACAGATCAAAAACAGAGTAACTATGAGGTTGGAATGGTTTTTGCCGACCAGGAATTAATCGATTTATTGAAATTCCCATTTGTTTTCGGTGATCCGGAAAGCGCATTGTCAAAGCCAAAGAGCATGGTGATTTCTAAAAGCATGGCCGACAAATACTTTCCTAATCAAAATCCGGTGGGACAGCTTTTAGTCATCAACAACAAGAACGAGTTTACTTATACAGTCGGTGGTGTCATTGCAGATATTCCATTGAATTCCCATCTGAAATATCGGATTTTTCTGACTATGGAAAGTCAGGCGTTTGGAGATGGTGAACAATCAAACTGGTTGGCGAGTAACTATTTTAGCTATATCAAAGTAAAGCCTGGAATCGATATTAAAAGTCTGGAAACCAAGTTTGATGCCATAACTACAAAATATTTTACTCCAAATTTTATCGAGGCTGGATTTATTAAAAAGGAAAATACTAAGGATTACCTTCGATTTAAATTGCAGCCGATTACCGATATCCACCTGAAATCGGACGGTATTGATGATCGGTTAAACCATGGTGACATCCTTTTTCTCTGGATTTTTGGTGCAATTGCCCTTTTTATCTTAATCCTTGCCGGAATTAATTTTATTAACCTTTCAACAGCTATTTCGGCCAACAGGGCTAAAGAAGTCGGGTTGCGAAAAGCCATTGGTTCATTACGTAAAAATCTTATCAATCAATTTATTACCGAGTCACTATTTTTTAGTTTTCTCTCTTTTATTGTTGGAATTATCCTCGCATGGCTCCTCCTGCCGTTGTTCAATTTCATATCTGGAAAGTCATTGGTCATCCCTTTAGGTGAAACGTGGTTACTTCCTATACTGGGCGCTTCAGCTGTTCTTGTTGGTTTATTATCCGGGCTATACCCTGCTTTTTATCTTTCCTCGTTCAAACCCATTGATGTTTTGAAAGGTAACTTAGGCCTTAGCGGCCGAAGTTCAGGCATCCGCAGTGGATTGGTTATCTTCCAATTTACTGCTTCCATTTTTCTGATTGCCGGAACCTTCATCATCCAAAATCAGTTGGGTTATATCATGAATAAAAAATTAGGTTTCGATAAAGAACAGGTTTTAATTCTAAATGGAACGAATACATTGGGCAACAATCTGAAGCCATTCAAAGAAAGGCTTCTCGAATTAAGTTCCGTAAAATCTGTTTCAGTGAGTGATTTTTTACCTGTCAACGGCACCAAACGTAACAATAACCCCTGGTGGAATGAAGGACGGACAAAAGAGGATAAGTCGATCGCCGGCCAGATATGGGAAGTGGATTACGATTATATCAAAACAATGGGAATGAAAGTGGTTGAAGGCAGGGACTTTTCAACCGATATGGCCACTGATAATCGGGCGATCATTATCAATCAAATGATGAAAAAACAATTGGGGCTTGAAAATCCGGTTGGTAAAACCATCACCAACTCATTTCAAAAATGGACAGTAATTGGAGTTGTCGAAAATTTTCATTTTGAATCGCTGAGAAGTGAGATTAAACCACTTGCATTGTTTGCAGGGAATAGTAATTCAATTGTTTCGATCAGGGCAAGTAGTTCAAATATTTCATCTCTAATTGCCTCGGTAAATAAAATCTGGAATGAATTCTCACCAAATCAGGAAATCAGATATTCCTTTTTGGACCAACAATTTGCCAGGATGTATCAGGATGTGGCGCGAATGGAACGTGTCTTCATTAGCTTTTCGCTGATGGCAATTGTTGTGGCATGCCTGGGCCTGTTCGGGTTAATCACCTTCGCGACACAGCAAAAGAGAAAGGAAATAGGTGTTCGTAAAGTAAATGGGGCCAGGATAAGCGAAATCGTTGTGCTGCTCAATAAGGAGATTATAAAATGGGTTTCCATTTCCTTTGTAATAGCCACGCCCACTTCCTGGTACGCCATGCACAAATGGCTCGAAAACTTTGCTTATAAAACTGAACTTAGCTGGTGGATTTTTGCCTTGGCAGGCTTGTTGGCATTGGGAATTGCATTAATGACAGTGAGTTGGCAAAGTTGGAAGGCGGCAACGAGAAATCCGGTGGAAGCTCTCAGATATGAATAATAAGGAGCGTGGATTGAAGCTTTTGGGATGAGTGAATAAGTTTTAATCTTAATTATCAATCAATTACAATGATTATTTATAATTTAAAAACTGCAATTCGCAACCTGGTTCACCAGCGGGTTTTTACGGCACTCAATATTTTGGGTTTGTCGATAGGTCTGGCTTGTTGTTTAATTATCCTGTTTCATGTAAAATATGAATTGGATTACGACCAGTTCCATTCAAAAAAAGACCGGATTGCCCGGGTTTTAACAAACAATAATGCATATACCCCCTATATTCTGGCTAACAGTCTGATGGAATATTGCCCTGAAATTGAAAATGTTACACGTGTTGCAAAATTTAGTGCACTGAAGTGTTATGTCCTGCAAAAAGAAAAGTTAATCGAAGAAAAGGATATCATTTATGCAGATACTTCTTTTTTCGGGATTTTTAGTTTCCCGGTAATTGATGGTGACCCTCAAAAAATGCTAAGGTCACCTGATAAATTAATGGTATCGGATAAAATCTCAAAAAAATATTTCGGTAAAGAGAATCCGGCGGGAAAACTTATATCGCTGAGAATAAGTAATATAACTTATGATTTTACAATTGAAGGCGTATTTCAGGATTTTCCTGCGCAATCGCATTTTCATGCAAATCTTATTTTACCCATTGAATTT
>JAPLDR010000018.1:0-88140 GCA_026391655.1 Bacteroidia bacterium | reverse complement strand
TTTTTCACCAAAAAACAACTTAAAAAATCGAGTTTAACTAATTGGCGAAACAGCTGTGTTGTTACTTACATTTTAGTTAAACAGGCGGGTTTGACTAAAAAAATTGATGATAAATTGCCCGGCTTAATAGCTAAATATGTACCAAAGAACAGAGCCGAAGGATTGAAGTTTTCAATTCAACCGCTCACTGATATTCATTTGTATTCGAGTGATTTGGAGATGGATATTGAGCCTCAGGGGAGTATAACACGGGTAATTATTTTTGCTTCAATAGCTGTTTTGGTATTGATTATTGCTTTAGTGAATTTTGTGTTATTATCGATGGCTCTCTCTTTTCAGCGGATCAAGGAGTTTGGTATCAGGAAAGTGAATGGTGCATTACAAATTGGACTGGTTTCGCTAATTGCAGGAGAGTTTACCATTGTATTCATTCTATCATTTGGAATTGCGCTACTAATTACGAAAATAGTTGCACCCATCCTTGAAAACCAAATGAGTCTGATGATTTCGAAAGAAATGCCAGGAAATATCGGCCTGATCTTCCTGTTCATTGCGACGGTTATCCTGTTGGGATACCTTGCAAGTAGCTATATTGCAAGAAGTGCTTCCAAATATAGCCCCATAGATGCGATAAACAGCACAATCCCTGTTTATAAAATGAGGGTGCCCTCTCGCGGCATTTTGATAATATTTCAGTTCAGTATCATGATTTGCCTTTTGTCGTGCCTGTTTATCATACAAAAGCAACTCAACCTGCTTAAAAACAAGGATCTTGGATTTCGTAAAGATCAACTTGTTATTGTTGATATACCGAGAAATGCTTACAAAAGCTACGTACTGTTGAAAACAGAATTAGCTAAGATTCCTGCGATTAAAAGTGTTTCCGGAGCGGCCTATCTCCCGCCAAGTGACGAATCGTGGTCTTTCGATCTGAAAAATCCGGAAACAGGAGAAACCACTTTAGTTGAGGAGATCAATACTGATTATGATTTTATTGAAACAATGGGGATTGAATTATTGGAGGGTCGTTCTTTTTCTCCTGAGTTTGCGGGGGATAGCATTGCAATTCTTATGAATGAAACAGGGCTAAGAACTATGGGTATTAAAAAACCGCTCGAAACCATTCTGATTGGCCCCGATTATTATCCCAACAGATCTAAACTACAGATAATTGGAGTGTTCAAAGACTTTCATATTCATTCACTTTATGAAAAGATAACACCTATGGTAATAATTCTGTCACCCCCACGGGTGGCTCAAATGGCCATAAAGTTGGATACCAAATTAATAGGTTCAAACCTGAAACTGATCGAAGAAAGATGGAAGTCTGTATTTCCAAACGATTCTTTCCGGTATTCTTTCGTTGATGAGTTTATCAACCTAAGGTATATGAAGGAAGACCAGAATCATGCCATGATTGGCCTGTTTGCTTTATTATCAATAATGATAGCACTATTGGGGCTGTTTGGCTTATCAACATTTGCAATCCAACGGCGCAAAAAGGAGATTGGCTTACGAAAAGTAAATGGGGCTCATACAATTCAGGTAGTTGCAATGCTTAATAAAGACTTTATTAAATATGTGGCCATTGCCTTTGTAATAGCCTGCCCGATTGCCTCGTATGCCATGAATAAATGGCTAGAAAACTTTGCTTATAAAACAGAACTTAGCTGGTGGATATTTGCCCTGGCCGGGTTACTGGCATTGGGTATTGCACTGCTGACAGTTAGCTGGCAAAGCTGGAAAGCGGCGACAAGAAATCCTGTGGAGGCGCTGAGGTATGAGTAATGCTGAAATCTCTACAAAAGCTTGTGTTATTTTGATTTATAATTGCATTGATTGGAATTTTATAATCTAAGCTATGATTAAAAACTACTTTAAAATCGCAATACGAAACATTTTAAAGAAGAATGTCTATTCGTTAATCAATATTTTTGGACTTGCTGTCGGAATAACTGCGAGTATCCTTATCGCATTGTGGGTACAGGATGAATTGAATTTTGACAAATTCAACAAGCACACCGATTCGACCTACCGTATAATTGCCCAAGGCCCAAACTTTAGAGCCCCGATGATTCCAGCGCCGTTGTTGCCAAAAATCAGGGATGAATTGCCCGTTGTTGAAAATGGGGCAAATGTCGTGAAAATACCCGACATGGTTTTTAAATACAACAACATGTCTTTTACCGAAAAAAGCGGGATCATAGCCGATTCGTCCTTATTTAGCATACTATCTTTCCCGTTTCTTCAAGGTCAACTGAAAACTGCTTTTTCCGATCCCACCAATATTATTGTCACAGAACAAATGGCACATAAATATTTTGGCGATGAAGAGCCGATTGGGAAAACATTGTACCTGAATGGTTCATTGCCACTAAAAGTATCTGGTATCCTGATGAATGTTCCACACAATTCACATCTTCAGTTCGACTATGTTTTACCATCATCTATTCTTAAAATGTGGGGAGTCGATCTGGTATCGTGGGGAAATTTAGGGTTTACATCGTATTTACAACTCCGCCCTGGCACTGATGTTAAAGAAGTTAATGATGAAATCAATACCTTATATAGAAAAAACCGGCCTCAAGTTCCCGGCGATGCCCAGTTTAGCTTTTATTTGCAGCCCCTGACCCGGATCCACCTTGCTTCAGGTATCCAATACGACAGTGCTGTTTTAGGCGACACCAAATACGTTTACATTTTCTCTTTTTCAGCCCTATTAATCCTTTTTATTGCCTGTATGAATTTCTTCAATCTTGTTACTGCAAATTCATCTATTCGCTTTAAGGAGGTTGGGTTAAGAAAATCAATAGGGGCAACCCAACCTCAATTGGTTGTTCAGTTCCTGGTAGAATATATTTTAATCATTCTCATTGCTTTACTCCAGGCATTGATTCTCGTGATGCTGACAATTCCCTTTTTCAATCAAATTTCAGGAAAACTTCTTACGGTCAACTTTTTCGACCCCAAAATTATATCCGGACTGTTTCTGATAACAATCGTTACCACAGCCATGGCTGTTACCTATCCGGCTATTAACCTTTCAGCATTAAATCCTGCGAAAGGTATTAAACCAAACTTTTTTTCAGTTCGCAACAATGAAAATACATTCAGAAAGGTTCTTGTCATTTTCCAATTTACCCTATCGATTGCCCTGATTATATCAACGGCGGTTATCCAGTCGCAACTGACATACATGCGAAACACATCGATTGGTTTCGATAAAGAAGGTATAGTCTATCTTCCCTTAAGGGGAAACCTGATAAAAAATTATCATGGATTAAAACAATTATTATTGCAATACCCTTCCATCGAATCGGTTTCGGCTAAAGATTATCTGCCAACCATCGACGGGAATTCAACTGTACCCAGCTCAGGAGGGTTTTACTGGGAAGGCAGGAAAGGCAGTGAAGAGTTACAGCTTGAGTTCACGTCGGTCGATTATGATTATTTCCAAACGATGGGAACGGTAATGGCAGATGGAAGAATGTTTTCGAAAGACTTCAAATCGGATGAAAACGAAGCTTTCATCCTGAATGAAGAAGCGGTAAGACAGATGGAACTCGAAAATCCTTTGGGGAAATGGGTAGTACTTAACGGACAAAGAGGAAAGATAATAGGTGTAGCTAAAAATGCACATTTTAAATCACTTCAATACCAAATGTCGCCCCAACTGTTTTCCCTTTTAACTGATCAAAAACTGCCTGCAGCTGCTACTGAAGGCGGAGGGAAGGGCATTGTTTTCATCAGGGTAAAGGGAGGTGATGTTGCTGCTGCATTAAAACATATCCAATCCGAATGGGACAAAATAAATCCGGGCATTCCTTTTGAATACTCTTTTTTAGATCAAACTATCGACACCATATACAAATCGGAGAAGAAAATCGATACGATTTTTAAATGCTTTACAGCTCTTGCCATTTTCATTTCATGCCTGGGATTATTTGGATTGTCTCTGTTCCTTGTTCAAAATAAAAAGAAAGAAATCGGCATTCGTAAAGTAAACGGCGCCAAAGTATCAGAAATACTTACTCTTTTAAATTTCGATTTTGTAAAATGGGTAGCCATTGCCTTTTTAATTGCTTGCCCTATTGCTTGGTACGCTATGCACAAATGGCTCGAAAGTTTCGCCTATAAAACAGCACTCAGTTGGTGGATATTTGCCCTGGCAGGGTTATTGGCGTTGGGTATTGCATTACTAACAGTGAGTTGGCAAAGCTGGAGAGCAGCTACGAGGAACCCGGTCGAAGCATTGCGATATGAGTAACCTCAACATGTTTACTGTCTTATTAAATAATTGACGGATATGTATTTAAATGGGATAATAAGGATTACAATCAGGAATTTTAAAATAAATATTACCTCTACAGTAATAAAAGTTCTTGGATTAGCTATAAGCATAGCTTCAGTAATAATAATTTGGTCTTATGTGATCAATGAAAACAAATTTGATAAAGGCATACCGAATAGTGACCGGATCTTTCGTTTGGAGTCGCAATGGGCAAGTATGCCTTCTTTCCTCGGTCATGCGATGAACCAGGATTTAACCAATCAGATTAAAGCTACACGGCTTAATTTTTGGGGAGATATTGGAATTCAGGTGGATAATATTCCTTTCAATCTGAAAAATTTCGCTTTTGCAGATAGCACCTTTTTTAAAATATTTCCTCTTGAGTTTATTGCCGGAAACCCGGAAAGAGCCCTGATTCAACCATTCTCATTGGTGCTTACTGAGTCGCTGGCAAAAAGATTATTTGGAAGTACTAATGCTGTTGGCAAAACAGTCAGATTCGAAAACAAGTTTGATTTCAATGTTACCGCCATTATTAGGGATCAACCTTTCCTGCATTTCAAAATAGATCTGTTGGCTTCGATGGTTAGTCTCGAGCAGATCGGGTATAAGGGAATCCTTCGGCAGTACGACGGATGGAGTTATCCTACTTATCTATTAATGCCGGATGGTACCACAGCTACAGAATATGAGACAAAAATCAAAGGGTTTCTTAAAAAGGTAGGGTATAACGACCCATTCCGGTTACGTTCGTTTAATCAAATTTATTATTCACCTGAAATTGAAAACGAAAGTAATACAAAACACGGTAATCTATTGTACAACAAGATTCTGATTGCTGTTTCAATTTTCATATTATTACTGGCCGCTATCAATTTTATCAATTTAACCATAGCTAATGCTGTTGCAAGATCGAAGGAAGTAAGTATAAAAAAACTACAGGGTGCATCAATTTATCAGTTGATCGTACAATTTGTCTTCGAAACGGTTCTCATCATTTTTATTTCTCTTGTATTCTCATTTTTTCTTTTGTGGATTTCTAACCCTTTATTAAGTTCCTTAACAGGATTCCCAATACTCTCTGCCGAATTATGGAATCCCCACAATCTGCTGATATTTGGCATCGGACTCGTAGCATTTATAATGATTACAGCAATTTACCCCAGCCTGTATATCAGTTCGTATACCATCAATACAAATAAAGAGAAGTCGTCAGGATTTTCTAACCACAATGGTATCCGTAATGGGTTAATTATATTCCAAAATTTAGTTTCTATTACTTTAATAGGCTGTACGCTAATCGCTAACCAGCAATTTCGGTACATGAATAAGAAAGACCTCGGGTTTAACAAAAATGATATTGTAAATCTTAAAATTAACGGTCAGTTAAAGGATCATTTGGATTTGTTCAAGGAAAAACTGTTGAAATATCCTGAAATAAGTAGCATTTCTTATTCAAGCAGAATTCCCGGCAATTATTGGGGATCATGGTGTTGTGTAAAAATTGAAGGTAAGGAGAGTAAATATTTTAATAACTATGTCGATGCTGATTATTTAAAAACATTGGGGATCAGAATAAAAGAAGGACGAAACTTTTCATTAGATAACCCAGGCGATATAAAAGCAACGTATCTGATTAACGAGACCGCGATTAAACTTTACGATTTGAAAAATCCAATTGGACAAATTATAGTTCCCGGGAATGGTATTCAAGGCCAGATTATTGGCATAATTCACGATTTTCATTACAGAGGTCTAAATTATGAGCAATCACCTGTACTTCTGTTTTATACACCAGAACATTTGAATTATGTAAATGTTAAGATCGCCAATAATAATATTGCAGAGGCTTTGGAACGAATTAAAGTTGCCTGGAGTGAAACATGCCCGGCGTTTGCCTTTGATTATAACTTTTTGGATGAAACCTTTAATTTACAGTACAAATCGGAAAAAAGATTTGAAAATCTGCTTTTTTCATTTGCATTACTGGCATTATTTATTGCAAGTATCGGGTTGTTTGGTCTTTCAATTTATAGTACTGAACGTCGTACCAAAGAAATTGGTATCCGCAAAGTAAATGGAGCAAAAGTTTCGGAAGTAATGGCCATGTTGAACAAGGACTTTGTAAAATGGATTGCCATTGCATTTGTAATTGCCACCCCAATTGCCTGGTACGCCATGTACAAATGGCTCGAAAACTTTGCTTACAAAACAGAACTAAGCTGGTGGATTTTTGCATTGTCAGGTTTACTAGCCTTGGGAATTGCATTGCTGACTGTTAGTTGGCAGAGTTGGAAAGCTGCAACGAGGAATCCTGTCGATGCATTGAGGTATGAATGACCCCCCAGTCCCGCCTTGCGGGATTCAGGAAACTACACAATTTCAGGATTTGAATTATTGTTAATATGAGTTAAATATGATTAAGATCTACTTCAAAATAGCCCTTCGGAATATCAAAATGTATTCCGCACATTCAATTCTAAATATAAGTGGTATGGCCATTGGCATGGCTTGTGCAATTTTAATTCTTTTATGGGTACAGGATGAGTTAAGCTATGACCGGCATTTCGAACATGCTGATTATTTGTATCGTGTGATTGAAAAGCAAAATTATCCGGGAGGGGAAGTCTCTCTTTTTGCACCAACACTGAGCGCAGTTGCCCCTGCACTAAAAAATGAATATCCTGAAATAATCAGGTATTCCAGGATCATGCATACCCCATTAACGTTAAAAAAGAGCGATGAATTTATAGAAGAAATGGTTTTAGCGGTTGATAAGGACTTTTTCAAAATGTTTAATATCAGGTTTGTTCGCGGAGATATAAATACAGCCTTCAATGATCCTCACAATATTGTCATTACTGAAGAAATGGCACATAAATACTTCGGTAACGAAGATGCACTTGGCAAAACATTGCCATCACGTGGTTTTTTGGTAACAGTCACGGGTGTTGTGAAGCCTTTGCCGCATAATAGTCACATCCGGTTTGATTTTTTAATTTCTACTGAGTTTTTTGTGGAATCTGGAGCACCCATAAATAATTGGGAGGATCGTGGGAGAAGTTATTCCTATGTTGAACTTAAAAAAGGGACTGACAGTAAACTGGTTAATGAAAAAATTCAAAATTTTATTAAGAAGCATAAAAAGGGATCGGATGCAGAGATTTTACTTCAAAATATCAAAAAGATTCATCTGTATTCTTCCAGAAAATATAGTTACGATATTAGCGGCCATGGCGATATTACTTATGTCACGATCCTGGGTCTCATTGCTGTTTTTATTCTACTTATTGCCTGCATCAATTTTATGAACCTTTCTACCGCACAATCAGTCCAAAGAGCCAGGGAAATTGGCGTACATAAAGTGGCAGGGGCAAACAAACAAAAAATAATCGTCCAGTTTTTAGGAGAATCTTTATTGATTGTATTTGTGGCAACTGTAATTGCTATGATTTTGGTTGAATTGCTGTTGCCCGGCTATAATAATCTTATCGGGAAACAGTTGGATGTTGACTATCATAGTGTCGGTTTATATATTGGTTTAATCTCCATTGTATTGTTTTGCGGTTTATTGGCCGGAAGTTATCCTGCATTCTATTTGTCTTCTTTAAATCCATCGGATATAATTAAGGGTGTTATTAATAAAGATCCTGGTAACGCTAAATTCAGAAGAGTTCTGGTGGTTTTCCAGTTTACTCTGTCTATCATGCTTATCACATGTACTTTAATTATTGGGAACCAACTTAAATATATGCAAAATAAGAACCTTGGATTTAATAAAGACAGTATAGGCTATTTTATGTTCCCTATACGCCCAGGAGATCCTAAACTGGAAGCTTTAAAAAAAGAACTCAGTAATAATCCCGATATCTTGAGTGTAACAAAGGGCATTAGTCCTGTTAACCTTGAGTCTACTTCCGGGGGTTTTAATTGGGCAGGGAAAAAGGCAGGTGATGATGTTTTATTTCATCGTCTTGATACTGACGAGGATTATGCCAAAACCTTTCAACTTGAGCTTAAGGATGGTCGTTTCTTTTCTTCTGAATTTCCAACTGACAATGCTGCAGTAGTTATCAATGAAAAAGCAGTAGAAGTTATGGGTTTAAAGAATCCCGTTGGGGAAGTACTAACAACTCCCTGGGGAGCTAAATTAACGATTATTGGCGTACTAAAAGATTTTCACATTCAGTCGTTGCATTACAAAATTGAACCGCTCATTATGAAAAAAGGTGAGTCTAATAATTTATTTGTCAAAATGAAACCTGATCATATACCTGCAACTGTCGAATCTATCAATAAGACATTTAAATCATTTAATCCGGGACTACCCCTTGATTTTCATTTTCTTGATGATGATTTTGACAACCTGTACCTGACTGAACAAAGAATGAGTAAAATATTTGGATATTTCTCTTTTTTGGCAATCATCATTTCATGTCTCGGGCTTATAGGATTATCTTCATTTATGACAGAGCTCAGGACAAAAGAGATCGGGATAAGGAAAGTGAATGGAGCAAAGTCAATTGAAATATTCTCCTTATTATCAAAAGAATATATAGTATGGGTACTTATTTCCATCATAATTGCAAGTCCTGTTGGCTGGTATGCCATGCACCGCTGGCTTGAAAACTTTGCCTATAGGACGGAACTGACCTGGTGGGTTTTTGCATTGGCCGGAGTGTTGGCATTGGGAATTGCCTTGATAACGGTCAGTTGGCAGAGTTGGAGAGCTGCCACCAGAAATCCGGTCGAAGCGTTAAGGTATGAGTAAGATAAATCTTTAAAATTGACGATATGTATAGTATTTCTTTTAAAACGATATTGCGATCCCTGATTAAAAATAAGAGATACTCCTTCATAAGCATTGGTGGTCTCGCCATAGGTATCTCGGTTTTTATGCTTATCGCTTTATGGACAAATGATGAATTGTCATTTAATAAAAGCTACGAAAACTATAGTTCTGTCGCAAAGATCATGCGCAATGAATTTGGGAGTTCCGATGGCATATTTACAAGCGATATCATGACAACAGGCATGGGAACTATGCTGAAAACATCTTATGGCAGCCATTTTAGCAAAATTGCATTAGTAAGAGCCAATATTGAAGATCGGATAATAACATCAGGTGAAAATAAATATACCGAAAAGGGATATTTTTTGCAGCCCGACGGCCTGGATATATTGAGTTTACACATGCTGCACGGTACAAGAAATGGCCTCAAGGATATAAATTCAATGTTACTTTCCCGATCATTGGCAAAGAAACTTTTTGGCGATGCTTACCCCGTGGGCAAGTTGGTGAAATTGGATGCTTCGTCAGACATGTTGGTTACCGGAGTTTACGACGATTTGCCGGGGAATTCAGAATATGCCGAAGCGCGGTATTTTGCCCCTCTCGATAAATATCTTGAGGGATGGTCGCACCTGAATGTTTGGAATAATTACAACATGTACATATTGGTGCAGCTAAAACCCGGGAGTAATTTTGAGCAAACTTCGTCGGTTATAAAGCATGCTATTCACCAATATGATCCCAAATCGCAGACGGAATTCTTTTTGCACCCGATGAGTAAGTGGCATTTAGATTCGACATTCGAAAATGGGGTTTTGGTGATGAGTAACAGGTTTGAATTATTGCTTTTACTGGGGTCTATAGGTTTATTGGTGTTGCTGTTAGCTTGTATAAATTACATGAATTTGAGTACTGCCAGATCAGAACAATACTCAAAGGAAATCGGTATTCGCAAAACATTGGGATCTGAGCGTTATCAGCTGATTGAACAACTTTTAAGTGAATCGATGATTGCAACCTTTATTGCCTTTTTGATAGCCATATGTACCACTTGGGCTGTTTTACCCTGGTTTAATCAGGTGTCGGGCAAGGAATTATGCGTGCCTTGGGATAATTATTGGTTTTGGTTGATGACTATAGCTTTTCTTTTCATGGTTAGTTTATTGACCGGAAGCTATCCGGCGATTTATTTATCATCATTTAAACCATTAAAGGCACTTGCCGGGGTCAATCATAAAACCAGCTTTGGGGCCACTACGCGCGAAGTATTGGTAATCTTTCAATTCACAATTTCAATTGCATTGATTATTGCCTCTGTAATAATCTATAAACAAGTACAGTATACTAAAAGTCGCCCGGTTGGATATACTACCAAAGGGCTTATTTCACTTTACATGAATACTCCGGATTATAGGGGAAAGTATTTAACTCTTCGGGATGAACTAAAGAAAACAGGTTTAGTACAAGAAATTGCGGTGGTAAACAATCCGATCCTTAGCACCAAAGGATGGAGTCCTGATTATAATTGGAGAGGTAAAAACAAAGATTTTAATCCTTCTTTCCTTACGATGAAAGTCTCTTATGAATACGGTAAAACAATTGGTTTACAATTTGTTAATGGCAGAGACTTTTCACGGGATTTACAAAGTGATCAATCGGGGATATTGATCAATGAATCAACACAGCACCTTATGGGCCTGACTTCTCCTGTCGGAGAAATTGTTACCTGGTTTTCAGAAAATCCGAATAAGCCCAATAGCTATACTGTCATCGGTGTTATAAAGGATATGGTGAAAGGGTCACCCTATGAAGCTGCGCCTCCAGTAGTTATGTTTCTGAATAATGAGGATTTAAAGTGGTTGTACATACGGATTAATCCGAATGTAAGCGCCAGTGAAGCTTTACCAAAGATTGAGAATGTAATCAGCAAAATAGTCCCATCTTCACCATTTGACTATCATTTTGTTGATGATCAGTACAATGCAAAATTTCAGGAAGAAGATCGAATTGGTAGGCTGGCCTTGTTTTTCACTTTAATGGCAATTGTTATTAGTTGTCTGGGCTTATTGGGTTTCGCAGCGTTTTTAACTGAAAAGCGTACCAAAGAAATAGGTGTGAGACGAGTCAATGGAGCGAAAGTCCATGAGATACTAACCATGCTAAACAAAGACCTGGTAAAATGGGTAGCCATAGCATTTGTTATCTCATGTCCCATTGCCTGGTACACCATGCACCTTTGGTTAGAGAATTTTGCCTATAAAACAGAACTGAGCTGGTGGATATTTGCCCTGGCAGGTTTGTTAGCGCTGGGGATTGCACTGCTGACAGTTAGCTGGCAAAGCTGGAAAGCTGCTACGAGAAATCCGGTAGAAGCATTGAGATACGAGTAATATCCAAAAGTGAAGATCAGGCAGCAGGCACGATGGAGGCATTGAGGTATGAACGACGTGAGAAGGAATGATCAGGTAATTGATTATAAATAAAATGATTAACAATACTGCATGGCAAATGAATTTAAACATTAAAAAACACACAAAATGAAAACAACATTATTAATTTCCCTATTTGTCATTTTCAAGAGTATAACTTGTTTTTCACAGGTGCAAGGTGAAATAAAAGACGAGCAGCAATATGGACAAAAGCCACCGGGCGCAATCCCAGAACTGTATCAACCGCGGTTCAGTTTCCTGAAAGGAATAGAATTCAATGATTTAGCCTTTTCTTCTGATCGGATGGAGCTCTGTTATACAATCATTGACACAAGCGCAAAACATAGTTTTATATATTATTTGAAAAATATAAATGGAAATTGGACAAAGCCCGAATTAGCATATTTTATTCCTAATAATGGTTCAGGTAATCTCCCTCAGTTTTCTCCTGATGGAAAGCGTTTTTCTTATACCTATAATGGTGATTTATGGAGCAGTATTAAAAAAAACAGCAAATGGATCATGGCAGAAAAATTGCCTGAACCTGTTTGTTCAAAAGAATATGAATGTGGATTTTCTTTTGCACAAAGTGGTTCAATCTATTTTGCCAGTAGCGGGCGTTCTGAAGGAAAGGGACGATGTGACATATATTATTCAAAGTTAAACCATAACCAGTTCGAACTGCCACAAAACATTGGTAATCTGAATACAGATGCAAGTGAATGTGTAGTAAGCGTATCTCCTGATGAGAAATATATAGTATTTACCCGGTTTTTACTCAAAAACGGACAAAATGCTACAGATTTATATATCAGTTTCAGAAACCAAGATGGTGAATGGACTCTTGCCCAAAAACTTGGGCCATTAATTAATTCTGTCGGGGTGAATAATAACCCCGTGTTCTCATCAGATGGAAAATATTTCTTTTTTTGTCAGATTTTTAATACTGCCTCTGGCAACTATGAAATTAACAGATATTGGGTAAGCACCTTCATGTTCCATGATTTAGGAGAATCTTCACTTGCTCCAATGAAATAATTGACATGGAAATACATAGAGCTGGTGGATTTTGCCCTTGCCGGTATGCTGGCTTTGGAAATTGCGTTGCTCAAGGTTAGCTGGCAAAGTTGGAAAGCAGCTACGAGAAACCCGGTAGAAACTTTAAGAAATGAGTAGTTTTAAATCTGGTTTTTGAAGATCTGGCCGCAATATTTATGATTAAATTGGAACTTTAAAAATGGTCACTGATTGAATTAAAAATACAGATATGGAAAGGTTGAAATACTTTTTAAGGATAAATATCCGCAACTTATTTGTTTTAAAAAAATTCGCATTTGTGAATATAATCGGCCTGTCTATTAGTTTGACGATAAGCTTATTGATTCTAATTTATGTCCGCTATGAAACTTCATTTGACCGTTTTAATCCAAATGCCAGAAACATATACCGGGTTGTTGAAAAAAACATCCAGGATGGTTCTGTAGGAGCTCGCACACCGCTTGCCTTATCAGATATCCTGAAAAAGGATTACCCTGAAATTGATAAGGTCGTCGGATTAATGAGAACCTTTGATGAAGTGAAAGTCGAAGAGAAGAGATTTGAAAATCTCAAGGGGGCTATTGTCGAAAAAGATTTTTTCGAATTGTTTAATTTTCCCTTAAAAGCTGGCAATCAAAAGACTATATTTCTGGATCCTTTTGAAATAGTTTTCACCACGAAGTTGGCAAATAAACTATTTGGCAAAACAGATCCAATAGGGAAAATAATTGAATATCAAAATAGTATTTTTACTGTAGCTGGTGTTATTGATAATATTCCTTCAAATTCTATTTTCGATTTTGATTACTTCTTGTCGGATAAGTTCAGGTATAAAGATTATCCCGATTTAGATAAAAGATGGTATGAGTTCGGGCTTTTCACCTTTATTACATTTAAAGGGAACAAAGCGCCGGAAGGATTTGAAACTAAGCTCACAAACATCGAAAAAAAATATTATCCTGATTTTATGAAAAACAGGCACAACTATCTTCTGGCTGATTTCAAAGGGAGTCATCTTAACCCTTCACTTGGAAATGATATTGTTCCTGCCATTGCCCCGGTCTATTTATGGATACTTTCTGCCATTGCATTAGGAATTTTAGTAATTGCATGCCTGAATTTCATGAATATTTCAATTGCAAATGCCTCGAAAAGAAACATTGAAATCGGAATCAAGAAGGTCAACGGAGCTACTTCAGGTGCCCTTATCGGCGATTTCTTTGCCGAAATTTCAGTGGTAGTATTTATTAGTCTGATAATTTCATTTATTGGCGTGCATTTACTATTGCCTTTTTTCAATGATTTAATTGAAAAAAAGATAGCGGTAAACGTCTCCGATTCAATCTTTTGGAGCGGAGCAGTTGGATTTGGAATTTTAACCACCTTGATTTCAGGACTTTATCCTTCCATTATTTTATCAAAGCCATCACCTGTTAAGGTTTTACTTCAAAATCAGGGGGCGATTAAAAATAAATTGACTTTTCAGAAAAGTTTCGTTGTCCTTCAATTTGCAATTACCATCATATTAGCAATTACACAGCTTTTTATCTTCAAGCAAATTTCGTTTATGGAAAACCATGAAACAGGATTCAACAAAGAAAACCTCATAGCTATGTCGGTAAGATCACTGGGGAATAATGGGCCTGAACGAATGAAGAATACGGAAATTTTTGTTCTGGATTTAGAGAAATACCAGGCTCAATATAGGTATGGAAAAGCCACTGTAACAGAATTTGTTCCGGGATTTGGTTACAGAAATCTCTTCAAAATCTTTCCGGAAGGAAATGCCCATTCGGAAGGAATGGAGTTGCTTTCGTGTGATATTGATGAGAATTTTATCGATGTTTTTGGATTGCAAATTGTTCAGGGAAGGTTTTTTTCGAAAGACTTTACATCAGACAGTCAGGCAATAATTATGAACGAATCTGCCTATAAAGAACTTGGATGGAAATCAGTTGAAGGAAAAAGTATTGGACTGTTTTCTAAAGATAACAAAAGGGAAGTGGTTGGAGTGATTAATGATTTAAATATCAAATCATTGCAACACGAAATTGAGCCTATGATCTATCAGTTTGGCCGTCACCATAATTATCCTGGTTACATTACAGTCAGACTTAATCCTGATAAAAAGGCTGAAACCATTGAGTTTGTGAAGAAGCTTTGGATGAGTAGATTCCCTGATGTTCCTTTTGGATTTGAAAGTATTGATGAAAAGTACAAAGCGGCTTACGGAGAAGAGGAAAAGCTGGCAAAGATTACAGGAATTTTTTCCATCATTGCGATGTTATTGTCGTTACTTGGTATTTTTGCTTTAAGCACACTTGAGTCTGAAAAAAGGATTAAAGAGATCGGGATCCGGAAAGTAAATGGTGCCCGCATTTCTGAAGTAATAGCCATGTTGAACAAAGACTTCCTAAAATGGGTAGCCATAGCTTTTGTTATTGCCACTCCCATTGCCTGGTATGCTATGCACAAATGGCTCGAAAACTTTGCCTATAAAACAGATCTAAGCTGGTGGATTTTTGCTCTTGCCGGATTGCTGGCATTGGGAATTGCATTGTTAACTGTGAGTTGGCAAAGCTGGAGAGCGGCCTCAAGAAATCCGGTAGAGGCTCTCCGATATGAATAAAATGTCAGAATCAGGATTTACAGGATGAAAGGATGAACAGGATTCAGATAAAAAATGGTTGATGGGGCAAAACTGAAACAGTGATTTGACCTACAAAATATTTCAGTTAAACAAGTTAGATATTGCATAAAGTGGTATCACATCAACTTTATTGAATGATGAGAAGTTTTCCATTGAAAGCCGTATACCCTTGGACGCATTTCTTTCGGTCAGAAATTGGTTTAAACTTTGCATTTTCCCACTGCTACCCGATTTTACTTCTATGGGAATTACTGATCCTTCATAAGTACAAAGATAGTCCACCTCTGCATTGCTTCCTCGTTTCTCACGATGCCAATAATAAAGTTGAGGTCTGTTCTCAGGCATTTCATATTTTATCATTTCAAGTCCTGCGAATATCTCTGCCACCCGTCCTTTGTTTAGCATCTCTGTGTTATATGCCAGTAATAAGTCAGAAAGTTTAAGACCTGCATTTTGTTGCAGTATGCCTGTGTCTAAAAAGAGTACTTTAAAAATTTTATGGTTAGCCTCGGCTCCTAATGGAAATCCCTGTCCTGATGAATGATAAACTTTGTATACCAGACCTGCCATTTCGAGCAAATCAAGTGCTTCTTTTGCTTGTGCTATATTCGATAATTCACCCGCTTTTGCATATATGTATTTTCCTCCTGCCTGTTTCATTGTCGAATCAAACACTTCACGAAGCCGTAGCACGGGTGAACGTTTTTTGTATTTCACGAAATCGTCGTAAAGCGATATGGTGATGTCGGTTAATGCTTGTTGAACAGCATTGATGTTTGTACTATTCTCGATAAAAGTCTTAACAACTTCGGGCATTCCTCCGGTAAGCAGAAATTTTTTGAGGTAATCGATCAATTTATTGTGAAATGCCGTATTCAACGGATTTTGAGGGGAGGCTTGTTTTTTTAAATTAACCAGCATTTCCTCATTCTGAGCAGTCAGAAACTCATCAAATGACATTGGATACATGAACAGTGAACGTATTCTACCAACACCAAATGACGACAAATCGGCCAACGCAAACTCTAATAATGAGCCTGCTGCAATTACATGAAGATTGGGTTTCGATTCGTAAAAAAAACGAAGTAGTGTTTGTTCTTCAAGGATAGGTATACCATAATATGCGGAAAGATTACTGCATATTCTTTCCGGGTCGAAATTTTGATCGAAAAAAAGCTGAACATCAATGTTTTTCTCTAAATTCACTTCAACAAAATAGGGGAAAGTTGCACCAAGCTCTCTTGCAACAAAAGTTTTGCCAACCTGTCTGGCACCTCTTAACAGAAGCACTTTGTGCGCTTTACTTTTCTTCCATTCTCTTAGAGTCTGAAATATAAGCCTTTTCATACTTCTCAATTTATCATTAATTAATCAGGGCAAATATAGAAATAAAACATTAATTAATCAAGGCAAACTAACGAGTATTTTATTAATTAATCAAGGCAAATATAGAGTGCGCCGTTAAAAATACGAAACGGAATTGAAGTGATCTTCATTTTCAGAAAAGGTTCCGTTCAGGATTAGCCTTGTCAATCTCATCATCTAGTAGTCTGGATTCAAGCAATAAAAATCATGTTTTACGTTGTTTGGATGCTTTACCTTTGATAGGAATAAAAACCTCTGATTATGAAATTCGATCCGGCAAGTAAGATACAACAGCTGAAGCAATTTGGCGAGTTTGGAGATGTAAACCCTTCGATAACAGATTCATCGACCTATACTTTTCTGCATGGTTCTGACATGGCCAAAACTTTCGAAGGGATGATGGAGGGTTGTTTTCTCTATTCTCGGCATTGGAATCCGACCAACAAATACCTTTCTGAAGCATTAGCTGCAATGGAGGACACCGAATCGGCATGGGTAACAGGATCAGGAATGGCTGCGATTACCTGCGCTTTGTTGCAACTGTGCAAGCAGGGCGATCATATCATCACAAGCGTTACCACCTATGGCGGAACATTTGCTTTTTTGAAAAATTGGTTGCCAAAATATGGCATAGAAGTAACGTTTGTCGATATTTCGGATCTCGAAAGCATTAAAAAGGCCATTCAGAAAAAAACAAAAGTTATTTATACCGAGAGTGTTACAAACCCATTGTTGCAGGTTTCCGATATTCCGGCACTTTCTGTAATCGCCAAAAACCACAACATTCAACTTATGGTTGACAACACTTTTACACCCATGATTATATCTCCAAAACGGCTTGGTGCTGATGTGGTGGTTTACAGTATGACTAAATTTATTAACGGTAAAAATGATTGTGTTGCCGGAGCAATATGTGGCACTGAAAAATTCATTAGCGACCTGTCGAATGTGAATGACGGCACTGCCATGTTGCTTGGCCCGGTACTCGATCCCATGCGGTCGGCAAGCATCCTAAAAAACATCCACACGCTGCACATCCGAATGCGCCAACATAGCAGCAATGCCATGTATATTGCCGAACGGCTCGAAAAACTGGGTGTTTCAATCCGATACCCGGGATTAGAGAGTCACGCGCAGCACCAACTGCATAAGCAAATTATGAACGAAAGCTTTGGTTTTGGTGGTATGCTGGCCATCGATTTGGGAACCGGTGAAAAAGCCAACGAATTTATGCAGGGCCTTCAGGACAATGGTGTTGGCTATCTGGCAGTTAGTCTTGGCTATTTTAAAACGCTTTTTAGCTGTTCGGGCAAAAGCACCTCATCCGAAATACCGCAGCAAATACAGGATGAGATGGGATTGTCGGAAGGATTAGTGCGTTTTTCGGTTGGTCTGGATAATGACATAGCAAACAGTTACCTGGTTATTGAAAAATGCCTGAGAGAGATTGGGATGGTGAAAACTTAGTAATCCGGATCCGGACATTAATTACAACCAGCCTATAGTAGCGGCAGATAATTGATTATGAATGATTTTATAGAACAAGCCCTTATATTATCCCTAATTAAATAATCGTCGGATGAGGGTGTAATTACAAAATTCATTGGCGCATTTAGATCCTCGAAAGCAGAGTAATTGCCTTTGGAAAGTGCCGGAGAATTGGTGTATTTAATCTCCGCGGTTGCAATTACTTGCAGTCCTTTTGTAAATACTAAATCGACCTCAGCTCCATGATGAGTACGGTAGAAAAAGAGATTGATCTGATCCTTTTTAATTGCAAGAAGTTGGTTAATTACAAATGATTCCCAGGAACTTCCAATTGCGGGATTACCCGACAAGTTTTCAAGATCTGTTACCCCAATCAAATGATGCAAAATGCCAGTATCTGTCAGGTATATTTTCGGTGTTTTTACAAGCCGTTTTGACATATTCCACGAAAAGGGATGAAGGCTTTTCAAAAGGAAAGCTTCTTCCAGAAAATCAACATAACGCTTAATGGTTGGTGTAGTTACACCGATAGAATTAGCAAGAGTAGTTGCATTGAATAATTGACCATTCAGATGTGCCATCATCATCCATAAATTGCGAATGATTACTGGCGAAGCATTTAACCCCAGTTGCAATAAGTCGCGGTTCAAATAAGTACTAATGAAATTTTCCATCCATCTGTGTGCCAAATCGTCGTTCTTTGCAAACAATATACCAGGGAATCCTCCTTTAATCCATAAATTGTTCTGCGATATAGCATCAGGGATTTCAATTAAATCGAAAGGGTAGAGTCGGTGATAGGCAATCCTCCCAGCCAACGATTCTGATGAATGCCGGATTAACTCGGGAGATGCCGAACCTAATAACATGAATTGACCTGGTTCGCGTGTCTGGTCGACCAAAGCCCGCAGAAGTGGGTACAACTCTTTTTTGTTTTGAACTTCGTCGATCACAATCAACTTTTCAGCGTGTTGCGATAAAAATAGTTCAGGATCATTTAGTTTGAACAAATCCGACTGTCGTTCCAAATCAAGATATAGGGTTGGCTTCACAGATTCGGACATGATCTGTCTGGCCAAAGTCGTTTTTCCCACTTGTCTTGGGCCAATAATGGCAACAACCGGGAAAAAACTTAAAGAATGGCTGATTTCGGCTAATATGCGTCTGTCTATCATATCTATACTAAAATACAATTTTACTCTAATTTTAAATATTCACGGCAAATATAACAATTTATCCGTGAAATATTAAAATCATATTTTAATATTTCACGGATAAACATCAAATGCCGGAAATCATCATTGATATTTCCGGCATTTGTAAAACTACGTAAAACCTGTTTTTAGCCTTTAAACCCGCTTGTTTTATGCGAACCGTCGCAATAGGGTTTATTTTTAGACTCACCGCAACGACAAAGATGAATAGTTTCCTCTGTCTTTTTTTCACCGTACTGTCCCGAAATCTGTATTGATCCTGATACCTGAATGGGTCCGTTTTGGAGAAACACAATACTTGTTTTTTCGTCGTTTTTCTTCATAATATTTTAGTATTAATGACTTTTTAATAACATGCTAATTTAGGGAAAGTTATTGAAAAACTTGCTTTAAACCAATTAAATTTGGCCGGAAAGTAATCTTTTGGCAGCATCCAGAGGGAAATAGTTCCCGGATGAACCACAAACTTCTGTCGCAAAAAGGATTCCATAATTCATGATTTCTTCCCATTTATTTGGAGTTAATTCTTCGAATAAAGAATTATCAGTCATATGGTTAAAAATACCGTAAACTATTCCGGCCGAAAAATTGTCGCCTGCCCCAATTGTACTAATAACCTTTGTTTCTTTTGCCGCAATAACCAAATGAAAATCGCGGGTGAATAACTCCGCACCTTCGGAGCCCTTGGTATAAACGAGATATTTATTCCCCGATTCTGTAACCAGCGAATAAACACTTCTCCCGTCGTTGAGTCCGAAAATATTGCGAAAATCCAGATCCGAACCTTTAATAATTGTGGCTAATGCAATGTTTTGCAGAATTTTATTGACGATCTCCGGTTTTTCGGCCACCGACTGTCGGGCATTAGGATCGTAAATAATGATACATCCTGCATTATTTGCCTGCTGTAAAAAGCTAATAAGGTTTTCGCGTCCGTTATCGCGAAGGGCGAATGATGACCCAAGCAAAATTATATCGTTTTTCTGTGGCACCGGATATTCGGGAATAATATCCATTGAAGCCTGATAAAAGGAGTAATCGGCATTGTTATCGGAATCGAAAAAAGCCAAAGCGATGCGCGACTGTCCGTCAAATCTTTTGATCAGGTTGCAACTTACGCCATTCTTAGTCAGAAAAGCCAATGAAAGTTTGCCGATATAATCGTTCCCGAATGTCGAAATCAGACTTACAGGCAGCCCACACCTTCCCAACGAGATTGCAGAATTATACGCGCTACCTCCGTTGCATGCACCAACAGGACTTCCATCGCGAAACAAAATGTCGTAGGTCGTTTCGCCAATTGTAAATATTTTCATCGAAAGTGCATTTTTACCGAACGCTTCTGTAGGGTTGATTCTTTAAAACAATAGCAGTTCTCGAAGGAAGATAAATCTTCAGATAGTGGGTTGAGCCAAGTCCTGCCTCGGGAATTGAATAATAGGTCATCCTGTCGTCGATCCGGTTAAAACCGCCATAAGCATGGGCATCGGTTTGTAGGACAATTTTGAATTTTGATGGTTCTATTTGTATTCCATAGCCCTCAAAAGAATTAGAAGGATTGAAATTGAAAATAAAGAGAAGATCTTTCCTCCGGAACGCAAGCACCTGATCGGACTGATTGTCCGTAACCCACTGTACATATGGCTCGTCAAGAAGTCTTTCATTTCTGATCAGATTGATCATATCACGGTCAAAATCGAGCAGCCAGTGAAAACGAAGTTCCGGATTTTCTGAGATGCTCCAGATTCGCCGTGCATGTTGGTAAGACCAGTTATTTCCCTCGCGTGGAAAATCGATCCATTCCGGGTGGCCAAATTCATTTCCCATAAAGTTGAGATAGGCGCCTCCTGCACAAGCGATCGTGGCAAGCCGGATCATTTTATGAAGCGCAATTCCGCGATCGACTGCAAGATTGGGTTGATCCTTGCGCATGCTGAAATACATCTCCTTGTCTAATAGTCTGAAGATGATCGTTTTGTCGCCAACCATTGCCTGGTCGTGACTTTCGGCATAGCTGACAACTTTTTCATCGGCCCGGTGACTGGTTAATTCGTGAAAAATCTGACCTACATTCCACTCTTCATCTTTGAGCTCTTTAATCACTTTTATCCAGTAGTCGGGCACTCCCATCGACATGCGGTAATCGAAACCGAGTCCGCCCGCTTCGAGAGGTGCGGCCAACCCAGGTAGCCCACTCATATCTTCTGCAATGGATAATGCCCCTGGATTTAACTCGTGGATAAGCCGATTAGCAAGTTTGAAATAGACAATTGCCTCATCATCAATATTTGGGGTGAAGTAATCGTTGTAACTGGTAAAAGCCATCCCCAATCCATGATCGAAGTAGAGCATGCTGGTTACTCCGTCGAAACGGAAACCATCAAATTTATACTCCCCGAGCCAAAACCGGATGTTTGAAAAGAGAAAATGCAATACTTCATTCTTATTGTAATTGAAACAATAAGAATCCCAGGCCGGATGTTCCCCTCTTGCTCCCTCGTGGAAAAACTGATAACGGGTTCCGTCATAACTTCCCAATCCTTCAACTACATTTTTAACAGCGTGTGAATGAACAATATCCATAATTACGGAAATCTTCATCGATTAGTTGTTTTAGCTCTTCGGGAGTTCCAAACCGCGATGAAGCGGCAAAAAAGCTGGAGACATGGTATCCAAAACTTCCATAATAAGGATGCTCAGGAATTGCCATCAACTGTATAGTATTATAACCTTCAGTTTTAATTTTGGGAAGGATATCTACCCGAAATTCATTATAAGTGTGAACTCTTGGTTCTTCGCCACCCATGCCGATATGCGCTTCATAGATAATCGGCGCTTCAATCTCCCGTTTAAAACCGGCATTTTTCCATAGGTAATTATCTGAAGGATTCCATACCTGAGCATTAAATATCAGTGTTTGAGAATCTTGCACAACACGTCGTGCCCATGCAGGTACTCGTTTCCCATTTCCCCCGTTCCAATAGACCGCAAAGGCATACAAGTCACCATGCGATATAGCATTTTCGGAAAGATACAATTCCCAACAGCCATTCCCAATATTTTTAAGCTCAAATTCAGAATTTTCCTGCCAGTTATTGAACGATCCGATTAAATATATGCTTGTTGCGTTTGGAGCCCAGTCGCGAATAATCCATCCGGTTTTACTTCTGAAAAGGCCAAAATAAAGATGTCCTGACGCAAAATCGACGAGCGATTTTCCATCGAGAATTTCGGCTTCCTTCGCCTTTAATTTTTCCTCCCAACGGATGAAGTCGGCCTCGAAAGGTTGGAGGTAGGGATCATTTTTAACGATTTCCGGAGTTTCCATAACAGATGTTTTTAACGCTCGGTGCCATTACAAATTTAACAAAGTATCCGGACTTTTAGTTTAAAAGTATCTTTTCGATTTCCTGGCTTGCCTGTGCCAATGCCTCTTTGGTTTTGTCTTTCAATTGCTGCGCTTGTTGCCTTATCGTAGTAATATGGTCAGCGATTTCTTTTTGCTTGTCAAGTGGAGGAACTGGTATTGGTAAATGCTTTATATCATCAGGGGCTAAGTGTCCATTCGTTGCTCCAGTAACATTTCGTTTGATTTCAATTTGCATAAGTGAGCTTCTTAAAATGTGAAAAACAAAAGAACTGTAAGCCAAGCCATTTGTTCGAAACTTTACAATGTCACCACCTAAATAGTAATCATCTTCATAATTCCATTGCGACATTTTCCCGATTGTCGCACCTGTGATGACCACTAATACATCACCTTTCTCGAGTTTCTGTTTCTCAGTAAAAATGTATTTTGCTGATAGTAAGTCATCAAGGGAAATTGTTCCGTCAGCATTGATGCAGTTTATCTGAATAACGGAATATTCTCCTTCTTTTTCTTCTTGTTTAGGCAAGGTACCTTTAACCAAATCTCCGGAGATGATGTCACGTAAATGTTTTACCGGATATATTCCACATTTGATTGCAGCTATGTTTGAAATGAATTTTTTTTGATAAAAAAATGGATCATAGCGATTTGCCGAGATAGATTTCAATGTTGCTGTAAACATTCTATTTTTCAACGAATTTTCAGGCGGTTCAGGCAAAGTAATTCCCAACTCTTTCAGCAAATAATCGTCAATACTGGCTAACAGCCTTTCGGCTTCGGCTTCGTTTTTTTGTTTCTGCTCAATTACTTTAGCAGTAATCTGTAAAATTCTTGTGTCTTTAATAATCGGAATTGAAAGCAATGCTGGATAATCCAAAGCGGGTCGGGTTCCGCCGGTACTTCTCCGGCTTGCCAATCTCTCGCCAATATCGGAGTTTAAAAATGCTGCAAGTGTTTCGCTGATTTCTTTACCCCCGGTTTTAATTACGCAAACATGCTGATTGATATTGCCCACAAACCCATCCGGGACAACAGATGCAACTGCCATTCGACCGACCCCTGTAATTTTTACCAGCAAATCGCCAGCGGAAACCTGACTGCGTTTCAGCATTCCGGAGTGTGTTTCTTCGTTGATATATTTGCAGTCTTCAAACTCTAAAACACCAGTTGGCGAAAGGTTTTGCACCCTTAAAAACGGAATACCGTTATCTTTTTCGGTGTAGTATTTTTCGCTTTCGGTGGTTTTTGGTGTCGCACCGCTGGCAATGCTTTTAATGTAATGTCTCAGTTTCATCGGTTTCTTTGCTAAAACCTTCTTTTCCAATTCAAGTAATTCGGGGATGTAATAAAAAGGGTCGAACCGTTTTTCCAGTTCGCTTTTTTGCAAAATGAAAACCCGGCTTTTATTTATTTGGCCGTTTGAAATACTATAACTGCTAATCATTTTTTTGTCTTTTTTGCATTTAATTCTTTAGCAGTAGTTTCTATTTGTTTTACAAAGTGTTTTTCCGCATCCGAGAGTTCATTTTTTGTTTGCTCTTTGTATTTTTCGTATTCAGTATTGGCTTTTTTCAAGGCTTCCTGGTGGCTTACCGAACCTGCATTTTGTAAAATGTTGTTACCTGTCATTTTCACAAAGTCGTCTAAGCGTTCAATCCAGTCATTCATATACATTGGCTTGCGGTTAAGTGCCTGCAATTCTGCCAACTCTAAATATGCAGTTACCATACGGTTCAGGACGTTCAATTCTTCTTCATTCAAATAGTTTTTGGCTATTTCAGTTTCTTGTTTTGTAGGCTTTTTGCCTTTAAAATTGGTTAAGCCTAAATTAGGTTTTTGGGCATCTATTCGCGTGTATATCACTTCTGCGGCTGTTTGTCCGTGTGCGGCCCAGTGCATTTTATTTTGTACAGTTTGAAAAAACTGAATTGATATTTCCAATTTTGGATCGTAATCTATACTTGTAGCATAAATATCCAGAACTTTTCGCCAGAATACCTTTTCGGATGAACGAATATCTCGAATACGAGCCAGTAATTCATCAAAATAATTACCACCACCAGCTTGTTTCAACAATTCATCGTTCAGTGTAAATCCTTTTACAATGTATTCACGAAGTCTTGCAGTAGCCCATTGACGAAATTTTGTACCCTGATGGCTTTTTACCCGGTAGCCAACTGAAATAATTACGTCTAAGTTGTAAAAAGTCGTGTTGTATTCTTTCCCATCTGCAGCAGTATGTCGGAAATTCCGACATACTGAATTTTCATGCAATTCACCTTCTTTAAATATGTTACCAATGTGTTCGGTAATAGTTACCCTGCTTTTTTGAAATAATTCGGCCAATTGGGCTTGGGTTAGCCAAACAGTTTCGTCTTCTAAACGGGTTTCTATTTTGGTTTTTCCGTCTTCGGTTTGGTATATTATGATGTTGGTATTTTCCATATTTACGGTTCGGTTTTGTTGATATGAATAATAAACTTTGAAAGTTCTTTACCTATCTCAATTAACTCGTTTGTTGCAGTGCTTCTGCCAGTAGCATCGTAACCAATATCTTCGGCTATTGCCATAAATATGGGATAGTCGTCTAAGGCATTCTGTTTGGCAGTAAAATACTTTTCGGTCAGTTCTTCTTTCAGCAAATTGACTTTGTCAGTAAAAGCTGCCTGAATGGCTGATTTCTCTGATTGTATGATATCTGTGATTTCTTTTTTTGTAGCTGTTGGATGAACCTTTTTAGCAGATTGTTCTAATCGTTTTATGACATCAGTTTTTTCTTTTTCCCATTTTTCAATGGTGGCAATGTATTCATTGTCAGTCTTTAACTGTTCTTTAAGTTTAGTTTTTTGATCAGCTATTTTTTCTGTATGCTTTTCTTTGTGTTTACGCAAAAACAAAACCGAACTTTTAACACCGGCACCAGTTGCCGTAAAAGCTGTTTGAGGCATAGAGACAACAGCTACAATGCGATACAGCTCTTCTAAATTATCCCTCACATATTGCATACTACTGTTGGTCAAAATTCCGTCCGGAATTACAATGGCCAAATATCCTTGCTCGGTTAAGAACTTATGACATTGTTCCAAAAACAAAACTTCGGTGCTTTGGCTGTCGCGTAAAGTGGCTTTGCTACTTTGAGTTGTATTCAACCAATCCACTTCTTTTAAGGCTAAATTGTACTGGTTCATGTATGCCTTTTCGGTTTGCTTAATGCTGCTACCAAAAGGCGGATTGGTAATAATGAAGTCAAACGAATTGTATCTAAACTCTTTATTTCTTGAATTAGCTTGCATTTCCAAGTCACTCAAAAGTCCATCGGAAGCAATTACGTTGGTGTGTCCGTCATCGTGAATAATCATATTCATTTTAGCGGTTCGGGCAATTTGATCGTTTATCTCAATACCAAACAAATTCTTTTCGGCGAAATCGTGCCAATATGTGTAATGGTCTTTTTCTTCTTTCCTTCGGTCATAGAATTCATTGGCCTGTTCTCTAACTTTATCAAGTGCATACAAAAGAAAACCACCACTTCCGCAACTTGTATCTAAAACCCTCGATTTGTGGTTAATTGGTAAACATTGGACAATGAATTTTACGATTGGTCTTGGTGTAAAATATTGGCCAAAGTCGCCCCTGAAATAACTGCCCATAAACGTTTCAAAGGCTTTTCCTTTGCTGTCAAGATCCGTTTTGTTGAGGTTTATCCGTTGGAAATATTTAACAATGGTCAGTGTTTCCTGCGCCGAGAGCGTAATTCCGTCTTTGAAAACTTCCGGAGCGTCCTTTTCACCAACAGCATATATTTTTTTAATCCGGCCTAATAAATCTTCAGGATCCTCATCTCTGAAAATTTGAAATTCATACGGCTGTCCGTTAGTTCTTGGATGTTTTTCATCCCAGATTTTGCAGAAAATCAGCTTATCTAATTCGTCAAAAGCCACACTTGGATTTCGTTGTCCACCGCCCCACAGTGCCTGATGCGATTGAATGAAAATTTTTGTCAATTCACTTTCGCTAACTACTTGTAATTCAAAGAACTTCTGTTTCGCATTTGGATCAGGTTCGCTTACAATGTTTGTGTCTGCAATGTCTGTATCCGTTTGCGAAATTCCACCTTTCACATATTTGTAGGGAGCCAGTTTACTAACGCCAAACTGTGGTATGTCGGGAATCTCAATTCTACTTTTCGGTTTCTTTTCGGGAACTTCGTAATACTGGTTTTTAATACGTGAAGTTATCCAAACATACTTCGCACCTTCAGCAACAGCGTAGCTGTATGCCTGATCAACAGCTATATTAAATTGCTGGTCGGTTAAGTCTTCCTTTTTACATTCGATTAAAATATAGGTTTCTTCCAGCTTTTCGTCTGAATATACCACGATATCAGCTTCTTTTGTCTCAGCTCCCATTTGAACTGAAACAAACTGCTTTATCCTGTTTAATGGATAACCATAAATCAAAACCAAATTCAGGAAAGTTTCAGCTTGAACTTTCTCTTCGGGGTTATTGTAATTCCGCTTTTTGTTTTGATGAATATATGTTATAAAGTTTCGGTCTTCGTCAAACCGAATAAGTCCTTTTTCAATACCTGTTTCTAATAAATTCATTCGTCTATGTCTTGATATCTTTTAAGTCGCTAATTTACATATTTTCTCTTGGAAACAATGATTGAAAATGCCAATAAATTAATAATCAGCGATCAGGAGCTATAAGTTGTATTTTTCAATTCCTCCTGCTATTGTCTGCGCAAGATCTTCCGGAGTGTCGATGCCAAAACTATCCGAATCAGTGACATTGGTTTTAATTTTGAATCCGTTCTCAATCCAACGTAACTGCTCAAGCGATTCAACTCTTTCGAGGATTCCCTCCTTCAGTTTTGACAGTTTTTGCAGAATGTCATTTCGGTAAGCATAGAGTCCGGCATGTCCATAAAAAGGATAGTTTTCGAGCCATTTTGATTCGTCGGTCCTGACAATATAGGGAATGGGTGAGCGACTAAAATAAATCGCATTTAATTCATTATCAAGCACAACTTTTACCATATCGGATCGGAAAATATCTTCATTTTTAAGAATGGGTTGAATCAATGTTGCGATTTCTGTATCAGGTGATGTTGTAAAACATTCCATGATCAACTCAATCTGATCGGGTTGCATAAAAGGTTCATCTCCCTGAACGTTAATTACAACATCGTAGGTTTTCCCTGTTATTTCCGAGGCTTTTAACACCGCTTCAGCACATCGGTCAGTCCCGCTTCGGTGATCCAAAGAGGTCATCACCACATTCCCGCCAAAACCTTTTACTGCTTCAACGATTCGTTCATCATCAGTAGCCACCCAAACCTCTTCGATGGCTTTTGCCGCTTGTTCGTATACCCGTTGGATCATTGGTTTCCCGCAGATATCAGCTAAAGGTTTTCCCGGAAAACGTGTCGATTCGTAGCGGGATGGTATTATTACAATAAAGTTCATGCGCTGTATTTTTCCCCAAAAATAGCGCATTGATAAATCATTATAGTCTAATCAGAAATATTTTTGCTGGATTCAGAAGAATTAACCGAAATCTGACCTGAAAAGATAAGGCAAAATTATTACCGGATTAATTATAAATTTGTAATCCAAAATTTTGTATTTGGTGATATGGATATTCAGGAGATAAAACAGCGGTTTGGAATCATTGGAAATGCACCCGAATTGAACCGTGCAATTGAGGTTGCCATTCAGGTAGCTCCAACCGATTTGTCAGTATTGATCAGCGGCGAAAGCGGTGTAGGAAAGGAGTCGTTTCCTCAGATTATTCATAATTTTTCGCATCGGAAACATGGTAAATATATTGCCATTAACTGTGGTGCAATACCTGAAGGTACGATTGATTCAGAGCTATTTGGACACGAAAAAGGATCCTTCACCGGAGCATTGACCGATCGGAAAGGCTATTTTGAAGTAACAGACGGCGGGACACTTTTTCTGGATGAAATCGGCGAACTTCCCATTTCAACGCAAGTCAGACTATTACGGGTTTTAGAGTCGGGTGAATTCATCAGGGTGGGCTCGTCGCAGGTTCAGAAAACCAATGTCAGGGTGATTGCTGCGACTAATTTTGACCTGACAAAAGCAATCAGAGAAGGGCAGTTTCGCGAAGATTTGTATTATCGTTTAAATACTGTTCCGATAAAGATTGCTCCGCTTCGTGAACGTGCAGGAGATGTGCTGTTGCTATTCCGCAAATTTGCTTCCGATTTTGCCGAAAAATACAAGATGCCTCCGATCAGACTCACTGAAGATGCCCAAAAGGTTATGCTCAATTATCGTTGGCCCGGAAATGTCAGACAATTGAAAAATATAACTGAGCAAATATCAATCATCGAAACTGCCAGGGAGATTACTGCAGCTGGTCTGATCCATTACCTTCCATCGGAGAATATCGAAATTTTGCCGGCACTTTATAATAAAGGGCTGGATGAAAAAACGTTCACAAGCGAGCGTGAGATTCTCTATAAAATCCTTTTCGATATGAAAAAGGACATGAACGACCTGAAAAAATTGGTTCATGAGTTAATGGTGGATGGTCAGACTTCTAAAATTCATGAAGATAGTGCCCAATTAATCAGAAAATTATATCAGGAAGCGGCCGACGACTATCAACCTTCGCAACCACCATATCCTTCGCCGGTGATTCATAAAAATTCAGGTGTTGACAATATTCAGGATACAGAAGAGTTCGTTGAGGAGTCGCTTTCGCTCGAAGATAAGGAGATAGAGATGATCCGAAAATCAATCGATAAACACAATGGGAAACGCAAATTGGCAGCGCGTGAACTCGGAATTTCAGAACGGACACTTTACCGGAAAATTAAAGAATATAAAATCGGATAATCAATGATAAAGAAAACCATTAAATTACTTTCGGTTTTTGCTGGCATACTGGCATTGATATTTGTTGTAAACGCATGTAAATTTCCGAAATACGGCTTTACAGGAGCATCAATTTCTTCTGATGTGAAGACAGTCTTTATTGATTTTTTCACGAACAGGGCAAGAGTTGTCAATCCAATGCTGAGCCAGACATTTACCGAAAAAATGAAAGATAAATTCGTGAACGAAACCGGATTGTCGATGGATGATAAACAGGGCGATCTTGAATTCGGTGGCGAGATAACCGGTTATGAAGTGCGTCCGTTGTCAATTCAGCAAAGCGAACAAGGAAGAGATTTTGCTTCAATGAACCGATTAACGGTAACGGTGAAGGTGGTATTTACGAACAATAAAGATCACGAGCAGGACTTTAACACCTCTTTTTCAGCTTATTATGATTGGGAAAGTACGCGTTCGCTGAATGATGTCGAAAATGATGCTGTCACTGTGATCGTGGAACAATTGGTTGATGATATATTCAATAAATCGGTGGCGAATTGGTAACTTTGCTGACGTTGTATTATTTAAAAGATGATGTAGTATGTCGATGACTCGTGATCAAATGCTGCGATACCTTGACGATCCGTCTGCGCTCAATGAGCGGACGCTTGGAGAACTCCGGGAAATTCTGGATGAGTATCCTTACTTTCAGAGTGCTCACCTTCTTTATGTGCGCAATTTGCAGAATGAAAGTAATTTTCGGTTTTCAGGTCAGTTAAAAACCTCTGCGGTATATGCAACTGACCGCACAATCCTTTATCATCTTTTGAATCCAGGACCTGAAAAAAAGCAGGTGCGTGATAATTCACTGGAAATAAGTTTTGTATCCAGCCAGGAAGATCTTCCGACCATTGAGTTGTCTGATGATTTTCCGGAACAAAGGGTTGAACCCGGGGAAGCGTTTTTGACATTGGTCAATCATACTGAAAAAGGGCATTTCGATTTATTGAATTTTGAGCACAGCGATCATCCATATACACTTGAGGGAGTAGAAGATGAGGCCGATAAACCACTTTCAGAACTGGTTAAGGAAATCAGTCATCTGTCCATCATTAAAGAAAAGGAGAGTGAGCCGGAACAAAAATCCGATCTGATCGACCGTTTCATCAAAGATAATCCGGCTTTTTCTGCGAAGCAATCTGACAACTCCGGAATTAGCGAAAAAATTAACAAACAACTGGATAGAGTTAATGAAAATGACGAATTTATCACCGAAACTTTAGCACGTATTTACGTAAAACAGGGGCTTTTTCAGAAAGCAATTCAGTCTTTTCAAAAATTAAGTTTGAAATATCCCGAAAAAAGTGTTTATTTTGCGCGGCAAATTGAAGAAGTTACAAATCTGCTTAATAAATAATTCAATGTACACTCTTATTATTGTTATAATTTTTATTGTCTGTGCTCTGCTGATATTGTTGGTATTGGTTCAGAATTCAAAAGGCGGTGGTCTTACATCGTCATTTTCAAGCTCAAACCAGGTAATGGGTGTGCGCCGGACTACCGATTTTTTGGAGAAAGCGACATGGTTTCTTGCTATAGCGCTTGTTGTTCTATCTATAAGTGCAACTGCTTTCCTTCCACGTCAGGGTGAACAAGATAAATCTAAAATTGAAGATCAGATTCAGCAGGTACAGGATCCGAGTCAGGTTCCCAATTTCCCGCAGGCAGTACGCGATTCAACAAAATAAATTGTTAGTTATTAATCAGCTCTCAGGTTATTGACACATGTCTGTTTTAATGAGATGTTGAATTAGATTCAGATTGATATATACAAAAGCCCGATCCGTCAACTGACGAACCGGGCTTTTGTGCTTGTTTCTGACATTCCTTTTATTTAATGTCATGTTGGCAGTGAAGGATGTCAGTTATAAGTGGTTTTAAAATGACTGTAATACAAATTGTTAGAAGGTATTCAGTTTTGATGCGTAAATTGATATTGTAAATATGTCGTAGTAACAGGACAAAACAGGTCTTAAACGGGTTTGGCATATTTTCTGTTTAGAATGCCCTGCAACGATAAACTATTGTCTAATTATAAATAAAATTTGAAATGGCAGAACTTAAAGGGAAAATCCTTGCCGGCAAAGTATTAGTAGAGCCGCAGCAAGCAGTTACAAAAACAGCAGGTGGTATTATCATACCTGACTCAGCGAAAGAAAAACCACTGGCAGGTAAAGTTATGCTCGTGGGAATCGCAAAAAAAGACGAAACAGTGGAAGTTAAAGTTGGTGATACTGTATTCTACGGAAAGTATTCAGGAACTGAAATTACAATTGAGGGCAACGACTATCTTTTGATCTCACAGTCGGATGTTCTTTTTATCGCTTAATTGATTAATTTATTGACAATTATTAAAAACATTAAACAATGGCAAAAGAAATTAAATTTAATATTGAAGCCCGTGAAAGGCTGAAAAAAGGTGTTGATCAACTCGCCGATGCTGTAAAAGTAACTTTAGGGCCTAAAGGTCGCAATGTGATTATCGAAAAGAAATTTGGCGCTCCTCAGGTTACCAAAGATGGTGTAACTGTTGCAAAGGAGATCGAACTTTCTGATGCTTATGCAAATATAGGTGCTCATCTTGTGAAAGAGGTGGCTTCAAAAACAAGTGATGATGCCGGCGACGGTACCACTACAGCTACGGTTCTTGCACAGTCTATTATCAGTGTTGGTTTGAAAAATGTTACTGCCGGTGCTAATCCGATGGATTTGAAACGTGGTATCGACAAAGCGGTGATAAAAGTGGTTGAAAGCATCAAGGCACAGTCAAGAACTGTTGGTGACGATTACAGCAAAATCGAACAGGTTGCACGTATTGCAGCCAACAACGATGCAGAAATCGGAAAGCTGATCGCCGAAGCGATGGAAAAGGTTCATAAAGAAGGTGTTATTACAGTCGAGGAGGCTAAGGGTATCGAAACCTATGTTGATCTTGTTGAAGGTATGCAGTTCGACCGTGGCTATATTTCTCCCTATTTTGTAACCGATACCGAAAAGATGGCTACAGAAATGGAGAATCCTTACATCCTGATTCACGATAAGAAAATCGGATCAATGAAAGAGTTGGTCCCTATCCTTGAAATGACGCATCAATCAGGCCGTCCTTTGATGATTATCTCTGAAGATATTGAAGGTGAGGCTCTTGCAACGCTTGTTGTAAACCGTCTTCGTGCTGGGTTGAAAGTATGTGCAGTAAAAGCTCCCGGATTTGGCGATCGTCGTAAAGAGATGCTCGAAGATCTGGCAATCCTTACAGGTGGTGTAGTGATTACTGAAGAAAAAGGGATGAAACTTGAAGATACAACACTCGAATTGTTAGGTCATGCAGAGAAAGTAACAGTTAACAAGGATACAACAACTATCGTTAACGGCGGTGGCGAAGCTTCGAATATTACCTCCCGCGTGTCTCAGATCAAAAAGAGAAGTTGAAATGAAAGAGAAAAAAGGCCGTGTTGATGATGCACTTCATGCAACCCGCGCTGCTGTCGAAGAAGGTATTGTTCCCGGTGGTGGTGTTGCTTATCTTCGCGCTATTACTGTTCTTGAAGGGATGGTTGGCGACAATGAGGACGAAACTACGGGAATCGAAATTGTAAAACGTGCCATAGAAGAGCCTACGCGTCAGATTGTTTTCAATGCAGGACTTGAAGGTGCTGTAATTGTACAGAAAATCAAAGAAGGGAAGGGCGATTACGGATACAATGCACGTCTTGACGTTTTTCAGAATCTTTTCGAATCAGGTGTAATAGACCCGGCTAAGGTTACCCGTATTGCTTTGGAGAATGCTGCTTCAATTGCAGGCATGTTCCTTACCACCGAGTGTGTTCTTGTTGATGAGAAAGAAGAAAAATCAGCTATGATGCCTCAAGGCGGAATGGGTGGCGGAATGGGTGGAATGATGTAATCCACAAAACCAATTTATATCGACCGCACTGGTTGAAATTGAAGAAGAGGCTGGCTCATTGAGTTCAGCCTCTTTTCTGGTTTAAAAATTTGGGAAATGCAAAAGGCATCGTTTCATCAGGGATTATCTGTCTTCATTTTTTTGATTTTCATGAAGATCGATTTTTTAAAATTAAAATAATTTGTCCATCTTTGACGCGTTAAAATTTAGGCAACAATACAGCATCTTTTATGCATGGAGTTTATTCCATTTAAAGATAACAATCAGTAATTTGCTTATATAAAAGACAGTAGATAAGGCAGTCAATATGATTCGGTTGTTTTTAATCGTATTTTTACTCTATATTTCCAATTATATTGGGATCGCAAAAGAGAGGCTGGATTCATCCGGTGATGGTTCTCCTTGCTGCCAATCCAAATCACAATCCATTTACAAATTTTAATTTTAATTTTTTGATTATAAAATGCTATAAGTTAAATTTTTATGACGCGTTTTACATTATTCACTACCTACGTTAATATTTTGATTATCACTAAAATCTGATTTAATGATTCTACTATTTGTACCTGCGGCTGAAGTGTCGTACTTTGATCTTTTGATGAAGGGTGGATGGCTGATGGTTCCATTGTTTTTACTGTCGATTATTTCTGTTTATATATTTTTCGATCGGTATATTTATTTAAAAAGCCAAAAGAGGACAGATTCTGCCTTTTTTGAAATGCTAAAAAATCTTGTAAAAGAGGGTAAAATTGATACGGCATTGGCTTTATGCGCTTCAACTGACAGTTCCGAATCTCGTATTCTCACGAAAGGCATACAAAATTTAGGCAAACCATTACGTGATATTCACGAACTGATGGAAATGGAAGGGAAACTGGAAGTTTATAAATACGAAGGGAACATGTATTTTTTAGGTGTTATCGCTGGTGTTGCCCCAATGATGGGCTTTATAGGTACAATTGCAGGGGTAATTAAAATCTTTTACAGCATCTCACTTGCCGATAATATCAGTATTTCATTAATCTCCGGTGGGTTATATGAGAAATTAATTACTTCGGGAGTTGGTCTTAGCATCGGCATTATTGCGTATGTATCCTACCATTTTTTAAATCACAAGATCAATCGGCTGGTACAGAGTTGGGAACTTCAATGTGTCCGGTTTATTGATTTGATTAATAATTCCTCAAAATGAATCTCAGAAGCGAAAGGAAACAGGTTTTTGAGATATTTTCAAATTCCTTCAGTGATATCATGTTTTTTCTGATGTTGTTCTTTCTGATTGCATCAACCATGATAACCCCGGGAACCATTAAACTGCTCCTTCCTCAGGCGAACCAGACACAATCGATGAACAAGCCACCGAAAGAAATAGCAATTTCGATCACAAAAGATTTGAAATATTACATTAATAACAAGCAGGTTCAATTTTTGGAAATTGAACCTGTATTGAGGAAGGAAAAGAAGGAAAACAGCGAAGTGCATGCCATTGTACGTTGTGATAATGCGATTGCTGTTCAGTCATTGGTCGATGTTTTGCAAATAGGGACTAAGGTTGAGGTCAAGATGGTTTTGGCAACAACGCGAAAAGAATCAACGAAATAAGGTTTTAATTTTAATCAAAAATGAATCAGGAAGATCTATCTGATAAAATAAGGCAATTAACCGGAGTTAACATTACGGAGTGCTATCAATGTGGTAAATGCACGGCCGGATGTCCCGTTGCAGAAAGGATGGATCTCCGTCCCAGTGTTATTATGCGAATGTTACAATCGGGGGATGCTGCTTCGGAGGAAGAGGTACTGCGATCGAACAGCATCTGGTTGTGTTTAACCTGCGAAACATGTTATTCCCGATGCCCGATGGAACTTGATATCCCGAAGGTATTCGATTATTTGCGCGAAAAGTCATATGCGGAAGGTAAAGTAAATTCCCAGGCTGCTGATATTGTAACGTTTCATAAATCATTTCTAAATGCAGTGGAACGGAATGGACGATTGCACGAGATGAGCCTTATTCTCGATTATAAAATTCATTCCGGAAATTTTTTTCAGGACGTTATGCTCGCCCCTGAGATGTATAGCAAGGGTAAACTTCATCTGCTGCCTGAACGCATTAAAGACAAAAAAGGATTTGCCCGCTTATTTAAGGATCAGTTCAAAAAAAGGAAATCATGAAGATAGGATTTTATCCTGGATGTTCGTTAACAGGCGCTTCGCGTGAATATAACGAATCGCTGCTTGCCATTGCCAAAGAAGCAGGTATTGAGTTGTGTGAAATAACTGACTGGAATTGCTGTGGAGCTACGGCTGCCCACAACCTGAATAAAGAGCTTTCATTGTCACTTCCCGCCAGGAACCTGGCTCTTGCTGAACTTGAAGAAATGGATGAACTGGTGGTTCCCTGTGCCGCCTGCTTTAACCGGTTGATAATGACTCAACATGAACTCGACGAAAACAAAGAGATTAAAATACAAATAGAAGAAAAGCTGCAAATGCCGCTGAATAACCGGATCAAAATTTTAAATGTATTGCAGTTTATTGAACAACACATAGTTTCCCATCTTAACACACTGATAAAGAAACAATTAAATTTTGATGTGGCTTGTTATTATGGCTGTTTATTGGTTCGTCCGCAAAAAGTGATGAAGAGCGAGCGTTTTGAAGATCCTATGTCGATGGATGTGATTATGCAGAAACTGGGAGCCAATCCAATCGATTGGCCATTCAAAACAGAATGTTGTGGTGCAGGATTCAGTGTGTCGAAGCCGAAAATTGTAGGCGAACTGTCGGGCAAAATTGTGCGTGATGCGGTTAACCGCGGTGCTAAAGCAATTGTTGTTGCCTGTCCGATGTGCCATTCAAACCTTGACATGCGCCGGCCGGCTATCGAAGCCTATCTGGATATGAAAGTCGATATTCCTGTCATATATATCACCCAGGCGATTGCCCTGGCTTTGGGGCTTACTCCCCGTCAGGCCGGAATTAACAGACATTTTGTGCCTGTAAATCTGCCTGTAAATAGTTAAAATTAAACGAGTATGTCGAAAATTGGTGTTTTTATTTGTCACTGTGGCGAAAATATCAGCTCAACTGTAGATGTCGTCAGAGTTGCTGAAGAGACTGGAAAACTGGAAGGAGTTGAATTCAGCACAGACTATAAATATATGTGTTCCGACCCGGGACAAACCATTATCAAGCAAACGATAAAAGAAAAAGGTTTGACCGGAGTTGTAGTGGCGGCATGTTCTCCGCGAATGCACGAACCGACTTTTCGGAAGGCTTGCCAGGAAGCAGGCCTGAATCCATATATGTGCGAAATGTCGAACCTAAGGGAACATTGTTCGTGGGTACATGATAAAAGCGAAGCCACAACGCAAAAAGCAATAGACCTTGTAAGGACGCTTGTTGAAAAGGTGAAACTCAATAAACCACTTTATCCGATTAAAGTTCCGGTCACAAAAACAGCACTTGTCCTGGGTGGAGGAATTGCCGGGATACAGGCAAGCCTCGATATTGCAAATGCAGGGCATAAAGTTATCCTGGTTGAAAAAGATCCTTCTATTGGCGGGCATATGTCGCAGCTTTCGGAGACTTTTCCAACCCTCGATTGTTCACAGTGCATCCTTACCCCGCGAATGGTTGAAGTAGCTCAGCATCCGAATATTACCTTATGGACTTATGCTGAACTTGAAAAGCTGGAGGGTTTTATCGGTAATTTTAAAGCAACAATCCGTAAGAAGGCCAAAAGTATTGATGAAAATATATGTAACGGCTGTGGTCATTGTACCACCAAATGTCCGACAAAAAAAATACCCAGCGAATTTAATACGGGTTTGGGAACACGCACAGCTATTTATGTGCCGTTTCCGCAAGCAGTTCCGAACAAACCGGTGATTGATAAGGATAATTGTACGTACTATCAAAAAGGTAAATGCAAGATTTGCGAGAAACTTTGTCCGACTGGTGCTATCCGTTTCGATCAGCAGGATGAGCTTGTCGAACTTGAAGTTGGTGCGGTGGTTATTGCCACAGGGTTTAACGTGATGCAACCATCGGGATTTCCCGAATATGGTTATGGAAAGTACAAAGACGTGATAACCGGCTTACAGTTCGAAAGGCTGGCTTCGGCCTCAGGACCTACTTTGGGTGAAATTCGTCGCCCGTCGGATGGGAAAATACCTGAAAAGATCGTATTTGTTGCCTGCGCCGGTTCGCGCGATCCGGCCAAGGGAATTCCTTATTGCTCGAAAATTTGTTGTATGTACACGGCCAAGCATGCCATGCTCTATCAACACAAGGTACATGGCGGAAAGTCCTATATATTTTACATGGATATCAGGGCGGCAGGGAAAAATTACGAAGAATTTGTCCGGCGCGCCATTGTTGATGATGAAGTGAATTACATTCGGGGTCGTGTTTCAAAAGTATATGAGGAAAACGGCAAACTGATTGTGAAAGGTGTTGATACTTTGTTGAATGCAAAACCCGTTGAAATTGAGGCAGATATGGTAGTCCTGGCATCAGCTGCGGTAGCTAACCCGGGCGCTGAAGAGTTGGCTCAAAAGATGCATGTATCGTACGATTCGTATAATTTCTTTTCCGAAGCCCACCCAAAATTAAAACCGGTTGAAACCAATACAGCCGGTATTTTTCTTGCAGGTGCTTGTCAGGCACCGAAAGATATCCCCGAAACGGTATCGCAAGCTTCTGGAGCTGCCAGTAAAGTGATCATTTTATTTTCGCAGAATGAGTTGAGCCGCGAACCGGTCGTTGCCGTGGTAAACCGGAGTGCTCCACCTGTTTATTCAACCTGTGTTGGATGTTTTATGTGCGCTTCGGCTTGTCCGTATCAGGCGATAGGCGAGGAGCTGATCACCGATCGGAAAGGTAATGTCATCAAACGGGTGGCTAAAGTTAATCCCGGATTGTGTCAGGGCTGCGGAACTTGTGTCGCTTTCTGCCGTTCGAAGTCGATTGACATTGACGGCTATTCCAACGAACAGATGTATTCGGAAGTAATGGCCTTGCTTAATAATGATTAATCTATCCCCAAAATGACAGAATTTGAACCCAAAATAGTAGCATTTGTCTGTAATTGGTGTACTTATGCCGGTGCCGATCTGACCGGAACCAGCCGCATTAAATATGCACAAAATGTGAAAATCATCCGTTTCCCATGCACCGGGAGGATTGATTTTATGTTACTCCTTAAAGCTTTTGGCGAAGGAGCCGATGGAATCATCGTTTCTGGTTGTCATCCGAACGATTGCCATTATACTTCCGGAAACTTTCATGCGCGCAGACGATGGATTATGTTCCGTGGTTTGCTCGACTTACTTGGTATCGATATCCGTAGAATCCAGTATTCGTGGGTTTCTGCAGCGGAAGGAGCCAAGTGGGCCGATATTGTTAATTCAACAGTGAAAACCATCCGCGAATTGGGGCCATATACCGACTACGCCAAAGTGGCTGGTTATCTTGAAAAGGAGGTTAAAGAATGAATGAGCTAATACAAAAAGCAACAATCCTGCTCGAATCGAATTCCGTACAGGTTGTCATTGGTTATGGTAAAGGTTCCGCAAACCGTACCCGTGCAATTTTTATTACGCAGGCAGCTGATTGTGAAAAACTGATATTTGATAGCCGCTGTATTCAAAACCTGGCGGTTTACCTTACAAAACAAGAGATCAAAAAACTTGGGAAACCTGCCATTGTTGCACCAATTCCGGTTTTAAGAAGTATTGTCCAGTTGGCTGCCGAAAATCAAATCGCCGAAAATGACCTTGTTGTTTTGGGAGTTACTCCGGAAAGTGAGCTGGTTGAATTTGAATCGTTCGCAGCAATCGAAACCTTTTTGTCTACTCACCGCATTGAAATTGAGGGAAAATACCAGAAGACAATTGAGATGATCAAAAGTATGCCTGTTTCAGAACGATTTGCTTATTGGGTGAAAGAACTGGAACCTTGTTTTAAATGTTATGCCTGCCGGAGTGCCTGCCCGCTTTGTTACTGTACACGTTGTACGGTCGAAAACAACCAGCCACAATGGATTTCGGTAGCTTCTCATCCTTTGGGAAACCTCGAATGGCATGTGATGAGAGCTATGCACCTGGCCGGCAGATGTACCGATTGCGAAGCCTGTTACAATGCTTGTCCTATGGGTATTCCGATTCATCTGCTTACAAAAAGTATGCTACAGGATGTGGCTGAAAACTTTGGAACTTATGGCCCATCTCTCGATAAGTTAAATGCCCTTTCGAGTTTTAAACCCGATGATAAAGAATCTTTTATAAGATAACGATGCAGACAGAAAATTATCTGATCAGAAAATCCTCACTCGAAAAATTGTTTGGCAATTTGATCGGGAACGGGAAAATCGTATATGCACCCAAAGCGAAGGGAAACTTAGCACTTTTCGATAAAGTACAAGCTTTTGGAGAAATTACGGAAGACTACATTGTTACAGCAAATTCCGCAAAGTCGGTTACTTTTCCTCGTACCGAAAAACTGTTTTCCTATCACAAATCGAAAGAAAGTACTGAAATCACTGATGCCGCAAACAACACATTTCCTGATGTGATTTTATGGGGAACCAGACCATGCGATGCTGCTGCTTTTATTCCGCTTACCGAAACCTTTAATGGTGACTTTCAGGATATCATCTACAATAAACGCAGGGAAAAAGTCCTGATATTGAGCTTTAGTTGCAAGCGCAGCGATGAATATTGTTTTTGCACCTCAGTAAACAGCGGACCTGGAAATACCGCCGGAAGCGACGTTCAATTTACAAAACTATCTGATGGTGACTATCTTGCAGAAGTGATCACTGAAAAAGGGCAGCTTCTGGTGAAAGAAAATTGTAATCTGTTTGAAGCCAAACCCGAAGAGGATAAAGAGCCGAACCTTGCCATTGTAGCTACCAGGTTCAATCAGGAAGAGATACAGGCAAAACTGCAAAACCTTTTCGAAAATCCTGTCTGGGACGACAAGTCGAGAGCCTGCCTGGGTTGTGGCTCGTGTTCGTATGTTTGCCCCGTTTGCAGTTGTTTTGATATTCAGGATGAAGCGCACGGTAATAAAGGAACCCGTCTGAGATGTTGGGATTCATGCGGATATGGTTTGTTTACCATGCATACTTCAGGACATAACCCACGAAACACACAGGGAGGTCGCTGGAGGCAGCGAATCCTGCATAAATTTTTATACATGCCAAACAAATCGAAAGTTGCCGGATGTGTCGGATGCGGGCGTTGCTCCCGTTCATGCCCGGCTGATATCAATATTTTAGACACCTTAACTTCTTTACAGGAGGAGAAACCAAATGAGTAATCAGAACATCTATATTCCCTATCTGATGCGGATCGAAAAAATTACACTTGAAGCTCCCGGGGTAAAGACTTTTCGATTGAAATTTGAAAATGAGCAGGATGCAGAGACATTTAGCTTCAAGGCAGGGCAATTTGGCGAATATTCCATCATGGGAGTTGGCGAGTCTACCTTTTGTATTGCCTCATCACCAACACGGAAAGAGTATATTGAATGTACATTCCGGCAAGCCGGCAAAGTTACGTCAGCATTGGCTCTGGCTGAAGAGGGTGATATAGTCGGGTTTCGCGGACCATACGGAAATATCTTTCCGATTGACGAATGGAAAGGGAAGAACCTGCTTTTCATTGCCGGTGGAATTGCTTTACCACCAATGCGATGCGTGATCTGGAATGCGTTGGATTTGCGAGAGAACTTCAAAGATATAACCATTGTTTATGGTGCTAAATCTGTTGAAGACCTGGTTTATAAAGACGAACTTGCAGAATGGCGAAGCCGCCCTGATGTAAAGCTTGTAACAACGGTTGATCCGGGAGGAGAAACACCTGACTGGAAAGGAGAAGTCGGTTTTGTGCCAACCATCCTGGAAAAAACTGCTCCCTCTGCCGAAAACACGATTGCCATTGTTTGCGGACCTCCCATCATGATCAAATTTACTTTTCCCGTGCTCGAAAAACTGGGCTTTATGGAAGAGAATATCTTCACAACACTCGAAAACCGGATGAAGTGTGGTTTTGGAAAGTGTGGAAGATGCAATGTGGGTGAAGTTTACGTTTGTAAAGACGGGCCTGTTTTCAGCTATCAACAATTAAAACTATTACCGGCTGAATATTAATTGATTCTGGAACCCATATATTTTTATCAAAAAGCTGTCTCATTAAGTTGATATGGCTTTTTTTATGGGTTTTGCCGGAAGAGTTTTATCTTTGCGCCACAAAATTCAGTATGGATATTCTTACCGTCTTAATTCTCGCCATTGGCCTTTCGATGGATAGTTTTGCCGTATCAATCGGCTGCGGACTTACTGAGCAAAAAATTTCGTTCCGCCACGCAGCAAAAATCTCATTTTCTCTTGCTTTTTTTCAGGGAATCTTTCCTGTTGCCGGATGGTTTATGGGAACTGAAATTAAAGGGTATGTTGAGAGTATAGACCATTGGATTGCCTTTTTCCTTCTTCTGTTTTTAGGGGGGAAAATGATAATTGCGAGTTTTAAAAGTGATGATCATAACGAAATGTCTGATATCTACTCGTTGAAGCATATCATTACTCTTTCAATAGCAACAAGTATCGATGCTTTGGTCGTTGGATTTTCGTATGCTTTGGCTTCGACACGTAATATCTTTGGCGGAGCAATGATTATCGGTGCTGTTACCTTTTTCTTTGCCATGTTGGGAATCAGGATCGGCAAGGATGTAGGAAGCTCCGTGGGATCAAAAGTCGAATTACTGGGTGGAATTATCCTGATCGGAATTGGATTGAAGATATTGATTCAGCATACACTGATGTAGAAGTTTTGGCGACTCGTTTACGCGGGTTGAATTCCTTAATCTATGTGGAAAAAAGTTTGTAATCTCTTTATTTTTTAAGCAACCCTTCCAGTTTCCCGTAAGCCTGGTCAAGACCTTTAATAAAATCAATTTTTAATTGACGGTAGTGTTGTTTTACCAGTTTGGGATTATCTTTTCCATCGGGATGGCATACCCGGTCGAGCATTGTATTATTCAGTAAAACGGCTTCCTCAATGATCGACATTACACCTACCTCCTTTTTGTCATCAAATGTATCAAGGTAGTCAATACAATCGCCAATCAGCTGTGATGACATAAACTCAATTTCTTTTTTCAAACGTCGTACATTAGCCATAATTATCTTTTTTAAGTGAGGGCATCTCTGCTGTAAGCGAGGCCGGTGATGCCATATCGGTCCGTTAAAATATATCTTTTTGATGATTTTCTAAAATGCCCTGGTACTTTTCTTTTTCTTTAGTTTGTCTTTGAGTTTCTGCGCTTCAAGCTCTTCGTCAATAATCTTTTTGGTGAATTGCTGGGTTGGCAAGCTCCAGTCCTTTTTGGCATCCCAGTTTCCTCTAACCTTCACGACTTCGAGATAATACATTACCTCTTCGGGCTGAATCTTCTTTTTGAGGTTTCCCGTATCCCATTTCCCGTTATTATTTCTGTCAAAAATCGCCTTTATAAGGTATTTCCTGGGTTCAAGGAATTTAAAAGTGACTAAACCATCCTTCGTCACGCGTATTGACTGAATTATTTTTTCCTCTTTTTCATCGCCCAGAAGCTCAATAATGGTCGGTACAGTGACATTTTTAAGATTCACTATGATTTTCCCGTAAAACTCCTCCTCCTGCGTTTTAAATTCCTCTTTAAGCTTTTTGGAGTAGGTATTGTAGATTGTCTTTAATGCAGCAGAGTCTATCGTCAGTTTGTAATTAGTGCCATATTTCCATGGATGTGCCAATAGATATCGACGTTTATTGAGGGAATCAGTGGTGAGTTTATATTTTAAAGGTTTATATAGGGAATCAACCTTTTCGAAGAGTGAGACCATGGTAGTATCAAACGAAGCAATTGGCTCGGGTGATTCGATGACTAACTTACGGTATACGTCGAAGCCTGTTTTGCAGTTGGTAGTGAGCAGGACAGAAAGCTCATCTTTCGAGACTCTCCGACGCTCCTTCCGTTTGTTCTTGACTATTTGGGTCACATCTGTGAAATAAAGTCGGATTGTATCGTTGTATGTATAATAATCTTTGAGGCTATCTTGTTGAAGATAAGACAATTTGAATATAAGTGTGTCTTTGTTGTATACCATTGAATCGGTTAGCCAGATTCTTATAGAATCAGATTTTGTTGACATTTCGGTATATTTCCAACCTGCTTTTGCTTCGAAATTGAGCGGTTCTATACTAAAAGTATCTGCAACAGATTGTGTAAATGTCAGATCTACTATTTTACGTGACGGATGAACATATTTGTCGAGTCGCAGGTCAAAAAAATCTTCTCCAAAACGGAGTAGATAAAGGGGATCAGGGGAGAATTTAGTTTTTCCAAAGATAAGCAGCGTATCCATCCCTGTAATGGTTGTGTCTCTTCCGGGAAGAAACTGGGCAGATGGAACCACAAGATGATCGATAAATGAGATCGAATCTGTTCCGGGCGTGAATTTTAGGTTGTTGTCAACATCGCTGAGGCCGTAAACCTGAAATGTATCGGCAGGGAGGTTGGTGACTGCGAAAAAACCTTTCTGATCGGTTTTTGCAATAAAGTCGGGTCTGGTCTTGTAAACCAAAGTATCTGATCGCCCCTGATAGAGCAGAACATACGAATTAGCAATCGGCTCGAGCGTAAAGGCATCCTTTATAAACCCAACCACACGTAGCGAATCGAACTGCGGCCCTGTAGAGAAGGCCAGCCTTAAATTTTTTAATGGGTTTCTTTCGTTATTATCTGATATTCCATCTTTAAAATCAAGTGAATAGGTAGTATTTGGCTTCAGTTTCTCATTTAAATCGACGATCAGTGATTTTCCTTTTGTCCGGAATACGGGTTTTTTAGAGGTAGGTGGCGAAACGACAAATTTTTCGTTAAGTCCTTCCACAATAACAAATTCGTTGAAATAAAGCCTGATTTTCTGATCATTGAAATTTGTCTGGTCAAAGGCAGGTATACTGCGTACAACAACAGGAGGAATCGAATCTTTCAATCCTCCGGAGGGCATGCCAATATTAGCGCAAGAGATTTAAAAACAAATTATTAACACATGAAACACAAAATTACAAAAGTTCAATCAACTATACCAGATTAAGCCGGTAATGCCGGTTTATTTGTAGCGGGTATAGGTAACGTTCAACTCAACCGGCTTAGAGCTTCCAAGTCCTTTCAGAACGACCCTCTGCGCGGAGATATTACGCTCGGAAGATACAAGATAGAAACCAGTATTAGTCAATTTCCCGTCAATCAGTTTTTGGAGGTGCTGTGTCACATTAAAAGAGTAAGTTGCACTACTGCCGTTAAAAAAACCTCCGTAATAACTGCTTGAGAGTCCGCTGTCTGCAGGGAAAACTTCATCTCCATTACTATCCCGCTCCGATAGGATCAGGTACAACCTGGAAGGCATTGAATATCGTCTGTAATCGCTCATGATGGTATCGGCATGAAAAGTAAGCGTTGCTTTGTTAATTGCATAATTGGCCGGGCTATTCCAGTTTGAAAGCGTGGGAACCAAAATTTTTGCTTTGATCCCTCCTGTCGGTTGAATATATATAAGCGAGTCGAGGTTATTCTCCTTGTCTAAATTTGGTTTAAATCTGGCAAGCGTATAGTCATGCACGTATGATGAAACATTCGCAGAGTTGGTCGTAACACGATAAGCAAAACCAAGTGTATCTTTTTTAGAATCATGATAATAAAGCACAATCATCGAAGCTGAAGCATTTACACTTACAAGGGTTCCTTTTCTGCTGATCGGGGTTGAGCCAATGTATAATCCCTTAAAATACTTCAAAAACTCATCGTTACTTGTCATCTTTAACGAATCAATTCCAAGAAGGCTATTCCCGAAAGAGGTATTCAGTCGTACCCTGATGATTTGTTCCGTGGTGTCTGTTTTCGTTGAATCGGTTCTGAATTTAGGGATATAACTACCGGTTCCAATCGGTATAGGAGATGCCAGACTTTTTAAATCGAATGAAGAGAGATATTTGGCCGTGTAGTTCAGATCACCGGTTAATTCATAAACTTTAAAAGATTGACTGCTGACCGTATCACCGTAAATCTTCTTGTATGTCATTCTTAAAATAATAGAATCGAGCGCTGCAGTTGCTGAATAATCAGGATGATATGGAAGTCGGAACTGAGCTGCGAAAGACGCGTCGGTGCGTCCGAATACCGGGTCGTTGAAACTTCCGAGAAGGTTATATGTTGGACGGTCAGCCCTTATTTTAGTGTCGGTAAATATAGAAGTGGTAATGGATGTTGAATCCTTGGAATACCCGGTAAAGAGGATTTTAACGCCTGGCAACATATTAATTCCAAGGGTCTGATCACCTTTTTGACAGCCCCAAACCACTACCGATAAAAGAAGAATCGCTCCAATCAGGTTCTTCAATTCGAAATATCTATCTTTCAATGTCTTAAACTTTTAGTAAAACCGGCGCAAATTATTAAAAAATATTGTAAAAATCGAAGTAGGAATTGATGTAACTTTCCTTTGATTGATAATCGAGAAACGGTTTACCCGAAACTTTCATATAATCCTCCAACTCATTATTGATGCTTTCGCTGCCCTTTATAGTTGCGTCGGAATAATCAATCGCAAGTTTACCTAAATTAACAAAGTTTGGAACATTAATCACAGAAATTTCATTGATATCTATTCCGTCTTCAGCAATTTTGCTGGCCATATTGCCATTAAGCGGATTATTAAACTGGTCGTTATAGACCGAATAGATTATTTTGGAGTTGGCAAACAGGGGATTGTCTTTGTATGTTTTTTTAACAAATAGCGGAATCATTCCTGTAAACCATCCGTGGCAGTGAATAATATCGGGCGACCATCGTAATTTGATCACGGTTTCGAGTACACCTCTTGCAAAGAAAATTGCACGTTCGTCGTTATCGTCAAATTCAATTCCCTCGTCATTGGCAGTAGTAAATTTCCTTTGAAAATAGTCCTCATTATCAATGAAATAAACTTGCATACGAGCTGCCTGAATAGATGCGACTTTAATAATCAGCGGATGATCATTATCGTTGATGACTAAATTCATACCTGAAAGACGGATCACCTCGTGAAGCTGGTTTCTTCTTTCATTGACACATCCAAAACGAGGCATAAATGTGCGGATTTCCTTTCCTCTCTCCTGAATACCCTGCGGAAGGTACCTCCCTATCTCAGAAATCTCAGATTCAGGTAAGTAAGGGGTGATTTCCTGCGAGATAAATAAAACCTTCTTTTTTTCCATTGCCACTACTTAAATAATTTGCAAAAATATATAAAATATACTGAATATTCAATCATTAGCCTGATAGTATTCTTAATGAATAGGGTTTGAATCTTTCTTTGTGTTCAGATATTTCGTTACTTTGTAATCTGTTTTTAGAAAACAATGAAGCTATACACTACAATAACATCATTACAAAAGGCGTTGAAAGAGGAGCGTTTAAAGGGCTTGAAAGTGGGATTTGTTCCGACCATGGGAGCACTCCATAAGGGTCATCTATCGTTGGTTGAGATGGCTGCAAGCATGTGCGACATCGTTGTCGTTTCAATTTTCGTAAACCCGACTCAGTTTAACGACAAGAATGATCTGGCCAATTATCCCCGAACGCTCGAATCGGACATGAAACTCCTTTCAACAATTCGTTGCGAATATATTTTTTCTCCTTCTGTTGGAGAGGTTTATCCCGTGCCCGATACGCGTAAATTCGAATTTGGAGCCCTCGAAACTGTCATGGAAGGGAAGTTTCGTCCCGGCCATTTCAATGGTGTTGCCCAGGTTGTAAGCAGGCTTCTCGAAATAGTTCTTCCAGACAAGGCTTTTTTCGGAAGAAAGGATTTTCAGCAAATGGCCGTAATAAATGAGCTGGTTCGCCAATTGAACCTTCCGGTCGAAATAATTCCATGTGATATTGTACGTGAAAAAGATGGTTTGGCGATGAGTTCACGGAATAAACTCCTCCTTCCGGAATATCGGAAATGTGCCCCACTGATCTATCAGACGCTAAAGGAAGCCAAAGAGTTTGCCATGAAAAAAAAAGTGGCAGAGGTAAAGAAATATGTTGTGAGCCAAATAAATGCAACTCAATTGTTAAATGTCGAGTATTTCGAAATCGTCGACGACACAACATTGATACCGATCAAAAACTGGAACGAAACCGGAACAAAAGTGGGTTGCATTGCCGTTTTTGCCGGGAAAATTCGCCTTATTGATAACATTGTTTTTTGACATTAATTTAGAATAAAATGTTTATAGAAATTTGTAAATCAAAAATACACCGGGTTACCGTCACTGGAGCCGATCTTCAGTATGTTGGGAGTATTACAATTGATGAAGATTTGATGGATGCCGCGAATATCCTTGAAAATGAGAAGGTTCAGATAGTAGATATAAACAATGGTGAGCGTCTCGAAACGTATGTTATTCGTGGAGACAGAGGTCGTGGCGAGATTATCCTGAATGGCCCTGCAGCCCGGAAAGTCTCGGTAGGCGACATCGTCATAATTGTCTCTTATGCTTCTATGGATTTTGAGGAGGCTAAACACTTTAAACCCCGAATTGTATTTCCTGATACTGAGACAAACAGACTTATTTAATTACTATGTGATTAAACCTTCATCACGTGTTTAAAACGAAAACTACCTTTATTTGTCAGAATTGCGGTGCACAGTCTCCAAAATGGATTGGCAAATGTAACGCGTGTGGCGAATGGAACACCTTTTTAGAAGAGATCGTTATTGAACGCAAGAGTTCCTCAACGCTTCAGATTAAAGGGAATTTAAAGCCCCTGCTGCTCTCAGAGATCGATCTTGACCAACAAGAGAGAATTGTTACAGGGAACGAGGAATTCGACCGCGTTATCGGAGGAGGTTTAGTCCCGGGCGGATTGATTCTGTTGGGAGGCGAGCCCGGTATTGGAAAATCGACTCTTGTACTTCAAATTGCTTTACATCTGACAAAATTAAGGGTTTTGTATATCTCAGGTGAAGAGAGTCTGCAGCAGTTAAAAATGAGAGCGAATCGTTTGAACGGGAAGCAATCTAATTGTCTGTTTTTATGCGAAACTTCACTCGAAAATATTCTCTCACATCTCGAGACTGAAAAGCCGGATCTGGTGATTATCGATTCTATTCAGACTGTCTCTACTGAATTGGCCGAGTCGTCACCAGGCAGTGTTACTCAAATCAGAGAATGTACGGTAGGGATCATGAAGGTGGCCAAATTGAAGCAAATTGCTGTTATATTAATTGGTCACATCAATAAGGAAGGAAGCCTGGCGGGACCAAAAGTGCTGGAGCATATTGTAGATACGGTGCTTCAGTTTGAAGGAGACAGGAATTACCTTTTCAGGATTCTTCGTTCTGTGAAAAATCGTTTTGGATCAACATCTGAATTGGGGATTTTCGAAATGCATCAGGATGGATTGCATGAGGTACTCAACCCTTCGGAGATGTTACTCTCATCGCATAACGATGGATTGAGCGGTACTGCCACTGCCGCCACCATTGAAGGGATGCGGTCGTTTTTAATTGAAGTACAGGCGCTTGTAAGTTCAGCCGCTTATGGCAATCCCCAACGCTCGGCAACAGGATTTGATATACGCAGGATGAACATGTTGTTGGCAGTCCTCGAGAAACGGGCAGGGTTTAAGTTGATGACGAAGGATGTTTTTCTAAATATTGCCGGTGGTTTGCGTGTCGATGATCCTGCCATGGATCTGGCCGTGATTGCCGCTATTCTCTCCTCAAATTTTGATGTCGCGATTGACAAACAGATTGCGTTTGCCGGCGAGATTGGTCTTACAGGCGAGATCAGACCTGTGAACCGTATCGAACAGCGCATTGCAGAAGCCCAAAAGCTTGGTTTTAAGGAGATATACCTGTCAAAATACAACAAAGGTGTCGACTTCTCACGTTTCGACATCAAAATCCACCAAATTGAACGCGTGGAAAAAATGATCAGAACATTATTTTCATAAAAAAAGTAGAGACGCACGGCCGTGCGTCTCTACTTTTTTTATCAATTACTCATTATCCTAGTATTCCCAAAGATCCTGCTCGTAATTGAATATGGAGTTTTTGATTCTTTCCGATTCTTTGGCGGCATATTCACCCGTGGCATATTGCTCAATCGCCCTGTTATTATAGGTGTTTTCTTCTTTTACTATATATCCGTCAAATCGCCGGGTGAGGAAAAGATCATCAAAACTTAAACTACGTGCTCCGTTAAATTCGTTAAGTGATTCATTTTTTGCCAGAAGCGGACGAATTTCGGGATAATTAACCCAGAAAAGTCTTTTACGGACAAACGTACTATCCTTAAGATCTTTTTTATACACTCTGATCGGACAAATTCCAAGAATTCGTACCTGAAGTGTTGATTTCTGTTTGTCGAAATACCATACTTCCTTGATTTCCAATTGTTTGACTTCATGAGTTGGAATGTCGGCCTGTACGATAGAATCGTGAACATCACCCGTATTGATATCGGTTACTTTAATTGTTTTAACGGAGTCTCCAAACTGTTGTTTTACCTGATTGTAAGTGATTGGCTCTTTGAATTCTTCATCGGCCGCCTTAGCATTAAAAGCAGTAATGGTCTTTGCTTCAATTCCTTTTAAAAGAACATTAAAAAGGTTTGCGCGCCCTTGTATCTCGCGGGTCGGATAATAAAAATGCTGGTTCGTTTTTTCCCGAAGATCGATGATTCGCCACACCGTTCTCGACCATACGGCATCTGATTCCCTTACCGCCGGGAGCGGAGCCGGTTTACGTTCTAAAGTTGTCCGTTTGGTATAAGCATCTTTGATGACATTTTGTGCATTCAACAGATTTTCTGAAGCTGCTATAACCAAAATTAATGTAAAGATCAAGAATAACTTTTTCATGATTAATTAATTTTAAAGCTTATCGAAGGTAAATTACGGGTTGAACCGTCGTCTCCCTTTACTACAATACTTTCAATATATAACCGACCTCCGGGGTTTAACCCTTTCATCAGGTCAATCTGTTTCTGCGAGAACCTGTTACCTTTAGTAGGTTCATCAATAATATAACCAGCTTTCGGTGTTGATACGACAAATGAAGTAACTGTAAAGTTCATCTGAAAATCGAAATCCGGAATTTTTGCTAACACACCTTGCTGTGCCAGCAGCTCATTTTTAGTGATTACACCTTCAATTTTACCCGCCACCGAAGCAACAGGATCGGGAACTCTTTTGACGCGGAAATCCGTCGCACCGATCACTCTTAGGGTTCCATCAATCATGGTACTGACTGAAATAACCGGTTTCGCTCCAACCTTATCTTGCCTGACAATATAGCCATCCTGACTCGGTGCAATCTTACCCGGTGTAATAGAACCAATTGATATAGAGACCCTTAAATTGCTAGTTGATATTCCGGGTACCGAAATTGAAACGGGATTGTCAAGACCTGTATAAAAAACATTCATTTTTGTTGGCGAAACAGTCATTGACGGTTTTGCCACTTCATATTCGTGTTTAAAGGGGTAAGTGACTACTACTCCATCGGGGTTTTTGTAATTGATATGTCCGCTAAATTCAGCTTTTCCCTCTTTTGAGGTAACAAATTTGAATAATCCGGCATTTTCTTTTCGATCAAAGGGTAAAGTTGATCCGCCTACAATGATAGTTGGAACTGCAGTAGTATCAACTGCTGAAAGAAAAACTCTGGCCTCATAAGTACTTCCCTGAAGAACATAGTCTGATGCCGATACAACTTTAGCCTGAAGCTTATTAACTTTTATTTCATTAATGTCAATCTGAGCAAAAAGGTTCTTGATCACATCCGACTCGGCATTGCGCACATCACTTTGAATTTTTGACATAAATGTAATAACGGCTATCAGCGGATAGCCTTCGAATTTGTACGATTCCCAAGTGGGTTTGCTACCCTCCTTGGGTGGAGGTGGTGAAGTATCGAGACTTTTTTTGATTGAAGCAATTAATTGGGTATTTGAGGTGTCAACTAATGCAAGTAGCGAATTGCGATAGAGCTCAATCGCATTTTTCAAGGCAATACCATTTTTTTTCGTAATCATAATTTCGGCAGCAAAATTAAGATTGTCCTGTGACTTAATTTTATTGACATCCCCATCCGGACCATCAGCCTTTTTCACTATTACTCCCTTTAAACTGTCAATATATTGGTAAAGATGATCGGAACTTTTCTTGACGACCAATGCTGAATCTTTAAATTTCTTGACTTTCACGTCATTTAAAAGATACGCCTTATTAAAATCATCGTAAACACGTTGATTTTTTGAATTGAAATTCTCAATAGTCTGCAGGAAATTTTGATTGACCATTACGAAAGCATCAAGCACTGATTTGTCAACGTTGAGAGCCAACATCGCAGTCAATACCAGGTACATCAGACTTATCATCCTTTGTCTGGGTGCTTCCGGACAGTATTTCGTTCCCATGTTCGAATTAACCTTTTACGTTCATAGCTCCAAGCATATTACCATAAACATGGTTAAGTGCCTCCAGATTTTTATTAAGCTGTTCTGTATTTTTACGGTATTTCTGAGCTTCTTCGACAGAGTTATTGACTAGATCTGTCATTTTGGAATAGCCCTCGAAGGCTTTAGCCGAAGATTCAGAAAGTTTTTTAGTATTCTGCAGATGTAATTCATAAGATGAATTTAAAGCTGACAAACTTGTATTGATATGCGAAAGCCCTGTACTGTAAGTTTTTGTATGATCGTTAAGGGTATTAAGATCCTTGTTCACCGAATCTGTAAAACTTTTATACGATTGTGCCAGCTTGTCGCCGGTTGAGGCGAGTTGATCGTTTATTTTTTTCGAAGAATCGTTAAAGGTCTGAGCCAGAGTTTTGGATGAATTACTTAAGAGCTGAGAAGACTGATCATAGGTGTGTATCAGGTCATTTGTTGATTTTTCAATCGACTGGGTAGCACGCGTATTAACATCTTTGAAAGAGAACATCGACTCCGATGCTTCGGTCATGGTTTTTACATATTCATCGGTAGCTAATGTTGCAGTCGAGATATCGGCTATACCGCTGGCTGAATTGGAAAGATCCTGAAGTCCTTTTTTTACTTTTCCCAGTAATTCAGCCGAAATTTCGGCTTTATCAAAAAGACTGTCAAAAGTGGTTGGTTTGGAGTAGACAGAAATAATTTCATCATCGTCAGGGATGAAGTCCTCTTTGAGTTGAGGATACACTTTACCCCAATCGGGTATTTCAACAGAGGGCTCAAAAGCCGATAGAAAAAAGATCAGTGCTTCACACGACATCCCGATGGTGAGCATTGTTCCTCCACCGTCCCAATGTTGTAATTTGAATAATGCTCCCATCAGCACAATTGAAGCGCCAATGCTGTAGAAGTAATTCATTGTAGATCTCCACCTACGTGAATGAGTTAGTTCAGACATTCCCATAATTCAGAATATTTTGATTTTTACTATTTTTTTGATTGAAGCTCATCTCCAAAAGTAGAACGGACGCAGCGAAAACCCACGTACGATTTAGCAGTGTCCTGGTATTCGAATGTGCGCGTACCTACCTGAATGAAATAGGCTATATCCTTCCATGAACCACCGCGGATAACTTTTCGTTTCATGGCAGGCGGATCATCGGGGAGTGCGTTTTGTTCGAAGTTAGGATTGAGGTCGTGCATAAAATTATAAGCAGACTCGTCATAAGTGCTTATCGTCCATTCAGCAACATTCCCGGACATATCGTAAAGTCCGTATCCATTGGGGTCATAGGTTGCAACTTTTACGGTTGTTTTACCGCCGTCGTCGCTGTAATTTCCACGCATAGGTTTAAAATTTGCCAAAAAACAGCCAGTTTGAGAGCGGGTATAATAACCACCCCAGGGATACATTGAATTATTTAATCCACCCCTGGCCGCCAGTTCCCATTCAGCTTCCGAAGGCAAACGGTAATCTTGTACAGCAAAATCACCCTTTTGGGCGAGAATTGAATTTTTGAAATTTGTACGCCACATGCAAAATGCCTTGGCCTGCTTCCAGTTGCCACCAACAACGGGATAATCATCAAAACCGGGATGTGAAAAATACTTTTGGGTAAGCGGTTCGTTAAAGGCATAGGAAAAATCGCGTATCCAGACTAATGTATCGGGATAAACAGGCACCAAATCAGTCATTACAAAACTTGAGCGGTTTTCAATAGGTACAACTTTTCCTGTAATATCGTTTACAGTACCCTGATAACTTTGGGTTTGGTAGTTGTAAGCATTTTGAAGTCTGGCTGCCTGTTGGAGATCAACCCATGAATAGCTGAAGTTTAACTTTCTTGTATCAAGTTCTTTTCTTCCAAGCATTCTGTCTTTGCCAGCATAGTACAATGGTTCCAGGGCGGCAATATAATCAGGATTACGCATGTCAATTTTCCTCCGCCAATCAAGAACAGGAGGCTCAACAGGATTCCCTTTTCTGTCCTGAGTGATCTTAAATTCCGGGAACTGACCTGATAACATTTCTCTTGCCATTGAATCACGAACCCAATAAACGAATTGCCGGTATTCATTATTGGTTATTTCTGTGTCATCCATCCAGAAAGTGGATAAGTCGACCGTGCGTGTAGGAGACGTAGCATAGGCTACATCCTGATCGCCAGGACCCATATTGAAACTTCTACCCGGTATTATTACCATTCCAAGAGGGGAAGGTTCAAAGTATTTCCCTCGTTTTTCCACCCCGGTCAATTCTCCGTTTCCGCCTCTATGGCAACTGATTAACAGGAGAATAGAGGATATACTACCTAATAATAATAGTCGCTTCATAATTCGTTTAATAGGTTGTGCTCAACTAAAATTTTACGCCAAAGTTACAAAAATCTTACACTTTTGTACTTATGCGTGCGTTTTTTGTTTAATAATACTGAATATGCAAGAAAAAACTCATGCGAACCTGCATTATACCTTGATAAAGAAGAGATACTGATATCATACGAATACCCGAATTTTATCCCATTCCACAACTCGGCCCCGGTTGTGATAACTATAGCATCATCAATGCGATAGCCGACTCCGCCCCATAATCGTTTATCGTATTGAATGGTCATATTAATGTCTGCCTGCCAGGTCGTTGCATCAGTTTTAAAAAAGAACGACGGAAGCGCCTCAAACCTTTTGTTTGCCATTTGAAAGGAATAGCTTCCGCTCAAGTAATAATGCCTTCTAAGTGAGTACCTTCCTGATTCATCAAATGATAAAGTCGGCTGGTTCAAATGCCTGGCTGAAAGTGCAAGCTCAAAATTTTTACACTGGTAAAATAATCCTACACCTATGTCAGCCAAAACGCCGCTTGCTTCACCACGCGGGAGTGCCGGATCTGTAAGATTAATCAAATCGCTCCCCTCGATGCCCGACATATCAAGATTGAGATTTTTATTCATCAATCCTATAGAAATACCTGTACCCAGCAGGCCTTTGCCCAACTGAGCTCTCCAGGAATAGTTCAGTCCTATCGAAACATTTTTCTCAAAACCTATAACGTCATTTACTAAAGATAATCCAATTCCATCATTCTTCCCGATTAAATGGAGCGAAGCATCTGCATTAAAAACGTTTGTCACTGGGGCGCCTGGAAATCCAACCCATTGGTATCTGTTTAGTAATGAGAAGTTTATTAATCCATTTGACCCGGCAAAGCCCGGATTTACAGTCAGTTGGTTAAATCGGTTCTGACTAAACTGCGGATCTTGCTGAGCTTTCGCTGCGAAAATACAAATAATTAACAATACTAACAATAGAAAAGCCTTAATCAATAGTTGCCCTTTGCGATCAGTGATATTTGTATCTTTATCATTCATGAGCCGGATGGTAACTGTAGAGGCTTCACTTTTCATTAGTGGTGACTCCTGATTGAAGGCAAAGATAGAACTTTACTTATTATATAGAACTTTACTAATTATATTTTGTCAAAATACTTCCACCATCTTTCGGGAATCTCATTATCGCAAGCTTTTCGGTAATCCTTTTTGGAACAGGGAATCCTGACAGGAAAAATTGTACAATCTTCGGCTGGTACTTCCATCCACCACCGCTGAGATACAGTGTGACGCAGAAATGATATCGGATCATCCAATCCATCTACGGGAATGTGATAATGTTCGAAGTTGGTCGCTTCGTCAACCGGTTCTTCATCAAGTCGCTTCGATATCCCATTAATAAAGTACCAACTGATCTGCGCTGCCATCATTGCTCCGGAGGTAGTGGTATCAAAAGAAGGAGAGTAGCCAAAAAGACCAAACCATACAGGAGTTGTCGAAATACCCGAATACCATGCTATCTGACAAGCTTCCTCCCCGGTCAATCCGTTAGGTGAAATGCGGTATTGACCTGGCGCTTCAGCTGATTTTATCGATCCGAAATCAAAACTTATAAGATCACATTTCCGGAGTAAAGGTTCCATCTCTTTAAAATCGGAACGAATCTCCCCCAAAGTGATAATCTCTCCGTTGTATCCTTCGGCTACAATATCGTGCTCTTGCTGACATATATAATAGGATTGTCCGGCAATGATACTTACCGATGTCCCGATTGGCAGATTGTTAATGTAAAACTCATCGGCCGGACTTTTTTTATTCGCACAATTGTCAATCCTGTCATCGACGATTACAAGATTAAATTCTTGTTTATTGAATCCTTCAATAAGAGGAACAGTCATTTCCTGACTTCCTCCAAAGATCAGAAGATGGATATTCAGTGCGGAAATCTCTTCGGCCACTATTTTTATAGCTGCATAGGTATCTTTAAGCTCGTTGCCGCATTTAATATTCCCAAGATCGACAATATTTATTTCTGGTGAAAATGTTGTGAGCGAGTAAAAATGACGTCTGATCGCATCAGGACCATCGGCAACCTGTCGGCAACGTGAACCTCTTCCTTCCGGTAACCCTAAGATAGCAACATGGGGTGGACGATCTGTATCCCAGACCTGACTTTTCAGGAAATGCCCTAACTGATTGGAGCTTCCCTCGAATTGTTTTACAACTTCAAGCGCTGATGCCGGTATAATTAGTTCGTTCATCATGGGAAACAGAATTAATTAGTAAATCCTGAAGAAATCTTTAACTACGTTTGCCTCCGGTGATCTTATTTTGACCGTTTCTTATTCGTTTTAGGCTTGGCACCTTCAGTTTCAATGATCAATTTGCAATCAGAAACTGCCAGTGTATTGATATCGGTTCCTTTTTTAATCTTATAATTTCCTTTTTTAAAGGAGATGTAAGGACCCCAACGTCCTTCCAGTATACGTATATCGGGTTCTTCGACAAATGTTTTTATGACAGATTTTATGGTATTTTCCCTTTTCTCCTCAATAAGTTCAATCGCCCGCTCAATGGTCACGGTCATTGGTTCGTCAACACCTTTTTTCAGGGAAACAAAGATACCGTCATGCCGGATATAGGGGCCGAATCTGCCAATTCCGACAATAACTTTCTTATCTTCGAATGCTCCAAGATCACGCGGAAGATCAAATAATTTCATGGCTTCTTCCAACGAAATAGTTTCAATACTCTGCCCTTTTTGAAGACTGGCAAATTGAGGTTTTTCTTCGCTTCCTTCTACCGTTTCGCCTAACTGGACAAATGGCCCAAAACGACCGATTTTTGCCGAAACCGCCTTTCCGCTTACAGAATCTGTACCCAATGCCCTCTCGCCCCGGGCTCGCTCCGAATTATTGAGGGCATCTTCGATTTTCAGATGAAAAGGTCGATAAAAGCCATCAATCATTTCGTTCCAGACTAGTTGTCCTTCAGCAATTTCGTCAAATTGTTTTTCGACAGAGGCGGTAAAATTGAAATCAACGATCGGTTCAAAATATTTGACCAGAAAATCATTGACTACCAGACCGATATCTGTGGGAAAGAGTTTTGCTTTTTCTGCGCCCGAGATCTCAGTTTTTACTTCCTCGCTGATGGTTCCCTCGCGCAAAGTGAGAGCTAGAAATGATCGGTCCGAACCTTCTCTATCCTCTTTGATGACATATTCCCGCGCCTGTATGGTCGTAATTGTGGGTGCATAGGTTGACGGACGTCCGATTCCCAATTCCTCGAGTTTACGAACCAGACTTGCCTCCGTGTAACGTGCAGCTTTTTGAGTAAACCTCTCAAGTGCCTGAATTACATCTGGTTCTAATTTTTGATGAACAGTCAGAACCGGGAGCAGATCTTTTTCATCTTCGAAACCGTTTTCATCATCAGATGATTCCATATAAACACTCAGGAATCCATCAAATCGGAGCACTTCACCCGCGGCAACAAAGATCTCTGATGCTTTCGAGACAGAAATATTAACTGTAGTTCTTTCTATTTCAGCATCAGACATTTGCGATGCAAGTGTCCGCTTCCATATTAAACCGTAAAGTTTTTGTTCCTGGGGTGTTCCTTTAATCTCTTCATGATCAAAATAAGTCGGGCGGATGGCTTCATGTGCCTCCTGAGCTCCTTTTACCTTGGTTTTATAGTGCCGTATTTTTACATATTTGTCTCCATATGAGGCAATTATTTTTTTCTTTGCCGCTTTGAGCGCCTCATCCGACAGCGTGGTTGAGTCGGTACGCATATAAGTGATTAGACCCGATTCGTAAAGTTTTTGAGCCACCGACATGGTTAAACCTACAGGAAATCCAAGTTTTCGACTCGCTTCCTGCTGAAGTGTGGATGTTGTAAACGGAGCGGCAGGTGATTTCCTGGCAGGACGGGTGACAATATCATCAATAGTGAATTCTGCTCCTTTGCATTTATTAAGAAATGCTCTTGCCTCTTTAGCAGTTTCGAACCGGTTATTTAGCTCAGCTTTCAATAGTGTAATCTTGCCGCTATTCTCGGGTACAAGAAATACTGCATTTACCCTAAAAAACGGAACACTCTGGAAATTAGTAATCTCACGCTCACGGTCAACAATAAGGCGTACTGCTACGGATTGAACCCTTCCGGCAGACAGCGATGGTTTTACTTTTTTCCACAGAACCGGTGAAATCTCGAAACCAACCAATCGGTCAAGAACGCGCCTTGCCTGCTGGGCATCAACAAGATCTTTGTTCAGGCGGCGCGGATTATCTATTGCCTTTAATATAGCCTCTTTCGTAATCTCATGAAAGACAATTCTGTTTGTCTTTGCAGGGTCGAGGTGTAATACCTCCATCAAATGCCACGCAATGGCTTCCCCCTCGCGGTCCTCGTCCGATGCGATCCATACCCTGGAGGCAGATTTGGCACATTTTTTTAATTCAGAGACAACCTTTTTCTTGTCTTCCGAAATTATATAATTGGGTTGATATTTATTGTTGATATCAACTCCAAAATCTTTTTTATCCAGATCACGGATGTGTCCAAAACTAGATTTAACCAGAAAATCCTTACCCAGAATTTTCTCAATTGTTTTGGCCTTTGCAGGCGACTCGACGATTACCAGATTCTCTTCCATACTTTTTGAAGAATGATTTTGGTGCTTCTGAAATTTTGTGCAAAGTAAGGAAAATCAAATCCTAAGTTCAAACTATTTCTTCGTTTATAACTTATGGAGGAGATTGGAAGGTTATGAAATGTTGCTGTAATCATTCTGTGAATCAGTGTTCTATCATGCACAAATTAATTATTTACAGTGATATTCTTTTTTTTTGGTGCAGTTCTGAAATTTTGCATTACAGTCTGCCGAAACCCGGTTAATCAGGATTAATCGTGTTTTAAATGTCAGATATACAATTAATTAATGGATTTTATATCAAATTGTCCTTAAATTGGTTCGATGAACCCCTTAATGGATAATTTTTGTTAAAAATCTGAATAATCAGTCGGGAAAAGTAACATTTTAACCGATTTAGAAACAGTGTGCTTGTACTCATCAAGCGCCGAAAGCTTTTTCCATTCGGGATGATTTCTGAAAGTATCCCAGTGAGCATCGTGTGCCACCATGTCAGCAAAAGTGGTGAGATACATCAGATTGGGCATTGTACTTCCCGAAATAACCTCGGCATAGAATACGGCATTGAATTCGATGGATTTAAAGAGTTTGATTTCACCACCTTCGTTGAACATCTTAACTTTTTGACGAAAAAGATTTTCTGTCGGACCTTCGTAGCTTCTTAATTCATAGATTCTTTCTGAAGGTTTCGTTTTATGTTTCGGGATGAAATAGCCTGGCGCATCCGGAAATGCCTTTAAAAGAATCGATTCTTTCCTCTGAAATGGTACATTGTCAAACGGTGCATTTAGGACATCAGCTCCTGATTTCTGATATACATCGTCTTTTGCCAAGGTAGTCAGTAACTTATCCAACTGATCAAGAGCGGTTAACGGTAACCAGACAATGATCTGATTTCCTGAAATTGTATCAGAGGGAATGGGTTTAAAAACTCCGACGCTCTTAATTCCTGCCCGGTGCAATGCTGGTAAGTAGGCCGTTTTGAGATAATTATCAACGCGGGCTTCCTGTGCTTTATCTTTAAGCCGGTACACCAGAATCTGATAGAAATTGCGTCCTGTGGCGCTAACAAATTGTGCCAGAGCAAATACCAGAATTGCAACGATTACCAGTTGTTTCAATGTTTTTTTCATTTGTTGTGTTTTAAAAAAGGGTTGTGAATGTTTGATATTGTACGATGTTCAATAATTCTAAGATATAACTATTTACGAATATGAAATTTTGATTTTATGTAATTTATCGCAGAAGGGCTGTTGCACACCAGATTAGAGGTGCCTGTCCGTGCAAATCACCGACAATTCGTTTGCGCTGGAGATAATAGTCATGGTCGTTTTTGATACTTGTTCCTTCGCAAACTTCAGTTAGTTCGTCGCTCTGATTGATGTAGGTAATCAGTGCCAGCCAACCTTTGCGGGCAGCTGCTCCATATATTTTTTTATCCAGCCAGCCGTTTTTAACCCCTGTGATCATGGCATAAGTAAACATAACCGTTCCTGAAGTCTCCTTCCAGGCTTCCGGATCGTCGATAATCTGCCGCCACATTCCATCTTTTTCCTGGAATTTCAGCAATGTAGTCATCATTTTTAGGTAGCCGGCCATGATTATATTGCGATTTGGATTGTCTTTTGGCAGAATGCGCAACATTTCAGCCATCCCAACGGCCATCCATCCATTGCCACGAGCCCAACTGTAATGGGTTTCCGGAGAATGAAAGAATAACCCGTTTCCCAATTGGATGGTATCCAGGTAAAGCACCATTTCTTTTGCGGCCCGGTTGATGTATTTGAGGTCTCCTGTTGCACGATAGGCCTGAGACTGAACTGCGGTAATCATAAACATATCATCAATCCAGATTCTGGTCTGCCACGAATAACCCTTGTCTGCATACGCTTTTTCTTCCGGTTTTGCATTTTCGGGAAGCGTCCATTGAGTATGGGCATAAATCAATCCAAGATCAAGATATTTAGTTTGTTTGGTTTGCAGGTAGAGTTCGAAAGCCAAAGATCCAAACACGTTGTTATCAACGTGATTCGGCTTAGGCAGTAAATTTTTCTCGCCATCAAAAAGCGGATTGAAACGTGCTGCAAGTTTATTGAGCATTGGTTTATCATTCGTTACTTTCGCAAACCATAGTCCACCAAGCCAGGCACATACATCGGGATAAGTAATTTGTGTCGGAGGAACTTCCGGATGAGTATTTCCGTATCGGGAATGCGGCGTATTTAAGAATTTACTAACTATTCTTTTCCCGATTTCTGCTGGAGACGAACCTTTAGGCCAATGTTGGAGATCCGATTCCCCTTTTTGCGCCGATAGATTCATAACACTAAAAATTAGTGTTATAGCAATGATAATGCGAAGAGATTTCATGTGTATATGATTCGTTTTAGTTTTCTAAAAATTCTAAACAGATTTGATGAGTTCCAATTTCTGGCGATGATAAAGGTTCACAAACAAATTCGCACCCAATTCCCTTAAAGGGAAAAGTGCGCGAAAATTAAAGAAATATTTGATAAAAAAATGTGTCTTAAATGCCTGAAATCAATCTGCTCTGAAAAGAATCCATTCGTTTAAAGTTGGATCTTTTGCTTCAACGATTTTCAGACGAAAAAAACGTGCAGAAACAGGCACGAAAGAGGCCGTATGACCGGTTCCGTTTGTCATAACAGTTAAAGCAACTAACCAATTGTCACCTGATTTATATTGCACTTCGATTTTCTGCCCTTGATTGTTCCAGGGATGCCAGGGTTCAACTACCGAAAAAGCTCCGATAGCGATTTCTTCGCCCAGGTCAACTTCCACCCACTTATCTTTGTCATCAGCAGCAGGTTGCCATTTGTTCTTCGGATTTCCATCGAAGAGATTTTTAACTGATGTCCCCTCTTTTTCAGAAGAAGCGGTCGCAGTTTTTCCTGACGTTGGTAGTGGAAGAACTTCGGGAGCACCCTTCAACTCAACAACTACAACGGATGCAATTTTGTCGGGAGCATCACCAACAAGTGTAATCGTATTTTTAGTCTTTGATTTTTCAACCTTGAGCGTTTTTTTCGGATCTGAAAGCAGGTAAGCTTTCGTAATTGTGTTTTGAAGTTGAACCGATATTTTCCCATCCTTTGGCCATTCAAAAACATGAAGATAGAGTTTGTTTCCTTTTTGGGTACATCTTCCCCATGGCAGGTAACTGAAAGGACTGGCTGTGGTTCCGTAAATGGCTTCACCATTAATTTTCATCCATTTTCCGACCTCAGCAAGTCGTTCGATACTTGGTTGTGGTACAAGACCTTCCGAAGTTGGCCCGACGTTAAGAAGATAATTACCACCCTTGCTGACAATGTCAATTAATGTTTGAATAATTACCTGAGGCGATTTCCAGTTGTCATCTTTTGATTTGTAACCCCATGTATCGTTCATCGTCATACAGGTTTCCCAGTTTCTGCCCGGAAATCCGGTTGCCGGAACAAATTGTTCGGGAGTCTCAGTATCGCCGTTATAACCGCCACCTAATCTATTGTTTGTGATTAAATTAGGATATTTTGCTATGACAGGCAGAAATTTTTCAGCCCGTTCTTTATTCATGTCAGTTGGGGTATCCCACCAAAGAATATCAACCTGTCCATAATTCGAAAGAATCTCCTTAACCTGCGGAGCTGCCACTTTGTCGATATATTCATCCATCGAACCATCCTGGGCTTTATCCCAATGACCGCCACTGGCTGCACCACCCGGATTGTTCCAGTCCTGCGCCTGTGAATAGTAAAAACCAAGTCTGATACCGTTTTTATGACAAGCTTCAGCAAGGGGCTTGAGCAAATCTTTGCCATAGGGAGTTGCATCAACAATATTCCATTTCGAAGCTTTTGTTTCGAATAGCGTGAATCCGTCGTGATGTTTTGAGGTGATTACCAGGTATTTCATTCCTGCATCTTTGGCCATTTTTACCCATGCTTCGGGATTGTATTTTATCGGATTAAATTCTTTTGCGTATGCCTGATATCTGGCTGTCGGGATTTTACCTCTGTTCATGATCCATTCGCCAATACCGGCAATGTCTTTTCCATCATATACACCGGCTGGCACAGAATATACACCCCAATGGATAAACAAACCGAATTTGGCCTCTTTCCACCAATCCATCTTATCGGGTTTTGACTGGGCATATGTATTTAATACCAAAACTAAAGCCATCATCGAGGTAAGTAATTTTTTCATTTTAATATTTGTTTGATTGTATTTTTAAGTTTTTCAGCATGAAATTGTTTTTTAACCATCTTTTGCAGATATGCTTAACATATAGGAGTAACTCCTTTTTTTAGGATGATATTCCCGTATTTGGCAGTTTCACCAGTCATTACAACAGCAAAAGCACTTTTGGCCCTTTCGTAAAAAGCGAATCGTTCGACCCGTTCTATTGGAGTAACAGAGGGATTCGTTTGATGAATACTTTTCAGATAACCCTCTTCGACAAGCGGATCAAGTGTATCGCCCGGAACGGCAGCCATCATAGCCAGTGGATGAGGAACATAGGCATCGAGTTCGAAAAGAGGTAGAATGGCGGCCAATAGATCGGCTATTTTTAAGCCATCAGCACGCAATACCTTGGAATTGAAAGTCTCGCCCGGGAAATGGGCATCGGCAAGAACGATTTCGTCGCCGTGACCCATTCTGTCCAGAACGCCGAGTAATTCAGGACTGATCAGAGGGGATATTCCTTTAAGCATTTTTATTTTCCTTTAGCCCTAAGTTGTTTAGTGACATTTTCACCACCGTTTAACAGGTGAAGAAGCGGTGTTGGACGGTCGGTTCCTTCAATAAACTGAGGACGTGCCTGCCAGGGAGTTAAAGACAGAACATTGGTCAGATCCATCCAGAATTGTAAAACCGAAGGTCTTAGTCCTGCGATCATATGAAAATGGTTGGCCGGTGCATACTGTTTGTATTCAAACATGGTGGCATATTTTGGGACAACCCAACTATGCGGCCAGGTAATATTCGAACTGTTAGCCACAAAATCAGCCAGTTTAGCCGGTAAATCAACCGTTGTTGCTTCGTCCCATACAAGGCTGAACATGCCCGATAATTCGCTGTAAGCCAGACGTGCAGCAACACCGTCGATTCCTCCGGGACTCGTAAATGCAACACTGTTTCCGCCTCCGGGGAAATAGTATAATTCGGCACCCGGTAAGGATATATTTTTCATGATTTCGTCAGCTGAAGCACCAGATTTAGCGGCCCAGTTTAGACTTGCAGAACCGGAGTTATCGCCGTCGACAATTCCTTTGATGGCCCAAAGTTCATCACCTTTTACCGAAACACCAAGTTCTTTTGCTTTAGCTACTAACTCTTTGGGATCCCAAACTTTGCGGAAGTCCATAAATAGTGGTGGATTACCTCCTGTGAGCCATGTCGAGAAGAGCATGGTCAAGGTTCCCTGCATATCAGCTTCGGTTCCAAATGGAATCGGACTTTTGGGCCCGTTATGGTCAAATGTTGTATTAAACAGTGATTCAGCAAGATCACAAATTGGCAATGGAATTCCCCTCGGATCGCTTCCCCATTCCAGCTGGTTCATAAATGCCCCACTCACCGCATTGAGATCTTTCATCAGGTTGCGCATAATCAGGTACATGGCGAGCGACTGGTTAAATTTATCGCTTGAACCAGCTTGTGATAAGTCAAGACGGGATTTTAAATGTCCTTCCACCCAATTTCGCATAAATTTCAGCTCTTCCTTATCGTAAGCTTTCTTGTTCAACATGTCAGCCAGTAACTTCATATCGAGGCGGGCCACTTCAAGTCCGAAAGTGTTACGCGTTGGAAGTACGTGTGTGAGTGCTGTTTCCATTCCCATGGAGTCGTGTCCGAAACAAAGGATTCGTTTTCCCTTCAATCCAGCAAAAGTGAGCGCAGCATAACACCAGTCGACAAGTGACTGAATGGTGGAATCTGAAATTTTGGGGAACATTCCTACATCATCCCATGTTCCTACATTAAGATGGGTCAACCTTCCCGATTGGGCAAAAGCCCCGTTCACCGCATGAGCAAAAACGACACCCGGTTTTGGGGCACTGTTTCCACAGGTAATATTCAGCGGCATATCTTTTGGGAAATGCGCCATGAGGCTCATCAGCGATAATTGGGGGAATGCCCATGTGTCAGGAGTGCAGACGATTGCATCAACACCAGCATCTTTAAACTGGCGGGCAACGATATCAGCTTGTGGTTCTCCATCCATAAGAACATTCGAATAAACCACTTTTACCGATGTTCCATCGGGCATTTTTACTTTTTCTGCCAGGAGATCCGAGATCATCTTAACAATATTCAAGGTTCGCTGGCGCGCATCCTGATCAATCCGTGGATCACCGGTTGCACAAACACCGAAAGTAACAACCTTCGAAACGTAATTCTCTCCTTCGAGACTTAAACTTATTGCTTTTCCCATTTTTTAGATTTTTTTTTATGCCAAATATAGTAAGTGCCATCTTTAAATGCTATGGACCGGAAAACCATTTATGTGTATATTTCAAACATGAAAATTAGTTCATTTAGAATCATCCGGAATAGTGAAATTTAGCTAAGCTATACATATCTATTTTTTTAACGCATGATTTTATTTGCATTGGCAGGAAATAAACTTCTTATATTCCTGCCGTTTCATTGGTAAATTTGTGTATATATTGATATATTGAAGATGGAATCTTGTTTGAATGCAACCCGGACTTACAATCCTCCCCTAAGTTTTTTCGGGTGGATCAACACTCAAAGTGATAGTATAAAAATAGCTTTTTTAATTTTTATTGAATACAAAACATTTCTTCACAAAGATTTTTATCATATTTGCACAACAATTTTAGCGGGTATTCGTTGATATTTTAGTATGAAGAAATTTTTATCCATATCATTTGCATTTCTCATCCTCCTTTCGGGGATGCATCTAACTATTGCTACTCACTATTGTGGCGGTAAAATCGCAGCTTCCAAAGTTTCATTTTCGGGTGAGTTGGCTTCTTGTGGTATGGAAGGTCCTATCGATAAATGCCAATTACCTGGTAAACATATCAACTCGCACTGCTGCACCAACAAAGTCTCAGTTTTTGCGATAGAGAACAATTATACCCCTTCGTTTTCCGAATTTAAAACGTTTTCGCAACCTGTTTTGCAGGTTTTTAATATTGCTGCAAGTTATCAGATTAACTCATTATCAGCCTTTAACCTCATTCGCACAAATGTAAGTCCGCCAGGCAATTATATGGTAAGCGCTGTAAGCTTACCCGACATTTGTGTGTTCCGTATTTGATGTTATTGTTTCCCCGTTTTTTTAGCAAAAAGGTTATACCAACTTTTCTGCTGAGAATTTTTTATTTCTATTATTTAATACATTAACATCAATATTTTAAGATTATGAAAACTGTAAAAATTATTATAGTTGCCTTATTGGCAATCGTATTTGGCTTTAGCTCTATTGCCCAATCACAAGATCTCTCAAAAACGACCTCCATCAAAACTGAAACACTCAAAGTATCAGGAAATTGCGGCATGTGTAAGTCGCGTATCGAAAAAGCGGCCAAACTTGATGGCGTGAGCAAAGCTGAATGGAATTCGACGGACAAAACACTGGCGGTAACATACGATCCGGCCAAGACAAATATCGACCAGATCGGGAAAAAATTAGCATCAGTAGGCCACGACAACGAAAAGGCTAAAGCTGACGATAAGATTTATAACGCACTGCCAGGCTGTTGCAAGTATCGGTGATTTGACAATTCATTAATTCGACAATTCGGCGATTTGACAATTAGTCAATGACTTGAACTAAATTTCTATCTATTTCTTGTCTGATTCGTTGTCTCATTGCGGAATAGTCGAATTGTCACATTGTCGAATTAGCCTTTGACAAATCGTCTGATTGTCGCATTTTCAAATTATTCCCATGTTCAACCGACTCGTCAAATATTTTCTCGAAAACCGGCTGATTACCTTTATATTCCTGATCGCTTTCGTGGTTTTGGGTATGGTATTTATGCCTTTCAACTGGAAATCAGATTTCTTTCCACGCGATCCGATAGCAGTGGATGCAATCCCCGATATTGGCGAAAACCAGCAGATAGTAGCTACCGAATGGATGGGCCGTTCTCCCAAAGATATGCAGGATCAGGTAACCTATCCCTTGACAACTGCATTGTTGGGAATTCCTGGTGTGCAGACTGTTAGAAGCACCTCCATGTTTGGGATGTCTTTTATCTATATCATTTTTAAAGATAACATTGAATTTTACTGGAGCCGCTCACGTATACTTGAGAAACTCAACTCGCTGCCTACCGGTATGTTACCCCCCGGAGTACAGCCTACGCTGGGGCCGGATGCCACAGCATTGGGACAAATTTACTGGTACACTCTCGAAGGGCGCGACCCCAAAACAGGAAAAGCTAACGGAGGATGGGATCCCCAGGAACTTAGAACTATCCAGGATTTTTACGTGAAATACGGGCTATCCACTGCCGAAGGGGTTTCAGAAGTGGCATCTGTGGGTGGTTTTATCAAGGAGTACCAGATCGATATAAATCCTGAGGCGATGAAAGCGTTTCGGGTTTCAGTGATGGATGTGATGAATGCTGTGCGTAAAAGCAATCTCGACATCGGCGCTGAAACGATGGAGTTGAATAACGTTGAATATATTATCCGTGGTTTAGGGTATGTTAAGAACCTCGATGACCTTGAAATATCGGTGGTTGCGGTCAGGAATAATGTTCCGGTACGTATTAAAGATGTGGCTCGTGTAGCATTTGGTCCGGCTACGCGTCGTGGCGGACTCGATAAGGCTGGTTCAGAAGCAGTTGGTGCAGTGGTGGTTGCCCGCTATGGATCTAATCCCATTGAGGTTATCAATAATGTAAAAACCAAAATAAAGGAAATTGAAGCCGGACTGCCTCAAAAAACCTTGCCTGATGGTACAATTTCCAAAGTAACAATTGTTCCGTTTTACGACCGCACCGGGTTAATAATGGAAACCATCGGAACACTTGAGTCGGCACTTTCGCACGAAATTCTGATCAGCATCATCGTCATTATTGTCCTTGTAATGAACCTGAGAGCATCTCTGATCGTTGCCGGGTTACTGCCAATTGGCGTATTGATGACCTTTATCCTGATGCGTCTTTTTGGCGTTGAAGCGAACATCGTTGCTTTGTCGGGTATTGCCATTGCCATTGGAGTAATGGTCGATATTGGCATTGTTGATGTGGAGAATATTCTCAGGCATTTGGAAATGCCTGAAAACAAAGAGATCAGAGGAAAAAAATTATTGTCGGTTATCTACCTTGCAACTACCGAAGTTCGCGCAGCAGTGGTTACCTCCATCGCCACCACCATTGTCAGCTTTCTACCCGTTTTTGCGATGCAGGCTGCCGAAGGAAAGTTGTTTCATCCACTGGCTTTTACCAAAACTTTTGCTTTGATTTCTGCCTTCCTCCTCGGAATTATTGTTTTGCCAACTTTAACATATATCTTCTTCTCGATACGCATTGATACAAAGAAGATGCGCAAGATATGGAACAGCTGTTTGTTTGTTGCAGGTATCCTGTTCCTCATTTTCTGGAACGCCTTACCTGCATTGGCATTAATTGCAATAGGAATAAATAATTTACTCGACGACCGCTGGCCTGAGCATCGAAAGGAATATTCCAATTATATCAACATTGCCATCACGGTACTTGTGGCAGCCTGGTATCTTACAATTGCGTGGCTTCCATTAGGCGCTCACAACAGTACCTTCGCAAACTTCATATTTGTAGGTGGAATCATAGCCATCATTCTCGCTGGCTTAATGTCAATGGTTCATTTTTATGAAGATATCATTCGCTGGGCATTGGAACACAAACGTGAGTTCCTCATTATTCCTGCTGTCACTTTGTTTTTTGGCCTCCTCGTCTGGCTGGGCTTCGATAAAACATTCGGTTTTGTTGCAACGGGTGCCGAAAAAGTAGGTTGGAAAAGCTTCAGGCAAACAGCTTTCTGGCAAGGTCCTGCAAAAACATTTCCGGGTACCGGCAAGGAGTTTATGCCTTCACTCAACGAAGGTTCGTTCCTGTTGATGCCAACAAGTATGCCACATTCAAGTATCGAAAAGAACCTTCAATATATTGAGACACTCGATAAACGCCTTTCTATTATTCCCGAAGTAGAGGTTGCTGTTGGAAAGTGGGGACGTGTAAATTCAGCACTCGATCCGGCTCCTGTACAAATGTTTGAGAATACAATCAATTATCGTTCAGAATATATCCTTGACGAAAATGGGCAACGCATGCAATTTAAAGTGGACAGGGAAGGCAGTTATATCTTTAAAAGCGGATCTAAATATAATCTTAAAAAGGATGGGTTCAGGCTTATTCCTGCCGACAGCCTTATCCCTGCCGATAATGGCGAGTATTTCCGTCAATGGAGACCTGAAATCAGAAAACCGGATGATATCTGGAACGAGATTGTGAAGGCTACCAATATTCCAGGATTGACTTCGGCACCAAAATTACAACCTATTGAGGCTCGTCTGGTTATGCTTTCCACCGGGATGCGTGCGCCGATGGGGTTAAAAGTTTATGGGCCCGATTTAAATACCATCGAGAAGGCCGGGATGCAGCTTGAACAGGCATTGAAAGATGTACCATCCATCAAAGCTTCAGCTGTGTTTTACGACCGCGCAGTAGGCGCTCCGTATCTCGAAATAAAGCTAAACCGTGAAGCGATGGCTCGCTATGGCATGACAGTCAGTGATGTGCAGGAAGTTCTGCAGGTGGCAGTAGGTGGCATGGCACTCAGCAATTCCGTTGAAGGTCGTGAGCGTTTCCCGATTCGGGTCCGCTATGCGCGTGAATTGCGTGATAATCCTGATGATCTCAAGCGCATCCTTATTCCTGCTGTGAATGGTGTCCAGGTTCCATTGGGTGAAATCGCCGATATTGATTATACACGCGGTGCACAAATGATCAGGAGTGAAAATACTTTCCTGAACGGGTATGTTATTTTCGATAAAAATGAAGGTAAAGCGGAAGTGGATGTGGTTGAAGAAGCAACTAAAATTCTGCAGCAGAAACTGAACTCAGGTGCACTCGTTTTGTCTCCCGGCGTATCTTATAAGTTTGCAGGCAATTACGAACATCAAATGAGGGCTACAAAAAGATTGGCGATCGTCATCCCCATAAGTTTACTCCTGATATTGTTGTTGCTATATTTTCAATTCCGCACAATTACAGCCTCATTTATCCACTTCTCGGGCGTATTCGTTGCTTTCGCTGGTGGTTTTATCATGCTTTGGTTGTACGGCCAGGACTGGTTCCTTAATTTTTCTGTGGCCGGAATAAACCTTCGGGATATGTTCCAGATGCACCCTATAAATTTGAGTGTGGCAGTCTGGGTTGGTTTTATTGCACTGTTCGGAATTGCCACAAACGATGGGGTAATTATGGGTACCTATATTCACCAGGTATTCGAAGACCGGCATCCTGCTACCGTTCACGATGTCCGGGAGGCGGTGGTGTCTGCCGGAATGAAACGTGTTAGGCCCGCAATGATGACTACGGCTGTTGCTGTTATCGCCTTGCTACCTGTTTTATCATCTACAGGTAAAGGTTCTGATATTATGATCCCTATGGCAATACCCATGTTTGGTGGTATGGTTATTCAGGTAATGACCGTCTTTGTTGTTCCGTTGTTTCAGGCAATGTGGAGAGAAAATGAAGTAAAAAAAGTAGTTAACCGCATAGACACATAGGTCACAGAAGGTACCATGTGTTCTATGTGCCTATTGTGGTAAATAAAAAATACAACGATGAAAAAGTTTTTAATAATTACTTGTATACTTGCTTACAGTTTATCCTCTTATTCACAGGATTCATTGTACTATTACCTTGAAATTGCAGCAAAAAGCAATCCTACTGTTTTGCAGAAATTTGCTGAGTATCAGGCTGCCTTGCAAAAAATACCACAAGTTGGTAGCCTGCCAGACCCCGATTTAAGCATAGGTGTTTTCCTCAGTCCGATGGAACAACTGGGCGGAAATCAGGTGGCAGATATTCGGCTGATGCAAATGTTCCCATGGTTCGGAGTGCTAAAAAATGCGAAGGATGAAATGAGCCTGATGGCAAAAGCAAAATTAGAATCATTCAGGGATGCTAAATTGCAGGTATTCTACGATGTACAACGCACCTGGTACGATTTGCATAAGGTTAAGCAAAATATCCGGATCTCGGAGAAGAACATCGAAATACTTCACACGGTAGAAAGATTGGCGATTGTCAGGTTCAAAGCGGTTCCGTCCGGAGGCGGTGCTTCAGCAGCAGGCCGAACGAGTTCAATAACTGCAACCCAAAGTTTCTCTTCCGGATCATCAGGAATGAACACCATGGGAGGAAATTCAGGCACCGCTGTTTCTAATCAGGCTGCAGCACCAATGCCAGATAACTCAATGGGTTCCTCTTCAGGAAGTACAGGACTTACAGATGTTTACAGGATTCAGATTGAAATCGGTGACCTTCAGAACAATATAGAACTATTAAAAAGCCGGAAGAATACAATTGCTGCTCAGTTTAACAGCTACCTGAACAGGTCGCCCGGCGCAGCAATTACTCTTCCTGATACCTTAGTTGCCGATAATTATCAACCATCGTTTCAGGCAATTTCTGACAGTATCCTTACTAACAATCCCATGTTGGGTATGCTTAAGTTTGAGCAAAAATCACTCGAAGCCCGCAAACAAATGGTTACAAAGATGAGCTATCCGATGGTTGGGTTTGGTATAAACTATTCCCTTATCAATAAAAGCGAAATGTCAACATCATCAATGAATGGTAAAGACATGATCATGCCAATGGTGACGGTTACTTTGCCCATTTACAGGAAGAAATACAGGGCCATGCAAACCGAAGCCGACTTTTTGAAATCAGCTAATTCACAAAATTACAAGGCCACAGCTAATTCGCTTCAAACCGAATATTACCAGGCCATGCAATTATACCAGGATGCGCAACGCAGAACAAAACTTTATGCTGATCAATATCGTTTAGCTTCAAAATCACTCGATATCATGTTCAAAAGTTTTGCTTCTTCAGGAGTCGATCTTACTGATATTTTACGCGTGAGACAGCAAACTTTCGATTACGAATACAAGCAAACAGAGGCAGTTGCCGATTACAACACTTCAATTGCATGGCTCAAACGATTAATGGCATATTCACAAATTCAATAACCAGAAAATTAAAATAAGATGAAAAAGATATTATCAAATAAATACGTTCGTTTTAGCCTCATTCTATTTGGAGGTATTTTTCTTGGCTGGATATTCTTTCATACTTCTCCTAAGATTGAAGAAAAACACGATCATGCAGCTGAAACCGCGAAAGCAACCATCTGGACATGTGCGATGCATCCTCAGATTCGTATGCCTGAACCGGGTAAATGCCCTATTTGCGGTATGGAATTAATTCCGCTCAAACAGAGTGGTGGTACTGCAATAGATCCTGACGCAATTCAAATGACAAAGGAAGCTGTTCAACTGGCCAATGTCCTTACTTCCATCGTATCAAAACAAAATCCCGTGAAGGAATTGCGTCTTTACGGCAAGGTACAAGCTGATGAGCGACTTTTGCAAAGTCAGGTTTCTTATCTTCCTGGCAGAATCGAAAAATTGAATGTAAACTTCACAGGCGAACTGGTGCGAAAAGGACAAACATTGGCGGTTATCTATTCTCCCGATCTTGTCACTGCTCAGCAGGAGTTATTCGAAACCGTGACCACAAAAGAATCACAACCAGCGCTGTATGAAGCATCGAAAGATAAACTTCGTCAATGGAAATTGACTGAAAAACAGATTGCAACAATTGAGAGTATCGGAAAGGTAAAAACAGACTTTGAAGTTTTTGCAAATACAACGGGAATTGTTTCTGCAAGGCGTGTCAACACCGGCGACTTTGTTTCGCCGGGGTCTGTTTTGTTTGATGTTGCCGACCTCTCGCATGTCTGGATCATGTTCGATGCTTACGAAAGCGACCTGCCATATTTATCTCAGGGGCAAAAGGTTACCTTTAACATTCAGGCTTTACCCGGAGCTGATTACTCAGGCAACATCACATTTATCGATCCGGTGCTTGACGCCGTTACCCGTATTGCAAGAGTGCGGGTAGAACTTAACAACCAGTCCGGAAAACTGAAACCTGAAATGTTTGCAACCGGAATCGTTAAAGCAAATTTAAATGAATACAAGGATAAATTAATCATTCCCCGTTCTGCCGTTTTATGGACAGGAAAACGTTCGGTTGTATATGTGAAACAGACTAAAACGGATGAGGCTATCTTCAAAATTCGCGAAATAGAGCTCGGACCTATGTTGGGAAATAGTTACGTGGTTATGAGCGGATTGAACGATGGTGAAGAGATTGTAACACAGGGTGCTTTTAGTGTTGATGCTTCGGCGCAGCTCGAAGGCAAATCCAGTATGATGAATCCCTCAGGAGGCAAAGTTTCATCAATGCCAGGTATGGACATGCCGGGTGATTCCAAAACCCAGAATGATAAGGATATGGCCGGGATGGATATGGGTAGTTCAAATACTCAGCAGGTGACTTTGAGTCACCTGCTGAGTAAAACCATAAAAGTCTCAGGTAATTGCGATTTGTGCAAAGAACGAATCGAAAAAGCGGCGAAATCAGTAAAAGGGGTTTCCAGTGCTGTTTGGGATATAAATACAAAAAAAATTCAAGTTGAATTTAACCCGAAGGAAACCAATCCGGATACCATTCAGAAAGCAATTGCAAAAGCTGGCCATGATACGGAAAAATTTAAAGCTTCGGACGAGGTTTACAGACAACTTCCCGAGTGCTGCTTATACAGAAAATAGAAATCCGCCGGAGGATTGTATGATGCATGATTATCCGGGCGGTTTAAAAATGTAACCGGATAAACGTCTTCTTTTATTAGAAAACTACGGAATATCAGTCACTACAACGTATAAAATGTGTGAATGATGTAATTCCGCACAGGAATTGTGTAACATCCATGGGTATGTTTAAAGTATCTTTGAAAGATTAGAAAAACTTCAAAAGGAAAATAAGTCAAGTTATCCATAAAATTTAAAACTAATATTATGATGGACGGAATGAATAATGTTTGGGGAATGGGATATGGCTGGATTATCGGCCTTATCGTTCTTATTTTTATTATTGGTCTGATAGTTAATGCGAATAAGAAAAATTTAAACCGACAAAAATATAACTCGCCACTTGATATTTTAAAAACAAGATATGCCAGGGGTGAAATCAGCAAGGATGAGTATGACGAAAAAAGAAGGCATATTTCTTAATACAGAAATAAGGTTCATTCTGGTAGTCGCCTGAATACTTCTGCTGTATGAGTTGATGCGGAATATCACACAAAATGTATATAACGGGGAAAGAACAGAATGTCCGACAGGTTGTTCTATTACGACACGGCGAAAGTTTATGGAACAAGGAGAACCTCTTTAGTGGTTGGACAGACGTCGATTTGTCTGATTACGGCAAAGAGGAAGTTCGAAAAGCCGGAAATTTACTTAAAGAACAAGGATTTACGTTTGATCTAGCATTTACTTCTGTATTGAAGCGTGCAATCCGGACGCTATGGATTGTACTCGATGAGATGGACCTGATGTGGATTCCTGTATACCGGGATTGGCGATTAAACGAACGACATTACGGGGCTCTGCAAGGGTTGAACAAGTCTGAGACTACTAAACAATACGGCGAGACACAAGTCAACTTATGGCGGCGGAGTTACGACATCCGTCCGCCTGCTCTCGAAGTGGCAGATCCACGACATCCGTGCCACGATTCGCGTTATAAGCTTCTTCTTCCGGAACAACTCCCAGCTACGGAATGCCTGATGGATACTGTAATGCGATTCCTCCCCTGCTGGCACGATCGCATTGCTCAAGAGTTGATAAGCGGGAAGACTGTCCTGATTGTAGCTCATGGGAATAGTCTTCGTGCACTCGTAAAGTATCTCGACAACGTTTCTGATACCGAAATCGCAGCTATAAACATCCCAACCGGAATCCCACTTGTTTACGAACTGGATGAAGAGCTTCATCCCATCTGCCATTATTACCTCGGCGATGAAGCAGCAGTTCAAAAGGCGATGCAAGCCGTAGCGAACCAGGCATCGGTAAAGAATTAGCAGGAAGTCCTTTTGATACTTACGTTGCAAACGAATGACATCCTGACGTTTAGACCCTCAAGGTTTTGAAAACCTTGAGGGTCTGAAGTTTTATCGCATGAGCTTTTTAAAATCGGAAATAAATCTTTTATCGTTGCAAACCACTGACTACTAATCCTTCGCTACAAACGAAGAGAGTCATGATTGTTCAACAGTTGAGGAACTGCTGTTCCCTTTCTCCACTTCATGGAATTTTTTCCACCAATCTGCCCGGCCAGGATGATAATGTCCTTCACAATTATTTTCGTGTCGTCTATCTCCATGTCTGCCCCTTCCATGACCAAACCCAGAAAAGATTATTTTTGACAAAATGATTAACCCTGCAGTCTGCCAGAATGTAACGACCGGACCATGAAATAACTCCGGAATCAACAAATTCCATAGGTGCATTGTAATAAATACAAACAAACTAATTGCGCCTAATCCAAGCAGACCGAAGCCTGTAAATTTCAATACTTTTAAAGTTTTCATACTAATTGTTTTTTAATAAGTTATACAATTCATTTAAACTTTCCCTGAGCGCCAATACTGCGTATCGTTTTCGGGAAATAAGGGTATTCACGCCAATGCCTGTTTTTTTTGAGATCTCGTTGAAACTCATTTCTTCAAATTCATGAGTGGTGAATACACTTCTTTGTTCTTCAGGTAATTCCGAAAGGGTCTTTTCGATTGTTTCCCATATCAAACGTTTTATTTCTTCCTCTTCGGGCGAAGTCCCCAATGCAGGGAGTATATCTTCGAGCGAGATCGAACCATCTTCATCATCCATTTCAGGTTCAATACGACTAAATGATACTAGTTTCTTTTTCCTAAATAAATCGATAATACGGTTGTCGGCCACTCTATAAAGCCATGCTGTAAGTTGTTCAATCTGCTTTATATCCTGAAAACCAATAGTTAGTTGATAGAAAACATCCTGCAGTATGTCTTCGGCATCCAGACTGTCGGAAATTTTATTTCGTATATAACCAAGCAGACGTCTCCGCTCAACTTTATACACTTCATTAATTTTATCCGACTGCTCTGTTTCCATTCTATTGTCTCTCTATGTGTGTTGACGGATGAGTACAGATTATATTTTAAAAGAATGCTATAAAATCAAAAGAATTTCGTAAAGCTATGAAATTCTATTAGTTGTTAAGAGGGTCGCGAAGGTTTTCGTTGAATATTTATTCAGTAGTTATCGTTAAAACAGACTGAAAACTAATCCATCGATTCAAACATGGAGGGTCACGCCATTTTTGAGCGTTTTTCAACTACTTTTGTCTGATAATTTTCAGATTTATTTATGAGACTTTTGATCATCCTCTTCCCATTATTTTTCCTGAGTTCAGAAACAACTTCATATTCATTCCGTGAGAAGCAGATGAATTTTACCAGGGTAAGGGAAGCCTATACTGCTAAAGAGAAAATTGTTGATAAAGCGCTTGCAGCGCATTCAATTTCACACAACAATCTAAGGATTTACCTTCGTGCTTTCAAAACCGAAAAAAAAATAGAATTATGGGCAAAAAATAGTTTCGACTCTATTTTTGTGCTGATCAAAGAATTCTCAATTTGTGATCTCTCGGGCTCTATCGGGCCGAAGAGGCGTTATCGTGATTTACAGGTTCCTGAAGGGTTTTACCACATCGCCAAGCAGAATCCTTACAGCAAGTATTATTTGTCGATGCAGATCAACTATCCGAATGCGTCTGACAGCATCAGGGGTGTTCATGGCCATCTGGGAAATGAAATATTCATTCACGGTTCCTGCCTCTCATCGGGATGCATTCCCATTACGGATGACAAGATCAAGGAACTATTTGTTTATTGTATTGAGGCCTACAACAGCGGCCAGGAAGAGATCGGCCTGACCATATTCCCTGCTCAGCTGAACGATGCCAAATATGCCGGATTAATATCCAGATATAGTAAGGACAAGGATAAAATCAGTTTATGGGCTGACCTCAAAAAGAGTTATGATCTGTTTGACCAGACCAGGGTACAGCCGACCGTAAAGTTCCTTCCGGACGGAACGCATAAAGTGAATTAAAATTCTCTTTATCGTTGCAAACGACTGACAACTAACTCCTCGTTGCAAACGAGGAGGATCGTGGGAATTGATCCTTTACTTCAAGTACTCAGCAGGTGACTTGAAGTTACCTGCTGAGTATTAAGCAAACATTTAAAATTTCAGGTAATTGCGACTTCTTGAAATGGACCAATTATTCTTTTCCTTTGTTTATAATATTCTTAGCGTGCCTGTTGCTGCCGGATTGGTATATCCCATTTTTGGAATTTTACTCAACCCCTTGATCGCTGCCGCCGCTATGAGCTTCAGTTCTATATCGATTATTACCAATGCACTTTGCTTAAGAGGAATATATTTTGAACATTTGTTCATTTTTATTTGTTTTGTGAACATTTGTTCACTATTTTTGTGGCGAATTACAGGATTATGGGACGAACAAAAAAAGACAGGAAAATTCAGATGGCGCCACACTTCAGTGGGTTTAAACCACAAGGTGTGCAATGCAAAACCGGTGATGATGTTTGTATAAATTTCGAGGAATACGAAGCGATCAACTTATGCGATTATGAACTGCTGACACAGGCTGAGGCTGCAAAGCTCATGAATGTTTCTCGTCCTACCTTTACAAGAATTTACGAAAGTGTTCGCAGAAAGATAGCAAAAGCTTTCATTGAAGGTAGTTCCGTTTATTTTGAGGGAGGAAACGTCGCTATTGACAACTGGTATAAATGCGACCAATGCAAAATTACTTTTACGCTGCCTGAAAACGCTGGCAAACTTTGCCCATTTTGCAAGACACAAGTAATCATCGAAAACAACTAATGTCATGATAATTGCAATAGCCACAAACGAAAATCACCTGAATGCTGTAGTTGACACCCATTTTGGCCGGTGCAACTGGTATTGCCTGTTTGATACCGAAACCCGGAAGAGTTCTTTTATTGTCAACCCTGCAAGGCATCATCCTGATAAAGCCGGGTGCGAAGCTGCCGATTTATTGCTTGTTAAAAATATCAGCCTGGCCATTGCAGGGCGTTTTGGTTCAAAAGTAGTTGATGTGTTCAAAAGAAACAATGTCCAAATGGTAATTCCCGAAAGCCAACAAACAGTATCCGAAATTATAAACCAAATAAAGTAATATAAAAATGAAAATAGCAATACCCACAAGAGGCAATGTAGTTGACGATCATTTTGGCCATTGCGAAGCTTACACCGTTTTCAATATCGACGAGAACAAAAAGATTATCAGTTCGGAAATGTTGCCCTCACCACAAGGTTGCGGATGCAAAAGCAATATTGCAAGTGTTTTGAAGGAAAAGGGCGTTAGCGTTATGCTTGCAGGAAATATGGGCAATGGTGCATTAAATGTGCTTCAAAGTCACGGTATTGAAGTTTATCGTGGTTGCTCCGGCGATGTTCGTCAATTAACCGAAGCATTTTTGAAAGACAAAATAATCGATTCTGGTGAAGGCTGCAAGAGTCACGAACATCATGGAGAAGAGCACCAGTGTAATCATTAATAAGATGGAAGAAAAAGAAATCAAAAATTTGTATGACAGCCGTTCGCTCGAAATTATGCAAACTGCTGAAGATGCCTATGAACCTGGATCAAACCGGGTACAGGAAATCATAAACTTTGCTCACAAGGCAGGAATTAAACGAATTGGTATTGCCTACTGTGTAACATTTCCGAAGGAAGTTGAAGCAGTAAAGCAATTTCTGTCAGACGAGTTTGAAGTGTATAGTGTTGATTGCAAATGCGGACATATTACCAAACACGAAATGCTTGGATGCGAAGGCAGGAGTATTATGTGCAATCCAGCCGGACAAGCAGAATACCTGAAAGAAAACAACACCGAACTCAATATTTCGATGGGTTTGTGCGTAGGTCACGATATGGTTTTTAACCAGAAATCGGCTTCTCCTGTATCTACCTTAGTCGTAAAAGACCGTACAAATAATCACAACCCAATCGATGCCATAAACAATTTGAAATTTTAAATGATGTCAAGTTTTGATTCCCGTGCCCGTGAATGGGACAAAGATAAAATGCATATGGAACGTTCTGTTGCCATTGCCGCTGAACTTGAAAAAATGATTCCGATTAATCATTCAATGAAAGCCCTAGAATATGGTGCCGGTACAGGTATTCTAAGCTTTCTGCTTAAAGACCGTTTTTCTGAAATTACCCTGATGGATAGTTCTCAGGAAATGATTAAAGTTTGTGTTGAAAAGATAGAATATCACCAAACCAACCACATCGTTCCTCTTTGGTTAGATCTTGAACAAGGGAAGTATGATGGCAAATTTGATATTATTTACAATCAAATGGTTTTGCATCATGTAAATGATTTTGAAGCCATTATCAATACGTTTTATTCTTTGCTAAATCGTGGCGGATATTTGGCAATTGCCGATTTATATCCTGAAGATGGCTCTTTTCATGGCATTGATGTAAAAGTCCATTTGGGTTTTGATCCAGAAACTCTCGCAGTAATCCTAAAACATACCGGATTCAAAAATGTTGAATACAAAACCTGTTTCGAAATGGAGCGCGAATCAGGCAAAAGGTTTCCCATATTTTTAATAATAGCTCAAAAATAAACTACTTACAAGTTATTTGATTCTTAATGATATAGGATCATAAATTAAGTGAAAAATATATCTTTCAAATGGAACCACTTCTTTTGATATGCAAACAATGCGCGTGGAAAGGCCGTCACGATGAAGTTGATTGGGATACTGTGGAAACCTGCATGGGAACCGATAAAATTGAAGTTTGTCCTAAATGAGGAAGTATGGAAGTGTATAGATTACCAATTGATGATGAAGGCATACCAAACTAAATCGCTTTCAATTTTAAGTGTTAATTATTTAAAACTATTTCAAATAACTAATAGTTGACGTTTCTAAAATACACATATATAGTGTCATACATTATATTGCATTAATATTTTTATAAAATGTAATGAGCAAATGCTTATTACATTGCCATGTATTGATATAACATTATATTTGCATTTGTTTTTAAAACGAGCAAATGCTCATAAAGAATGTGAAAAATACATGAGATCTTTGTTTAGAACGCTACTATTTGTAATATTTGTCACCATTATTGCTCTGGTAATGGTTAATGTTTTCCACCAGGAAGATAACTACAATCTGAAACTCGAAAGTCTCCGGCACAAATATGCATTAAAGGATATTCCTTCTGTTAATCACAGCAAACTTACGGCCTTACAAAGAGATTTTAAAACACCTCAGGAAGTAACTGAGGCTTGCCTTTCGTGCCATACTGAAACGCATAAGGAGGTGATGGCTTCATCGCACTGGAATTGGGAACGGGCGTCATATGTTGAAGGACGAGGTATTTCTTCTGCAGGAAAGAAAAATGTGATGAATAATTTTTGTCTCGGAACTAATTCCAACCAACAATCGTGTGCAAAATGCCACATTGGCTATGGTATGTCCAGTAGCCATTTCGATTTTAACAATGCCCGAAATGTCGATTGTATGGTTTGCCACGATAACAGCGAGGAGTATCTGAAAGGAGCTTCAATGGCAGGCTATCCCGATCGTACCGTAAACCTTGAAAACGTAGCTCAAAGTGTTGGTACACCGCGAAAAAGCAATTGTGGATCGTGCCACTCATTTGGCGGGGGTGGAAATAATGTAAAACATGGAGATCTTGAGGTTGCATTAAACTCTTGCAGTCGTGAAGTTGATGTTCACATGGCTGCTAATGGGATGAACCTGGAGTGCGTGGCCTGTCATACTGCTAAAAATCACAATATTATCGGTAAGTTATATTCGGTTTCATCTGATAATACGAATCGGGCTACCTGTGAACAATGTCATACAAGTACTCCCCACCTAAGCGATGTGATCAATCGTCACGGATCGAGAGTTTCGTGTCAGGCATGTCACATTCCAGTCTATGCCAAAGTAAATTCCACAAAAATGTCATGGAACTGGTCTGATGCCGGAAAATTGAAGGATGGTAAGCCTTATGAAGAAGAGGATTCTCTGGGCAACCATAATTATATGTCGATTAAAGGTTCTTTTGTTTGGGCACGTAATGTCAGGCCTGATTATATCTGGTTTAATGGAACAGCTGATCATTACATTTTGGGTGATACCATTAAATCTGTACCAGTGCAAATGAACACTTTAAACGGCTCATACAGTGATCGTCACTCGAAAATTATTCCTGTAAAGATTCATGTTGGCGATCAGATTTACGACAAGGTTTACCATCGTCTGGTACAACCCAAGCTTTATGGTGAAACCGAAGGCGATAGTGCTTACTGGAAAGATTTTAAGTGGGATGAAGCTGTTGCAGCCGGGATGAAAGAATCTGGTCTCCTTTACAGCGGACAGTATGGTTTTGTTAAGACTGAAATGTACTGGCCTATAAATCACATGGTTTCGCCAAAGGAGCAATCGGTAGGTTGCGCTGAATGTCATACACGAAATAATGGAAGGTTAGCTAAACTGAACGGATTTTACCTGCCTGGTCGTGCAATTCGTATTTCGATGAATATTGCAAGAAATAAATTCGAAAAACAGATCATCAATTATGATGAGGATAAACCCACCGAGTAATAAGGTTATTCTTTAAATATCAGATATACAATTAAATATGCACAAAGTATATATTTACAAACGATTTGAACGATTCTGGCACTGGGTTCAGGCATCCCTGATCATGTTTCTGGCTTTAACCGGATTCGAAGTTCATGGTGCTTTTAAGATATTTGGTTTTGAGAAAGCTGCTGAATTCCATCGGAATGCCTCCTGGATGCTGATCGGATTGATCATTTTTGCCATTTTCTGGCACCTCACAACAGGCGAATGGCGGCAATACATTCCAACTACCAAACAGTTAAAGGAGCAGGTCATCTATTATATTTTCGGAATATTCAAAGGAGAACATCACCCGACTGAAAGAACCGGTCTGAGTAAACTAAACCCTCTACAACGAATTGTATATTTGGGATTTAAACTTGTACTTGTTCCGATTACAATTATTTCAGGCATTCTTTATTTACTTTATAAAACCTTCGACCAAAACAACCTGATTGTAATTGAAGATTATCCGCTGGCATCTATTGCCTTCTGGCACACTTTAGGTGCAATCCTGCTCATGATATTCCTGGTAGTTCATGTTTATATGACAACCACCGGAAAAACACCCACTTCAAATATCAAAGCAATGATAACAGGATACGAAGAGTTGGATGATGATCAACAGGAGGTTACTATCGAAAACGAAATAAATCAGCATAAATAATGAAGCCACAGAAATTTATGAATCCTTACATGGCCGGGGTTTTACTTGGTCTGGTTTTATTGGGAACCATTTATGTTACCGGGCGTGGCTTGGGAGCCAGCGGCGCAGTAAAGAGTGTGGTTCTTTCCACTGTTGTTAAAGTAGCTCCAGGACATACGGCAAATATTTCTTTCATCAAAACTTACAGTGAAGAACATCCTGATGGTCCACAGAAGGATTGGCTTGTCATCGAAGTGATTGGAGTCGTTATTGGCGCTTTCTTTTCGGGTGTGATCTCCAATCGTGTCGGAATTAAGTTGGAGAGAGGTCCTAACATTACCAATAGAACAAGAATTATTGCAGCTATAATTGGTGGCGCATTCTTTGGTTTCGGCGCTCAACTCGGGCGTGGATGCACAAGCGGGGCAGCTCTTAGCGGCATGGCAGTGATGTCATTTGGCGGGATCATCACAATGTTCGCCATTTTCGGATCGGGTTATGCCGTTGCCTATTTTTTTAGAAAACTTTGGTTAAAATAATTGATATGGGACCATTAGTGCCATTTATTATCAGCAATGAATTCAACCTGATCATTGCATTGATTGCCGGAATCGGTTTTGGATTTGTTCTCGAACAGGCAGGTTTTTCTTCGACCAAAAAACTCGTCGGGTTGTTCTATGGCTACGATTTTACAGTGCTGAAAGTTTTTTTCACAGCCGGAGTTACAGCAATGATTGGTGTTTTATTGCTTGGCCACTGGGGATTGCTCGATTTGAGCCTGATTTATATTAATCCTACATTCCTATGGTCAGCACTTCTCGGAGGAGCTATAATGGGTGTTGGATTTATCATCGGAGGTTTTTGTCCAGGAACAGGTATCTGTGCTGCTGCAATTGGGAAGCTCGACGGAATGGCATTTGTGTTTGGGTCAGGTCTTGGGGTTCTTGCATTTGCTGAAGGATATCCGATGCTTAAAAATATCTATCTTTCCGAAGCCTGGGGCGGTGTCCTGATGAACGATATGCTGGGAATGTCGAAAATCACGTTTGCCTTTCTGCTCACAGGAGTTGCCTTTGTTGCCTTTTATCTCACAGGACTCATCGAAAACCGCGTGAATGGCGTAAAGTCAGAAGTAAATAAAAATAAGAGGGTTATTTATGCTTCGGCAATCGGATTTGCATTAGTTGTATTGGCAGTAATCGCTTTCTTTCCTGATAGTAATAGTCGGATGGAAGCCCGCATTAATAGTGTGCTTCCACAAAAAGATTTCACTTCAGTTTCAGTTCCTGCGGATAAGCTTGCAAGCGAAATTGTAAATAACTATTACCGCATCAATATCATCGATGTATGAGACACAGTGGCATTCAGATTCTACCATCTCCCTTTTGCGATCAATATTCCGTTCGAAAAAATGAACGATCGCCAATGGAAAAAGATCCTGGATCAGAAACACAAGGCAAATTATTTCTGCGCTGATGACAAACAGGTTGCAGAAAAAGCCTATTTGTTAGCTGGTTATATTGGTAAATCGGAGAATTATATCCTTTCTGAATCGGCGATGAATTTCAGAAAATTATTTTCTGATCTGACACCACCCGGTGCAGATGCCAATAAAAGTGAGATCGACACCTATAATTTTAGGCAAAAAGCGGCTACAGATATGAAGATGCTGGTTGAAGCGCTTAAAAATTCGACTGAACCAGTTATTGTGAAAACTTCAAAAATTAAAGGTGGCTGTTAGGAGAAATTGACCATTCGGGTTATGTGGCAAAAAAATAAATTGACTACACGGTATGGATTCAGAAGGCCGGAAGTACGGAATAATTTAAATGTCACTGATATGAAAATAGTAACGTTAATCGAAAACCTTGTCAATAAGCAAGGATTGATTGCTGAACATGGTACTTCTATCAATGAAGCGCTTCTAAAAAAACCTACTTGCTTTTATAGAAAATATCACTGAAATAGCTGAAGATATAATCATGCTTTGATTTTTGCAAAATACATGGCAAACGACCGGTATAAAAAGTGTGTCCACTTTCCAAAGGGAACAATGATCAAGGCCCATTGAACAAGAATAATCAAATGAAAAAAGTATAGCCAAATGTTTTTATCGAGTAGTCCGGTATCAATGAAAAGACGGACAATAAAAGCCGAAAATCCCATCAAAAACAACCAAATCACAAATAACCAGTCGGCTGGCTGAGAAAATTTACTGATTTCCTTTTGCTTTTTCATACGGCTTGAAACGAAATCGAAGGTGACGACAAAGACAATTGTGCTTAGCAGATAGCCGAACGAAATGATGAAAATATTTTTGCTTGCGAACCAGTCGAGAAAAACAGTTACAAACAACAGTCCCAGATAGCCAATCACCAAAATAAAATGTTCGAACCAGCGGAAACGGTTTTTGTCGCATTCGAGCGCTCGTTTTTGGGTAAACATGTGGTCAACCATTTCTCTGATTTCAACAAAGTATTTCGAAAGCGGCACTTTTACTCCGGGCTTCTTCAGAATAAACCACCACATGCGGATGACATTCGGAAGTAGAATGAGAACGAATACGGAAGCAATGGCAATCATCTCAAATTGATGAGCGAACTTCATAATGGGTTCAAGCTGAAAATTTTCAAAGGCACCAAATGCCAGTACCCCGATTGCTGTAATTAACAGAGCTATTATTGTTATGGGCAGCGAACGATAGAGGAGACCGGATAATTTTGTCCAATCGTATTGAGCGCTAAGCCATCTTCTGAGTGACATCATCAGTTCGCCTGGATTGGCCTCTTGCGGACAATGGGTTGAACACTCGCCACAATAATAACAAAGCCATGGTTTTAATGAGGATTTTATGTCGTCCTGCAATCCTAATGTGCTGAACCTTAATATTTCTCTTGGAAATGAATCTTCAGTTGTCGATAAAGAGCAAACGGCCGTGCAATTTCCACAGTTATAGCATGCATTAAAATCGAATGCTCCATACTTCTTTAATTCCGTTCTGAATTCAGGATTAATCGCAGCCATTATTTTTTTATTTTATAGGTAAAATATTCATCCATGTCATCAACTTCGCCTGTTTGAACAAAGCCGTATTTTACCAGTGACATCAGGTAAAAAACAACCTCATATTTAGGCAAGTCGAGTTTTTGTGTGATTTGCTCAATAGTTAAGTCGCTTTCCTTTAAAGCATCAAGTATTGATTTCTTTATCCTGCTGAATTGTTTCAGGTTATCTTTTGCTTCCAACGAAACTTCCCGTTTCTCTTTCAGGATTTTAAATGTTTTGCCTTTTTCAATCTCCATGGTTCAGGTTTTTTAAAATTGAATTTAATCACCAGCTAGTGCATCAATCATGCTTTCAATTTCACGGTTTGAATAAGCAATCAGATTGATTGCATCTGAAGGACAAACCGGCAAACACATTCCACATCCTTTGCACACTGAGTTATTAATCACTGCAATATCTTTTGTTCCGTTTATCTCCTTATGGATGGCATCGAACGGGCAGGCTTCGGCACAAACTCTGCACCAGGTGCACTGATCATTATCTATTTGAGCAATAATAGGTTCGATTTCTAATTCTCCTTTGCTGATGTATGAAAAGGATTTTGTAGCGGCAGAAAGGGCTGAATTAACCGATTCCATGATGTTTTTCGGTCCCTGGCAAGCTCCGCAAATGGTGATCCCATCGATAACAGTCTCAACAGGACGTAGTTTCATGTGGATTTCGTTGAAAAAATGATCCCTGCCTTTGGGCAATTTAAAGAGCGACCCCACTGAATTATCGGCCCGTGGCACCATTCCGGTAACTAACACAACCAGGTCAGCATTAACTGACATTTCTCTTTTTCCAGTCAGTATATCGTTGACAGTGATAACTGTCATCTTATTTTGTTGGTTAACAACCGGTGGATCATCTTCATAATTCTGAAGAAAAATGTCTCCACCTTTCAGCGATTCAGCGTACAAAACTTCCTGTTTCCCGTAGGTTCTGATACCCCGTGTGAAATGAAAATTCTGGATGTTACTGAATTTTTTTCGGGTCAGAATGGCCGCGTGAATGGCTGAAGTACAGCAATAACGTGAGCAGTATTTATTTTCACCGTCGGTTTGTCGGCTACCAACACAATAGATGTATGCAATATTCCTGATTTCCTTCCCTCCAAAAATTAATTTGGAATCATTCAGTTCAATCATTCGTTTAAATTGAGGAAGGGTGACCAAGTTGTCAAACTCATGAAATCCAAATTCACCTTCAGCTGGGATATATGGGTCGAATCCAGTTGCCATCAACACTGAACCGACCTGAACTTCAATCAGTTCTTCTTTCTGGCTTAAATCAACACTTTCACAAATTTTTTCACATTCACCACATCGGGTACAGTTCTTCGGGTCAATTGCAGGTAGATGAGGATATTCACTCGGAAAGTTGTGATAAATCGCCTTCCTTTTGGTCATGTCGAAATTAAATTCATCATTTACTTCAACGGGACATGCCAAAATAGCCTTTTGAAGGTTTCCCTTATGACAGTTTTCTTTAATGAAGCGGGGAGTTACTTTAATTTTTAATTTGAAATCGCCGATACATCCTGTATTTGAAATGACTTCAGCACCAGTAAATAATGTGATATTATCACGGCTTATCAGATCGTTATAGAGTATAGTTACCAGTTCTTTGCCAGTTTGGTCGGTAGTAAAAAGGACATCCCACTGAGCAATTCTGCCCCCAATGAAATGTTCCCTTTCAATCAAGGTTACAGGACATCCCATGTTTGATAATTCGATTGCTGCCCTCATTCCGGCAACTCCGCCACCAATTATAGCAACAGCCTTTTTTGCAGGTATCTTAAAAGGCTCCAGTGATTCAGCAAGCCGTACTTTTGCAAGCGCTGATTTAACGATATGAATGGCTTTTTCTGTTGCCCCGGCTTTATCGTCAGAATGTGCCCAGGAAACCTGTTCGCGGATATTTGCATGGACATAGTTGTATTTATTTAAACCGGCCCGTTCGGTTACAGCTCTGAAAGTTATCAGGTGAAGTTTCGGCGAGCAGGAAGCAACAACCACCCCATCCAGTTCATTTCGCCTGATATCATCCACCATTTCCTTTTGGTTGGCGTCGCCACAGGCAAACATGGTGGTTTTTACAAGAAAAACTCCTTCATCATTTTCAATCGATTTCCTGACTTTTTCAACATCAACATAATCGGAGATGTTTCCGCCACAATGACAAATATATACTCCTATCTTTTTGTTCATTAGTTCCTGATTAAATAACTGATTGCTTCGGCTGAAGCCGCGCCTGCAGACAGGATTGAGTCCGGAATATCCATTGGCCCGGAAGAAGTCCCGGCAACAAAAACTCCTTCAATATTTGTTCTGGCTGGGTTTATAAGCGGATCTGACTGGGAAATAAAATTGAATGGATCGAGTTGCAATTTTTCTTCCTGAAAGAAGGATTTATTGTCGAGGTTGGGTAATACGCCGACTGATAAAACAACCAGATCGTGCTCGGCTTCCTGGACACAATTTTCATTGATATCTTCATAACGCAGCAACAGGTTTCCATTTTCTTTTTCCGAAATTCGTCCGATTTTCCCTTTGACGAAACTAACACCCATTCCTTTCGCCTGATCATAAAATTCTTCAAATCC
>JAPLDR010000003.1 GCA_026391655.1 Bacteroidia bacterium | reverse complement strand
TCTGTAGTGTTTCATGCCACTAATATACTAATAGTAAAGCAAATATCAAATTAAATTTCAAATTAATTTTAATATTATCAACTTAAAATATTAAGAATATAACTTTTGATACAGCCTCAGTTGAAAGAAATTATGGTGCCGCGTAGCGGTTGGAGCAATCGAAAACACATGAATCAATTACCGCGTGGCGGTTAAAGTATTGTAGTAGCAATTGCCAGATTCAACCATATAAAAAACCATATTAAATCATTATCAATGAGCTCAAGAGAACGCGTCTTAAAAGCATTTAAATGGATACCGGGATTACCTGACAGAAGACCCATACAGTTTGACCTTTGCCGAAGCTTGTCTGACCATTTTGGCAAAGTACTAAATATACCTGTGCATTACACCGAAAATCCCTATGAAGATGTGACCTATCGCATCAGTGCCAATGAATTGCGGATAGCTATGGGAAGTGATGTGGTGATTACCGGAGCATCTGTCTCAGATGATTACCGAATTAGGATGGATGCTGACGACACCTGGTTGAACGAATATCAGATGCGGATGCGGCAAGGCGACATTTACGTGGAAGTAGTTAATTATCCGCTTGCTCTTGCCGAAACAAGGGATGATATTGACGCTTTTAAGTTTCCTAACCCTGATGCTCCGGGTCGTTTCAGGGATGTCGATGCTTTGGTGAAAAAGTATAAAAACAATTACCTTATTTTTGGCGATATTGAAGTGACTATCTTCTCACTGGCACATCAGTTGGTTGGGATGGAAAAATTGCTGATCGACATGATGATGGAGACTGAATATGTGATTCCATTATTTGAGGCCTGTGCAGAATACCAGACTAAAATCGGCCTGCAACTCATCGAAAAAGGAGTAGATGCCATTTGGTTTGGCGATGATTTTGGCACTCAAACCAACCTGATTATTCCTCCGGAAACTTTTAGATTACAGTTGAAACCAATATACAAACGGATGGTTGACCGTTTTAAGGAAGCAAAACCTGATATCATCCCTATTTTACATTGTGATGGAGCTGTGGCCAATCTGCTAGACGATATCCGGGAGATTGGGTTCGAGGTTTTTAATCCTGTTCAGCCGGGTGTTCCGGGGCATTTGCCTCATGATATGAAAGATCGCTTTGGTGATAAATTTGCTTTTTGGGGTGCAATCGATCAGCAAGATCTACTTCCAAATGGCAGTGATGAAGAACTTGAACGCGACATCATCGAAAAAATAACCATTCTTGGCAAAGGTGGCGGCTACATGATAGCTCCGGCTCATATTCTTCAGAAAGATGTCTCACCTGAGCGTGTACTCAGGTTTATCGAATTGTGCAAAAAACACGGAAACTACGATTAATTTACATTGCTATAGACTATTCCCCTGATCAAATAATACACGCTGGTTTTTGTTTGATGTAATTCAGACCGTCTGCCCTCACGTCAGACGGTCACTTTTTAAGGAGAGTTGTAATTCTTCAATCGTTTAGGCTCCTTATCTCAAACATGTAATTTCGTTACCTAATGATTACACTTCGAACAAAAGAAAATCCATCAAATTCATTTGCTTTATACCCTGATAATCATCCCCTATAATCATATCGTTAAGCGTAACAACGTATTTTGGATAATTATCTTTGATCATTATCAGGTTTCCGAATTCACGGTCTGAGATTGATTTCTCTGTTATTTGCAGGCAAACTTGCACATAAACTTTTAATCCGTTTCTGTCGGCGACAAAATCTATCTCTTTATGATCAATTTTCCCCACATAAATTCGGTATCCTCTTTGTAAAAGATGCAAGTAAACCGCGTTTTCCAGGAGTTTATGGATATCCGTTTTCTGGTTGAATCCCTTTAAGGCATTTCTCAAACCCAAATCTTCAAAGTAGTATTTTTCACCAATTTCAAATATTT
>JAPLDR010000121.1:61055-64535 GCA_026391655.1 Bacteroidia bacterium | reverse complement strand
TGCCATATCTTTATCAAGTGTTTTTTTTGTTTTTTTATTTAAGAACGATTCCATCTTCGTGGAATCAGAAAAAATAGTCCTTTCAAACAACTTTTGGGTATATGCATTAAAATCACCTTTGTATTTTCGTTCAATCCCCTTAAAAAAACCGGGAATATATTTGGGATTAACTTTCCCGGCATATATTTTTAACAAAGTACCGGCAATTTTCATATCCGTATTGGCATCATAGTCTTTAAAGTAGTCGCTAAGCGAAACACGGAACTCCTTGACTGCCGCTTCAATTTTTGCTTTGTCGCCTCCTTTTAAAGCCTCATAAAGAGACAATGAACCTGATACAAAAAGAAAGATTTCAGGGCCTCCAAGCAAAGCCTCGCGGGCATACTGTGAAGCAATTTTTTCATCGCGACTTATAAATGCGGCATTTATTGAATCGAGAGCACTGCCATATTGGGCTTTTCTATCGGGCGTTTCGTTCACCCATTTCAGAAAGTCTTTTTCTATGGCTTCTTTTTTACCAATTACATTAAGCGCTGCTAATCCTTTGTTCTGTCCTATTGAATATTTATAATAGTTCGAGCTTCGCGCAAATTTTGAAGAATATTGTAAATTAGCTTTCTCACTTGTAGCCATATAATCCTGGATAATATTTAGCTTAGCTTCCCGGGTCGTAATTCTGACTACATTCGTAACATCCATTATATATTTGACTTCGTTTGATGTCCGGTAACGTGTGGTAGTACCCGGATAACCCATTACCATCGCGAAGCTACCTTTTTCGACCCCTTTTAACGAAATCGGAAGAAAATGTTTGGGATGGTATGGGACATTGTCTTTGGAATATTCGGCCGGTTTACCATCAGGAGCGCAATAAACCCTGAACATTGAGAAATCACACGTATGGCGCGGCCACATCCAGTTGTCGGTTTCGCCTCCGAACTTACCAATTGACTCTGGCGGAGCTCCAACCAGGCGAATGTCTTTAAAGGTTTGAGTGACAAAAAGATAGTATTTATTTGATTCAAAGAAACTTCTGACTCGGGTCTCGTAAGCGGTTTCTCCTTTTGCTTCTTTCTCTATTTTTGCACCTGCTTCGCGCACTTTGGTGAGACGGGCTTTGTCGTCCATATTATCAGTTACCTCCTTAAGTACCTGATCGGTCACATCTTCCATACGTATAAGAAAGGTAACTGTTTTCCCAGGATTCGAAAGCTCATCCTCATGTTTGGTCGCCCAGAAACCATCTCTCAGGTAATTGTGCCCCTCTATTGTAGTTGTACTGTGTGCCTGAATTTCGCCATATCCACAATGGTGATTGGTCAATAATAATCCATCGGCAGAAATTATTTCTGCAGTGCATGAGCCGTGATCGAGAGCAACCACAGCATCCTTCAAACTAGACTGATTAATGCTATAAATCTGCTCTGCTGTCAGTTTACATCCTATCGAATTCATTTTCCGGATGTTCAATTTTCCGATAAGCGAAGGAATCCACATCCCTTCATCAGCTTTAGAGCTAAGGTTTAAAACGAACACGAATGCAAGGAGCGCTACTAAACTGTTTTTCATCAATAAAGTTTTTTCATTGTGCATAAATGGGAAAGGCAAAATATAATCAATGACGAAATTACATTGATATTACCGATTTTTCGCAATGCCTGTTCTACTAAATCAATTTTCAACGCAAATTTAACTTTATTTATAAAACTTCGTCATTGAGCGATTAATTCTTATCCGGCTCATAAAAATCTTTGCAAAAACGCTTCCACTTTGCTTTCGATAGTACCTTGGCCTGCAAGAGCTTTTACAAATGCACTGCCAATAATGGCACCGTTTGCATAGCAGGAAGCCTTTTTAAAAGAAGTTTTATCTGAGATTCCAAAGCCAATCAATTGCTTTGAGCGGAGTTTCATATTACGGATTCTCTCGAAATAGGAAATTTGAACCTCATTCACAGCACCTTTAATACCTGTTGTGGATGAAGAGGAGACCATGTAAACAAACCCGGTAGAGGCTGCATCAATTTTTCTGATCCTGTCGTCAGTGGTTTGGGGAGTAATCAGGAAAATGTTGCTCAGTGAATTTTCCCGGAAGATTTCTTTGTATTCTGCTTCATAAATCTCAAGCGGAAGATCGGGAATGATAGTTCCGTCGATGCCGGTTTCCTTACATTTCTTACAGAAATTCTCTATTCCATATTGCATCACAGGATTGAGATATCCCATTAATATTAAGGGAATTGAAATACTTTTTCGAATCTCTTTCAATTGTTCAAACAACAATTTAATCGTCATTCCGTTTTTAAGGGCAATTTCTCGAGTTCAGTAATAATGGTCAGGGTATCATTTAATTCAGGGTAACCAGCTGTGAAATATATTGATAGTACTTTTTTGTCTTTTCTTTCGAATAGCGCTGTAATTCGATTTTTCATGATGGTGAGCTTTAAAGGGAATGTTTTTTACTTAATTGACTGATAATAATTCAGATATGCTTCCATGTCCTTGTCTCCACGTCCCGAAATATTCACTACTACTACATCATCGGGCTTAAAATCAATCATTTCAAGAGCAGCTAACGCATGTGCCGATTCGAGAGCAGGAATAATTCCTTCTTTTTGGGTAAGGTATAAAGCTGCCCGAAGCGCCTCGTCGTCAGTAGCACTAAGGAATTGTGCTCGTTTGGTCACAAACAGATTGGCAAGCATTGGTCCGATTCCGGGATAATCTAATCCTGCGGAAATTGAATAAGGTTCAATAACCTGACCATCCGGTGTTTGCATTAGCAAACTTTTGCTGCCGTGAAGAACACCAGCGCGACCGAGTTGAGTGGTGGCTGCAGATTCACCGGAATAAACCCCTTTCCCGGCAGCTTCAACAGCAATCAATTTCACAACTGGATCGTCCAGAAAATGATAGAACGCTCCGGCGGCATTGCTGCCTCCTCCGACACAGGCGATTACATAATCGGGCGTTTCTTTGCCAGTCTTCTCTTTAAGCTGCACCCTGATCTCTTCACTGATCACCGACTGAAACCTGGCGACCATATCAGGGTAAGGGTGTGGTCCGACTACTGATCCTATAATATAATGGGTATCAACAGGATTGTTAATCCAGTCACGAAGTGCTTCATTTGTCGCATCTTTCAGTGTTTTATTGCCACTGTAAACCGACTTTACCTCGGCTCCCAGCATTTTCATTTTTTCGACGTTTGGCGATTGACGTGCAACATCCAGTGCACCCATATAAACAATGCACTCCAATCCTGCTCTGGCACAAACCGTTGCTGTGGCTACACCATGCTGACCTGCTCCAGTTTCGGCAATGATACGCGTTTGACCTAATCGTTTAGCCAGCAATATCTGACCGATGGTATTGTTGATTTTGTGCGATCCAGTATGATTAAGATCTTCACGTTTTAGGTATATCTTCGCTTGATAATGATCTGAAAGACGGTCGGAATAATAGAGCGGGGATGGTCTTC
>JAPLDR010000121.1:22927-61034 GCA_026391655.1 Bacteroidia bacterium | reverse complement strand
AAGTAATTGCCGAAACTCTTGCCGGAATTCATCGCTTTCGATAATCTCAAGATAGCAGTTTTGTAGTTGATTGATGTTTGGATACATCATTTCGGGAATAAACGCTCCCCCAAATGTGCCGTAGTATCCTTTATCATTTGCCTGATAGCTCATTGAATTGTATTTTTAAGTGATAAATTGTAATTACTTGGAATATAAGGCTGAAGGCTGTAGCCTTTAAGTATTTATAATTTAAAATATTCTAAACTTTATCATTCGTTATAATGATCTTTTCTGATTTCATTCTACAGCACTAAAGTCTGTTGACCTGAATTATCCCGAACTCTGTCAATAAATGTTTTAAGTTTTGGAATATCTTTCACTCCAGGTTCAATCTCAAATCCACTGTTTACATCAATTGCATGTAATTTATTGTTTTTAATAGCTTTAATCTCCGCCACATCTGTCGGTTGAATGCCGCCACTAAGAAAAAATGGCTTATCTGCTGTGTACTCGTCCAGCTTTTTCCAGTCGAATTTTATACCTGTTCCGCCGCGCAGTTCACCTGCCGTGTCGAAAAGGTAATAATTGCAAAAAAGCTCATAAGGTTCAACTGTCTCAAAATTGAACCCCGAATCAATACTAAATACTTTTATTACCGGAATATGGAGTTTCATAAGTCTTTCGCAGTAGCCAGGCAATTCACTTCCGTGAAGTTGAATCATATCGAGCTTATTACTTCTGAACTTTTCAAGCAGGTTGTCAAATGGCTCATCGACAAAAACACCAACTTTTTGAATATAAACCGGAACCAATGTCTGAATGTCATCCGGGATTTGCTCCCCGATAAAGCGTTTCGATTTTGGATAAAAGATAAAACCAATGTAATCGGGTTTTAGTTTCACAACTTCCTCAATATTTGACTGATTGCGCATTCCGCAAACTTTTATTTTCATAAGATCCTAATCATGTAATGTTTAATATTTTAATCTTGAAATAAAATCAAGACAGGCCAATGATGGGTTTTCTGATTTCATAAAATTCTCTCCCATCAAAAACCCGTGAAAACCTCGACTACGCAGGAAATCTACTGTTTCAGGATCACCTAATCCGCTTTCCGATATTTTTACCACATTTGCAGGAAGCCGATCGAGCAATTTGAGCGAACGATCCAGATCAACCTTAAAATCTTTGAGGTTCCGGTTGTTGATACCAATCATATCTACCTCCTCGTTAATCATTTCAATCTCACTTTCGTCGTGCAATTCAAGTAGCACCTCCATTCCTAGTTCGTGCGCGATAGCTGTATATCGGGAAATCTGGGGCTTTTTCAAAACCGCCGCAATCAGTAAAATTACGTCGGCCTTAAGTAATCTTGATTCGAAAAGCTGGTATTCGTCGACCATAAAATCCTTTCGGAGAAGCGGAATAAACGGATTTGCATTCCTGGCGGCCGTAAAATCGGCGGTACAGCCACCGAAATATTTCCCGTCAGTGAGAACCGATAATCCTGATGCACCAGCATCGGCATAACCTTTAGTAACTATATCCGGTTGAACACGATCGTTGATCACCCCTTTTGATGGCGACCTTCTTTTGAATTCCGCAATAATACCGCTGGTTTCTTGTGACAGTAATTTGGCAGACAATGAATTGCAAGTGGTGCTAAAATCGATTTTTGCCTGAATTTCCCCGAGAGGAATTTCTTGTTTTTGCTTCGAAACTTCCGCTCTTCGGTCTTCTACGATTTCATCAAGAATTGTTCTCATTGCAATGAGATTAATTTTGTAAAAACTTTCAGCGCCTTTCCTCCGATTAAGGATGATTTGGCAGCTTCGAGACACTCTTCAATCCCTTGTTAAGAACATTCATGAAAATGGCCGCTGTTCCTGGTATATCGCCCGATCCGGCCAATTCTTTGGCTTTAACTATTGGCATTCCAAGATTGGAAGGTGAAAGTATCCGGTCTGAATTGTTGGTGAGAACCTTAAAATCACCAGTGAGGGAAATCTCGTCATAACCATCCAGACTATGAATAATGCAGTAATTAACATTACTCAGTTGATAAAGATAGTTATACATTCGAGCCAGTTCGAGGCTGAAAACCCCGACTATCTGGTTTTGTGGTCTGCCTGGATTCACCATCGGACCGAGCATATTAAAAAAGGTTTTTAGTCGTAATGCACGACGAACAGGCGCCACATTTTTCATTGCGGGATTGAAAAACGGGGCATGAAGGAACGTGATTCCGCAATTATCCAGCTCTTTACGCAACCTGTCGTGATCATTCGAGAATTTATAACCGAGATGCTCCATGACATTCGACGACCCGCAGCCAGAGGAAGCGGCATAATTACCATGTTTGGCCACCGTTGCACCAGCGCCTGCAACGACGAAAGCAGATAATGTGGAGATATTGAATGTATCTTTCCCATCGCCGCCTGTTCCGCACAAATCGATCGTATTAAATCCGGATAAATCAATTGGCATACTGGTTTTTAGCAATGCATTTCGAAATCCGGCCAGCTCATCAATGCTTATTGTCCGCATATTGAATACAGTGATGAAGGCAGCAATCTCAGCATCGGAGTGTTTACCACCGGCAATTTCAAGCAGGATCTCTTCTGCTTCTTGTAGCGATAACCTTTTGTATTCGAAAAGGTAACTCAGAATATCTCTCATTTTAATTTTTTTGAAATGATTTGAAAATAAATTGAAATAACGGGTTCTCCAGATCGTCAATGTCTGACCCAGTTTTCGAGAATCTTTTCTCCAATCGGCGTTAAGACCGATTCCGGATGGAATTGAACCCCTTGAATATCATATTCCCGGTGTTGAAACGACATAATCCGTCGCTCTTTGTCGATACTCGTAATCTCAAGAACCGAGGGAAGTGTATCTTTTTCAACAATCCATGAATGGTAACGCCCGGCATCGAAAGTTTCGGGAATATTATCGAAAAGATACGATTTGGAAATAACAGTTACCGGGGTTGCAATACCATGAAGAACATCGTGCATGTTTTGTAATGTTCCACCAAATGATTCGCCAATCGCCTGGTGTCCTAAACAAACGCCTAACATTGGTTTTTTGCCCGCATAATCCCGAATGATTGACAGTAAAGAGCCGGCTTCAACCGGAAGTCCGGGTCCGGGTGAGAATACGATTTTGTCGTATAAATCGGGCTCTCCTTCAGCCACTTCATCATTTCTTTTGACAGTTACAACAACTCCTTCAAACTTTTTCAAGGCGTGAACAAGGTTGTAGGTGAAAGAGTCATAATTGTCGATTACTAATATTTTCATTTGATTCTTATTTTTTTAATGCTGTAATATCAATTTTACCGGGATTGTTCATTATTTTATTCCCCGGGCCATTACGATCGCTTTCTTTAATGCCGCAAGTTTATTTCCAACTTCCTGTAATTCACTTTCTTCATCAGATGCGGCTACAATACCGGCTCCCGCCTGGTAGTAGAGTATGTTGTTTTTGCTCAGGAATGAACGAATCATAATTGCATGGTTTAAACGGTTGTCGAAACCGATAAATCCGATACATCCGCCATAATAACCCCGATTCTGGTTTTCGTACCGATCAATTAGTTCCATTGCCTTATACTTTGGCGCTCCGGAAAGTGTTCCTGCAGGAAAAGAATCGCCCATAACGCGGACAGGATTTGCTCCTTCAGGAAGTATTCCGGTTACTTTGGAAACCAAATGGATCACATGCGAATAGAACTGTACTTCGCGGAAAAGCTCAACTTCCACTTCTGTTGCATTGCGGCTCAGATCATTGCGGGCAAGATCGACCAACATCACATGTTCTGCATTCTCCTTAGGGTCATTCGAAAGTCTTTCTGCAAGCAAACGATCCTGTTCGTCATTTCCTGTTCTGCGAAAGGTGCCGGCGATGGGATTGATTGAGACTTTTTGTTGATTGATCTGAAGTTGTGCTTCCGGCGAGGATCCGAATATTTTGTAATTCCCATAATCGAAATAAAAAAGGTAAGGCGAAGGATTAATTGAACGAAGGGCGCGGTAAACATTAAAATCGTCACCTAAAAATTGTTGAGCGTATTGCCTCGAAAGAACGATCTGAAATACGTCTCCTCGGAAACAGTGATCTTTTCCCTTCGTAACCATCTGTTTAAACTCCTCGTCATTTATATTTGAGCTTTCTCCGTCAATGGTGTCAAACGAGAAGGTAGCGAAATTGCGGCTGGTCAGCAAATCTTCAATCGCGGTCAATGATGAAGTCTCTCCCTCGAATAGGTTTTCAATCAATTGAATGCGATTTTGAAAGTGATTGATCGCAATGATGTAATGATAAAAAGCATAGTGAATTTCAGGAATTGCATAAGTTGGGTTCACCGGATTATTAAACCTGATAGTTTCAAAATATTGTACGCCATCATAACTGACATAGCCGAAAAATCCGTTGGCGGGAAGTTCGGGCAGATGATTCTCAGCCTTAAAGCAGTCAAAGAACGCCTCCATTTCATCTGCAAGCTGTCCGCTTTTGTTGATTTCACCAGCCTCAATTTTCCCATCCGGGTATTTTTTGGTGGTTTTGAATTGTTCTACCTCAATTGATGCTTCTGGTTTTAGGCATATAAATGAATAGCTGTTTTCGAGACTGTGATGATCGGAACTTTCGAGGAGCAAAGCATTTGGAAAAATATCGCGCATTTTGAGGTAGACACTTACAGGAGTGACCGTATCTGCTAATATTTCCCTGACATGGGTTTTGAAGTTGTACTGTTTCATATTTTAGTATTGTTTTGAATTATTTATAAAAAAAACGGCTTATCGTGATCCGATAAGCCGTTTTCCTCCTTAATAGAGAGACACGAAGGTTATCCTTTCACATTTGTAAAAAGTAATCCTGCCAACGCCAGGACCAATTATTTTGAGTTATAAGCTTCATTTCTGCTTTTGTTATTCTATTAATATTGAATCATATCTGTTAAAACAAAAAACCAGCCTACCTGTAACAGGTAAGCCGGTTGTATATTTTAAAAATACAATATGGCTTCACCTCTTACAGAGGAAAGTGTTGCCCCACCAAAGCCATATTGATTTAAATGTTGTCATCTTTAAAATTTGTTCGATGCAAAGAAAAACAAAATTTATTAATACGACAATAATTTCAGTGTTTTTGTTTATCTGTTTTTGGAAGAAATATATACCCATTGTAACTGGCTGAATTTGTTGCATATACATTTTTTTTTATTTTTTTTGAAAAATAATTGTTAAAAACGGGTAACAATTTAATAGTGATTCCTATTAAACGGTATAAAAGCATAAAATGAACGATAAATTTTTGCTCCAATAGGTTGCTTTTATTTTTCTGACGATAACAGCATCGATTAGTTTTTGAATTTTTGTGTGATCGTTCTTTGATAAATGTACTGAATGATAGATTATGCCGGAAGGCTTTATTTTAAAACTAAAGCCGTCCTGATAAATCTTATTTCAGTTTGTCTGAATAGTGACTATACCAACACACTTCTTTGTATTGCATATATCTGCACAATTTTTGTATTTACAGCTTTTTAAAATTAATCTGTAGTCCGTGTAAAAAGATGTTTGTACTAAATGCTTATCTTGCACTGTTGAAGATATTGCAAAAACGCTGAATATATTGTTGCAAATGAAGAAGTACACCGATCAGGAAATTATTCAAGGCTTAAAATCCGGCGAATCATTCGCTGTGAAATATCTGGCTAAGGAGTTACTTCCTGTTATCAGTTATTTTATATCGAAAAATAATGGTGACGAGGAAAATGCGAAGGATGTTTTTCAGGATGCGTTGTTTATCATTATCGAAAAGATTCTCAAGAACAATTTTGAAGTTCAGGGGGCATTATCGACCTATATATTCGCTATTTGCAAACATTTGTGGCTAATTGAACTTGACAGACAAAAAGCGGCAAAAAACTACGAAGTACGTAGGGAGGCCGAGTCCGCAGAAATCGATTTTTCAGAAGCAGGAGATTGTGTATTCTATGAGAATGTTTTCCGGAAGTGTTTTGATGCAATGGATGATATTTCACAGAAAATTCTTAAAATGTACTGGTTGGAGATTTCGCCGTCAGAGATCGCCGAGACATTGGGATACAGTTATGGATATGTTCGGAAAAAGAAAAGTGAATGTATGAAAGAGTTGAAAAACAGAATAATGGAACATCCGGATTTTAAAGAGTTGGAGAAAAATCTAAATATTAAATAGCAAATCAGCCAATATTATGAATAATTTTACTGACATCATACTCAACTACCACTCTGGTGAAATGAGTAATGTTGAGCGAGAGGAGTTTAAGCGGAATCTGAGGTACAATAAGCAATTGAGAAAAGAATTTGTGTTTCAGGAAAAGCTAGATAATATTATGAAACAGAGCCTATTACTAGAATCTATTGAAAGAGATCCCGACCTGATTAAAGCTGAAATACTTGCCCGCAAAGATATCGATACCTATCGGAATAAGGGTGGATTGAGAAGCGGAAAACAGGATATCAATATTTATGAAGTAGAAAACGAGGTAGAATTACAAATAAAGATTGCAAAAGCCGAAGTTGAAATGGTTCTTTCAGGAATTGATGATATCACGGAAGTTTGGGTCAGTAACTTCGGGCAAAGCAACCCGACCATCGGGAATGATGTTGCTTCCCGTAGGATTGCCGAATATGTAAAAAAATCGGATCCATTCAATGAATCAGATATTCAAGTACCCGCTTTACGTCGGCTTATGACCAAAAAAATTGTTTTCCAGATTGCTGCTGCAGTATTAGTGCTGTCTATGTTGTTATTTAAATCGCTTACGCCTTCATATTCTGGAGATTCTGTTTACGAGCGTTATTACGAGCCTTTGGATGCAAATTCATTTCGTTTAAGAGGCAGTTCGCGAGAAGTTACCGGAAAATTACAAGAGGGAGTCGATTATTATTTATCTAAGGATTATACCCATGCTGAACTGACATTTAATGAATTACGAAAAATGAATGAAAACTCACAAGAGGTGTTACTATTCTCAGGTCTTAACCAAATGGGACAAGGCGATTTCCCTTCAGCCATTACTTTGTTAAGTAAACTTCTTTCTCTTGAAGATCAGTTTATTCCTGAGGCTCAATGGTATCTGGGATTGTGCTATATTAAAACAAGTGAGATTCAAAAGGCACATTCCTTAATGGAAACATTGTCCGAAACTGAAGGTATTTATAAAAATAAAGCTCTGGTTATCCTTAAAAGCCTTAATCGGTAAATTAAAAGTACTGTAATCGTTGAGATGACGATGATCAACGAAATAATTATCCAGGGATCTTTCCACCAAATCTTCTTAATCGCTGAAACATCTCCCATTAGGGTGTAAGCTGCCCAGAATCTTGGATTTACAAAAGATGGTGATATATTATTAATATAATCCAACTTAGCCTGCCTCAGCGCAGTGTTTTTTGGTTTTCCTTGCGAAAGATATTTGTAAAAACTCCCCATTATTTTTGAGCCTGAAACATCTTCAACAGGCCAAAGCGTTTCAATAACTGAGGGAACGCCCGCCAGAACGAAATTGCGTGCAAGACTCATTAATCCTTCTCCACTGTAGAGTTTTCCATTCCCTGTGTTGCAGGCACTCAATACTACCATTGGCGAGTTAATGTTCATTTGTCCGATTTCATAATTATACAAGCGATAATTGTCAGGGTTTTTAATGCCGGGAGTAAATATTAAACTTGATGAGCCTGCCTGTTTATCGTCTAATTCTGCATGCATGGCAAGATGAAGTATTGCACCGCTATTTAAATTCGATCTGAAATTGGCAATCGTTGCCTGGTCGGCTTTAAAAATAGTTCCGTCAAAATTGTTTAGAATACTCCCCACCTCAATATTATTGGATTTTAGCACCTTAAACTTTTCCACATCAGCTGATCCGATATTTGAATAATCGGGCGCAAATCCAATGACTTTAGGGCAATTCTTAGCTTTTGACTGGTTATTCCACATCGTATTGGTTGAATAAGCGTATGAAATTGAGTAATCACGGATCAGATAAGCCAATTCGGCATAATTAATCTTTTTCTTCTTAGTCCATGAAGTTAATAAAGCATCGAATGGCAGGTAGGAGATCTCATCGTCAGGAATGATGATCAGCTGTTTCCCCGCAAAATGTTTCTCGATGGGTTGAATCAAAACGTTATAAGCGTAATAAAGTAACTGATTCATCTTGTTATAATACTCAACACCGTTGTTTTCGGTGAATTGATTGACTAATTGCTCTTTTAGAAGTGAAAAATCAGACGACAAAGTACTGTCAATTAATTCCGTATGACAAACCAGATTTTTTTGAGTAATCACAAACTCATACAACTTCCGGTCCCCTTTTTCATACTTTTCGGAAATTACATATTCGATCAGGCTTTCATCAGGTTTTAAATTGGACTGTATTGTTTCGATTGCAATAATATTCCCTCTTTTAATTTTATCAATATACCGGGGGTAATTCCGTTCAATCTCTTCAGTCTGTTTCTCAAGGAGTCTGTTCAAATCAAACTGTTGATCCTTCCAGTAGGCAATTTTGGTAGTATCGGGTTTGGATAGAGCCGATTCATTTCGGATAAGTACACTATATCCTGCGATATTACCTTGTAATTCCTTTTCTTTATTTCGGAGTGAATCAGGTATTTCGTTATTGGAAAACAATTTGTTTCTGGCAATTTCATATTTAAGTTCATTGGCTTTACCTTGTTGTGCATTTTGATAAGCAAGATTCAAATACCTTCTTTCGCCGGTAAGATCATAAAGTTTCAGGGCAGTTTCAAGAGCCATCACGAATACATTCTTTTGCTTCTCGTTAAATATGAGACGGGCTTCTTCATACTGATAGTCACCCCTGACTGTCTTAGTCATCTCAATTGCGAGATTCATTGTACTCAGGCTAACTAAAAGATCATGGATTTTGCTGTTTTTATCCTTCTCCTCGTCAGCCTTAATAGCTAAAACATCAGCTTTTCGACCCAATAACCTTAATTGCCATAAATTGAAGTTGATATCAATCAATGAAGGATTAGCCTCAATTTTCGGATCACTAAAATCTTTTGAACCCGATATTAAAGCCATTTGATAGTAAGTTAAAGCTTTTTGATAATCCTTAATGGTCCGGTAATAATCGCCTAAAAATTGGTAGCAACTCGAAGTAACCTTATTTTTCTCGCCAAAGTTTTTAATGTTGAGATTTAATGCACGATGAATGAAAGACAACGCTTTGGTATTTTCATTAATAGATAAAAGAAAATAACTGTAATCCCTGTAAATTTCGACCAGTCTGACAGAGAAACTTTTGTTCTCTGCCTCTGACGCTCTGATACTGAGGTTAAAGTATTTATCTGCTAAAAGCTTGTTCTCCATTTTCGCGAAGGTTCCCGCCAGATGCAGATATATTATGTCTTTACCAGGTAAACTGTATTTATTATAAATGGATATGCTATTATTAAATGACGATAAAGCCTGATTTAATTCATTTAGCTGACTATAGGCAATTCCTGCATTGAGATAGAGCGATGAGGTGGCTTGTCGTTTAAATATCGGTGATGCATTGCTTCCTTGAATAGACCTGATGGCCTTTTCGATGTATTCCAGCGCTTTGTTATAATCTCCCTTTGCAGAGTAGATATTTGCTTTGTTGCCATAAATACTCACCAAAAGAGAGTTATCTGTAAATCTGTTATTAAGATAGATTGATTCTGCTGTATCGTAATGCTTAAGGGCGATAACATATTGGCCAAGGTTTTTATGCAGGATTCCAAGATTGTTATTGACGGCCAGTTTTTGTTTCTCTGTTAATTGGATGTTTGGCTTCAGAAGTCCTGATAAACGTGTAACAGCTTCAAGTGAGTGTCCTGCCTTCACCATATTGATACAAGCTGAATATACAATACTTACAGTATCATTCGCGGTTTCCTGAGCAGTTAAAGTCAAACTCAGGATACTGAAAAACAATAAATAAAAAAGCTTTAAAACCTTCATTACCAGAGATGAATTTATCAGGAATTATCTTCGGCAAGATAAGAATTTGTTGAACGATTTTTGGAATGATGGTTTGTTTTTTACTCAAAAATGCCACTGCAAGAAATAAGTGAATCAATTGAACATTTTATTGATTCTAAGAATAAAAAAAACAGGTTGTATCCTGGATGCAGATACAACCTGTCAGCTTAAAGGTTCGTTATGAATGGTTGCGACTCCGGTAATTATTTGTGTTAAAATCCGTGAATTATTGTGCCTTCAAAACCGGAATCTGTTGCGGGGGAGTATACGTTATGCTGTTTAGGCTACTCTTTAAAGGTCCAATGGGAAAATCATTGCCTTCAGTCGGAGGAGTAGGAGGTGTTTCGCCACCTCTCAGATTAATCATCTCGTTGTAACTTAGTTCTTTAAACTGGCCTTCATAATCATTGTTTTTTGAAGAAATAGAAGATCTGCTTTTCATCGTGAGTTGTTTATAAAATTTGTACACCTATTAATAGGAATCGACCTTCAATTGTTACCTGAAAAACGAAACTATTTTCACATTAAAGTAAAAAAAAATCAAAATATAAAATTCAACAGCCTTTTGTAAAATATTGACTCATTAAAGTAACTTTACAACTCAGAAATTAAGCTTTCCCATTTATAGTGGTCAAGGATCAGTGTCTGTTTAGTGTCTGAACTTCACTCAAATTAAAGTTATCGGGTATGCGATTCCCTTTCTTCAAGCAACTTGATGCCATGGATTGCGGTCCGACTTGCTTGCGAATGATTGCCAGGTACTATGGACGCAGCTATTCGTTACAGCAGGTACGTAGTCTGACTTATTCTGCTCGTGAGGGTGTATCTATGCTTGGTTTGAGTGATGCTGCTGAGAATATGGGTTTCAGATCCAGAGGCGTACGTCTGACCTGGGAACAATTGAGTGAAGAGGTTCCACTTCCTTGCATTATTCATTGGAATCAGAAACATTTCGTAGTTGTTACCGGGATCTCCCGAAAGGGAAGATTTTCACTTTTTTCGAATCAAAAAGGAGGAGGTGCGGTCATACACATTGCTGATCCGGCTATTGGGTTGTTAGAATATTATATGCCGGAGTTTTTAAAATGCTGGTCTGCTCAGGGAAGTGAAGGTTTCGCATTACTGCTTGAGCCTGCATCTGAATTTTACAAGGAAGAATTAGAAAATCAAAATGTTAAGAGATATAGTTATTTACTGAATTATTTACGCCCGTATCGGAAATTCATTATCCAGCTTCTTCTCGGGATGTTGACCGGAAGTCTTGTGAGTATGATATTTCCGTTTCTGACCCAATCTATTGTCGATTATGGAATTGGAAATAGCGACCTGAATTTTATAGGGATGGTATTGGTCGCTCAGTTAGTTCTGACTTTGGGTCAGACTGCCAATGAGATGATCCGAAATTGGATCATGTTGCATGTCACAACAAGAGTGAGCATTTCGCTGATCTCCGATTTTTTGATCAAACTAATGCGTTTGCCAATCTCATTTTTTGATTCCCGTTTGGTGGGTGATATTATGCAGCGTATGGGAGATCACAGCCGGATTCAGAACTTTCTGACTACTTCACTTGTCAATATTTTATTTGCCTTCATCACGTTGGTGATTTATACGATTATAATGGCCACCTATCACCCGGGCATCTTAGTCGTATTCTTTGTAGGAAGTATGCTATATATTGGATGGGTGTTGCTTTTTCTTAAAAAGCGCAGAACATTGGATTATAAACGATTTCAGCAGGCATCTGCCAATCAGAGCAATATAGTTCAATTGATCACGGGAATGCAGGAGATTAAACTCAATAATTGTGAAAAACAAAAACGTTGGGAATGGGAACGAATACAGGCAAAACTATATAAGGTAAATATAAAAGGGCTTATTCTTAATCAGAATCAACTCGTAGGTGCTACATTTATTAATCAGACGAAAGACATTATTATCTCCTTCCTGACAGCACGGGCTGTTGTTAACGGTGAAATGACATTGGGCATGATGATGGCGGTTCAATACATTATAGGTCAGCTAAATGCGCCAATTCAGTTGTTCATCGGATTTGTGCAATCGGCTCAGGATGCTAAAATCAGTCTCGAAAGGTTAAGTGAAATCAATGAAAAAGAGGATGAGGAGAAACCTGAGGAGCGGACAATTAACCAAATCCCATCAGGGAAAGATATTGTGTTAAAAAATGTCACTTTTCAGTATGAAGGCCCAAATTCTCCCAAAGTATTAAAAAAGATCAATTTGGAGATTCCGGCAAATAAGGTCACCGCAATTGTTGGAATCAGCGGCAGCGGAAAGAGTACGCTCGTAAAGCTTATTCTTGGTTTTTACAAACCGGGTAAAGGAGAAATATCTTTAGGCGGAGTATTGCTCGATAGTTTCAATCAACAACAGTGGCGTAAACGATGCGGAGTTGTTATGCAGGAAGGTTTTATTTTCTCTGATACGATAGCCGGTAACATCGGAATAGGTGACGAAATCCCGGATATTGAAAAGATCAAAAAAGCCGCAGAAACAGCAAATATTCAATCATTTATCGAAGAGCTACCGTTAAGTTACAACACTAGAATCGGTGGAGAAGGACATGGCTTAAGTACAGGTCAAAAGCAGCGTATTCTAATTGCAAGGTCGGTTTATAAAGATCCCGATTATATTTTTTTCGACGAAGCGACCAATGCACTGGATGCCAGAAATGAGTTGGTTATCATGGAAAACCTGAATCAGTTTTTTAAAGATCGAACTGTAATTGTGGTTGCACATCGCTTAAGTACCGTCAAAAATGCCGACCAGATCGTAGTTTTGGAAGGGGGTGAAATCGTCGAAAAGGGAACTCATACTGAGCTGGTCGGAAGAAAAGGGATCTATTTTAACCTTGTTAGAGATCAGCTCGAACTTGGTGGCTAATTGAGGCTGCAAAATTATCCGGTTGATTACCCTTACAGAAATTGAAATGCATTATTAAACCAAAATTGTTATCAGTATGCCCGACAGATATAATTTAGAGGCTCATAGTGAAGAGGTTGAAGAGATTATGTCGTTTATTCCTAATCGTGTCATCCGGTGGGGACTGACTGTCATATTCGCTGTATTGGCCTCATTGCTCATTGGAAGCTATTGTTTTAAATCGCCCGAGATCATCATTGCACCCATGATATTGACAACTAAGAATCCTCCCGTTTCTTTAATCAGTAAATCTACGGGCAAAATTGACCGGTTATTTGCTGTCGATGGTCAGACAGTAAGTGAAAAGGAAAATATTGCACTGATCAACAACCCAACCGATTTTTCTCACTATCTGATACTTAAAAAGGAATTGGCCGATTGTTTTCGTATCGCTAATTGGGACGATCAAGTGTTTGCATATGATTTGTCTGATCAACTCACACTCGGAGAATTACAGGAGAGTTACGGCCCTTTTCTGAAAAACAGAAATAATTTCAGGCATTATCTCACACAAAACTTTCTTCCGCAAAAGATTGGATTAGTTAATAAGCAGATTGCCAAACAGGAAGAGTATTATCAGACCTTGATCCGCCAAAGAGAGGTTCAACGAAATGATCTCACTTTGTGTGAAAAAAGCTTTATACGCGATTCTTCACTTTATCAAAAACGGACAACAAGTGAAGCGGAGTACGAAAAATCACGGCAACTTTTCCTTTCAAAAAAATCTGCCTTTATTGGCTTTGAAGCTGTACTAAAAGGAACCGAGTCTTCGATTTTGCAATTGCAGTCGAGCCGGGTTGAATTGCAGATGCAACACGAAAGGGAGTTATCCGAATTTCGATTGTCCCTTGACGAGGGGAAGCAAAATCTTGAAAATGCGATTCACCAATGGAAGGAAAAGTATCTGGTTGCCAGTCCTGTAAAAGGGAAATTAACCTTTACTTCCATCTGGAGTGTAAATCAGGAGGTAAAAACAGGTGAACTGATTGCTACGGTTATTCCGATCGAAGAGTCGACAATCATTGCTAAAGCTGTAATACCGCCATCAGGTTTCGGGAAAGTTGAGGTTGGCCAGCGGGTAAATCTAAAATTAAATGGCTTTCCTTATATGGAATTCGGGATGCTAAAAGGAAATATCCGGTCGATATCGCTGGTTCCGGAGGCCAGAGGTTATGTTGCCGAAATTGAGCTTTCCGGAGGAATGACCACTTCCTATCGCGAGAATCTCAAATTTATCCGGCAAATGGATGGAACAGCCGAGATTATTACAAAAGAAATGCGATTGATTACGCGACTAATCAATCCTTTAAGAGCATTTTTTGACAATGGCAAATAACACGGAACTTAATTCTCCAAATATTACAACTACATAAACGGATAATCTAATCCCAGACCGTCATATTTTTGATCCGGTAGTTTCCTCAAATTTCAATCATTTATTTTTAGAATGTGGCGGGCCTTCATTCTTATGTATGATAATGCTGGATTAACCGATTAGAATTTCCACTGAAATCAAGTGATAATAGTGATCTAAAGTTTATGGATTATTCAAATATCAGCATTTGCAATCTTCAAAAGGAATAAAAGTTCAATTTTTATTCGCCTGCATAACAGCATTTTAAACATTATCGCAAAATTATTTTTGATATTCTTGAAAAAAAGTATCAAAATCCAGGTAACAATTTGCTGCTCTTTCCTATTAATACTTGAATTCCGGGCTAAAGTCGATACGGAAAGGGTTACAAATATTACTTTGAAACTAATATTATGATTTTAATAATATCGGATAAAAATGATAAACATGCTGATCGGGTTGAATCAATTCTTCAGAAAAATGCTGCAGAATATGCGAGGTTGAACCTTGATATTGATTCGCTAAAATCAACGCAGGTTAAATTAGAAGATCACTCATTCAGAATCGAGGGGCCAAATTGCAGCTTTTCGACAAGCGAAATAGAGACTGTCTGGAACAGAAGCGTGCGTATTAAGCAATTAATTGAAGATAATTGCCCGCAGAATGAAGACTATTTAATTTGGAAAGATGTATGGAACAAAGCATTGGAGAAACTTTTCTCATTGCTTGAGTCGACAAAATGGTTGAATTTCTATCATGATTTTTATGCCGAAACCCAATTCGGGCAGTATGTAATTTCAAAAAATATTGGATTAAAGTGGCCTTCCTACATATGTTCAAACGATATTAACTACCTCAATAGTTTTTTTGAAAATAAAAAAGAACGCATTCTGAAGTTGATGGATCAGGATTGTAAGATGAGATCAGCAGGAGATTGCATTGGGAAATGTGGAGACATGTTTGGATCTGCTAAAACGGATGAAATGCCGGAAAATGATTGTTTGATAGCAGGCGCTTCTTATAAGGTGAGATGTACTGTAGTCGGAAAAGAATATTTTGTTGGGAAAATTAAAGCAAATAACAGCAACAAAGGTCAAAACACAAAGACAGGTCAGACAAATTATTCGGTTGTTCAGCCTCCAAAGGCAATTCAAATGAAGGCAATTCAAATAATGACTGAATTAAATTTAACACACGGTATTTTCGATTTTATTGTCACTGACAACGATAATTGGTTTTTTGATTCCTTAAATCCGACAGGACAATACGAATGGATTGAGGATATAAATGGTTCTGATATTTCATCAAGCATTGCCAAATGGTTGATGATCAATAATTGAGTAACTAAAGTTTAATGATAGTTTTTTGCAACCAGTTCAATTGAAGCAGGTTTGGGGGAGAATTGCACAGCTCCCCCCTCCTCTGTCTCAAACATTATTTATTTCAACACGCCCAACACTTTACCAATTTTTGTGAAGGCGGCAATTGCTTTGTCGAGATGTTCTTTTTGATGGGCTGCCGAAAGTTGTACTCTTATTCGTGCTTGTCCTTGTGCTACTACCGGGTAATAGAATCCTATCACATAAATTCCTTCTTCAAGAAGCCGGGACGCAAATTCCTGTGACAATTTTGCATCGTAAAGCATCACAGCACAAATAGCCGATTTAGTGGGCTTAATATCAAATCCTGCTTCCTTGATTTTTGTAACGAAATATTCGGTATTCCGGTGTAAACGGTTCTGTAGTTCAGTAGATTCTGTCATCATTTCAAACATTCTGATTCCTGCTCCGACGACCGCAGGAGGAATAGAGTTTGAAAAAAGATAAGGCCGCGAACGCTGACGTAATAGTTCAATAATCTCCTTCCTTCCTGTCGTAAAACCGCCAACTGCTCCGCCAAAGGCCTTTCCGAGTGTTCCCGTAATGATATCAACTTCACCTCTCACATTAAACCGTTCTGTAACGCCGCGTCCTGTTTCACCCACGACACCGGCGGAATGACACTCATCTACCATCACCAAAGCATCGTATTTTTTGGCTAATCTGACAATCTCATCCATTGGGGCAACATTTCCATCCATGGAAAAAACACCGTCTGTTACAACAATTCTGAACCTGGCATCCTTTGATTTCTGCAACTGCACTTCAAGATCATTCATATCTGCGTTATTATACCGGAGACGTGCCGCTTTGCACAGCCGGACGCCGTCAATAATTGAAGCGTGGTTCAGTGAATCGGAAATGATGGCGTCTTCTTCCGAAAATAAAGGCTCGAATACACCGCCGTTTGCATCGAAGCAAGCGGCATAAAGAATGGTATCTTCTGTCCCGAAGAAATCGGCAATCTTTCGTTCAAGTTCCTTATGCAGATCGGTGGTGCCGCAAATAAAACGGACCGACGACATTCCATAACCATGCGAATCGAGCGCCGATTTCGCCGCAGCAATTAATTCGGGATGATTCGAAAGCCCCAGATAATTGTTTGCACAAAAGTTGAGTACTTCCTGACCGGACTCAAGCTTTATCACAGCATCCTGAGACGAAATGATGATTCGTTCATTTTTGTAAAGTCCTGCTTCTTTGATGGTTGAAAGTTCATTTTGAAGGTGTTCCTTTATTTTACCGTACATATTCGTTGTTTTTAGATTGATCAAATATTTCAAAGATTAAAACTATGGAAAAGAGTTCAACGGAACAAGGATTTATCTCACATCATAGAATGAGTTTAAATTAAACCTTTTTCGTGCCGGCTTGTTTGATGAATGAGTTCCAATATATCGGCGCAAATTCTCCCGATGCATCGGAACATTTTATTTGCCATTGTAAAACAAATTATTTTAAAATGAAAAAAGTAATAGTCTCAATTTTTGTTGTAGCTCTTTTCGCTACATTTTCTTTTGCAGGAAAACCATTTCCTGCGGACAACGCTTTCTGGAACAAAGCGTTGTCTAAATTAGCTGAATTTCAGCTTACCGGGCAATCAAAGCAAATGCCTTTACCTTACGCTTACAACGCTTTGGAGCCATCTATTGATGCAAAGACAATGGAAATTCACTATTCGAAGCATCATGCTGCCTACACAAAGAATATGAATGATGCTACAGCAGGTACAGATTATGTCTCAAAGCCACTTTTCCAGCTCTTCACCGAAACTGAGAAATATCCGGTTCTTGTAAAGAACAATGCGGGAGGTTTTTATAACCATTTGTTATTTTGGACAGTAATGTCTCCTGTTTCGGGACAGGAACCTCAGGGGGATTTTCTGAAAGCTATCAAAGATGCCTTTGGAAGCTTCGATAAGTTCAAGGAAGTCTTCAGCAATGCCGGGAAGAAGCAATTTGGTAGCGGTTGGGCCTGGCTTTCAGTTAATGAAAATGGCAAATTAGTTGTAAGCTCAACACCAAATCAGGAAAATCCGTTGATGAGTACAACCGAAGTTCGTGGTATTCCGGTCCTGACGCTTGATGTTTGGGAACATGCCTATTATCTTCAATATCAAAACCGTCGCGCCGACTATGTTGATGCATTCTGGAAGATTGTCAACTGGAAAGAAGTGTCCCGTCGTTACGATGTAAAATGAAAAAAGAAGGTGAGAATATGTGAGGGTAAGAATGTGAGAAAATTCTCACCTTCCCAATCTTCCATCTTCTCATCTTCTCAATTTCAGATTTTCTCAATTGCTTTTCGGATACGTGAAACAGTTTCCTCTTGTCCGATCAGATCACAAATTTCAAAAATATCGGGACCGAAACTGCCGCCAACGAGGCAAAGACGTAATGAATTCATTACAGTACCGAAATTCCAACCTTTCGCAGTCACTAATACCGAAAAAGGTTCTTTAATTTCAGGAGCATTCCATTGTTCAACTGTTCCGAAGAACTCTGCAATCTCTCCCATTATTGCAGGAACATCATCCTTCCAGCGTTTGGCTACTATCTTTTCGTCATAAGTGGTTGGTGCTTCAAAAAGGAAGTAACTCTGATCCCAAATTTCGGATACAAAATTGCATCTTTCCTTCACCATCCCGCAAACTCTGGCTGCCATCGACAGTTCAGCGGTAATTCCTTTCTCTTTAAGGAATGGAAGTAGCAGTTCACCCAATTCTTCGTCAGGTTTTTTGATAAAATATTGATGGTTAAACCAATTTGTTTTCTCAGGGTCGAAGCGCGCTCCGGATTTTCCAACCCTTTCAAGCGAAAATGCCTCACAAAGTTCTTTCATCGAGAAGATTTCCTGCTCTGTGCCGGGATTCCAGCCCAATAAAGCGAGCATATTGATAAAAGCATCGGGGAAAAAGCCGTCTTCACGATAACCTCGTGAAGTATCCCCTGTTTCGGGATCTTTCCAAAGAAGCGGAAATACAGGAAAGCCCATTTTATCGCCATCGCGCTTGCTTAATTTTCCTTGTCCAACTGGTTTTAAGATCAGAGGAAGGTGTGTAAAGCGGGGCATTGTATCTTCCCATCCAAATGCACGGTACAACAGCACATGCAATGGCATTGAAGGGAGCCATTCTTCACCACGGATCACATGTGAGATTTCCATGAGATGATCATCGACCACATTTGCCAGGTGATAAGTGGGCATTCCGTCACTTTTGAATAAAACCTTGTCATCCAGCGTTGATGTATTGAATGTAACGCTTCCGCGGATCAAATCGACTTCAGTCACATCCAGGTTATCGGGCATTTTAAAGCGAATCACATGATGGATTGACGATGCTAGCAGTGTTTTACAATCATCCTCAGAAATCGAGAGCGAATTTTTCATTACACAACGCGACAAGGCATTATAAGTAAAGGTTTCACCCTTTGCTTCGGCGTCTGTACGTGCCTGATCAAGCTCTTCGGGTGTATCGAATGCATAATAAGCATGGCCGCTTTCGAGCAATTGCTCTGCATATTGACGATAGAGATCTTTTCTTTCACTTTGGCGATAAGGAGCAAACTGTCCATCCTGTTTCGGGCCTTCATCAACCTTTATTCCGCACCATTCCAATGCTTCCTGGATGTAATCCTCCGCACCTGGAACATAACGCGCCTGATCGGTGTCCTCAATCCGAAGAAGAAAGTCGCCGCCATGTTTTTTGGCAAATAAATAATTGAATAATGCGGTACGAACACCTCCGATATGAAGCGGTCCTGTTGGACTTGGGGCAAAACGAACCCTGACTCTTCTTTTGCTCATGACAATACTTTTTGAAAAACCTTTATTTTTTGCAAAGATAGGGATTTAGGGTTGAAAAGAATCGATATAGGGAAGAACCAAGAAAAGGTTAAAGTCGAAAGCGTAATGCAAAAAGGAGAAAGATTAAGTTCACTCCTATAACTAATCTGCCACCAAGGCGCCAAGACACAAAGGTTACAAAGTATTGAATATTTGCATTGAAATCTTAGTGTATCTTTGAGACTTTGTGTCCTGGTGGCAAAAAAATCGAAGTAGGTCAAATAAAATATGATGATATTCAATTTCTTCTTTTATCGATAACCAATTTGACGTTAATATATCGCTACCTATCCTGATTTTTGAATCTCTTTTCGACTAAAATAAGGATCACATAAGAGATGGTGCCCCCCAGAATTGAAGCAACGATATCATTTACATCGAGGTTTCCCGAAGAGCGGAATTGTTTGAATTCATAGATCACCGAACCAAGGGTAACAACGAGAATGACCAACACAGGATACTTTATTGGTCTTATCTGAAATATTTGCGAAAATCCGATTACGTACAGGAAGCTTGGTAAGGAACCTGCAAGTCCAAAATCATCAATACCATGGCTGTTGATATATTCGCGATAAATTACTTTTGTCAAAAAACCGATAATTACGAACCCAAGTCCTATTAAAAATGAAGCTTTGTGTTTTTCTTCCAATATTGTCATTCTCCCTGATATTAATTTTGAACTTCGTAAAGGTACCCTGAATTTCTCAATCCGAAAAAAGGAAGCTGATCATTGTTTTTTGTTCTTCGAAACCGGCAAACAATAAACCGGAAGCATCCTTCCTTGAATTGATGTGAGTGTCTCATACATAAATTTGGCTCCAATTTTATCATAAAACCCTCTGGCGAATGGTTCCACAAAGATCATCAATTCTAATATCCCTTTTTCATGGCAAAGTTTCCGTGTATATTCGATTATTTTGGTTCCAATTCCCTTGTTAAGATATTGCGGATCAATAAAAAGATGATCCAGCCAAAATCCTTTTTTAATGTAAACCTCTCTGACATATGTTGGGTTAATGACTTCAACTACAGAACTGAATCCAAGGATTTCGTCACAACATACAGCAAGATATACCTGATTGTTTGAAATATACGCTTCAGTAATCGTCATTTCGTCATGCCAGATTTCGTAATATTCCTTCGGATAATTCCAATGCAGTTTAGCAGCAAAAGCGATCTCTGTTAGTCGTATAGCATCTGACGTGTTTGCTTCTCTGAATTCTATACATTCAAGATCAGTCATCTGTTTTGTACCGATTGATTTGTTCTATTCTTTCTTTAATTGGTCCTCACCGAAATTCTGGCGCAGTAATTCAGTTTCGGTTATTGGGCTATAAAAAATCATTTCATTGCTGATTCGATAATTTCGAGGCAGGTAGCAACTTTTAACGGATAAGCAGCCGGAGTCAATTCACTCCAAAGCCAATTATAATGATCAATCAACGTTTTTGCATTGGCGAAAGGCCGGTCTGCAGTGGTATGACCATCTTTTACAACAGTAACGTTGTAATCTTTGCCTAAGGCCGACTTAACGGTGGTATCGAAACAAAAATCGGTGGCACAACCCACAAAATAAAGATCATTTGCCCCTAATTTCTGAAGTGTCGATTGCAATTCAGATTGATAAAACGAATCGTTGATGGTTTTTTCAACATATAAATCGCCCGGCAATTGGTTCAACTCCGGTAATATCTGCCAATCGTCAGTGCCAGGAATGTAACACCCTTCTCTTGAACCGTCGTGACGGATAAAAATTCCCGGATTACTTTTGGCACGAAAAATTGTGGTCAATTGATTAATCTTTTCAATCACAATATCGCTTTCGTATCGCGGAGTTGAAGGAGTAAAGCTTCCAGCCTGCATATCGATGATCAATAATGCTTTTGCAGCCATGCTATTGTCGTATTATTTGCTTTTAAATCAGATATCTACTTCTCCTGCAAAAACATGATTGGCACTCCCGGTCATGTAAACAACTCCGTTAAGCCATTCTATGAGTAAGTCACCTAAAGCCAGATGTACCGTTACCTCTTATCCTGTTTTACCATTCAACGAAGCAGCAACTGCTGTTGCACAACTTCCGGTTCCGCATGCCAAAGTACTTCCGGCTCCGCGTTCCCATGTTTTCATCTTTACTTCATGTTCATTGACCATTTCCACAAAGTTGACATTCGTCCCTTTCGGGAAAGCAGGATGTTTTTCGATTTGTCTGCCTATTGTTACAATATCAGTTTCGTCAAGATGATCGACAAAAACGATCGTATGCGGAACACCCATCAATAAACTCGTTATTTTGTACTCCTTACCGGCAATTTGTAACGATTCATTGATCACATTTCCGGCAGCACCTAACATCGGAATGGCCGAACGCTCCAATTGTGGTGTACCCATATTCACTCTGACAAACAAAACCTTCCCATCTTCAACGATTAGTTCAGGAACCATCACACCGGCTCCCGTTTCGATTGTAAAAGAAGTAGATGTATTTATTTTATTTTCGTAAACATATTTGGCAAAACAACGAATGCCATTGCCACACATATCTGCTTCACTTCCATCCGAATTGATGATCCTCATTTTCACATCAGCTATCTCCGAAGGGAGGATTAAAATAATGCCGTCGGCTCCGATCCCCTGATGACGGTCGCATAATTTGATTGCCAATGCTGTTAAATCATATTTCAACGGATCGATCTCATCCATAAGGATAAAATCGTTCCCCAATCCGTGCATTTTCTGGAATTTCATAGTAAGTTGTACCTAAATGATTTTTTATGCTACTTCCCTTTTATTGAGAGAGGCAAAGTTAGTAAAACGCATTTATAGTTGAAGGTTATTGTCTCAGATTTCCGAAGCAGGAATGTTTCCGGTAAAGGTATTGACGCAAAAAATCAAAATTAAACGATGCTTTCTAATAGTTTAAGCATACATACACTGTTCGGATTGCCGATATATTGCCCGTAATTCGAAATTAGCAGGTAACCCGATTTCTGATAAAGCGCTATTGCCTCGAATTGATTGATACCTGTTTCCAATATTGCTTTGCTAAACCCTAATTCTGAAGCCCAAACTTCCAGATTCGATAAAATGAGCGATGCAATTTTACTTCAGTTTAAACCCCATAATCTCCCTGATGTAATTACTTTGTTCTTTCGAGGTCAATCGTTCAAGCAACAGAAAGGCTACATCCATTGCAGTTGATGGATTCCAGGAGGTGGTCACATTGCAATCGGTAACGATGGGTTCATTAATCAGGTTTACTTCATAACTTTCCAATTCTTCCTGTCTGATCGCCTTCATATTATAGGTGGTTGCCCGACGGTTAATTAAAACACCGCTACGGGCAATCGGTAATGCCCCGACACAAACCGAGACAATAAATTTGCTCTGTGCATTAAACATCCTGATCAGCCTCAAAAAGCTTTCGTCGTAAGCATCTTTGTAAAAATCATATACTTCGAAACCACCCGGGACGGCAAGTGCATCAAATTCTACGGGATCGATATCATCAACCAGGTAATCGACCAATATGCGCTGATTGAACGAACTTTTGATTTCGCGCCGCAATCCACAGGTGAATAATTGGGTCGATTTATCACCTTCGACCTGGTTCCATCCGATTACATCAATAAAAACACTTGCTTCGTACGATTCAAATCCTTCTGCCAAAAGGAGTAATACTTTCTTCATTTTCTTATATCTTTTATATACTGAAATATATCATTACGATGCTTTTACGATAAAGATTCACAAATTGGTTATATATCCAAATGAATAATACAAATTCTATAATCATTTCAACCCTTCGGGTTTGTTGATACTTAACCCTTAATTCGCATAAAGAAGCAAAAATATACTCCCCGCAGCTTTCTGCTAGTAGCCAGTTCCCAACCGCCAGAAGCCATTTTCATAAATCCAGATCGCAATTCCGTTCCTGGGCATCTATTACAGCTCCGAGTCCTTTGTAAAAACTGATTGCGGGAGCGTTCCAGTCGGATACCTGCCACCTTAATTTATGACAACCGGATGTTTTTGCAAAATCAATCACCTTGTTAATGAGTATTGTTCCGATTCCGGCACCGCGATAACCTTCTTTCACATAGAGATCGTCCATATAGAGCGATTTGCCCGTCCAGGTAAAATAGGCAAAGAAATAAGTAGCGTACCCGACAATCTCATGCTGTTTGTTCACCGCCACAAAACAATTAAAATACTCCGTTTCGGCTTTCATTTGTTCCACCGAATTGGTCATCCGCTCATCAAGGTGTTCGAAATGTGCAAATTCCCGGAACAATTCTACGATCACCCCGAAATCTTCTACCATGGCGGGTCTGATGGTAATACTCATAAACGATTTTCAGATTGATAATCAATTGTAAACAAATTCAATAATGCCATCTTTCTTTACGGGATAACCACTGGAATTGTACTCATAAGTGGTTTCCGTAATCTGGATTTTTTTAATTGAGGCATCAACTTCGAAATGTATCTCGTAAGTTTCTTTTACAATATTATTTTGATTTGTATAAAGACCAGGCAACTGCCTGTTAAAAGAGCGGTATGGATTGTGGCTGTTATCAAATTCATATACCGTTGTTGTGCTTGGCTTATATTTTCCGGTTACAGAATCAAGGTCATAACGTTTCTCAGAAATCAAATTTCCGGCACTTTCATAAACGTAATCCCGATAACCTTGTTCCTTATTTTCATAGTACCAGGTTTCTTTGCATATCTGACCATTGGTGTTATACTCAAAGGTTGAATATGACAGATAATTTGTATTTAACCGCAGAATTGTTCGCTTAATTAATTGTCCGTTCCGATTGTATTCAAAGGTATTGGAATTTTCTTTTGCTGTATTATCCGGATTCACCCACTCCGTCCGCTTCATAGCTGCATCCAAAACATAGGAACTACTACTGTAAATCGCGGGATCTACGTAGAAGTCAGATGAAACCAGTTGGTTGTTGCGATTGTAATTATGCTTTGTGTAAAAGAACCGGCTTTTCTCCTCATCGATTAAGTTGTTATTATTCCAGGTATACACATACCACAGTTCTGAACCATATTTTACCATATTCAACAAACCACCAGGCGAATTATTGATTTCCAACGATTCTTTCTTTTTGCATGAACTGAAAAGTGCAATAAGAATAAGAAAAATCAAAGTAACTTTAGGTTGCATAACGATATTTATAAGGTTGCTTTAACGATTCAAAATGCTGTTTATATATTTTGAATATATGGCAGATACCACTTTTGACCAAGCGAATATACTGAATATTCAGGTTAAAGAAAAATATTCTATTACAATTACTTTTTCGGGGATGTAACTACCCAAACCTCGTTTACAACTACTTTTCCGAATATATAACTACTCAAGCGACGTTTACAACTACTTTTTGGAGAATCTAACTACTCAAACGACGTTTACAACTACTTTTTCTGGTATATAACTACTCAAGCGACGTTTACAACTACTATTTTGGGTATATAACTACTCAAGCTACATTTACAACTACTTTTTGGAGAATCTAACTACTCAAGCGTCGTTTACAACTACTTTTTCTGGTATGTAACTACTCAAGCGACGTTTACAACTACTTTTTTGTAAAATATAGATATCTGATTCTCGTTTACAGGCTGACCTTTCTTTAATTTACCTTGGTTTTGCGTCGCAAAGAACCTTCCTTCTCCTTTTTACATTTCCGGTTGCGCCTCTTGTTGTTATGCTATTATTTTTCTACAAATATTTCGCTCCTACGGAGCGTTTGATTGGGGTAAAACAAGGTTTGTGATTTCCGGTTGATATATTTGCCTGAATAAAAGATCCCATTTTTATACTAATGAATTCTCATATAGCCATTTATTTAGTTCAACTTCTTGCCTATTGTAATTAATGAATTTTCGTACAGTTTCGATTGAACGTTGCTTGATTAGCAAACCTCTTTTATGTATTTCTTTTAACCAATTAAATGACAAATGAAAATCCCTACTCAAATCCATTAACATTGTGAATATAATTGCATCAGGTGGAGGTCCAATTGCATCCATTTCTTCGAGTAAATAGAGGCTTTTTTGATAGTTTCTGGATTTTTTCATTAAGCTTGTGTATAATTGAGGGTCGCGTCTTATTTGGTATTTTATCATTTCATTTTTAATCTCATTTGCAATTTCAAAATCATTTGTTTTAGAAATGAGTGTAGTATAGGTATATTTATTTGCTGTAATCCCTTTCGAGATTAATTCTATCATTAGGGTTCTTCCTACTTCATATTCTTTTGCAAGATAAATCAAGGAATTGTAAGTGACAATATCTGGCAGTATTCCCTTTGATATCATTTCTGTCATCAGGGTTCTTCCTTCTTCGTATTCTTTGACCAAGTTGAGCAGGGCATTGTAAGTGAAAATATTCGGAGGAATTCCTTTTGAAATCATTTCCGTCATCACCGTTCTTCCTTCTTTGTATTCTTTGACAAGGTTGAGCAGGGCATTGAAAGTGAAAATATTCGGAGGAATTCCTTTTGAAATCATTTCCGTCATCACCGTTCTTCCTTCTTCGTATTCTTTAATAAGATGGAATAAGGAATTGTAAGTAATAATGTTCGGAGTAATTTCTTTCGAAATCATTTCCGTCATCAGTGTTCTTCCTTCTTCGTATTCTTTGACAAGGTTGAGCAGTAAATTGTAGGTAAATATGTCTGGTTTTATTCCTTTTGAAATCATTTCAGTCATCAGCGTTCTTCCTTTTTCATATTCTTTGATAAGGTTGAGCAGGGAAGTGTAGGTAAAAATGTCTGGCTTTATTCCTTTTGAAATCATTTCAATCATCAGCGTTCTTCCTTTTTCATATTCTTTGACCAGGTTGAGCAGGGAAGTGTAGGTAAAAATGTCTGGCTTTATTCCTTTTGAAATCATTTCAACCATCAGCGTTCTTCCTTCTTCGTATTCTTTGACCAGGTTGAGCAGGGAAGTGTAGGTAAAAATGTTCGGTTTTATTCCTTTCGAAATCATTTCAGTCATCAGGGTTCTTCCTTCTTCGTATTCTTTGACAAGGTTGAGCAGGGACGTGTAGGTAAAAATGTCTGGTTGTATTCCTTCTGCAATCATTTCAGTCATCAGGGTTCTTCCTTCTTCGTATTCTTTGACAAGGTTGAGCAGGGATGTGTAAGTGAAAATGTCCGGAGGAATTCCTTTTGAAATCATTTCAGTTATCAGCGTTCTTCCTTCCTCGTATTCTTTGACAAGGTTGAGCAGGGACGTGTAAGTGAAAATGTCCGGAGGAATTCCTTTTGAAATCATTTCGGTCATCAGCGTTTTTCCTACCTCGTATTCTTTGACAAGGTTGAGCAGGGAATTGTAAGTGAAAATGTCCGGAGGAATTCCTTTTGAAATCATTTCGGTCATCAGCGTTTTTCCTACTTCGTAATCTTTAACATGATTGAGCAGGGAATTGTATGTGAAAATGTTCGGCTTTATTCCTTTTGAAATCATTTCGGTCATCAGCGTTCTTCCTTCTTCGTATTCTTCGATCAGGTTGAACAGGGAATTGTAAGTAACAATGTTTGGTGGAATTCCTTTTGAAATCAATTGATTATACCAGGATTTCCCGATGTTGAAATCATTGGATTTATGAATCAAAATGTTATAATTATAAATATTCGGTTGTATTAAACTCATTTGATTAAATATTCCAAGTGCCTCATCATAATTAGAGGCATTAGACATTAATCGGCTATAGGTTCCAACATTTTGTTGAAGAATATCTCCCCAGAAATCAAGAAATTCCAAAGGCTTCATTTTTGGTTCAACAATGTTATTTAAGTAGGTTTCAAATGAAATCCTGTTATTGTCACTCATTAGTGTTAAGAACCCTTTCTTCTGAAGTAGGTATAATGCGTCAAAAAACAACGTATAATCCTCCTTATTAATCAGTTTTTTATATGCAATTTTAATTGGTTCTAAACTCATCACATTGGGTAATTGAAAAGAACCAAGCATATATGCTTGTTTAATAAGTTTCAATACAATAAAAGCAGTTGCATTACCTTTAATTTCATTATAGTGTTGAAGCATAGCAGTCGGATCATAGAATATTTCTCCAACAAGGCCATTTACATCAGTTGATTTGACATTTGAAATCCTGCCTTCTTTTTTCCATTGCTCTATTTCATGAGGTGAGATTTTTTTATCTGCAATGATCTTTTCAAATGTATCGCCTATTAGTTTAAAATCCGATAATTGTTGGATATTATCATAGTCTTCAATTGAAATACAATTAGCCCATAAGATTAAATCCAAATCCAGTGCTTTTAGAATAAAGGCAGATGGATTTGTATTATCGTTCTTAAAGAATTCCTGAAAATTATCGAAAAGTACGATTGAATATTGAGCCCCATCCGGAGCTATTGGAATGTTATCATCAGCATTGCGAAATGCAGTCATAAAATCTTTTTCATTCGGAATCAACACATAAGCTTCTGGCAAGCTCTTCAAAATATTTACGGTAATATGCGATTTGCCAAATAGCGAGGGAGCAATTAGTAGTATATTCTTGTGTTCATCGAGTAAGTTTATAATGGTATTGGGAATCCCTTTTTGGTTTGATGCGTTTAATTCTTCTTTTTTCTCCCTTTTTTTATCAAGCATTTCATATTCCAAATCGCTTGATTTTATCCATCCTTTTTGTTTGAATGCCTTATCTCGTTTTCTTCGCAAAGCTATTCCAGGCAGAATTAAACTTCTGTATCCAACAATTAATAGCATAAAAGTAAGCAATACTAATGCTATTGTGAAGTAGTAAGTTCCGGTTACAGGATCGTTAAAAAATTCCATCAAGCTTGAAATCTGGTGCAATAAAATAAATAGAACGTAACTAATCAATGCAAGATTATTCATAGTGAGTTAATTTAGCAGTTTTTCTTCTAATTTTAAAATGTATCAATCCTTTTTAAATCAAAACATCAAGAAGTCTTTCCAAAAACGTATGTATGAATACCAAGATATACCTATCTATATTCTGTTTGAAATGTGGAAATGATCTGTTTTAGTATAAAATAAAATCGTACCCTGTTTTATTTGCTGAAATTATGTCCCAAATATTATTCGATTCCCCAAATTTATTGATAATAATTCATTCGTAAATAAAAATCATTGTTTATTTCTATACCCGATGTATTTATAGGTGTTGTGCGAATGGATAAATTCCATTAAATCGTCTAATTTATTGGAATTATTGGTGGTATGCCGGATTTCGAATTAAATCGGCAAAAATCTGCTTCATTATATTGGTGTTATACGCGTTCCAAACCTTTGGTTAACGACTTGTATTAAATTCGTGCCGATCATCCGCTCAACCTGCCATCATTTTACTATTTTTGACCTTTCTTAATCAATTAATCCCGGAAATACCATACCGATAAAACGAATTTCGATTTGTCATAACTGGTATTCTCCGTAAAACAAATTAATAACAAGATGAAAAAAGTTTTAGTTTTTGTAGTCGTTGTATTTATGGCAGTTGCTACGCAAGTAGCAAAGGCTCAGCAACAGCGTCCCGGTCAGCAACCGCCTCCCGAAACAGACGAGAAATTTAAAATCGGGATGGCAGGTTACACATTTCTCAAGTTCGATATTGATAAAGCGCTTGAGACTTTGCAGCGGGCCGATGTCCATTATCTGTGTATCAAAGATTTTCACCTTCCATTGAAAAGCACCGACGAACAGATCGCTGCATTTCAGGCCAAATTGAAAGCCAAAGGGGTAACGGGTTATGCTGTTGGTCCTATTTACATGAAATCGGAGGGTCAAATCGACTCTGCGTTTGCTTACGCCAAAAGGGTTGGGGTAAAACTGATAATTGGTGTTCCCAATTACGATCTTCTCCCTTATGTTGACAAAAAAGTGAAAGAGTATGGGTTTAATTACGCGATTCACCTTCACGGCCCCGACATCAAAACCTATCCCGACGCTGAAGATGTCTGGAATCACGTCAAAGACCTTGACCCAAGAATAGGCATGTGCCTCGATATTGGTCACGACACACGTAATGGTAAAGATCCCGTTGCAGACCTGAAAAAATACAAATCACGCGTATTCGATATCCATATCAAAGATGTCACTGGAACGACGAAGCTCGGTTATTCGCTCGAAGTTGGTCGCGGGGTCATTAATTTTCCTGCTTTTGTTAAAATGCTTCGTAAAGTGGGTTATACTGGTGTCTGCAGCCTCGAACACGAGAAAGATATGACCGATCCTTTTATGGGTATTGCCGAATCGATCGGTTATTTCAGGGGTGTAATTAAAGCCACAAAATAAACTAAATTTGCAACCAAAATTATTGTCGTGATAATGTGAAATTTGCATTATCTTTTATTATAATATGTTGTCGAAATGGAGTCACAAGGATATAAAATCAGACAGTTGGGAAATTCCGTACCCACCTGGAAAAAAATAATAGTTGAGTCGAATGTTCCGGAAGAACTCAATCCGCTGCGCGAACTTTCGCGGAACCTTTGGTGGGCATGGAGTGATGGAGCAAGGGCTTTGTTTAATGAGATTGATCCGGAAATCTGGGAAAAGTGCGAGCACAATCCAATAGTCTTGCTTGAGGAGACGAGCCTTGAACGTTTTGAAGCGTTGAAATCTGATCAGTCTTTCATTCTTCGAATGAAATCGGCTGAAAATAAGCTCAAAAAATATCTCGACGAACGTAAGGTTTTACTCGGGCCAAAAATTGCTTATTTCAGTATGGAGTTTGGTTTGCATTCAAGTCTCAAGATCTACTCCGGTGGGCTTGGTATTCTTGCAGGGGACTTTCTGAAAGAGGCAAGCGATTCGAAAGTCGCCATGACAGGTGTCGGTCTTCTGTATCGGTATGGCTATTTTAAACAGATTATTTCAAGTCAGGGAGAGCAGATTGCCCAGTACGATGCTGAACATTTCTCTAAAATTCCTATTCAGCCCGTAATGGATGAGAATGGGTGGGTAACGATCGGTATCGATATGCCCGGCCGAACGGTTTATGCTCATGCATGGTCTGTGAAAATAGGTAATATATTATTATATCTCCTCGACACTGACTATGATGCCAATCAGGATCCTGACCGTTTCATTACGCATCACCTCTATGGAGGGGACAATGAAAATCGGTTGAAACAAGAGATGGTGCTTGGTTTGGGTGGAATAAAACTTTTGGAAAAGGTCGGTGTTAAAGCTGATATTTACCATTGTAATGAAGGACACGCTGCATTTATAGGACTCGAAAGGATAATGAATCTCATGGAGAATTCGGGATTAACTTTTGCCGAATCCCAGGAAATGATCAGGGTATCCACATTATTCACAACACATACTCCAGTACCAGCCGGGCATGACTCGTTTCATGTTGACCTTTTCAAACTGTATATGGGAAATATGGCTTTGAAGATGAAAATCTCACTCGATGATTTTCTATTTCTTGGGAAAGCCTCAGCTCAGGACGATCATTTTAATATGAGCTACCTGGCTTCAAATCTTTCGCAGGAGATCAATGGCGTCAGTATGTTGCACGGAAAGATCAGTAAAGAGGTTCTCTCTGAATTGTATAAGGGATTTTTACCCGAAGAACTTGAAAACATAGGATACGTCACCAACGGTGTTCATTATCCTACATGGGCGGCACCTGAATGGAAATCAATTCACGAAAAATTCCTAAAACCAGAAAATCTTCCTGAGGATATTCACGATTATGAAGAAGATGAGGAGTCACGGGCATGGCGGAATATTTATAAAGTTCAGGATAGTCTGATTTGGGAAACAAAGTCAAAACTTCGCGAAAATTTAATCAACTACATTAAACAACGCTTCTCGGATATCCATGTCCAGCGGAATGAAAATCCTAAATACATTGCTGAGGCCACTTCAAAATTGAATCCAAAAGCTCTGACAATTGGTTTCGCACGCCGGTTTGCCACCTATAAAAGAGCGGATCTCCTTTTCCATAATCTCGACCGTTTAGCGCGAATTGTGAATAATCCCGATCGTCCGGTGCAGTTTTTGTTTGCAGGAAAAGCACATCCGGCCGATAAAGAAGGACAAAACCTGATCAAATTTATCTTCGATATTTCGAAACGACCTGAGTTTGTCGGACGCATTCTTTTCATTCAAAACTATGATATGAACCTGGCCAAAATGTTGGTTCAGGGATGCGATGTTTGGATGAATACACCAACGCGTCCACTCGAAGCTTCGGGAACTTCAGGAGAAAAGGGGGTAATGAATGGTACACTTCACTTTTCAGTGCTTGACGGATGGTGGGTCGAGGGTTATAAAAAAGATGCCGGATGGTCGCTGCCACTTGAGAAAACTTTCGACAACGATGAGTTGCAGAATGAACTCGATGCAGAAGCTATTTACAGCATCTTTGAAAATGAAATTATTCCGGCATATTATTACCGGAACGAGAAAAATGTTCCCAGTCGTTGGGTCGATTTTATTAAAAACACTTTCGCTGATGTAGTACCTCACTTCACAACACGTCGCATGATGAAGGACTATTTCAATCGTTACTATATACCGCTCTCAGCAAGACTGGACAGGTTGAAGGCTGATAATTTTGCGAAAGCGAAAGAAATCGCGACATGGAAAGAAAAAATACTTTCGGTGTGGGATCAGATAGAGGTTGTCAGCATTCAGCTTGCCGACGGAATAACGAATACTTACAAAATGGGACAAAACTACCCATCTCAAATCGTGCTCGATATAAAAGGATTATCTCCGGATGAAATTGGAGTTGAAATAATTATTGCAACCGGAACTGAGCATCCGGAATATGTTGAAAGGCATGAATTTACTGCAGGAAAAGTTGAAAATGGATTCGCTCATTATTCATTAAGCCTCACTTTGACAAAACCTGGTTCATATAATTACGGAGTGAGGGTTTTCCCTAAAAACGAAGAGCTTCCTAACCGGCAGGATTTCAGAATATTAAAATGGATTTGATTCTGTCATAAGATATTCACACAAAAGATAATCCAGATTGCTAAAGCTTATTAAACAACAGCCTGTTTAATAAATTCTCCTTGTGTTTCGGCGAAACTTTGAGTTGTTCACCCGTTTTAAGTTCAACCTTCCCTCCATCACATTTAAGGTATCGAACCACATTAAGGATATTAACCAAATGGCTTCGATGAATTCGCACAAATCCTAAAGGAGCTAACAGGTGTTCGAACTCAAGCAGTGTTCGGCTCACAACTTTCTCCGGAGAGTTTTTAAAGATAATACGGGTATAATTTCTTTTGCCTTCACAGCGAACAATATCTTCGACATTAACAATAGCAAATCCATTGATTTCGGGTAATGCAACTGTTTTTGACGGACTATCATCGGGCGATAGAAGGTTTTCTTTCAGCGTCCTAACCCTTACATTATTATCCACTCTCTTTATATGGGGAATCCTCAAAATAGCCTTGGTAAGTTCGTCGACATTAAGAGGTTTAATTATATAATCAAACGCCGAGTATTTAAATGCCTTTATCGCATATTCACTATATGCTGTAATAAAAATCAGTTTGAAATTTATTGATTTCAATTTATCCAAAAGATCGAAACCAGTACCATCAGGCATACTGATATCAAGTAATACCAACTCAGGATCAGTATCTTCAATCAACTTAACCCCATCAGCAACGGTGCCGGCTTCTCCGAGTATTTCAATGTTTTCGAGAAATTTTTCGAGCATCTCCCGCAAAACCATTCTCGAAACATAGTCGTCGTCTATAATAACTGTCTTTAGCATAGTTGAATATTCAAACTGGTTGTTTCAGGTGCCATAAACGTAACGAGTTATCCGTTAAAAACAATTTATATAACCCGATTTGTATAGTACAACAAACAAGTCCCGAAAATGATTAAAATTTTTGAATAATTCCCATCTTTGCAAAAAAGTTAATGGCACTAATTTTAAATATCGAAACTTCAACAGAGGTGTGTTCTGTAGTTATTGCCCGCGATGGTGCTGTCATTCAATCGCGTGAAAACCTTACAGGACAGAATCACGCGATGATGGTAACTGTTTTTATCCGGGAACTTTTGACTGATTCGAATCTTACGATGGAACAACTTGATGCCGTGGCGGTATCGGGAGGTCCGGGATCGTATACCGGGTTGAGGATTGGTGTATCGGTTGCTAAAGGTCTTTGTTATGCTTCGCGTTTACCGCTGATTGCTATCACATCGCTGGAAGCTATGGCGCTTCATGTTATTAACAATCACGAAAAATTTCATTACCCGGAAACGGGCAATCCTCTTTTTTGTCCCATGATCGATGCCCGAAGAATGGAAGTTTATACGTCGTTTTACGATGCAAACGGAATACAAATCCGTGGAATACAAGCGGATATTATAGACAATCAATCGTATCTTCCATTTCTTGAAAACAACACTGTCCTCTTTTTTGGCAACGGTGCGGCCAAATGTCGTAATGCAATCTCCCATCCTAATGCAATCTTCATCGACGGAATTATCACTTCGGCTGAAAATATGGTTCCTCTCGCAGAGCGGGACTTTAAAAACCAAAAATTTGTGGATATGGCTTATTATGAGCCATTTTACCTGAAAGATTTCGTCGCAACTATTCCTGTTAAAAACATTTTTAAATGCATAAAGTTCTGATAATTACCTATTACTGGCCGCCAAGCGGAGGCGCAGGCGTGCAGAGATGGCTCAAGTTCGTGAAATATCTTCGCGATTTTGGGTGGGAACCTGTGATTTATACCCCTTCAAATCCTGAATTTCCAGTGATCGACGATACTTTGGCCAAAGATATACCTGCTGATATTAAAGTGATCAAAACTCCTATATGGGAGCCATACGAGTTCTACAAAAAAATTACCGGTAAAAAGAGTACTTCGAAAATAAACAGCGGATTTCTGAACGATAAAAAGTCACCCGGACTTGTTGAACAATTATCGGTTTGGATACGTGGAAATATTTTTATCCCCGATGCCCGAAAATTCTGGATAAAACCTTCTGTCAGATTCCTGATCAACTATCTTAAAGAAAATCATGTAGATGCCATTGTTTCAACAGGACCTCCCCATTCAATGCATCTGATCGCATTAGCGATTAAAGAGCGTTTGAATATTCCGTGGCTGGCCGATTTCCGTGATCCCTGGACCGATATAGATTACTACAAAGACCTGAAGATCTCCGCATTCGCTGATAAGAAACACAAAAACCTTGAATTGAAAACGATTAGAGGTTGTAGTGCAATGGTGGTTGTAAGTAGTGATATGAAAGAGAACTACGAAAAGATGGGTGGAAACAATGTGCACCTGATCACTAACGGATTCGATCCTGATGATATGGAAGCTCACGAGGTGGTTCGTGATGCAAAATTCTCCATCTCTCACATCGGAACACTTCCTCCAAGTCTAAATCTCAAAGTATTATGGCAGGCACTCTCCGAATTATCTGAATCGGTTCCCAACTTCAGAAATAATCTTGAGATAAAGCTTGTTGGGAAAGTTGACAAGTTAGTAACCGATGACCTCAAAGCGCTCAACCTCGGTGAACAGCTCACCCTGATTGAATATGTCTCTCACGATAAGGTGGCTTCACTTATGAAGCAATCGGCAATTCTGCTTTTGGTTATTAATAAGGATAGTCCCAACGCTAAAGGGATACTAACCGGGAAATTTTTTGAATACCTCGCATCAGGCAGACCAATCATGGCCATCGGGCCAACTGACGGCGATCTGGCACGAATACTTAAAGAATCGGAAGCAGGTGTAATTGCAGCATATGATAATTTGGAGCAGATTAAGAAGATCGTCATCATAATGTATGAGAAATATCTTTGCAGCGACTTAAACAATAATCCGAAAGGGATCGGGAAATACGCAAGAAAGAATCTTACTTCCGAACTGGCTGCAATTCTGAATAAGATGATCATCAAAAAAAATGGAATCCCGGATTAAAATAGTTCGGCATCCCCTGTTCCAATAAAGCGTACAAAGACACTTGCCGGAATTCTTCGCGATGGTCGCTTATTTTCGCACCGGGTCACTTTAACAGGAAGATTCTCTTTTAAGATTGTTGCCGGTTGGACCAAAAATTTTAATGGTGTCTCTTTACGACAAATGGGACTGTTTACACAACTGATCTCTTCCTTCTTAAGGATCTGCAAATCATTTGCTGACTCAGCGATTTTGGGTGAGGTATGCACCTTCTCTCTATTTTCGGACAACTGTAACGATTCCTTGTTACTGTTGATCAGTATGCCGGAAATTTGAATGAAAAAAACCGGGATTAAAAGTAAAGTTCTAAGGTTATTCATTTATAATCGTCTTATCAATTTATAGGACAAAACTGGCTTATAAATGTTGCTGAAACAAATAAAAACTTACCAATCGTATTTTTTAATCGGTGAATATCCCAAAATAGCGGATGAATGGATTTTCTGTTTCGTGTCTTATCTGTAAAAATCTATTGTCGGTTTGTTTTCTTTAGCCGGATCACAACAATCTCAGGTCTGCAGAAGAATCGAAATGGTAATATAACTGCTCCAACGCCTGATGAGATATAAGACTTCATCTTCTCTGAATCAATTAAACCATACCGGTATTTCTGACCGTATTTGGAAGGTAAAATGGGAGCCCACAAACCAAAAAATGTGATTTGTCCACCATGAGTATGCCCCGAAAGTGTTAAATCAATCAGATCGGATTCGATTTTTTCGATGTAATCAGGCTGATGGGAAACCAGGATTGAGAAGTCCGTTCTTTTCAATCCTTTGAATGTGTATTCCGGAAATTGTAAATCTTCCTTTAAATCTCCTACCCCGCCGATTTTTATACTGTCGTTACCCTTGGTTATCCAGAATGATTGGTTATCAATGCTATTGATCCCATATTTTGCCATCATTGATCTCGAAAGGGCAGCTCCTGCATAATGGTCGTGATTCCCTAAGACACCATAAACTCCAAAAACCGATCGAAGCTTGCCTAACTCTCTAAATACGGGCTCAACATATCGCGAACGATAATGCACATAATCGCCACCCAAAAGAATAAGATCGGGCTTCATTGCATTAATCTGCCCGACGATTCCGGATAATCTTTGGGCAGAGAGATAAGGTCCAAGATGGATATCTGATATAAAGACAATCTTCAGTCCGTTAAATGATTCGGGAATATCTGCTGATTTGATTTCAATTTCGGTTGTCTTGATCGAACGTGATTCAAAATAGCTATAGACTGCAAACACTAGTCCGACAAAGATCAGCACCGATATAATCACCTTGTTGTGGAATGAAATCATCATTAGCAGATTTTTATCTATTATACTTTAGCAGCGAAAAGTGCATTTCTATTTCAAAAAATCGCCATCAATAATCATCAACTTCACTCCGTTTTGGGTGACAGAGCGGTGCGAACTAAGCTCATCCGAAACGACATAGGTCATGCCCGGAGTTAACGTGAATTTTTCAAACGTAATCAACTCACTGATAAACTCTCCCTCGAGACAATGGACAATATGCCCTTTTTTACACCAGTGATCGGCCAAATAACCTGGTGAATAAGTGACAATACGAACCCTGAGTCCATCGAATTGAACTGTTTGCCACCATGAAGTTCCGGTTTCTCCTTTGTGCTCAGTTTTGGCGATTGTTGACCAGTCTATGGTTTGAAATGGGATATTGCTGTTGTTTTCCATTCGTATCGATTTTAGTTTTTAATTACTTCCCTGAGAGTTGCACCACTATCTCTTTTACACCATCCGCATACCTGGTGGGTTGGTATTTAAAATACTTTTCAAACTTAATACTATCGAAGAAATAGTCGCGGTCGAACTGATACCGCATTTCGAAAAGTTCTTTTAAGAATGGGACGAAAGCTCCCGATAACCTCACCTTCCATGCGGGAATCAACTTATAATTATTATTTTTCCCCATCTCTTTCGCAAAAAGGTTGATCCACTGTTCGGCAGTCAGCGATTTGCGATCTGTCGGTAAATTCCATATCTGGTTATAGGCATCAGGGGTATTTCCCAATAAGGCAGTTGCTTTTCCGGCGTCCGGGGTATAAATGTAAGAATGTTTAACCTTTGCATTAAACATCCATTGGGCCTTTTTCCCGCTTGCAAGATTTTTATAAATCAACGACATCAAAATACTTTTGCCGATATCAATGCCATAAAAGTCGGGTGCCCGGGCAATGATCGCCTTAATCTTTCCTATTTTCATCAGATCAAACAGCATCAGACCTATCTGCGCCCTGATTTCCCCCTTATTGCTTGTAGGGTAAACAGGCGATTCCTCTGTAATGTGACTGACAAAGTCACCGCCGACAGAATAGACATTGTCGAAGAAGACCAGCTTTGCCTTGTTGGCAATACAGGCATCAATCACGTTTTGCATCAGCGGAGGCCACAGTTTTTGCCAAACCGTTGTATTGTATTCGAATCCAATGGTCAGGTAAACAATTTCGGAACCTTCGACTGCTCTAAACAGTTGCTCACGGTCTGTTAAATCGGCAGGAAATAACTGATCTGTTTCGTTTACTTTTTTGGGATGACGGCTGACCAG